>CATKXO010000026.1 GCA_949840775.1 uncultured bacterium | reverse complement strand
TGGCGGAGATGGAGGAGGTGCCGGCGTAGTACACCCCGCCGATGGGCCCCCGGCCGTAACGGGTGTTGTGGTACTTCTTCATCTCGTCAATGTACACGTTATAGGCGTCCACCACCAGCCGGTCCACATAGTCGTCGTCGTTGCCGTACTTGGGGGCGCTCTCCAGCAGGGCGCGGATGCGCTGGTTCTCCTCCCCCTGGAAGTCGGCCTGCATGGCCTCCCACAGCCGGGCGGGGGTGACGGCCCTGTCCTCAAAGACCACCTTCTTCATGGCGGCCAGGCTGTCGGCCAGGTTGGCGATGCCCACCTGGAGGTCGCTGATGAAGTCGTACACCGCGCCCCCTTCCTTCATGTTCAGCCCCCGCTCAATGCAGTCGTCGGTGAGGGCGGAGCAGAGGATGTCGGCGGTGTCCTGCTCCAGCACCATGTCGCAGGTGGCGTCGATGATGGTGCACTGGCGGCACATCTCCCGGATGACCTTGTCCCAGCACTGGAGAACCTGGTCAAAGCTGGTGAAGTCCTTGAAGTGGCCGATGCCTTCACATAGCTTGGTGCCCGAGGCGGGGTCTACGCCGTCGTTCATGGCGATGAGCAGGGCCTTGGGGAAGTTGAGGAAGCTCATCCCGGTGCAGCGGTAGCCCCATTTGCCGGGAACGGCGGTCTCCACGCAGCCGATGGCGGAGTAGTTGTAGGCGTCCTCCGGCTTGACCCCCCTGGCGATGAAGCTGGGGATGATGACCTCGTCGTCGTTAAAGGCGGGCATACCGAAGCCGCAGCGGACCACCTCCAAGCACTCCCGCATAAAGTCGTCGGGCAGACCCTTGTGGTAGCGGACCGTCAGGTTGGGCTGGGTCAGGTGGCACTGGGCGACCGATTTGAGAATCATCCAGCTCATGTGGTTGGTGGCGTCCCGGCCGTCCGCCGTCTGGCCGCCCACCGTGACATTTTGGTACAGGGGGGAGCCGGCGGAGAACTGGGTGTGGCTCCAGGAGCGAATCTTGTTGATGGTGTAGGTCTTGAGCCAGAGGTTGCACATCAGCTCGCAGGCCGCCTCCTCGGTGATGCGCCCGGATTTCAGGTCGGCCTCGTAATAGGGGTTCAGGTATTGGTCCATCCGCCCGTAGGACAGGGAATGTCCGTTTGACTCGATCTGGAGGACCAGGTGGACCAGCCACAGGGCCTGCACTGCCTCCCGGAAGCTCCCGGCGGGCTGGTAGGGGACCTTCCGCAGGGCGGCGGCCATGTCCAGCAGCTCGGCCCGGCGGCCCTCCTCCGCGGAGGCGGCCTGTTCCTCCGCCAGGGCGGCAAACCGGGCGGCGAAGTCCTTCACGGCCTGGGTGACGATGAGGATGGCCCGGTAGAAGTAGCTCTTTTGAATGTTCTTATAGTCGGTCAGGTCCAGGGCGTCCAGCTTCTCCTGGGCCCGGCGCTCGTAGTCCTTCAGTCCCACCTTCAGCATCCGGCCGTAATCCACGGCGCAGTGGGCGTCGCCGCTGGTGATGTTGCCCTCGGATTTGATGATCCCCAGGTCGTAGTACAGCTTGGAGTGGGGCGGAAAGGCGGCCAGTCCCCGGTCCAGCAGGGTGTTGTGCTCCCAGAAGGGGGCGATGTCCCGCAGCTTCTGCTTGTTCTCCTCGGTGATGTGGAACACGTCGCCGTCCCGCTTGTCAAACTGGTCCAGCTCGTCGATGACCCACTTCATGGCGTACTCCGGGAAGATGGGGGCGCTGCGGTTGGAGCTGGCCTGGTTGCCGGCGATGAGGGTCTGGGGCTCGATGAAGATGGTCATCCGCTCCAGCACCGCCTTGAGCATCAGCGCCCGCTTGAGGGCCAGGGGCTGATCCTGGTTGTTCCGGTAGACCTGAGTGGTAATCAGGGCCCGCTCTACGCAGACCTGGGGCTGGGCGGCCAGCAGCTCCTCCCGGAACTGCTTCATGCGGGGGGTAAGCTCACCAAAATGGCTGTTCATAATAGGCGCTCCTTTCGTTTGCAACCTTTTATATTTCGTCCATAATTAAATGATACTACAGCAGGGAGGTTTCGTCAATAGATTTATTAACAAAAGATAAAATATTTTTGTTCGTAAGTTTTTGCTTTACAATGAAAAGGGGATGTGCTATACTTTTCTTATCAATTTCAGGGAAGGATGGCGCAGACCTATGTCAGAACAGACCGGCGTTGTGTTCAACATCCAAAAATTCAGCCTCCACGACGGTCCGGGTATCCGCACCGTGGTATTTTTAAAGGGCTGTCCCCTCCGGTGCCGCTGGTGCGCCAACCCGGAGAGCCAGGACCCGGCGCCCTGTCAGCTGGAAAACGGGTTGACGCTGGCGGCGGACCGGCAGCGGATGACTGCGGAGGAGGCGGTAAAAATCTGCCTCCAGGACCGGGACTTCTACGAGGAGAGCGGCGGCGGGGTGACCCTGTCCGGGGGCGAACCCCTGGCCCAGCCGGACTTTGCCGCCGGGCTGCTCACCAAGCTGGGGGTGCGGCGGGTCCATACGGCCATCGAGACCACCGGCTATGCCCAGCCGGCGGTCTTTGACCGGGTGACGGCCCTGGCCAATCTGCTGCTCTTTGACATGAAGCACTGGGACCCGGTCAGACACCGGGAGGGGACCGGCGTGGACAGCCGCCTGATTCTGGACAACATGGCCAGGGCCATCCGAGCCGGGAAGGAGGTCCTGCCCCGGCTGCCGGTGATTCCCGGCTACAACGACAGCCTGGAGGACGCCGCCGGCTTTGCAACCCGCCTGCGGGAGGTGGGGGCGGACCGGGTTCAGCTGCTGCCCTTCCACCAGTTCGGGGAGAACAAGTACGGACTGCTGGGGCGGGAGTACGCCTATCGGGATGTCCCCGCCCTCCATGAGGAGGACCTGGCCGGGTTCCGCCAGGCGCTTCTGGATGCCGGGATCAACGCATTTATTTAATTGCTCAGAAAAGACAGGACAGGGGAAAACCATGAAAAAAGATCGTGAAACTGTTATATTGGAGCTGCTCACCGCAGAAAACAGGCTGGAGGTCTCCGTCCTGGCCGAACAGGCGGGGGTGTCTCAGGTCACCATGCGCAAGGACCTGGATGAGCTGGAACGCCGGGGGATCATCATCCGGGAACACGGCTATGCCCTTCTGCGCAGTTCTGACGACATTCAGAGCCGTATCGCCTACCACTATGAGGCCAAGCGAAAGATTGCGGAGCGGGCGGCGGAGCTGGTGGAGAATGGCGACACCATCATGATCGAGAGCGGCAGCTGCTGTGCCCTGTTGGCTGATGTGCTGGCCCAGCGGCGGAAGGAACTGACGGTCATCACCAACAGCGCGTTCATCGCCTCCTACATCCGGGGGAAGTGTGCCTTTCAGATCATCCTTCTGGGGGGCGTCTATCAGCCGGAAGCCCAGGTCATGGTGGGACCCATGGTGCGGCTGTGCGCCGATGGCTTTTTTGTGAACCGCTTCTTTATTGGCGTGGACGGCTATGACTGCCGCACCGGCTTTACCAACCAGGACCACATGCGGGCCCAGGCGGTGCGGGACATGGCCCATCAGGCGGAGCAGGTGGTGGTGCTGACCGAGAGCGAGAAGTTTGGCCGCCGGGGGGTGGTGCCCCTGAATTTGCCCCGGCGGAGTGTGCCACAGCTGGTGGTGACCAATGGAAACATTCCCCCGGAGGCGCTGGCCGCCCTGGAGGAACAGGGTGTTGAGACCCTTTTAACGGATTGACAATCCCCGAGGAATCGTAAAAACCCGTCCCTGACCGTAAAGTGCGGTTGGGGACGGGCTTTTTTACGTTTTAGGGGGAAGACGTACCATCGCCGGGCGGGTGTTCCCCGAAATATTCCAGCTGTTCCACCTGCCGGCAGAGCTCCCGGACCTCCATGCGCAGCAGAAACAGGCGGACGGCCCCTGTCACGGCCCGGATGGTGAGGGAGATCAGCCAGCAGCACAGAAAACCCAGCAGGAAACAGAGCTTCAGGGTGCTGTCATAGTCCATGGAAACACCTCCTTTACAGCACCTGGTCCACCAGGCCGTAATCCAGGGCCTCCCGGGCGGTGAGAAAACAGTCCCGCTCCATGTCGGCGGCCAGCTTTTCCCGGTCCTGACCGGTGTAGCCGGCCAGCAGGCCGGTGAGAGTTTCCCGGCACCTCTCCAGGTGGCGGGCGTGGATGAGCACGTCGGTGGTCTGTCCGCCCCGGCCCCCCAGAGGCTGGTGGATCATTACCTCGGCGTGGGGCAGGGCCCGGCGCTTGCCTTTGGTCCCGGCGGCCAGCAGCACTGCCCCCATGGACGCTGCCAGCCCCATGGCTATGGTGGACACGTCGCAGCGGATGTGCTCCATGGTGTCCAGGATGGCCATCCCCGCGGTGACTGAGCCGCCGGGACTGTTGATATAGAGGGAGATGTCCTTCTCCGGGTCCTGGGCCTCCAGAAAGAGCAGCTGGGCGGTGACCAGGGCGGCGGATTCGTCCGTGACCTCGCCGGTGAGCAGGACCACCCGGTCCTTCAGCAGGCGGGAGAAGATGTCGTACCCTCGGCCGTCTTTGCTCTCCACCACATAGGGCATTGTTAACATAAGTATGTTCCTCCTTGTTTGTGTTGTGGCTCCATCATACTCCGCAGGTCCGGGCAAATTTTATGAGCAAAAAAATTTTTCGCTCGTAAAATTTGCCGGGGCGGGGAGGGTAGAATGCAGGCAACAGAGAAAAGGAGGCGCTGTTATGATGCAAAAAGAGATTCCGGAGCGGTGGCGGACTGACCCGCTGTACCGCGCCCTGGAGGCAGGAAACCTCCGGGCGGCGAAACGGATGCTGGACAAGCGGGAGAGCCTGTCCTGGCATGAGACGGCGGTCTACGCGCCCCTGGCCTTTCGCCGCCCTGCCTGGCTGCTGAGGCAGATCCTGGACCTGGGACCGGAGGGCCAGGTCTACTGCGCCGGGGAGTTTGTCCGTCCCGGAGGGGGCTGGCGGATCAGGGTGTGCTCCACGCTGCTAGTGGTGGCCGCCGCCCTGGACGACCTGGTGTCGGTGGAGGAGCTGCTGAGGCGGGACTATTACCAGGATTGGGGTTTGATCAGAAATGAGTTTCATCCCAACCTGGTCCGTGAATGGACAGAGGATATGTCAGCCTGGTCATATGAGATTTTTGAGCGAGGCTTCCACCTGGACATGTTTCACATGTTTCGGATGGAGTCCAAGGGCGATGGCAGTGGGGAAAAGAGGGACGATAACCTCAGAAGACTCATGCAGAAATACGACCCGCTGGGGGCGGCCATGTGCTGTGGTGCACTGCGGTGCGTGGCGCGGTTGCTTCCGGAGCGGGCGGAGGAGCTGTCCCTCGAGGCCCGAAACATACTGAGCGGGACCCCTCTGCCAGGGGATGAGGAGCGGCAACGGGCTGTAATGGCGCTGGTGGAGGACAGATACGGCATGGAACTGGCGGAGCTGCTGGACCCGGGAGAGTTCCGGGACCGGGACAACCCCCTGTTCCTGCGCTGCCTGGAAAAGCATCCGGAGTGGTTCGACCTGCGGATCGCCCGGCACTTCATCGAGTGGGCCGACGACGAGCAGTGGAAATCGAATGATGCCAACTGGGCCTGGCAGGCCCTGCCCCTGATCCCGCCCCACCTGGTGGCCGCTGTTGTGCTGGAGAAGCTGCCCATCTGTGACGGGAGCCTGAAATCGTATCATCTGTTTCGGGGACTGCTCAGCCATTCCCAGGTCCACATCCGTATCGACCGCTGTGCTGTGCGTCCCAACCTGGGGGCCCAGAGGGTGCTGGATATTGTGGAGTGCATGGAGGTGACCGGCGAGGCCCCGGAGGGCGGGCTGAGCGGGCTGGCCGTTGCCATGCTGAACGCCATGCTCCACTGTCTGGAAGTCCACGACGATGTGGAGAGCCAGTGCCGCCAGCGGATGCTGAAAAGCCCCGAGGCCCGGGCCATTCTGGAGGGAGAGGACCCGGAGATGGCGATTGCCTACCTGGACTGGAAGGCGAAGGAGGGCGGCGCCCTCTATAAGGATACCTTACTGCTGATGACAATATTGGGATTGAGAGAGGAGCGTCGTTATGAACTGTGAGATTAAGGGGCCCTGGCCCAGATATACCTGGTGTCCCCAGGACCCGGAGGGGGTGGACCACTACCAGATTGGCCTGTATTTGAAAGCAAAAATGGGCCAGGAGTGGGGCGAGTGGTGGCTGAAGGAGCTGGACCGGCTGGCCGGCAGCACCCGCCAGTTCAATGAGAGCAGCATTAAGCAGCTGGTTTTGCAGGTCTGCAAGTATGATGCCGCCGAGATGGTGGAGCTGTTGTATCCGATGGAGCCGGAGATGTTTCTCACCCCCCGGACCTATCCGGACCGCAAGGGGGAGCTGAATGCCCTGGCCCGGTGCGCCCAGATGGGCTCTGCCGCCTGCCTGAGCACACTGCTGGAGCTGGGGGCCGACCCGAACGGGCTGGACTGCTCCACGGGGATGAATACTTTGCGGGTGGATTCGGACGAGGCTCCCATCGTCACGCCGCTGGATGTGGCCCTGCTGGCGGGCCAGGAGGAGTGTGCCCTGCTGCTGGAGATGTACGGAGGGCAGCCCGTCCGGGAGCTTATGGACTGATTCAGAGAGAAATCGCTCATAAAATTTGCCCCTGTCCGGGTGGTAATCTGGATACAGAAAGGAGATTGGAAGATGAGCGAAATATGGAATGCGCCGGAGCTGAATCTGGACGGTACTATGTTCGATCTGTTCGGCAGAGAACCCCCGAGCTGGTATGATGAAACCCTTAGCCGGCTGGAGGAGGCCATTCGGAAGCGGGTTTACCCCACCATCTACGCCCTGCTGCGGCAGCGGGAGGAGCCCTTTTTTCCGGATACGGCCTTTGAGGTGTGTATGACCGCCCTGGACGCGGGGCTGAACCGGCGGGCGTTTACGGCGATTCTGGACCACAGTCCCCCGCTGGAACGGTTTTTGCACAAGAAGTCCTGGAGCCATGAATACGGCCTGGTGGAGAAGGCGGCCAGCATGGACAGGGCGGACCTGCTGGACCTTCTGCTTGAACGGGGCGGAAACGTCAACCGGTACCGCCGTCCCCGGTATATCTCCCCGCTGGAGGCCGCGATGGAGGGGGGCGCCCTGCGATGTGTGGAGCGGTTGCTCCGGGAGCCGGAGCTGGACGTTGCCCTGACCCCCCGGCTGCTGGCCTGCTGGAGCCTTGCAGACTCCGGGATGACTATGCTGGACTTCTGCCTCCAGGCTGCGGCTCCCCGGCTGCTGGGGAAGGACCCCACCTTTCGGGACCCGGTTCCCATCCCGGACCAGCTGACAATGGTCCACGCTGCCCGGACCGGGAATTGGGCGCTGGTGCGCCGTATCTGCCGGGAACGGGGGGTTTCTCTGAAGGAGGGGAAGCGGGTCCTGAAACACTTTCCGGACAGGATACCGGAGCCGGAGGGGGAGCAGTTGGACGAGGAAAACCGGAAGGAGCTGACCGAGCGGGTTCTGACCCTGGACTGCCTGCTTGCCGCCTGTCCCCAGCTCCTGCGGGGATGGCGGGCCTGCCAGCTGCTGGTCAGCTATTTCCTGTGGTGTTACGAGGAGGCGAATCTGGCCGAGCGCGTTTTGGGACCCTGGATTCAGCGGATCAAGGGACGGAAGGTGCCCCTGCGGGGCTTTCCGGATACGGTGGGGAACGAGGCGTTTTTCAGAACCCTGCGGCTCTGGCTGGAGCGTCTTCCGTACGGGCCCATCCCCGCCGTGGACCGGCACACCTGTGTCCACGAGTTCCTGGCCGGGGAAACGAACCCGGAGGAGCTGGAGCTGGTCTTTCAGAACTGCGCCATGATTCAGCGGAGGACCGACCCGCAGGGAATCATCAGCAATCTGGCCCTCAGCCTGCTGCTCTACGGTACACCGGAGCAGGTGGAGGAGCAGCTCCAGCCCGGAAAGCTACTGGCCGGGGAGGACCCGGAGGCCCTGCTGCGGTTCTGCGTGAACAAGGAGCACCCCCGCCTTAACCGGGTGATGCTACTGGCCTATGTGAAAAAAGAGGTGGATTATGAGCTGTGAACATGCCCAGGACCGGCGGGAGCTGGCCCAAAAGATATTGCTCTACTCCAGGCGGTATATCACCCAGAAGTGTCCCATTATGCTGGCCCCCATCTACGCCCTGCGGGAGGAGGTCAGCCCCATCCCGGGGCCGCTGGCCACCGACGGGGTCCGCCTGTGGTACGACCCGGAGCGGGTGATTCGGGACTTCCAGGCCGACCGGAACAGTCTGGCCCGCCAGCTGCTCCACGTCACCCTCCACTGCCTGATGGGCCATCTGCCGGCCAGAAGGATTCAGAGCGATACCGGCCTGTTTGATACTGCGGCCGATTGGAAAATCGACGAGCTGATAGGGGCTCTGAACCACAGGCAGACGGTATCGGGCTGGTTTTGGCATACGGACCTGCCCCTGGCCCGGCTGGTACAGCGGTGCGGGGAGGATGAGGAGCTCCGGGAGAATTTATACCGCGAGGCACAGGCGCAGGAGGTGGCTCAGGACGACCACGGCCGCTGGTCGCCTCCGGTGGTGGAGCGGACGGTTCAGTCCAATGAAGGCAGGCGGGAGGGCAGCTCCGGGAGGGGGGAGGGGAAAGCCGGACAAGCGGGCCGGGCAGGGGATGAAGCTCCGGACTGGGGGAGGATGCGCGGCGAGATGGCCGGCCAGGCCCGGCAAAACGACAGCTGGGGCTCCCTGGCCGGGATGCTGATGGAAGACCTGGACCCGGCGGAGGAGAACGGCATCTCCTATGAGCAGTTTTTGCGGCGGTTTGCCGTACCCAATGAGCGTCTGCTGCTGGACCCGGACAGCTTCGACCCCCGGTGGTACTACCTGGGGCTGGAGCAGTACGGGGACATCCCCCTGCTGGAGCCCTCGGAGCTCAGCGAGCCCCCGGCTCCCGACGACATTGTTATCGCCCTGGACACCTCCGGCTCCTGCTCCGGGGAGGTGTGCCGCCGCTTCCTGCGGGAGACGCTGAGCCTGCTGCGGGACATCTCCGCCGGGGCCTCCTCCTTTCGGGTGCTGGCCCTCCAGTGCGACGCGGAAATCCAGAAGGAGGTCCTGCTGGAGAGCGCGGACCAGCTGGACAGCTTTTTGCGGGACTTTACCCCCCAGGGCTTCGGCGGGACGGATTTCCGTCCGGTCTTTGAGCGGGTGGCCCGGCGCCGGGAGGAGGGGCTCATGCCACGGGTGAGGGGACTGCTGTATCTGTCCGACGGGGACGGGGATTTTCCCCAGGAGGCCCCCGACTACCCCGTTACCTTTCTGCTGCTGGGGGATGAGTACATGTGGGGAAGACCGGACATCCCGCCCTGGGTCAACGCCCTGTATCTGAATGAAACTGACTTTACCTTGAAGGAGGCGCCGCAATGAAAAGCCAAATTGTTGAAACCGTAACCATCGCTCAGGCCAAGGACACCATTGCCCAGGCCGCCGACATCTACTTTGCCCGAGACCAGCGGGGCCGCTACCGGGTGGAGCGCCGCCGGGCCCGGCCCGTGTGCCTGATGGGTCCGGCAGGGGTGGGCAAGACGGAGATCGTCCGCCAAGTGGCCCGGGACAAGGGCTTGGCCTTTTTGTCCTACTCCATCACCCACCACACCCGGCAGTCCATCATCGGCCTGCCCCGGCTGGTCCAGGGGACGGTGGGGGACAGAACTGTCTCTATGACGGAGTACACCATGAGCGAAATCATCGCCCAAATCTACCGAACCATGGAGGACACCGGCCTACAGGGGGGCATCCTCTTCCTGGATGAGTTCAACTGCGCCTCCGAATCCCTGCGGCCCATCATGCTCCAGCTGCTCCAGGACAAATCCTTCGGGCCCCACGCCATCCCAGACGGCTGGATGCTGGTGCTGGCAGGCAACCCCGCGGAGTACAACCGGGCGGCCTCCGACCTGGACCCGGTCACCGCCGACCGGATGCGCCTGGTCCACATCGTCCCGGATTATCCCGCCTGGCGGGCCTATGCCAAGACCAGGAACATCCATCCGGTGGTGCTGTCTTACCTGGACAACCACAAGGACCACTTCTATGTCTGCCGCCGGGACGATGCGGGCACCGCCCTGGTGACCGCCCGGGGGTGGGAGGACCTGTCTGTTATGATGACCTGCCTGGAGATGACGGGGCGGCAGCCTGACCTGGCCCTGACGGCCCAGTATGTCCAGGCGGGAGATGTGGCCAGGTCCTTCTTCAGCTATTACACCCAGTACGCCTCGGTTATCGCCTCCGGGACGATTGAGCAGGTGTTGGAAGCCTCCCCCAGGGCGCTGGCCGATATCAAACGGATGAACTTCCAGCGCAGCTGGTCGCTGGTGTCCGCCCTTCTGCGCCGGGTGCAGACCATGGCGGAGGAGGCCGCCGGCCTGGACGACACCGCCGCTGCGGTCTATGGGCAGCTGCGGGAGCTGGCGGAGCAGCTGGAGCAGGAGCCCGCGCTGGTGGAGCGGCTGAGCGAGGAGCTGGCCGCCCGGTGTGAACGGCCGGCGGACCGCCCCGCCCAGGACATCCTGCGCAGGTGGGCCATGGGAGATGTGAACGCTCCGGCCGGCTGGGAGCAGGTGAAGAAGGAATTTGCCGCCCAGGTCCGTGAGCCCCGTATGGAGGCATACCGGCGGACGGGGACGGCCATCACCAATATACTGACCGTCTGCCGGAAAGCGCTGGAGGGCCAGCCCCACCTGGAGTTTTTGTTCAACACCATTGCTGACAGCGCTGCGGTGCTGCGGGTTCTGGCTGGGGATGACTTCCCCCAGTTCAAGCAGCTGCTGCGGGATGTCTCCTTCGACCCGGAGGAAATGGAGAAGGCCCTGGCCGCCCAGATCACAGAACAGGAGGAACTGTAATGAAGCTCAACTGCGTCCCTGAATCTGGGGCCCGGTCCGTTCCCGCTGAACGTAGGGAGCCCGCGCCCACCTGCTGCCCGGTCCATGTGTGCTCTCTGACGGACATCCCCGCAGAGGAGCTGGGCTATGTGCCGCTTCTGGATCATATGGACCGGGAGGTCCTGCTGCGGTCCTTCCGGGAGGCCCCGCAGTTTGCCCAGGTCCCTCTGGAGAGGCTGTTTCGGGAGCGGAGGGGCTGTCTCCAGGTTATTCTGCTTACCGACAGCGATTACTATGCCCGGCAGGCCGCCGTCTATCTGGCCACCTTTGCCCAGCTGGAGCGGAACTCAGGGAGGGCCAACCGGGATGGTGAGGATGAAAATTTTTGGGAGAGTACCGGGCTGGAGGCCCTTCTGGACCGGGATACGGAGAATCCTCTGGCCACTGCGCTCACTGTGGTCTCTCCCAAGCTGCTGGACCCCTCGCTGAGGGAGGAGAAAAAGCAGAAGGTTGCCGTTCTTCACGGCGGGGTGGAGGAGCGGTTCAGCCTGGCCAAGGTGGACACCCCGGCGGTGCTTGTTGCCGCGCCCTCCGGCTCCGTCCTCACAGAGCAGGTGCTCCGCCAGCTGGCCTGCGGCCGGGAACGGGACGCCGCCGGGCATCCCCTGGACCGTTTTATCGCCCTGGGTCCCGGACAGGTGGACCTGGAGCTGCTGGAGGAGCTGCGTTTCACCCATGGCTACCACGTCTGCCGGGTGGGACAGCCCGGCCAGGACTATCTGTGCCGAGTGCTCCGGGATAGGGTCAACGGCCTGATGAACCCGCTGGGGACGAAACAGGAGCTGGAGGCGCTGCTGAACCAGGTAGACCTGGACCAGGTGATGGCCCAGGTCCGCCGGGTCCGGGGGGAGCGGTTCTGTGAGACCGATTTAGAGAGTCTGGTGGCCTGGGCGGTCCAGCGGGGTTGCAAGGGGAGGCTGACGACTCAGGACCTGGTTTTTACCCCCTTCCAGGACCGGAAAACCGGCTGGAGGGAGCTGAAGGAGATGGTAGGGCTGACCCAGGTGAAGCAGGTCCTCCGCCGCCGTCTGGCTGCTGCCGCCCTGGAGGACCGCCGCCGCCAGCGGGGGATGGCCGTGGAGCCCATGTGCCGCAATCTGGCCTTCTCCGGTCCGCCGGGGACGGGCAAGAGCGTCACCGCCCGTTTGGCGGCCCGCATCCTCCGGGAGGAGGGCTGCGGCACCGGCCGGTTTGTGGAGGCGGGCCGGGAGCAGCTTATTGGAGCCTATCTGGGGCAGACCTCCCCCATGGTGGCCGGGTTGTTCCAGCGGGCCAAGGGAGGCGTGCTCTTCATCGACGAGGCCGGGGCCCTGCTGGACAACGGCCAGGACATCTACGCCGCCGAGGCGGTCAACGCCCTGGTGCGCCACATGGAGCTGGAACCGGAGACCACCGTCATCTTTGCCACCTATCCGGGGGAGATGGAGCGGCTGCTGTCCTCCAACCCCGGCCTGTCCAGCCGGGTGTCCCAGGTGCTGGACTTTCCCGGCTATGACGACGGTGCGCTGTGGGAGATTGTCCAGAGCTTTGCAGAGAAGGAGGGTTACGCACTGCCCGAGGGCGCCCGGGAGGTATGCGGCTCCTTCTTCTCGGAGCTGCGCCGGCGGAAGGGGGAGGACTTCGGCAACGGACGTGAGGCCCGCCGGCTGTTTCAGGGCGGGGTGGAGGAGATGGCCCTGCGGGTGCTGGAGGAGGGACGGGATGAGACGCTTACCCTGGCAGACCTGGAACGGGCGTCCCAGCGTCTGCTGGCCCGGCCCATGGAGGATAAACGGTCCATTGGCTTTTGAGACTGCCGCCCGGAGCGGCCCTGGGAGGGGCGTTCCGGGCGGTTTTCATTGCTTTTTGCGGAAAATCATGGTACACTGAAACAAAACGATCCGCTTTGCAAGAAGACAGCCCGGCGGGGAAGGAGGAAACGGTATGAAAAGCAGTGAGGCCGCCAGGAAGGAAGGGAAAAAGCCCTACAGCAATACCTTCCGTAGTCTGGAGGCCATCTGGGAGGTTCTGCGCAGACATGCCAGTCCAAAGCACCCGCTGACGGTGCGGGAAATCTGCGATTACCTGAAGCGGCTGGAGGAGGACCCCTCCTCCTACACCATCGAGCGCCTGTTTCCCGAGGAGCGGGAGCTGATGGGCAGGCTCTTTCCCGGCGTTGTGGCCGAGGAGGAGCGGCTCACCGCCGTCAACGCCTACAGCGAGGGGGAAACGCTCCATATCGTGGTGGAGACCCCGGAGGGGCAGGTTTTGGCCGGAGAGGGGCTGGCGCTGGAGGCCGCAGCGCCCCCCTTTAAGGCGCCCTCCTACTCCACCGTGGACAAGCTGCTCAAGCTGGGTTTTCCGGTAGACGTAAAGACCTTTCCCTACCGGCTGCGGTGCGTGGCGGAGGAGCGGACAAAGGACGGCCGGGTTCGCCTGATTCCCTATGAGGACTGGGAGGAGCGGCAGGCGGCAAGGGAGAGGGAGAAGGGAGGCCGGGACCTGGAGGAGCGGAACAACCGGGCCCGGCGGTACTATCTGGCCAATGCGCTGACCGACGGGGAGTGGCGCATCTTCTCCGACCTGGTGCAGGTGTATCCCTTTATCACCGAGAGACAGACCAGAAAGTTCCTCACTGCCCTGAACCATCTGCACCCCGGAAAGCAGTCCCGTCCCCCGGCCCGTTACGCCTTTAAGCGGGGGAGCGGGGCTATGTTCCTGGTGATTGCCCAGCTGGACCAGGCGATTCGGGAGAAGCGGAGGGTCCGGGTTTCCTACGGCGAGTACCGCCTGGAGCAGAAGGACCAGCGCTGGACCCCGGTGCTGGTCCAGCGGAAGCACAACGGCCTGCTGGACTTTGAACCTTACGCCCTCATGTGGTCCAACGGAAACTATTACCTGGTGGGCAAAAACAGGGATATGATGAATCTGCGGGTGGACCGCATCCTGAACGTGGAGCTGACCGGAGAGACGTTTGCCCCGCCTCCGGACTTTGAACCGGAGGAGTACCGGGACCGGTCCCCGGTGATGTATCCCGGAAAGCGGACGCTGGTGCGGCTGCTGTGCAGGGACAGTATGCTGGGGGTGCTCACCGACTTTTTCGGCAGTGTGCCCCAGTATTCTCCCCGGCCTGGGGGCATGGTGGAGGCATCCATGTCCATTGCCCCGGCGGGGGTGAAGCTGTTCGCCCTGCAATACGCCGGCAGCGTGGAGGTGCTGGAACCGGAGAGCCTGCGCCGGGAGATTGCAAAAACGCTGGAAGATGCGCTGAAGACCTACCGCTCGTAAAATTTGCGGCCTTCTGCCTGCTATAGTCTCCTTACAGAGATACGATAAGGAGGCTGTGAAGATGAGCAGAAATCAGACGGTAAACTACCGGTTTCTTCTGCCCCAGGTGAAAAAGGAGCCCGTGGGCAATCAGGGAGAAGTGGCCCAGTTTATCCCCTACCGGCTGGAGGAGGGGGTGACGGAGGAGAGCATCCGGCAGGAGCTGGAGGCCCAGCCCCATATGGAGCCCCTGCTCCGCAGCTTGGACCCGGGGCGGAAAATCTATCTGCTGGAGAGTGCCAGCATGGAGGTGCTGGAGCTGGCAGCGGAGTATATCGGCACCTACCACCGGCTGGCAAACAACGACGCAGACTGCTATGAGAGCGTGGATGAGGAGGAATACGAAGAGAAGTCGGACTGGCGGGACGGCGGCGATAAGGGGTTCCGGTCGGTGGATTTCAGCGAAAAAATGCCCTGTCTGGAAATTTGGGACCTGAACCAGTTTTACTCCTCAGACGGCGGGTTTGGGTTTGGCAACCGGATGTATCTGCCGGAGCACCGGGCCCAGGCCAGACCCTGGTGGACCCTGTCCCTCAGCGCGCCCATCGCTGTGACCAACGCCATGCGGAGCGGACCGGGGACGGCAAACTGCCCGATGGGCGGGGGATTGGCCTGGTTCCCGGAGATGGTGCACAATCTGTCCGGGCGGGAGCTGATCCTCCTGCTGTGTCTGAAGTCGAAGGAGAGCGACTGCGAGTTTGGCGGCATGTTTGGGGAGGAGAAATTCACCATGGAGGACCTCAGCTTTGAGCTGGAGACCGACGTGATCCGTCTGGAGCCCCCGAAGCCCAAGAGCCGCTACAAGAAGGACGTGCTGTGCCAGCTGGCCCGGGAGCGGGGGACACCCCTGTCCCGCCCCTCGGACGCGGCCAAAATACTGAGCATGGTGGAGGACCGCCGGGGGGATGTGGACAATGCAACGCTGTCTAAGGTGGTGTCCAACGCCCTGTTTCGCCGCAAGGGGGCGGGGCCGCTGGCCATGAAGGATTTCAACTACCTGTCCACGGTGTTTGTCAGCCGGAAGAGGATGCACAAAGAGAAAAAGACCATGGAGCTGGTGGGGCAGCAGGATGTGCGCGCCCAGCTGGAGCAGATTGTGGCTGGCATGGCTTTTCAGAGCCGGCGGAGAAAGCTGGGCCTGCCCACAAGCGATATCCACTACACCTTCGCCTTTCTGGGGGCGCCGGGCACCGGCAAAACCACCTGGGCCCGCTGGCTGGGGGAGGAGATGAGGAAGCGGGACCTGCTGAGCAACACCGATTCCATCTGCATCAACGCCGCCGAGCTGAAGGCCCAGTATGTGGGCCACACGACTGCAAAGGTCCACGCCCTGTTTGAGCGGTACGGAATTATCATTTTGGATGAGGCATACAGCCTGACCGAGGGGAAGAACGGCGACAGTTTCGGAGCCGAGGCCCTGAGCCAGCTGTGTGTGGAGCTGGAGAACCACGGCAGCGACCGGCTGGTGGTCTTTGCCGGCTACGGCGGGGCCAGCGACCCGTCGGACAACCGGATGCTTTGCTTCCTCCAGAGCAACCCCGGCATCAACAGCCGGATCTCCTTCAAGATTCATTTTCAAAATTTCCAGGCTCCGGAGCTGGTGGAGGTGCTCCGCACCATGCTCTCCTTCGAGGGCTACCGCCTCCCGGAGGGGGCGGACCGGCAGGCGGAGGACTTTTTCCGGAGCCGGCTGAACCGCCGGGCCTTCGGCAACTGCCGGGAGGTGCGCAACCTGGCGGACCGGATCAAGCTCCGGGTGGCCGCCCGGCTGACGGACGTTAAGGACTGTACCAGAGAGACCGCCTGCCAGGTCATTTTGGAGGATGTGGAGGGCGCGATTAGTGAGATCGTCCGGGAGTTCCACGGCCTGGACAAAAATGAGGGGCGGAGCATCGGTTTTTCTTGAATGTTCCGATTGTTTCGTGTTCCCGCCCCCCGCGGGGGCGGGAACATATGGGGATTTCGACGTAAAAAGGAGTGTGATCTTCTATGTCTCAGCAAAGCAATCACATGGTAAACGGATTCTATCCCTGGCCCGTTCCGGTAAGCCTGTCCGATCAGGCGGCGGTGTTTGTCTACAGAGGGAAACTGTACCGGGAGGACTGCCGGCGGAATGTTCTGGAGTGGGCCTGTCCGAACGAGGTTACGCAGGTGGTCCAAGCCGGGGACAGTATCTTTGCGCTGGAGTGGAGCGGCCAGGGGGAGGCGGCCCTGCGGAAGCTGGACCACCAGCTCCATACGGTGGAGTACCGGGTCCTTTTTCAGGGCGGTCCAGCCCGGCCGGAGCGGGAGCCCGCCCCCTACGACCTGGAGGACTGGCGCAACCAGAAGGAGTATTGCCTGCTGACGGAGAACTGGGTGTTCCGTATGACCTTCCAGGCGGACGGGGAGAGCCCGGACCTGACCGGGGCGCTGGTGCTGAACTGCACGCCCCTGGAGGGGGGCGCAACAATCCGCCACCGGATCGGGAGACAAAAAGTCGAGAAGGCCCTGGGAGGGACAGCCAAGTTCTGCTACTTTGAGGTGCGGGCAGGGGACAGCCAGATGTGGGCCTATGGTGACCGGGTCTTTTTCAACGCGGGTTTCTGGGACGGGGCCCTCTGCGGATACCGGCATGTGACCCTCCAAATCAGGGCGGACGGGGCGCTGACTGTGCTGTGGGAGTCCCCCGACATCCGGGAGGGCCGGCCCTGCTTCTTCGACTTTGACCGGGATATCATGTGGACCTGCTCCAGGCAGGGGGATGCGGAGCACCCGGAGGACGCCGTCCACCGCCGGCAGCTGCCCATGGTGGCCCGGCGCATCGCCCCAGGCGCCCCTGTCCTGCCCGGCCTGCCGGTGTGGGAGGGGATTGCCATGTTCCAGCCCTATTTTGACGGCATTCATGATTTTTCCGGCGTGGAGGGTGCCTGGATCGTTCCGTGGAAGGACCGCCTGCTGGCGGCTCCGGAGGGGGCGGAAAAGTCGGGCAAATGAGGGGATATCCCTTGCGGAGAAGGGGCGCGCGTGGTATGATGAGAGCAGTATACTGATCTATGGAGGAACATTATGGAGAAAAAGACGGTCAATCCCCGCGCCATCAAGGTGATCGGCCACCGCAACCCGGATACCGATTCCATCTGCGCCGCCATCACCTACAGCAATCTGAAAAATATTTTGAATCCGGACCGCCCCTGCAAGCCCTGCCGGGCGGGGCTGCTCAACCGGGAGACGGAGTTCGTGCTGGACTACTTCAAGGTCCCGCTGCCCCAGCTATATACCGACGTGAGCCCCCATATCCGGGACGTGGACATCCGCCCCGCCGCAGGGGTGGACGGCGAGACCAGCCTGCGCCGGGCCTGGATGACCATGCGGGACCAGGAGCTGGACACCCTGTGCATTGTGGACGGGGAGCAGAACCTGGTGGGGGTCATCACTGTGAAAGACGTGGCCACCGCCAACATGAACGGTATTGATCCCTACACCCTGAAAAACGCCCGGACCAGCTACCAGAACATTGTGGATATCCTGGACGGTACCGTTTTGGTGGGGGATATCACCGGCAAGACGGTGGAGGGCCGCATTGTCATCGGGGCGGGCAGCGCCGAGCAGATTGAGCGGGCCATCTCCCCGGGGGACGTGGCTGTTGTGAGCAATCGGGTGGAGAGCCAGCTGGCCGCCCTGGAGATGGGGGCGGGCTGTATCATCGTCTGCGCCAGCGATAAACTCTCCAATACCATGAAGATGCTGGCCGAGGAGCGGGGCTGCATCGTCATCAGCACCCCCAACGGCACCTATGTGGCCGGCCAGATGCTCAGCCAGGCCGCCCCTATCCGGCACTATATGACCTCCGGAAAGCTGCTCACCTTCACCCTCCACACCCCCGTGGAGGAGGCGACCCGGGTGATGGCCTCTGTCCGGTTCCGTTACTTCCCCGTATTGGACGACGACGGCAAGTATATCGGCGTGGTATCCCGCCGGAACATGCTGAACCTCCATAAGAAGCAGCTGATTTTGGTGGACCACAACGAGAAGAGTCAGGCCGCCGAGGGCATCGACGAGGCCGAAGTGCTGGAGATTATCGACCACCACCGCCTCGGCACCCTGGAGACCGACGGGCCGGTGTACTTCCGCAACGTGCCCGTGGGCTGTACCTGCACCATTGTCTACCAGATGTACCGGGAGAACGACGTGGAGATCAGCTCCACCATGGCGGGACTGATGCTGTCCGCCATCCTGTCCGATACGCTGATGTTCCGCAGCCCCACCTGCACCCCCACCGATGAGCGGGCCGCCCGTAAGCTGGCGGAGCTGGCCGGGGTGGACCTGGAGAAGTACGCCGATGAGATGTTTGCCCACGGGGGAGATGTCTCAGGCAAGACGGCGGCGGAGGTTTTCAACGGGGACTATAAGATATTTACCAGCGGCGAGGTCCGCTTTGGGGTGGGACAGGGCAGCTATATGACCGAAAAAAACCGGAAGGCTGCCCAGGCCCTGGTGGGGCCCTATCTGCCCCAGGCGCTGGAAAAGCAGGGGCTGGACTATATCTTCTATATGTTCACCGACGTGCGCAACTCCAGCACTGAGCTGCTGATGGCGGGTGCGGGAGCGGAGGAGCTGATTGCCAGGACTTTCAGCACCACGGTGGAAGACGGCGTGGCCACCCTGCCGGGAGTGGTCAGCCGGAAAAAGCAGATGATCCCGGCCCTGATTAAGGTTCTCAAGCAGGAGCAGGAATAAAAAAAGAGCGCCGTTGGCGCTCTTTTTTAATCCCTCCGCAGAAAATATTGGATAAAGACCAAGCCTATGGCGGCGGTAATCCCGATATACACGTAGAGCAGAAACTGCTCCGCAGTGCTCTTGCTGCCCGACCAGTTCTGCTGGACGCTGTCGTCCCGGAACTGTTCGGTGATGTCGTTCCCGTCCTTATCCAGGAACCGGACGTTCCACGGCCGCACCTCATAATGGGGCGTTCCCAGCTGCTCCCGGACGGCCTCCTCCTCCAGCAGCCAGAAAAAGTTGATGTCCGATATGGGATAGACCAGCTCATAGCCCCGGACATCCCGGCCCTCCACCGAGTCATATACCGTATATTCCACCGCCACGGAGTATATCTCCCGGCAGTTGTCCCCGGCAATCACGATGGGTTCCCAGTCTTTTCCTCTCACATCCAGCCTGTTGGCGATTACCCCTGCAGTATAGGGGAAGGGGCTCATGCTGGCTTGGTCCGTCCGGTATTTGCCGTTGATTCCCCGGGTAAGCTGGATCACGCCGTGGACGTTGTCCCGGTTGTCCACCTTGTAGAAGATGAACAGCTTTCCCCGGGCCTCCTGCCAGGCGATGACATGGAAGGGGGTGCCCGCTTTCAGGTCGTGGTTCATGGTGCTGTCCGCCGGCTGGGTGATATAGTCCTCCACCGCCGCCAGCCGGCCGGCCTCGGTGTTGGGGTAGTGAAACTCTGCGTCGTACAGCCACCAGATGCACCACAGGGTTAGTGCCAGCGTCACCCCGGCGGCTATGAGCCGGGTCCGCTTTATCCGCTTGAGGAAGTTCAGCGCCCCCTTGGGGACCTTTTCCATCGGCACCTGGATCCGCATGTCCTCTTCCAGCTTCCTACAGTCCCCGCAGTCTTCCAGGTGCTCCCGCACCTGGGCGGCGGTCTCCGGCTCCGTCAGATTCTCAATGTAGGCGGGCAGCAGGTCCCGCACCACGCAGCAATCCAATTTCTTATCCATTGCGTTCCCCTCCTGTCATCAGCTTTGCCAGCCGCTCCTTGCCCCGGTAGAACCGTACCCTGGCCCACACCTCGCTCTGTCCCATCAGCTCCCCGATGTCCCGGAAGGAGAAATCCCCCGCCAGGCGCAGGTAGATGACCTCACGGGTCTCCGGGTCCAGCAGCCGCATCGCCCGGTAGAGGGCCAGCCGCTTCTCCCGCTGCTCGGTCTCCTCGGCCGGGTCGTCGGGGGCGGCCAGGCGGGACAGGTGTTCCTCCTCCAGAGGGGCGGTGCGCTTGCGCCGCTCCAGCTCCTTGAACCACAGCCGCTTGGCGATGGCGCACAGCCACACCTGGGGGGTGCAGTCCCCCCGGAAGGTGTCCAGGCTTTTCAGGGCCTGGCAGAAGGTCTCCTGGGTCAGGTCCTCCGCCGTGTCCGCCTCCCCGGACAGGGAGAACAGATAGCGGTATACCCCTTGTGCGTGTTTTTCATAGAGGTCTTCCCCTCTGCGGGCCATTTGCCTCACCTCCCCGGCTTGTTTTGTCTGTTAGTTCCTTTTATGAATCATTCGTTACAGTATGATACCATAAAAAATGAGCGCCGGCGGCGCTCATTTTTTATGGCAACCAATTCAGTCGTCCCACTCATACTCCAGGATAGCTCCGGTAGCGCCGTCGATGGTGTACTCGTACTCTATCCGGCCTGCGTCAAACTCCACATCATACTCCAGCCGTCCGTCGTCCCAGTCCCGCTCCACCTCCATCTTGGTGGTCTGGCTCTCGGTCACGCCCGCGTGGGCCAGGGCTGCGGCCTTAGCGGCCTCTGCGCCGATATCGGCGGTGCTGGCGTTCGTACCGGTTGTGCCCGTCCCGGACCCGTTGTGGTGGGGGTCGCTGTGGTGTCCGGAGCCGCTGTTCCCGTGGTGGTCGACCCCGCACTTCAAAACAGAGCCGGTGTGACCGTCCACAGTGCAGTCATACTCGGTGGTCCCGCACCAGAACTCAATCTCATACTCCAGCCGTCCGTCGTCCCAGTCCCGCTCAATCTTCCAGTTGGTCACGTCGCTCTCAGCCAGCCCCGCGTTGTCCAGGGCGGCCTTTTTGGCGGCGTCCTCTCCGATGAGCGTCCCGCCGGCAACGTCCGCTTTTCCAGAGTCCTGCCCGACATATTGCTCATTGGCCGGGGGAGTATTGGGATACACCGGCGGGTCCTGCCCGCCCGGCGTTTGATTCAGCAGGTCCTTTTGCCCGCTGAGCACCTCCCCGGTGAAGGCGTCCACGATATACTCAAACTCGCCCCAGGCGGTTTTCAGCTCCACCTCGTAGTGGGGGGGATACTCGTCCAGCTCCGGGTCCACGTCGGCAGTCACAGAGTCCATGGCTGCCGTCCCGGCATACTCCTCCGCAGCCATAGCCGCGGCGCTCTTGCCGATGGGGATGCGCTGCTCTCCCGTCTCCAGCAGGTCGTTCAGCTCCTCGACGGACAGGGCGGCCAGCTGGTCAAACGCATCATCATTGAAGCCGTTCCGTATCATTACATTCTGCACCATGGCAGCTTTGCCAGTAGAAACATTGTCAAAATTGCCATATTCAACTCTGAGCGTACCGTGGTCCACCACCTGGCTCAGGACAGACGTACCCGGGGCCTGGGTCTTGAGAACGCCATCCACCGAGGCCACCAGCTCCGCCTGGAGCCGGGCGGCCCGGCCCTGGTCGTTATCCTCCACCGAGATGAGGATGGCAGAGGAGATGCTGTCCAGATAGCCCTCCCGCACCAGGGCGCCCACAATGGCGTTTACCGCCACGTCCACCTTGGTCCCTTTCAGGTCCGCGCCGCCGTCCATGTCGAAGAGGACCGCCGCCGCCTCGGTATTCAGAGCGGTGCAGGAGATCACCCGCTCCTTCCGGTTGACCTTCAGCTCAATACTGGGGTTGACATCCAGGGACACCACCGAGGCCACGGCGTAGCTCTGCTGGTAGATCAGCCCGCCGCCGCCGGCTCCCAGCAGCACCAGAGCGGCGCAGGCGGCGGCCAGCCACCGGCTCCACTTCTTTCTGGGCTTTACTTCGGTGACTTCCACGTCGATGATATCCTGACTGCGCTTCAATTCTTTCATTTCCATCACGCTCCCGTTTTGCACACCGCAGCGGGAGAGAATGGCGTCCAAATCGTCAGGGGCGGCCCGGTTCACGGCGTCCGCCAGCTTTCGTTCCAGTTCCCGGTCGGTCATGGATGCTCCTCTCCTCTCATCATAATCTTTAGTTTTTTCAGCCCGCGGTGGTATTTTGACAGGACAGTGGACAGGGGCAGCTCCAGCAGCAGGGCGATCTCCCGGTGCTTCAGTCCGGTGACGGCGTGGAGGAGGACAATCTGCCGCTCTTCCGCTCCTAACCCGGCCAGGGCCTCCTGAAGGACCACCCGGTCCTCGGAGGTGACGGCCGGGAGGCTGGCAGGGAGGGCGTTCCACTCCTCCTCGTCCAGTTCCACCTGCCGCCCGCCCTGACGCAGGCGGCTCCGGGCCAGGTTCCGGGCAATGGTGAGCAGCCAGGCCATGGGTGAGCCCTGGGACTGGTACCCCGGGGCGCTCTCCCAGACCTTGACAAAGGTATCCTGAGATACGTCCTGGGCCTCCTGGCAGTCATGGAGCAGGGACAGCGCCAGGGCATACACCGCCCCCCGGGTCAGGGCGTACAGCCGGGCAAAGGCATTCCGGTCTCCCTGCCCCACGCGGAGCAGGAGCCCGTCCAGCTCCCGCCGGCTCTCGTTCTCCTCTTCAGTTGTCTGGACGCTCAAGGCAGCCAGCATAGTCCATTTCTCCTGTCATCATAAGAAACGCGCAGGGGACATAGTTTATTGCACGTTCTGAAAAATTTTTTTCACCTCCATTATATTGCCTGTTTCCCAGGAAATCAAGAAAAAATCCCGCCGCCCCGGAGCAGGTCCGGGACAGCGGGGGAGGGAAAACGCTCAGTCTTCCGGGTGGATGTTGGCCTTCATCAGCCGCTCCCGCAGGATGGGACCCAGTCCGGTGGCAATCACCATCTTGCCCAGGTCGAAGGGGATAAAGGGAATCACACATACCCAAAGAGCATGATCCAGGGCAGAGCCTGTTTGCGCACAGAACAGGGCGGTCCCAAAGGCGTAGAGCACAGCGGTTGCCAAAACCATACCGCCCAGGTGGATCGCGCGGTTTTTCGGGAAGGTCTTGATAATCAGGCCACATATAAGGACCATAGGCACATAACCCAGCACATAGCCTCCCGTTGGGCCGGCCAGTACCCCCAGCCCGGCCTTAAAATTGCTGAATACCGGCATCCCAACCATACCCAGCAGGATATAAACCACCGTGGCCGCAACCGCCCGCTTCCACCCCAGGATGTAGGGGGACAGATAGAGGGCGAAGGTGCACAGGGTAAAGGATACTTCTCCCCAGGCCGGGATGGAGAAGGGCGCGATGACCGCAATAACCGCCGCCATCACAGCGGTCATCGCCAGGGGGTAGATGCTGCTTTTTGTTTTGTTTTCCATAGGTGTTCCTCTCCTTTAATTGTAAGCTATTTTCTGGAACAGTATACAATACGCCAACTCGTTTGTCAACCATAAATTTTTTAGGTTTACTATTTTGTTCGGAAATTCAGGAAATCTTAATCTTTCCTTCAGAGCATTTTAGAGTTTTCCTGTTAGTATCATAAGCATAGAAAGAAGGGAGGCGCATCCCATGGCGGAGCGTACGATCTATATTTTACTCACCCGGTCCGGGACCTGGTTCTCCCGGCTGATCCACTTCGCCACACGGGACGATTACACCCACGCCTCTATTGGCCTGGACGGACCTGCCGGGCCCTTCTACAGCTTTGCCCGGAAGTACCGCTACCTGGCCCTCCCCGCCGGGCTGGTGGAGGAACAGGTGACGGTGTACCGCCGGGCAGTCCCCTGCTGCCTGTACGAGCTGAAGGTGAGCGAGGACACCTATTTCCGCCTTCGGCAGAGGCTGCGCTCCATGTATGTCCAGCGGGAGGAGTACCACTACAGTGTGCTGGGGGTGCTGGCCTGCTGGTGCAATCTGTCCTTCCAGCGGCGGCACCACTACTTCTGCTCTCAGTTTGTGGCCGGGCTGCTGGAGGACTGCGGGGCGGTGGATCTGCCCAAGCCGCCCACTCTGCTGCGCCCGGCGGACTTTTGCGGCATGAAGGACCTGCGGCCCATCCACCAGGGATTGCTGGAGGGGATTCTCACCCAACCTGCGGCCTGAAAAATTTTTCCGCAATTTAGAAATTAGGGGTTGACTTTTTCTTTGGGTGACGCTATAATAGCCACTGTTGTTGCGAGTGTAGCTCATCTGGTAGAGCGCCACCTTGCCAAGGTGGAGGTAGCGAGTTCGAGCCTCGTCACTCGCTCCAAAGCGGAGTGTCCTGTTCAGGATGCTCCGTTTGTTTTTTCTCTGATTTCTGTTCACGTCACGTTCCCGGAGGGGAGAGCAGGCAAAAAAAGAGCGCCAGCGGCGCTCTTTTTTACGTCTTCTCAGGCATGGAGGTGGGGTCATCCACCACCCGCTTGCCGGCCAGGTCCACATGGCTGTAATAGATCAGGGTGAGGATACTGCACAGCAGCCACCCGGCGGGGTAGCCCATGGCAATGGGCAGGATGGTGTTGGAGATGTAGTTGGCCATGATATAGAGGTATATCTGCCGGAAAACCACGAAGGAGGCCAGCATGATATAGGTGGGGGGCTGGCTGATGCCCGCCCCCCGGAGGGAGCCGGAATAGATTTGGTTGACGCAGATCAGCACATAGCAGGGGCACATGTACCGCAGGAAGAGGGTGCCGTATTCTACTACCTCCGGTTTGTTGTTGAAGAAGGCCACCAGCCAGGGGGCGAAGATAATGGCGGCGGCGGAGATGACCACCGTAATGCCCACCGACAGGAAGAAAGCAGCCCGGGTGCCCTCCTTGGCCCGGTCCACCTGGCTGGTGCCCAGGTTTTGGCCCACAAAGGTGGTGGCCGCCAGGCCCAGGGACTGGACGGGGAGGATGATGAACTGGTCCAATTTGCTGTAGGTGGTCCAGCCGGACATGCAGTCCAGGCCGAAGAAGTTAATGTAGGACTGGACAAACACGTTGGAGAAGGAGGTAATGGCCATCTGCAAGGCGGAGGGCACGCCGATGCGGATAATCTGCCGCAGGATATGAAGGTCTGCCCGCAGCTCCCTCAGGCTCAGGCGGATGCAGTCCTCGCCGCTGCGGGCCAGCACCGTCAGCGTCAGCGCGGCAGACACACCCTGGGACAGGATGGTGGCGTAGGCCACACCCTCCACCCCCATGTGGAAGCCGATGACAAAGAGCAGGTCCAGGGCGATGTTCAGCAGGGCGGACACCACCAGAAAGTAGAAGGGGCGTTTGGAGTCCCCCACTGCCCGGAGGATGCCCGAGCCCATGTTGTACAGCAGCAGGCCCATGGCCCCGGCGAAGTAGATGGTCAGGTAGGTCTTGGCCTCCGGGACGGCCTCCGGGGCGGTTTTCATCAGCCGGAGCATAAGAGGGATGATGAAAATGCCTGCAACGGACAGCACGACTCCCAGCACCAGGGTCATGACAATGGAGGTGTGGACGGCCTGACGCACCTGATTGTATTTCTTTGCCCCGTAGTACTGGGAGATGACCACACCCGCGCCGCTGGCCAATCCCATAAAGAAGCCGATGAGCATGATGATGATGGGGGTGACAGTGCCCACGGCGGAGTAGGCCGCATTGCTGACATAGCGGCCCACTACCCATAAATCCACCGTATTGTAAAATTGCTGGAACAGGTTGCCCAGCAGCAGCGGAACGGCGAAGCGGACCAGGTGGCCTGCTACGTTTCCCTGGGTCATATCCACGGAGCGGGCAGAGCCCTTTGCCGGTGCGGACAAGATCATCTACCTCCTAATGGTTTTTATGAAGAGGGCCCCCTTCGCAAAGGGGGCTCCCGGTGAAGCCGGGTGGGGGTTTCCCCGAAAGAGAAGGATGCGTCTCCGTAGGGGAAACCCTCCGTCATTTGCTTCGCAAATGCCGCCTCCCTTTGCGAAGGGAGGCTTTTAACCCCCGTAATCCAGTCCGGACAGATACCGCCGGGCCAGGTCGAAGGCGTGGCTGGCGGTCTGGGTGCGCAGGCGCTCCCGCATGGGGCGGTTGCCCAGACTCAGCGCCCGGACGTGGGTGCCCATAGGGGTAGCGATGGCCACGAACATGGTGCCTACCTCGTTGTCCCAGTCATCCCTGTCCGGCCCGGCCACACCGGTGGAGGACAGGGCGATGTCGCAGTCCAGGACCCGCCGGGCTCCCTCGGCCATGGCGGCGGCCACCTCTTTGGACACCGCGCCGTACCGCTCCAGCATGTGGGGGGGCACCCCCAGGACGCTTTCCTTAATTTCGTTGGTGTAGGACACAATGCACCCCTTGAAGGCGTGGGAGGCTCCTGGGATATCGGTGAGCCGCTTGGCGATGAGGCCGCCGGTGCAGCTCTCGGCCACACCAAGAGTAAGTCCCTTGGTCTTTAGCGTTTCGATGACCACGTGCTCCAGAGAGGGCACGTCCACCCCGTAGACCTTGTCGTGGAACAGGGTCTTTACCTGCTCCACCGTGGGCTTGAGCAGGGCCTGGGCCTCCTCATCGGTGGCGGCCTTGGCGGTAACCCGCAGCTCACACTCCCCCTCCTTGGCGTAGGGGGCCAGGGTGGGGTTGGCCATGGCGTTCATCTGGTCCCTCAGCTGGGCCTCCATAGAGGACTCCCCGATGCCGAAGAGTTTGATGGTGTGGGAGGCGATGACCCCCTCGGACAGGGAGAGTAAGTAGGGCCTGGCCCGGTATTGGAACATAGGCCGGCACTCGCTGGGGGGGCCGGGGAGCATGATGACGTGGACGCCCTCCGCCTCAAAGGCGCAGCCCGGAGCGGTGCCCCAGTCGTTTTCCAGAATGGTGCACCCCTCTGGAAGCATGGCCTGCTGGAGGTTGTTGTCCGTCATGGGCCGGCCGGTGCGCTGAAAATAGGAGCGGATGCGCTCTGCCGACCCCTCGTCGAAGACTAGCTTCTTGCCGAATGCCTCGGCCAGCACGTTTTTGGTCAGGTCGTCACAGGTGGGCCCCAGGCCGCCGGTGGTGATGATGATATCCGCCCGCTTTTTGGCCAGGGCCACCGCTTCCTCGGCCCGCTGGGGGTTGTCCCCCACTACGGTGTGCCAGAAAACGTTCAGTCCCAGCTCGCTCAGCCCCTGGGAGAGCATCTGGGCGTCGGTGTTGGCAATATTCCCCAGCAGCAGCTCGGTGCCCACTGAGAGGATTTCAACGGTATGAGACATAAAAAGGACCTCCAAATCATTTTAAATGTGCCGGTGAGGACATTATAACACGCATTACCGGAAAGGGGTAGCCGTTTTCCAGAAAGAGGAATGTTTTTTTGTATAATTTTTCTACTTTGCGAATGCGGAACAGGGGCGGAGTGGGCTGGGACGCAGTTTTTCCGCCGGTTTGGGCCGGTTTGCTTCGGCACTTTGCCTAAAAAAGATGGGGAAAAAAGTTGCAAATCTAAAAAACACACAAAAAATAAGCCGAATCGTAGATATTTTAATATTTTTGTAAAGTTTCTGCAATATTTCGACCATTTTACAGTTGAAATTTTCCTTGATTTGGACTACAATGAAAGCCGCAAGAGCAAGGAGGGGCCCAAGTGCTGAACATCGTACTGGTCGAGCCGGAAATTCCCCAGAATACCGGAAATATTGCCCGCACCTGTGCCGCCACCCGCAGCAGCCTCCATCTGGTGAAGCCTCTGGGCTTTGACATCAGCGAGAGGGCGGTGCGCCGGGCGGGGCTGGACTACTGGCATATGGTCGACCTGCATGTCTACGACAATTTGGACCACTTCTTTGCTGTCAACCCCAGCCCGGACCTGTGGCTGGCTACCACCAAAGCCCCCCGTGACTACACAAGAGCGGAGTTTCGGGAGGGCTGCTGGCTGATGTTCGGCAAGGAGACTGCCGGGCTGCCCGAAGACCTGCGGCAGCGCTGGTACGGCCGGTGTGTCCGCATCCCCATGCGGCCCGGCGCCCGGAGCCTGAACCTGGCCAACTCGGTGGCCGTCCTCACCTATGAGGCCCTGCGGCAGCTGGGCTTTCCCGGTTTGTCCGGAGCGGGCGAGATGGCGAAACAGTCGTGACCCCCTGAATTTTGTCACCTTTACGAAAAGAAAGGAGTCAAGAGTATGAACTATAACAAGAAGACGGTCAAGGACATCGATGTCAAGGGCAAGAAGGTGCTTCTGCGCTGTGACTTCAACGTGCCCATGGCTAAGGATGGCAGCGGCGTCATCACCGACGACAAGCGCATCCGGGCCGCTCTGCCCACCATCCAGTACCTGCTGGACCAGGGCGCGGCGGTGATTGCCTGCTCCCACATGGGCAAGCCGGTGGCCACCTTTGAGTCCTACAAGAAGAAGCAGCTGGAGAAGGGCAAGGATGAGGCGTCCATCACCGAGGAGAAGTGGAAGAAGTCCCTGGCCGAGCTGCGCATGGAGCCGGTGGCCGCCCGCTTGGGCGAGCTGCTGGGCAAGGACGTGATCCTGGCGGACGATGTGGTGGGCCCCGACGCCCAAGCCAAGGCCGCCGCCCTGAAGAGCGGCGAGCTCCTCCTGCTCCAGAACACCCGCTTTGAGAAGGGTGAGACCAAGAACGATCCCGAGCTGGCCAAGAAAATGGCCGCTCTGGCCGGGGCGGACGGCGTGTATGTGTCCGACGCCTTTGGCGCCGTCCACCGCGCTCACGCCTCCACCGCAGGGGTGGCCGACTATCTGCCCGCCGTCTCCGGCTTCCTGATTCAGAAGGAGCTGGACTTCATCGGCGGTGCCCTGGCCAATCCCAAGCGGCCCCTGGTGGCCATCCTGGGCGGGTCCAAGGTCAGCTCCAAGATCGGCGTCATCAACAACCTCCTGGAGATTGCCGACACCATCATCATCGGCGGCGGCATGGCCTACACCTTCTCCGCCGCCCAGGGCGGCAAGGTGGGCGACTCCCTGCTGGAGGCCGACTGGAAGGACTACTCCCTGGAGATGATCCAGAAGGCCAAGGACAAGGGCGTCAAGCTCCTCCTGCCTGTGGATACCGTCATTGCCGACAAGTTTGCCCCCGACGCCAACGCCAAGGTGGTGGCCTCCGGGGAGATTCCCGACGGCTGGCAGGGCCTGGACATCGGCCCCGAGACCGTTAAGCTGTACTGTGACGCTGTGGCCGACGCCGGCACCGTTATCTGGAACGGCCCCATGGGCGTGTTTGAGTTTGACAAGTTTGCCGTGGGCACCAAGGCCGTGGCCGAGGCCCTCAGCAAGACCGGCGCCATCACCATCATCGGCGGCGGCGACTCCGCGGCCGCTGTGCAGCAGCTGGGCTACGCCGATAAGATGACCCACATCTCCACCGGCGGCGGCGCCTCCCTGGAGTTCATGGAGGGCAAGGAGCTGCCCGGCGTGGCCTGCCTGCTGGATAAATAACACCGCATTCTTTCTGTAGGGGCCCCCCCTGGGCGGCCCGCAGACCTATGAAAACGGGCCGCCGAAGGCGGCGGCTCCTACAAAAATCATTTCGGAAAATATACGATAGGAGAGATTTACTATGAATCGCCGCTACCGCAAGACCATCATCGCCGGCAACTGGAAGATGAACAACACCCTGTCCCAGACCAAGGCCTTCGCCGAGGAGATCAAGCCCATTATGCCCAAGGGCAAGTGGTGCAACGTTGTTCTGTGCGTCCCCGCTGTGAATATCCAGTCTGCCGTCCGCCTGTTCAAGGACTGCCACATCGCCATCGGCGCCGAGACCTGCCACGAGCTGGACCACGGCGCCTACACCGGCGAGATCACCGCCGCCATGATTAAGGAGGCGGGAGCCAAGTACGTCATCATCGGTCACTCCGAGCGCCGCCAGTACTACAACGAGACCGACTTCACCGTGAACAAGAAGGTCCACGCCGCCATTGAGGCCGGCCTGATCCCCATTATCTGCGTGGGCGAGAGCCTGGAGCAGCGGGAGCTGGGCGTCACCATGGAGCTCATCGCCTACCAGGTGAAGTGCGCCCTGGCCAACGTGGCCCCCGAGAAGGTGCGCCATGTGGTCATCGCCTATGAGCCCCTGTGGGCCATCGGCACCGGCAAGACCGCCACCGCCGAGCAGGCCGGCGAGGTCTGCCAGGCCATCCGCACCGTCATCCGCAAGCAGTACGGCGCCCACGTGGCCCGGTCCGTCACCATCCAGTACGGCGGCTCCATGAACGCCAAGAACGCCCAGGAGCTGCTGGCCCAGCCCGACGTGGACGGCGGCCTCATCGGTGGCGCCGCCCTGAAGCCCGCCGACTTCGTCAAGATTATCGAGGCTGCCAATCAGGAGTAATTTGCCGGATACCGCTGCACCTTCTCTGTAGGGGCGCATATTATGTGCCCGCGGGCGGCCAAAGGCCGCCCCTACAGGGCCCGTTTGCCCTCTGCGGGCGGCTGATAGCCGCCCCTACAAGGATGGCAGCGCAGGATCGGCGTATAAAGGAAAGGTTTTTTGTATGAAAACACCTACCACTTTGATTATCATGGACGGGTTCGGGATTGAGGGGCCCTCTGCGGGCAACGCGGTGGTCAACGCCTCCACTCCCAATCTGGACCGGTTCTTCTCCCAGTGTCCCCACAGCAGACTGTCCGCCTCCGGGCTGGACGTGGGCCTGCCCGACGGGCAGATGGGCAACAGCGAGGTAGGCCACACCAACATCGGCGCGGGCCGGGTGGTGTTCCAGGACCTGCCCCACATCAGCCGGGACATCGAGACCGGGGCCTTTTTTGAGAATCCCGCCTATCTGGAGGCCATGGAGAACTGCCGGGAGTGGGGCTCCGCCCTGCACCTGATGGGCCTGCTGTCCGACGGCGGCGTCCACAGCCACATCACCCACCTGTTTGCCCTGCTGAAGATGGCCCAGGACCAGGGGCTGAAGAAGGTCTATGTCCACTGCTTCCTGGACGGCCGTGACGTGCCCCCCTCCTCGGGCAAGAGCTATGTGGAGCAGCTCCAGGCCAAGATGCAGCAGCTGGGCATCGGTCAGATTGCCAGCGTCATGGGCCGGTACTACGCCATGGACCGGGATAAGCGGTGGGACCGCCTCCAGAAGGCCTACGACGCCATTGTCTGCGGACAGGCCCCCTATGTGGCTGACGCCGCTGACGCCGTCCAGGCCTCCTACGACGCGGGGGTCACCGACGAGTTTATGGTACCCGTGGTGTGCGCCAAGGACGCCCGGCTCCGGGATAACGACTCGGTGATTTTCTTCAACTTCCGCCCCGACCGGGCCCGGGAGATCACCCGCTGCCTGGTGGACGAGGACTTCAATGAGGTGGAGCGCAAGACCGGCTTTGTCCCGGTGGACTTTATCTGCACCACCGAGTACGACGCCACCATGCCCAACGTGACGGTGGCCTACCCCCGGCAGAAGCTGCAAAATATCTTTGGGGAGTACATCTCCAACCTAGGCCTGACCCAGCTGCGCATCGCCGAGACGGAGAAGTACGCCCATGTGACCTTCTTCTTTAACGGAGGGGTGGAGCAGGTCTTCCCCGGGGAGGACCGCTGCCTGATTAACTCCCCCAAGGTGGCCACCTACGACCTCCAGCCTGAGATGTCCGCCTACGAGGTCACTGAGGAGGCGGTGAAACGTATCCTCAGCGGAAACTACGACGTGATTATCCTCAACTTTGCCAACTGTGACATGGTGGGCCACACCGGCGTGTACGAGGCCGCCTGCAAGGCCGTGTCCACCGTGGACGAGTGCGTGGGCAAGGTGGTGGAGGCCACCTCCAAGATGGGCGGCGTGTCCCTGATTACCGCCGACCACGGCAACGCTGAGCGGATGGTGGACACCGACGGCTCCCCCTTCACCGCCCACACCACCAATCTGGTGCCCTTCTGCATCGTGGGAGCCAACGTCACCCTGCGGGATGGCCGCCTGTGCGACATCGCCCCCACCATGCTGGACCTGATGGGGCTGGAAAAGCCCGCCGAGATGGACGGCCAGACCCTGATCGCTCAGTAATATGTGACCCCGGCGGGGAGTCCCGCCTTACCAAATGATATCCTATTTGACAATTTGAAAGGAGATCAAACACCATGAAGCAGATGATCGAAATCGTAGACGTAATCGGCCGTGAAATTCTGGACAGCCGCGGCAACCCCACCGTAGAGGTAGAGGTCTACCTGGAAGACGGCACCATGGGCCGCGCTGCTGTTCCCTCCGGCGCCTCCACCGGCATCTATGAGGCCTGTGAGCTCCGCGACGGCGACAAGAGCCGTTACCTGGGCAAGGGCGTGCTGAAGGCCGTTGAGAGCGTGAACACCGAGATCGCCGAGGCCCTCATCGGCACCAATGTGCTGGACCAGACCGCCATCGACAAGATGCTCATTGAGCTGGACGGCACCGCCAACAAGGACCGCCTGGGCGCCAACGCCATCCTCGGTGCCTCCCTGGCCTGCGCCAAGGCCGCCGCCAACGCTCTGGGCACCTCCCTGTACAACTATATCGGCGGCGTCAACGCCAAGCAGCTGCCGGTTCCCATGATGAACATCCTCAACGGCGGCGCCCACGCCACCAACAACGTGGAGATCCAGGAGTTCATGATTATGCCCGTCTCCGCCCCCTCCTTCCGCGAGGCCCTGCGCCGCTGTGCCGAGGTCTTCCACCAGCTGAAGAAGACCCTGAAGGAGAACGGCACCCCCGCCGCCGGTGTGGGCGACGAGGGCGGCTATGCCCCCAACTTGAAGAAGGATGAGGACGCCCTGAAGGTCATCGTCCAGGCCATTGAGGAGGCCGGCTACAAGCCCGGCGAGGACTTCAAGATTGCCATCGACGCCGCCTCCTCCGAGTGGTGGAACGAGGACGAGAAGTGCTATATCCAGCCCAAGAGCAACAAGAAGCTGACCCAGCAGCAGCTGGTGAACATGTGGAAGAAGTTCGCTGACACCTACCCCATCATCTCCCTGGAGGACGGTATGGCCGAGACCGACTGGGAGGGCTGGGCCATGCTGACCAAGGCCATCGGCGACAAGGTCCAGCTGGTTGGCGACGACCTGTTCGTCACCAACGTGTCCCGTCTGGCCACCGGTATTGAGAAGAAGGTCGCCAACGCCATTCTTATCAAGGTCAACCAGATCGGCACCCTCACCGAGACCCTGGACGCCATTCAGATGGCCAACCGGGCCGGCTACACCGCCATCGTGTCCCACCGCTCCGGCGAGACCGAGGACGCCACCATCGCCGACATCGCCGTGGCCCTCAACGCCGGCCAGATCAAGACCGGCGCTCCCAGCCGCACCGACCGCGTTGCCAAGTATAATCAGCTGCTCCGCATCGAGGAGGAGCTGGGCGATGTGGCTCAGTATCCCGGCATGAAGGCGTTCTTCAACCTGAAGTAATATCCCCCGCAAAATGCAGCAGGGCCGCCCGTTTGGCGAGGTGCCGCAACGAAGTATTCTATGTAAGGCAGGGCTGTGACTGTAAACGGTCACAGTCCTGCCTTTTCAGGCCGTTTTTCGCTCTCTACGCCACTGCCCCCTGCCGTCCCCGGCTTCACAGAGGTCGTCAGCGATGTCGATGATCCCAGCGGCCTTGTAGTAAATCTCAATCTTCTGTCTGCGATGTCCACTGCTCTTGTCGGGAGCGTGGACGATAATCTTGTCAACCAGTTCGTTCAGCATTTCCGCCGTCAGTTCTTCCGGGTCGGTGTACTTTCGGACGTTTTTCAGGAATTGCCGGAGGTCATGGGCTTCCTGTTCACCATCGTCGATCAGCGATTGCAGTTCCTCGATAACCTGCCGCACCTGCTTCTGCTCCTCCTCGTACTGCGTGGAGAGTTTGTCAAACCGCTCCGGGTTAAGCCGTCCTGCCACCATGTCCTCATAGATGCGCCTGAACAGTACATCCAAGTCCTCGTCCCGACGCTTCAGCGTCACAATATCCAGCTTGGCCTTTTCCACGGAGGTCTGGCGTTTGAGGTTGGCTTTCTCCATTTCCCGCTTGACAAAGGACGTCTCAAACTGCTGGACATATGCCAGGACACGCTTCATGTGGGCCAGCACGATTTTCTCCAACGTAACCGCCCGGATAAAGTGGGCAGTACAGGTTCCCGTGTTGCTGCGGTAGTTGCCGCAGTTGAAGAAATCCTGATTCGCTAAAAAGCTGTTTGCCGTGTTGTATTGCAGCTTTGCTCCGCAGTCGGCGCAGAACACCTTGCCGGAAAAAATGCTGACCTTCCCCGTAGCTGTCAGCCTATGGCGATGAGAGCGAATTTCCTGTACCACCTGAAAGGTGTGTTCATCCACAATGGCCGGATGGGTGTCCCGGAACAGCTTACGCTCCTCCTTGGCGGTCTTGACCCGTTTCTTACTGCGGTAGTTCTTGGATGCGGTCTTGAAATTCTCCGTGTGCCCCAGGTATTCCACCTTGTCCAAAATCCCGGATACGGTTTTCTGCGCCCACTGGAAGGGCCGCTCTGGAAGCAGTTCACCCCGCTGTTGGGCCTTGTAAGCCGTGGGGGTGAGTACCTGCTCCCGTCTCAGCCGGTTGGCGATCTGCGTGGGGCCAAGGCCGTCACAGCACAGCTTGAAGATGTACCGAACCGTTTTTGCGGCTTCCTCGTCAATCAGCCACCTGTCCTTGTCCTGTTCGTCCTTGACATAGCCGAACGGGGGATTTGTGGTGAGATGCCTGCCGCTCTCGCCTTTCATCTTAAACGTGGATTTGATCTTCTTGGCGGTATCTCTGGCGTAAAGTTCGTTGAACCGATGTTGTTCGGGAAGGTTTTTGAAAAAGGTGAAAAAGCCAGTAATCATGCGGGTTTGCGGCGGGATGGCTCCCAGCGCAAACGGCCACCGGAATCGAAAAACGACAGAAACCGACAAATTGCATATTGCTTTCAGAGGGAGAATGTAAGTCGCGGCCACATTCTCCCTTTTCCTGTTTCCTGCCGGTCGGAAAAGGAGGAAACCAATATGTCCACAGCGGAAACCCCCAGGCGTCGGGGCAGACCGCCCAAGGTGAAGGAAACCCCTGCCCCCGGGCCCCAGCCCCAGGGAGAGGTGGTCGTCTCCATCCCTCTGGCGGAGCTGTACCCGTTTCCCAACCACCCGTTCAAAGTGAGGGATGATGATGCCATGAAGGAGACCACCGAGAGCGTGAAAGAGTATGGTGTGCTGACCCCGGCCATTGTCCGGCCCCGCGAGGCGGGCGGCTATGAGATTGTCGCGGGCCACCGCCGCAAACACGCCTGTGAGCTGGCGGGTCTGGCCGCGCTGCCTGCCCTGGTCCGCAATCTGGACGACGACACCGCCACCATTTTGATGGTGGACAGCAACATCCAGCGGGAAAACATCCTGCCCAGCGAGAGGGCGCAGGCATACAAGATGAAGCTGGAGGCCATCAAGCGCCGCGCCGGGAGGCGCACCAAAGAGGCAGAAAATAATTCGCCGAATAATTCGGCGAATTTCCGCAGCGATGATGAAATCGGCGCGGCCATGGGCATGAGCGGCGATACCGTCCGCAATTACATTTCCCTGACCCAGCTAATCCCGGAGCTTCAGCAGATGGTGGATGATAAAAAAATTGCCGTGACCCCGGCCTATCAGATCGCCGCCTTGAAGCCGGAGGAACAGGCGCTTTTGGTGGAGACCATCGAAAGCGAACAGGCCACCCCCTCCGTCTCCCAGGCCCAGCGCATGAAGAAGTTAAGCCAGTCCGGGGAGCTGAACGAGGACACCATGCTCACCATCATGTCGGCGGAGAAGAAGCCGGAGGTTGACAAGATCGTGCTGACCGCCGATACCCTCCGCAAATACTTCCCCCGCTCCTACACCCCCCGGAAGATGGAGGAGACCATCATCAAGCTGCTGGAGGCGTGGCAGAAGAAGCGCCAGCGCAGCCAAGAACGCTAATCGAATATGGGACAAAACTGCCGGACAGGGATTTCCTCTGCCCGGTTTTTTCGTGTCCGGGAAAGGAGAAGCACGTTGTATATCAACACATTCCAATACAAGCCGGAGCATGTGGACTGCCGCCTTTGCACCGAGTATGCCGGGAAGAAAAAGGGCTGCACCGCCCAGGGCTGTCCCTGGCTGGCGGAGCGGATCGAGGCCGGAGTGGTGGGGTACGAGGAGGCCGTCATGGAGACGTTCCCCCGTAATGCCCACCTGGACGCACGCCTGCACACGGCCATCCGGCGCTTTACGGGGTCCCTGTTTCTCTCCCCCGCCCACCAGGGCCGCATGGAGCGGCTGAAAGCGCGGGAGGGCTTTCGCCGGAAGCGGGACACCCCGGCCTACTTCGCCGCCATGTATCTGCTCACCGCCAATGACGACCTCTTTCTCCGGTCCGCCAACTGCTTTTGCAGGCATGGCATCGAGTTCGACTACGGGACGCTGAAAGACATCTCCCCCCATTGCTACACCCTGTTTTCGGCGGCGCGGGACATCTACGCGGAGGGGTCTGGCGTGGCCCTGGCCGACCTCGCCAACAGCGAGGTGGTGGACACGCTGGCGTTCAGCCTGATCGTCAACGCCCTTTTGGTGGCCCGGTACGGCCCCGCCGTTCTGGAGATCAAGGAAAGGAGCCGCAAGTGAAGCCGCTCCATCTGCCCATCACCGGGCATGACCTGCTGGCGGTGGAGCGGTTCCAGGACTGCACCCGCCACATGATCGAGTTCCTGGTGCTGGCCGACTGTCCCCTGGGGAGACAGGGGGAGTACATCCGGCGCTTTCTCACCGAGGACGGCTACGGGGAGGCCCTTGCCCATGCGCGGCAGGGCAGCGTCCAAATCCGCAGACACGCCAGCATCATCGAGGGCCACATCCTGCCCGACAAGCCGAGGAAACGGCGCAAAAACTGATAGGAGGTAGATCACCGTGTATTCCGTGGATTCTTTGGAGTATGCCATCCGGGGGCTGTACCGCTCCGGCATCGGGGAGAACAGCGGCCTGTCCGCCGACGAGGTGGAGGAGCTTCTGGACGGCATCGATTTCTATGCTCTGCTCCAGGCCGTCCGGCATCACGCCGAGACCGTCTTTACCTTCGCCACCCAGGGCAATCAGCCCAAGTCCTTCAACTACCGGGGCGCGGAGCTGTTCAATCAGCGGGCCACGCTGCTGTATGACGATTTCGACCAGAGTACCGCCGAGGCCGTCCTGACCACCCGCAGCGTGGAGCTGTGGCTGCTGGAGGATATGACCGTCACCGCCGTTGCCAGCGTGTCCGTGGTCTGCGAGGGCGGCGCGTATGTGGCCGAGTACCGGGAGGACCTGGGCGACCCGTGGACCAGCGGCATGTGCCTGGACCTGGAGGAGTTGACGGACCGGCTGGACAAGCTGTGCTGGCCCGTCCATGAGAATGAGATTCCCGTTTACGAGCTGTAAACGGCGGGAAAGGAGCGAAAAAAGGCAGTTCTCCCGGCATGGGAGCTGTAAACAATAGCGAAACCTTTTCGGCGGTCTCCCTCTCCGGTGGAAAAGACAGCTCCTGTCTTTTGCTGCTGATGATCGAGAAGGGCCTGCCTATCGACTGTGTACTCTACGCGGACACCGGCATGGAGTTCCCGGAGATGGAGGCCCATATCGCCAAGCTGGACGATTTTCTTTATCAGGAGCGCGGCATCCACATCACCACCCTGCGTCACCCCCACGGCTTTGAGTGGCTGATGTTCGATGAACCGAAGCAGAAACCAAGCTGCCTGGAACGCCGCGCCCGTTTGGGTGCGCCTCCTTTTGGTAACGGCTGGCCTGGAATGAAAGTGCGCTGGTGTACCGGACAGTTGAAAACGCACCTCATCACAAAAGAGGTCAACCGGCTGAAACGGGAGAAAAATGCCCTGCACCATATCGGCATTGCCGCTGATGAAGCACACCGCTGCAAACCGGATGAACACCTCCGCTATCCCCTGGTGGAGTGGGGCATCACCGAGGCCCAGGCCCTCCAGCTCTGTTATGACCGGGGCTACGATTGGGGCGGGCTGTATGAGATATACCGCCGCGCTTCCTGCTGGTGCTGTCCCTTGCAGCGGATCGGGGAGCTGAAAAAGCTCCGCCATCACCACCCGGAATTGTGGGCGCGGCTGCTGGACATGGACAACCGGGCGCGGGCCATGTTCGGCCCCGGCCCCCTGGGGCAGTTCAAGCAGAATTGGAGCGTGGCGAGGCTGGAAGAACGCTTTGCCCGCGAGGATGCGGCGGACACCGCATAAGTCAAAATCTACTGAGGAAGTGAGTGAAGAATGGCCGTCTATCGTGTAGAACGGACGCGGGATTACACCGTGATGTCGAACCATCACTTGAAGGACCCCGGCCTGTCGCTGAAAGCAAAGGGGCTGCTGGCGATCATGCTGTCCCTCCCGGACGACTGGAATTATTCCACGCGGGGCCTCGCCGCCATCTGTAAAGAGGGCGTGGAGGCTATCGGGAACACCTTGAAGGAGCTGGAAAAGGCGGGCTATGTGGTGCGCCGCCAGCTGCGGGGAGAGCATGGGCGTGTGGGCAGCGTGGAGTACACCATCTACGAGAAGCCCCAAACGCCGCCACCGGCCTCCTCCGGCCCGGATGAGCCGCCACCGGCCACGGGTTCACCGGATACGGCTTCACCGTGTACGGGTTTCCCGGATACGGTAAAGCCGGACACGGTTCCCCCGGATGCGGATGTGCCGGATACGGAAAACCCGGCGCAATTAAATACTAAGAAAACTAATTCCCGTAAAAAACAAAATACTTATCGAGCAAATACTCATTCATTCTGTCCCCAGCCCCCTCCGGGGCCTGGGTCCGCGCCTGCGGCGGAAGGAATGACGGAAGTGTATGAGAAGCGGGATGAGATTCGGGATCAGATCGAGTACGACCTGATTGCCGACAGCGCCAACCGGGAGCAGATCAATGAGCTGGTGGAGATCATGCTGGAAGTAGCTTTGAGCCGAACACCCACCATGAAGATCGGGCGGGATGCGGAATACCCCACCGCCCTGGTCCAGCAGCGGTTTGAGCTTATCAACAGCAGCCATATCGAGAAGGTCCTGGACGGCATCCGGGAGAACACCACCCGCGTCTGGAACACCAGGGCCTATCTGCTGGCGGCGCTGTTCAACGCGCCCGCTGTCAGCGCCAGTGATAAAATGTAAAAAAACGCCGAGGAAAAAATGTAGTTTTGTGGCGGAGGAGGCGAAAAAAAGATAGACTCCCAATAGGGCGAAAAAGAGCCCGGAAAGGGAGTCAGAAAAT
>CATKXO010000025.1 GCA_949840775.1 uncultured bacterium | reverse complement strand
ACGAACCTTGACTGTCAATAAGACTTTAGAGTATCGGCATAAGCAAGCCTTTTGGAGGGCTGGTCCGCCCAAAACCCAGCAAAGTTATCGAACGATTCCTTTGACTAATCGGGCATATGAGATACTCCAGAGCGTGGAGTTAAGTCGGGCCTACCGAAAAGAATCTCCAATGCTCTCGCAAACCCTAGAGTATATCGACTGGCGAACGGGTGTTAAATCGCAGCTTGTTATGCGGGATCTGGTCTTCATCAATTTCCGAACGGGGATGCCGAACAAGAATAGCTCCTACGATACCCACCTGTATAAGCTTTGTGATGAGGCGGGAATCAAGCGATTTTGTATGCACGCGCTTCGCCATACCTATGCAACTCGGGCAATTGAGAGCGGTATGCAGCCGAAGGTTTTGCAGAAACTGCTCGGCCATGCCAGCATTAAAACGACGATGGACCGCTATGTCCATGTGACTGACGATTCTATGGCAAATGCAGTGAGGCAATTTGAATCTCACCAAAGTGCCTGAGTCGGATGGTGTGGTGGGATGTAATGCAAATCAGACCACAAAGAGCCGCCGCTACGAACTTAGCGATAAGGAGTGGCCGAATGGCCATAACTCTATATATCTAAACATACCTAAATGCGAAAATGGTGTATAAATGGTGTGGTAGACATCATTCAAACGCCGGAAACCCTTGAAAAATCAGGAGGTAGAGAGAAAAATGAAATTAGGAATCGTGGGTCTGCCAAACGTTGGCAAGAGCACCCTGTTCAACGCCATTACCAACGCCGGCGCGGAGAGCGCCAACTACCCTTTCTGCACCATCGACCCCAATGTGGGCATGGTGGCGGTCCCTGACGCCCGGCTGGACAAGCTGAGCGAGATGTACCACCCCAAAAAGACCACCCCGGCGGTGATCGAGTTTGTGGACATCGCCGGTCTGGTAAAGGGGGCCAGCCGGGGAGAGGGCCTGGGCAACAAGTTTCTGGGCAACATCCGCGCCACCGACGCCATCGTCCACGTGGTCCGCTGCTTCGACGACGACAATGTCATCCACGTGGAGGGGGCCACCGACCCCGTCCGGGACATGGACACCATCGACCTGGAGCTGGTGATGGCCGACCTGGAGATGGTGGACCGGCGGATCGACAAGGCCAAAAAGGCGGCCAAGGGGGACAAGAAATTCCTTCAGGAGGCGGCCGACTTCGAGGGTCTGCGTTCCTGGCTCAACGACGGCAAGTCCGCCCGGAGCTACACAGAGGTGGACATCAGCGGGTCGTACCCAGACTGCGAGCTGCTGTCCCTCAAGCCGGTGATCTACGCCGCCAATCTGGACGAGGACGGCTTTGCTGACCCGGCGGCGGTGGACTACTACCGGCAGGTGGAGCAGCGGGCCAGGGAGCAGGGGGCACAGGTAATCCCCGTGTGCGCCAAGCTGGAGGCGGAGATTGCCCAACTGGAGCCGGAGGAAAAGCAGATGTTTTTGGACGACCTGGGGGTGGCGGAGTCCGGTCTGGACCGGCTGGTGAAGGCCAGCTACACCCTGCTGGGCCTCATCTCATACCTCACCTCTGGGGAGGACGAGTGCCGGGCCTGGACCATCACCCGGGGCACCAAGGCTCCCCAGGCGGCGGGGAAGATCCACTCCGACTTTGAGCGGGGCTTCATCCGGGCCGAGGTTATTTCCTACGACGACCTGATGGTCTGCGGCTCCATGGCCGCCGCCCGGGAGAAGGGCCTCATCCGCTCCGAGGGCAAGGAGTACGTGGTCCAGGACGGGGATATTATTCTATTTAGATTTAATGTGTGATTTGTAGGGGCTGGCCCCTTGGCCAGCCCGCCCTTATGAAACGGGCCGCTGAGGGCGGCGGCCCCTGCAGCTATATGCAAAGGAGTGATCCCATTGAACATCTACGCCGACCTCTTCCTCACCTTTGCCAAGGTGGGGGTATGCACCTTTGGCGGGGGCTACGCCATGCTGCCCATCCTCCAGCGGGAGGTGGTGGAGAAGAAGGGCTGGGCCACCGATGAGGAGCTCACCGACTATTTCGCCGTGGGCCAGTGCACCCCCGGCATCATCGCCGTCAATACCGCCACATTTATCGGATACAAGTACAGAGGCATCCCCGGCGGCGTGCTGGCCACCCTGGGGGTGGTTTTTCCTTCGCTGATTATCATCACTGTCATCGCCGCTTTCCTGTCCAACTTTGCCGGTATCCCGGTGGTGCAGCACGCCCTGGCGGGCATCAACGCCGCGGTGGTGGCCCTGATTGCCTCCAGTGTGCTGAAGCTGGGCAAGTCCACCCTGAAAAGCGGGGCGGCCATCGCCATCTTCCTGTGTGTGCTGGTCCTGGCCAATGCCAGCCGTTTCTTCTACGGCGGCGTCTCTGTGTTGGAAGCGCTCAGTTCCCCAGCGCTGCTGATTGTGCTGGCGGGAGTTGCGGGCTATGCCATCTGGGGCTTGGGGAAGAAAGGCGGTGAGGGGAAATGATTTTCCTGCGGCTGTTTTTTGAATTTGCCAAGGTGGGCCTCTTCGCCGTGGGCGGCGGGCTGGCCACCATCCCCTTTCTCCAGGACATGGGGGCCCGGACGGGCTGGTTCACCAACGCCGACCTGACCACCATGATCGCCGTATCCGAGTCCACACCCGGCCCCATGGGGGTGAATATGGCCACCTATGTGGGCTTTCAGACGGGCAGTCTGGCGGGCGGTCCGCTGGGCGGCGCGGCGGGCGCGGTGTTGGCCACGCTGGGCCTGATCACCCCGTCGGTGATTGTCATCATCATTATCGCCGGATTTTTGCAGAAGTTCCGTCAGTCCAGAACGGTAGACGCCGTCTTTAAAGGCCTGCGGCCCGCCTCCACCGCCCTGATTGCCTCCGCCGGGCTGAGCGTGGCCCTGTCGGTGCTGTTTGCCTTTCCGGGGGCGGAGCGCTGTGTGTTTACCGTCCACTGGCCCGCCCTGGTGCTGGCGGTTGGAGTGTTCGTGTGTATGCGCTATACTCCCCTGAAAAAGCTGCACCCTGTGGCCTTTATTGCCGCCGCGGCCGTCGTTGGCGCGGTGTTCCAATTTTGACGCAAAGCGGCCCGTCCCAATGGGGGCGGGCCGCTTTGCATTAACTGTCACTGGGGTGTTGGGTGCGGAAAAAACTGTTGATCTTGCTCTTGTTTGCGTTTTTGGCGGGCTGGGCTTTGGCGTCGGGGCGGACGGTGAGGGCCTCCCTAACCCGCATCTTTTCCTCCACGTCCTCGGTCCGTTTTTTCAGGTGCATGGTGCGAAAGATTTTTTCCAGCGGCTTTTGAGCTTCTTCCACCGCCTTGAGCATATTGGGGGACAGGATGCTCCCCACCCGGAGAGAGAGGGCCCGGTAGACCATCTTGAACACATTGTGCTCATTCTCATACCGGTCGGCCAGGTCGCTGCACATCATAGCGGTGTGCACCAGCTGGGCGGACAGGGGAATCTCGTCCCGGGCCAGGGCTATGGGGAAGCCGGAGCCGTCGTAGTCCTTGTGGTGGTACTGGGCCACCTCGGCGCAGTAGGTGAGCAGCGGCTCCCACTCATGGGGGCCGTCCTTAAAGAAGTCGCCCCCCAGCTTGGTGTGCTGGAAGAACTGAGTCCGCCCCGGCTCCGGCTGATTGGGGCCGCCCCAGATGATCTCGTCGGGCAGGCCCAGCTGCCCAATCTCTGCAAAGCCGGAGGCCATGCTGATGAGCTTGGCGTCGTAGGCGGTAAGTCCGGACTCAGGAAACAGCTCGCTGTAGGCGTTGGACAGGGCGCTGGTGATGATGCGCAGCCGCTGGACATAGCTGGAAAAGGTGGTGTCGTGGTTCTGGCAGAAGCTGAGGAATTTTTTCTGCCAGCGCTGGGTCAGCAGCTCGGCCTGGGCCAGGGAAATTTTCCCCAGAGGGGCGTCCGCCTCCTGCTCCTCCTCGTTGCCCCAGGTCTCCAGGATGATGCTTTTGATGCGCGCCTGGGTAGCGACCGGGGCCAGCGGTTTTACCAGAAAGTCCACCGCTCCCAGCTCCACGCCGCGGTAGACCCATTCCGGCTCCGCCTCAGCCGTGAGGAGGATGATGGGAACATTGGCACAGCCCTCCAGCTTGTGGATGCGCTCCAACACGGCAAAGCCGCTGGGCCCCCGCTGCAAGCAGATATCCAGCACGACCAGGGCAATATCCAAAACATTTTTGCGGATCTGGTCAATGCCCTCTGCGGCGGTGGCGGCGCGCAGAACGCGGTAATCTTTTTTGAATATCTCATTAAAAATGGCGCGGTCCAGCTCGGAGTCGTCAATAATCAATAAGGTATTGCGCATGTCTCCCGCCCCCTTTACTTCACTTCTTCGGCGGAGTCTTCAATTTCCTTGATCTCTACCAGTGCTGAGGCGAACTTTTCACCGGAGGCTTCGATCTCCTGCAAGAGCCCTTCCAGTTTGGTGATGTTACGGAATTGGCTGGCCCGGAACTCGGTCAGACCCGCCTGGGCGGCGTCAGAGATCTCGGTGATCCCTAAATTGATTGCAAAGCCTTTCAGGTTGTGGAGATGGAAATGGAAAGCCTCTGCGTCCTGGTGGGCCAGGGCCTCTCGGATGGTTGCCAGGTTCAGCTCCTCCGGCAGACGCTTGATGAACTCCAGGTATAGGTTGTCGTTGCCCATCAGGCGGTTCACTGCGGAGTCCACATCCACGTCGTTGTTCCGCAGCACGTTTAAGCAGCTCTGCATGTCATCCATATTTCGGTCGTTCCTTTCTGTACCAATCTTTTCAGGATCAGGCCCTGCGGCCGGAAAGTGCCCGCGCCTGGAGGCGCAGACGGGGTGCCGCCATTATACCACGGTTTTTGGGATTGGGCCATAGCTATCCAAGAATTTTCAATAAAAATTTGCGCCTCGCTCCGGAAACCGGAAGCGGGCTGCCGGAAGTGAATAAAAATTCACAATATACAGAATAAAAATACTTTTTTGTGGAATATATACGGAAAAATTTGGGGAAATGATGTATAGTCATGCAAAAAATCACTTGCATTCCGCAGGAAAGAGTGGTAAACTGATTCAGTAAAACGCGGAGAGGGCAAAAAGTTGCCCTGATCCTGAATTTTTGGAGGTTAAAAAGCCATGGCTGAGGTAAAAAAAGTTGTGCTGGCATATTCCGGCGGTTTGGATACATCCATCATTATTCCCTGGCTGAAGGAGAACTACAACAACCCTGAGATCATCGCCGTCTCCGGCGACGTGGGCCAGGGCACCGAACTGGACGGCCTGGAGGAGAAGGCCATCAAGACCGGCGCCTCCAAGCTCTACGTGGAGGACCTCACCGACCAGATGGTGGACGAGGTCATCATCCCCTCCATGATGATGGGGGCCAAGTATGAGGACTACCTGCTGGGTACCGCTTTCGCCCGGCCCATTATCGCCCGGCGGCTGGTGGAGATTGCCAAAAAAGAGGGGGCCGACGCCATCTGCCACGGCTGCACCGGCAAGGGCAACGATCAGGTCCGCTTTGAGCTGGCCATCAAGCGCTTCGCCCCGGAGATGAAGATCATCGCCCCCTGGCGGGAGTGGTCCATCAAGGGCCGGGACGAGGAAATCGACTACGCCGAGGCCCACAACGTCCCCCTGAAGATCTCCCGGGAGACCAACTACTCCAAGGACAAGAACCTGTGGCACCTGAGCCACGAGGGACTGGACCTGGAGGACCCGGCCAACGAGCCCCAGTACGACAAGCCCGGCTTCCTGGAGATGAGCGTATCCCCCGCCATGGCCCCTGACGAGCCCACCTATGTCACCCTGGACTTTGAGAAGGGCTGGCCCGTGGCCATCGACGGCGAGAAAATGAAAGCCAGCGACATCATCCGCAAGCTCAACGACCTGGGCGGCAAGAACGGCATCGGCCTGCTGGACATCGTGGAAAACCGGCTGGTGGGCATGAAGGACCGGGGCGTGTATGAGACCCCCGGCGGCACCATCCTTTACCGGGCCCACGAGGTGCTGGAGATGATCACCATCGACAAGGACACCAAGCACATGAAGACCAAGCTGGCGGTGGACTTTGCCGACCTGATCTACAACGGCAAGTGGTTCACCCCCCTGCGGGAGGCCCTCCAGGCTTTCGCGGTGGACACCCAGAAGCACGTCACCGGCACCGTAAAGCTCAAGCTCTACAAGGGCAATATCATCACCGCCTCCGTCACCTCCCCTGAGACCCTGTACTCCGAGAATCTGGTCACCTTTGAGGAGAGCGACTACGACCAGAAGGACTCCCAGGGCTTCATCAACCTGTGGGGGCTGCCCGACAAGGTCCAGGCCCTGCGGGAGCAGGGGAAGCTGTAAGGAATGCTGTGGGGATGCCCCTCTGGGCGGGTCATTCCCTCTACCGTTGACCCGCCGAGGGCGGCGGGTCCCACATGCCGTGTAGGGGCGGCCTTTGGCCGCCCGTATATTCCGCACCGAATCGTTCGGGCGGCCAAAGGCCGCCCCTACAAACCAACAAGGAGCGATTGCTATGAAACTCTGGGCCGGACGGTTCCAAAAGGAAACCGACACCCTTGTCAACGACTTCAACTCCTCCATCGGCTTCGACGCCCGGCTGTACCAGCAGGACATCGCCGGCTCCATCGCCCACGCCCAGATGCTGGGCAAATGCGGCATCATCGAGGCCCACGAGGCGGAGACCATCGTCAGCGGCCTGAAGGCCATCCTGGCCGACATTGAGGCCGGGGGCGTGGAATTTACCCTGGAGAACGAGGACATCCACATGAACATCGAGGCCGAGCTCACCCAGCGGGTGGGGGAGGCCGGCAAGCGGCTGCACACCGCCCGGTCCCGCAACGACCAGGTGGCGGTGGACACCCGGCTGTATGTGAAGCAGGAGATTCCCGTCCTCATCGGCCAGGTGCTGGACCTGGAGGATGTGCTGGTCAAGAAGGCCAGGGCCAACCTGGACACCGTCATGCCCGGCTACACCCACCTCCAGCGGGCCCAGCCCACCACCTTTGGCCACTACATGATGGCCTACGCCAACATGTTCAAGCGGGATGTTACCCGCCTGGAGGACTGCCTGGAGCGGCTGGACGAGTGCCCCCTGGGGGCGGGCGCCCTGGCCACCTCCACCTACCCGGTGGACCGCTTTGAAACGGCCTCCGCCCTGGGCTTTGCCAAGCCCACCGACAACTCCATGGACTCGGTGTCCGACCGGGACTACGCCATTGAACTGCTGTCCGCCCTGTCTATCCTGATGATGCACCTGTCCCGGTTCTCCGAGGAGATCATCCTGTGGTGCTCCTGGGAGTTCAAGTTTGTGGACCTGGATGACGCCTACTCCACCGGCTCCTCCATCATGCCCCAGAAGAAAAACCCCGACGTGGCCGAGCTGGTGCGGGGCAAGACGGGCCGGGTGTACGGCAGTCTTGTCACCCTGCTCACGGTAATGAAAGCCCTCCCTCTGGCCTACAACAAGGATATGCAGGAGGACAAGGAGGCCATTTTCGACGCCATCGACACGGTAGAGCTGTGCCTGCCCGTCTTCGCCGCCATGGTGGACACCCTCACCGTCCGCCCCCGGGATATGGCCAAGGCGGCCGCCGGCGGCTTCATCAACGCCACCGACTGCGCCGACTATCTGGTGAAGAAGGGCCTGCCCTTCCGGGAGGCCTACATGATCGTGGGCCGGCTGGTCAACCTGTGCATCAAGACGGGGGACACCCTGGACACCCTCACCCTCCGGGACTTCCGGGCCATCTCCGGGCTGTTCGACACCGATGTGTATCAGGCCCTGGCCCTGAAGACCTGCGTCAACGGCCGCAAGGTCTACGGCGGCCCGGCCAGGGAGAGTGTGGAGAAGCAGATTGACCTGATTGAAGCGTTTACAGCATCCAGAAGAGCGTAAAAAGCCTCCCTTCGCAAAGGGAGGTGGCACCGCCGAAGGCGGTGACGGAGGGTTTTCCCTATCAAAGCGCATCTGCTTGTCCGGAACCCCCCACCCGGCTTCGCCGGGAGCCCCCTTTGTGAAGGGGGCCTTTAGGAAGGAGTAACGCATATGTTCAACGAAATCACCGGCGGCGTGTGCGCCGCCACCGGCTTTACGGCCAACGCTGCCCACTGCGGAGTGAAGGGCAAGGGGCCGGAGAAGCCCGATGTGGCCCTGATCCTGTCTGAGCAGGAGTGTGCGGCGGCGGCGGTGTACACCCTGAACCGGGTGAAGGCCGCCCCCCTGTATGTGACCATGGAGCATCTGGAGAACGGCTCCGCCTGGGGCATTGTTGTCAACAGCGGCTGTGCCAACGCTTGCTGTCCCAGGGGACATGAGAGCGCCCAGGCCATGTGCGCTGCCGCCGCCCAGGCCACCGGCCGGGAGGCGGAGGACTTCGTGGTGGCCTCCACCGGCGTGGTAGGCCAGCCCCTGAACATCGCCGTCATCGAGAAGGGCATCCCCGGTATCGCGGCGGGGCTGTCCAACGCAAATTCCGGCCTGGCGGCAGAGGCCATCATGACCACCGACCGCTCCAGAAAGGAGATCGCCCTCTCCCTGGAGCTGGGGGGCAAAACGGTCAAGCTGGGGGCTATTGCCAAGGGCTCCTCCATGATCCACCCCAATATGGGGACCATGCTGTGCTTCATCACCACGGACTGCGCCATCACCCCCCAGATGCTGGAGGAGGCCCTGCGGGAGGTGACCGCCAAGACCTTCAACCGCGTGGTGGTGGACGGAGATTCCTCCAGCAACGACATGTGTGTGGCCCTGGCCAACGGCATGGCGGGCAATCCCCTCATTGAGTGGAAGGATGAGGACTACCAGACCTTCTACCAGGCCCTGGAGGCGGTGTGCACCTATATGGCCCGGGCCATCGCCGCAGACGGCACCGGCTCCACAAAGCTGATTACCTGCCAGGTCCGCAGCGCCCGCAGCGAGGAGTGGGCTGAGCGGCTGGCCCGGTCGGTGGTGTCCTCCGACCTCATCAAGGCCTCCATGTTCAGCTGTGACCCCCACTGGGGCCGGGTGATGATCGCCATGGGCTGCTCCAAGGCCCCCTTCCGGCCCGAGCATGTGGACATCTACTTCCGCTCCGCGGCGGGTGAGGTGCTGGCCTGTATCCGAGGGGAGGCGGCCCCCCTGGACATGGACAAGGCCAGGGAGATTCTGAACCAGCCCGAAGTGGTTATCGACGTGGACCTCCACGAGGGGGACCAGCAGGCCGTCTGCTGGGGCTGCGACCTCACCGCCGAGTACGTCCAAATCAACGGGAATTACCGGAAATAAACCGAACAGGAGGAACCGCATATGTCCTTCAACGAGCAGGATCGGGCTCAGGTGCTGGCTGAGGCCCTGCCCTATATACAACAATTTAACGGCAAGACCATTGTGATTAAATATGACAGCAGCGCCGTCCCTGAGATGATGTGTGATGATGTCCTCTCCGACATTATTACGCTGTCCCTGGTGGGCATTCGGGTGGTGCTGGTACACGGCGGCAGAGTGGAAATCAACAGTATGCTGGCCCGTCTGGGGAAGGAACCCCATTTTGAGGACGGCCTGCGCTGCACCGACAAGGAGACCATGTCCATTGTGCAGCAAGTGCTGTGCGGCCAGGTGAACAAGGACCTGGTGACCAGGATCAACTGGCAGGGGGGGACCGCTGTGGGTCTGAGCGGCCTGGACGGAATCACCTTCCAGGCCAGGCAGCTGGATGAAAAGTACGGCTGCGTGGGCAGCATTTCCCACGTGGACGCCTCTATTGTGGCCTCTGCCCTGGACAAGGGCTATATCCCCGTGGTGGCCCCCGTGGCCTCGTCAGTGGACGGGGCGGCCGCCTGCAATATAGACGCCGATACCGCCGCCTACAAGCTGGCGGTGGCCCTGGAGGCGGAGAAGCTCATCGTCCTGGCCGGCGTCCGGGGCCTGCTCCGCACCCCCGGCGATGAGAGCTCCCTGCTCCACGAGATTCAGCTCTCCTCTGTCCCCGCCCTGGTGCGGGAGGGGGTTATCGCCGGCGAGATGGTCCACAAGGTGGACTGCTGTGTCAACGCCGTCCGCTCCGGTGTGGGCTCCGCCGTCATTCTGGACGGCCGTGTGTCCCACTCCCTGCTGATGGAGCTGCTCACCGATGCCGGCGTGGGCACCATGCTCACCAATTAAGGGGGACTGTCCAATGAAAAAAGACCTGTTGAAGCTGCTGGACCTGTCCGGGGAGGACATCGTGTCCATCCTGAACACGGCGGACCAGCTGAAATATGAGACCAAGCACAACATCCACAAGGACTATCTCAAGGGCAAGACCCTGGCCATGATTTTTGAGAAGAACTCCACCCGTACCCGCGTTTCCTTCGAGACGGGGATGTACCAGCTGGGGGGCCACGCCCTGTTCCTCTCCGGCAAGGAGAGCCAGATTGGCCGTGGGGAGCCCATTGAGGACACCGCCCGGGTGCTGGACCGCTACTGCAACGGCATCATGATCCGCACCTTCGCCCAGGAGGAGGTGGAGACTCTGGCCCGGTATACCCAGATTCCCGTTATCAACGGCCTGACCGACTTCTGCCACCCCTGCCAGGTGCTGGCCGACCTGCTCACCATCCGGGAGCACCGGGCGGTGCTGGAGGGCCTGAAGATGTGTTACATCGGCGACGGCAACAACATGGCCAACTCCCTTATCGTGGGCGGCCTGAAAACGGGGATGGAGGTCTCGGTGGCCTGTCCCCAGGGCTACGACCCCGACCCCCAGGTGCTGGACTTTGCCAAGAGCGACCCCGCCCACAAGTTCTCCCTGTTCCGTACCCCCCAGGAGGCCGCCGTGGGCGCCGACGTGATGATTACCGATGTGTGGGCCTCCATGGGCCAGGAGGAGGAGAAGGCCGTCCGGGTGAAAGCCTTCCAGGGCTACCAGATCAACGCAGAGCTGATGGCCCTGACCAACGAGGGCTGTATGGTGCAGCACTGCCTGCCCGCCCACCGGGGGGAGGAGATCACCGCCGATGTTTTCGAGGCCCACGCTCAGGAGATTTTCGACGAGGCGGAGAACCGCCTCCACGCCCAGAAGGCGGTCATGTACCTGCTGATGAAGGAAGCGGACCAATAAGCAAGGCATCGAACTGAACTGCGCCCCATTTGTCAGATGAGTGTGTTACGCGATCTGACAAATGGGGCGCTTCATTGTTGTTCACTTTTGCGGGGCATTATGAGATGGAGTAGCTTCCCCGCACCAGGATTTTTACATCACCGGAGGCGGTGAGGGTGCGGTCAGCGATGGTAGCCATGTACAGGTGGTTTTTCGTCAGAGCCGCCCCGCTGTCCACGGTGCCGCCGGTGGACAGGTCAATCAAAGCGGGGGAGGTGTTGGCCCTGACGGTGACAGTACCAATCCGCGGCAGCAGCTCGCAGCCCACCCCCAGGGACATAACCTGGCCGCCGGTCATGGACACCAGCGTGTAGGAGGCGGAGCCGCCGGATGGATTTCCCGCATTCTGTCCCGCCTGGGCCAGATACTGGCTGATTTGAACAGCCAGGGCCTGCTCCAGTTCTTTCTGCTTGGCGGCGGTCTTCTCCTCCACCTGCCTGACGATCTGGGGGATGGCGGTCTGGTTCAGGTAGCTCAGGGTAATCAGGGGGTCGTTCTGACTGCCCCCGGCAGCCAAAGCCGCCACGGTGCCCAGCATCACGGCAGACAGGGCCAGAGCGCCCAGGCGGATGGTCCAACGCTTGTCCGGTTTTTTCATGCTCTTTCTCCTCTTATGTAGGGGCCGCCGCCCTCGGCGGCCCAGCTTTGTGGGACCCGGCCCCCAGGCCGGGTCATATGATCGGGGCATGACCCGCCGAGGGCGGCGGGTCCCACAGTTACACCATCGTCTCCGGATGGAGGCCAAAGCTCACCGCGATGGCGGCGTCCACCTGGCGCATCACGCCGTCGTCCAGACGGCCCATCTTCTCACGCAGGCGGCGCTTATCCAGAGTGCGCACCTGCTCCAACAAAATCACTGACTCCTTGGGCAGGCCGCAGCTGAGAGGCGCCACTGAGATATGGGTGGGCAGCCGGGCTTTGCCCGTCTGGGATGTGATGGCTGCGGCAATTACCGTGGGGCTGTGCCGGTTGCCGGTGTCGTTCTGCACGATAAGGACTGGGCGCACGCCCCCCTGTTCACTGCCCACCACGGGGCTCAGATCGGCGTAGAAGATGTCGCCTCGTTTTACGCTGTTATCCAAGTACACTCACACTCCGCTGGAAGATAGCACCGCGTTACAGCCGAAGTAGTCGTATGTAACGCTGTACTATGATTCTCCCACGGGGCGGCGGGCATTATACCAGAAATGCGTAAGTTTTTTTGAGCCGTCAAATGACCGTAGCGGTCCCGGCCCACTCCAAAAGCCCGCCGCGCCCTGCAACCCCAGGGGAGCGAAGCGCCCCTGTGCTCCAACTCATCCTATGCGGGGACAGGCCGGGCGGTCACGGAAGACTTTCTGCTCAGGGCAGCCGGACGCCGTTTTCCCAGTAGACCCGGGGCACCCGGGAGGAGACGCGGCAAACCAGCTCGTCGGTGATGGTACCGGCCAGCTCGGCAATGCGGTTCAGGTCCTTGTCGTAGATCACCGCCGTGTCACCCACCCGCACCTGGGGCAGGGCGGTAACGTCGGCCATGCACATGTCCATGCAGATCCGGCCCAGAACAGGGCAGGGAGTGCCGTGGAGCTTCACCTTCAGCTTGTTGGACAGGGACCGGGGCAGGCCGTCGGCGTAGCCGATGGACAGCACAGCCACCCGGGATTCCCGCTCCAGCACAGCGGTGCAGCCGTAACCCAGCTTGGCCCCCAGAGGCATGGTGCGCACTGAGGTCACCCGGGCTTTCAGGGTCATCACCGGGCGCAGGTCGGGGGCGCCCCGGATTTCGCTGGCCGGGTCGGGGTAGTGGCCGTAGAGGGCGATGCCGGGCCGGACCATGTTCATATGGGTCCAAGGATAGTTTAGCACAGCGGCGCTGGAGGCGCAATGGTAATTTTCAAACACGATGCCAGCCTGTTCCAGCACCTTGCGGGCCTCGGAGAAGCGACGGCCCTGTAGCTCGGTGTAGTCGATTTCCTCGTCGGCGGCGGCAAAGTGGGTGAACAGGCCCTCCGCCCGCAGTGAGGGCAGGGCGCACAGCTGGCGGATCTGTTCCACCGTCTCCTCCTGGCTGCCCTCCCGCCACATAAAGCCCAGCCGGCCCATGCCGGTGTCCAGCTTGATGTGGATGGGCAGCTCCTTCCCGGCAGCCACAGCCGCGGCGGACAGGGCCCGGCCCAGCTCCAAGTCGCCCACCGTCTGGGTGACGTTGTACTCCATCAGGTCGTCTGCCAGCTCCACCGGGGTCTGGCCCAGGCACAGGATGGGGATGGCCACCCCCGCTTTCCGGAGCTGGATCGCCTCGTCCAGACAGGCCACTGCCAGCATCTCCGCCCCCAGCTCCTGGAGCTTTTTCCCGATGGCCGGGGCCCCGTGGCCGTAGGCGTTGGCCTTTACCATGCCCAGCAGCTTTACCGGCTCGCCGGGCTTTTCGCTCATCCGGACCCAGTTGCGCAGGGACTGGTAGTTGTGGGCCAGGGCGTCCAGATCGATGTCCACCCAGGCGCGGGTCTCTCTTTTGTCTGTCATTGGTATATCCCTCTCTTACGTCGATTTTATCTGTAGGGGCCGCCGCCTTCGGTGGCCCGAGGTGATAATTGGAAACAGCGGCCCACCCAGGGAGGCGGGCCCCACAAACAGGACGCACGTGGGACCCGCCCCCTTGGGCGGGTCATTTTACGTGTCATCCAGCCGTAAATCCGGAAAACTCACATAAAATCACCCGGAACCCGTCCACACTTACCTCGCCCCGCACCAGGGCGTGGGCGGAGGCGTCGAACCACAGAACAATTTCGGTCCCCGTTCCGGGGGAGCCTGCCGGGTCGCCGCAGTCCATCCGCAGGAGGGTTCCGTCCTCTTCCAGGGCGCAGGCGGTGATGTAGCCGGACCTGGCCGCCTCCAGCAGGGCGGGCAGGGCGGAGACAGGGGTAAGCCCGTCGCCGTCCAGGGGGCCGGTCTCCACCGAGACACCGTCAAACTCCAGCAGGTTTTCCTCCCCGGACAGCCGGGCGGTGAGGCCCGCCACCGTCTCCGGGGCGGAGAGGGTGAGGGAAGTCTCCTCGCCGTTCACCGACACGGCCATCTCATACTGGTACACCCGCTGGCCGTAGTCGGCGGTAACTGCCGCCTGGACTGCACAGCGGTCCATGGCCAGATACTCCCCCCGGATGGTCAGGGCCAGCTCCTCCGCCTCGCTTACCCCCGCTGTTCCGCAGCCGGCCAGCAGGAGGGTTGTCATTAGTACGCAAATTACACATTTGCGCACAGCGGTACCTCCAACAACAGCATTCACTCCTCCGTCCACTGTCTCAGGACTTCCGGAAGGGCTTCCATCAAATCGGTGGGCAGCATGGCGTACTCCCCGAATTTTTGGGCGCACAGGTCCCCCGCCAGGCCGTGGAAGCAGACGGCGGCTGTCACCAGCTCCGGGGTGTTGTCCCCTTGCCTCCGCTCCCGACGCAGGTGCTTCTGGCCCAGCAGGGCGGCAATCATCCCGGCCAGCACATCCCCGGAGCCCCCCTTGGCCATGCCGGGGTTGCCGGTGGCGTTGATCCGGGCGGAGCCGTCCGGGGAGGCGGTAATCGTCCCCTGGCCCTTGAGAACCAGGATGCAGCCGTGGGCTTGGGCGAAAGCTCGGGCCGCGGACAGCCGGTCCCTGACGGGCAGCCCGCACTCCGTCAGCCGGGCGAACTCCCCCTCGTGGGGGGTAAGGACGGTAAGGCGCTTCCGCCTGTCCAGTACATCTATATGCCCTGCCAGGGCGTTTATGCCATCGGCGTCCAGGACAACGGGGAGGGCCAGGTCCTCCAGCAGGGAGAGGACCAGCTTTTCCGCACCAGGGCTGCGCCCCAGGCCGAGGCCAATCACCGCCACGTCACAGGACCTGGCCCGCTCCAAAATGGCGGAGTAGTCATCCGGGAGAGGGAAGGGCATGGCCTCGTCGCACTTGACGGCGATGATGGGGTAGATTTCCTGGGGAACGCCTAAGTACACCAGTCCCGCCCCGGTCCGCAGGGCAGCCTTTGCCGCCAAAACCGGGGCACCGGTATAGCCCTGGGACCCGGCCAGAATAAACAGCTTGCCAAAATCCCCCTTGTGGGCGTTCCGGGGACGGCGGGGGAGCTGGAAATCGGGCTGGTGCATTACCTCCAGCCGGGGCAGCGTCCGGAACATCTCATACTCCAGGTCGCGGGGGATGCCGATGTCCACGATGCGGACCTCCCCGGCGCGGGAGGCTCCCTCCCCGGAGTACAGCCCCGGCTTGCCTCTGGTAAAGGTGATGGTCACTTTGGCCTGGACCGCCTCCCCCAGGATTTCCCCGGTATCGGCGTTTACCCCGGAGGGGATGTCACAGGCCACCACGGGGCAGCGCAGCCGGCTCTGCATTTGCAGAACGGCGGTGCGGAACACCCCCGCCACCGGGCGGGTGAGGCCGATGCCGAAGAGGGCGTCCACCATCACGTCGCAGGTGGAAATCCAGGTCAGCAGCTTCTGCTGCTCATAGTCCATAGTGGCCTCCAGGGTGGAGCGGCTGGTCATGTCCACCGAAAAATCCTCCAGCCGGCCCCCGGCGGCCAGGAGCTTCTCCTCCATGGCCTTCTCGTCGGGGGTCATTTTGGCCCGGTCCCCCACAAAGAAGGCCCGGACATGACAGGGGCCCATCCCCATCAGCAGGCGGGCAGCGGCCACCCCGTCCCCGCCGTTGTTGCCGGGACCGCAGAAGACGGCAATCCGGGGGGTGGGGTCGGTGTTCTTAGACTCCACAATGGCCCGAATTTCGTCCATCTGGGCCTGTTCCTCATCAGTGGGGGCCTCGCCCTTTTTGGTCATGAACATAACTGACGAAAAGCTGCCTCCGATGGGGCCAGACTCGTCCTCTTCGGGATGGAGTTGTTCCCAAACCGTATCCGCCACGGCCTGGGCGGCCCGCTCCATCAGCTCCAGGGAGGACACCCCCCGCTCCTCAATGGCCCGGCGGTCCAGCTCCTTCATCTGCGCGGCGGTGGCGAGTGAGAACATATTGGTGCTCCTCTCTGTAGGGGGCGGCGCCCTCGCCGCCCCGCTTTTTTTGAACGTCCAGAAACGGGCCGCCGAGGGCGGCGGCCCCTACATAATTATTTCAAAAACCCGTTGACAATCTGCTCCTCGGCCTCCTTCTCGGTGAGGCCCAGGGTCATGAGCTTGGTGAGCTGTTCCCCGGCAATCTTGCCGATGGCGGCCTCGTGGACCAGCTGGGCGTCCAGGCAGTTGGCAGTGACCTCCGGGATGGCGGACACCACCCCCTCGTCCATGATGATGGCGTCGCACTCAGAGTGGCCGTAGCAGGCGGCGTTGCCGTTGATGCGGGCCAGGAAGATCTGCCTGGACTGGTCCCGGGCCACCGAGCGGGAGATCACATTGGTGTGGCAGCCCTCGCCGTCCAGGTCCACGGTGAAGTCGGACTTGGCCAGCTGCCTGCCGTGGGTCATCACCTTCTCCTTGATAATCAGGGTGGCGTTGGGGCCCAGCTTGGCCTGGGTGGTGCGGACGGTGGAGTCCACCCCCTTGATTTGGGTGGTCTCCATCTCCATGTAGCTGCCCTCGTCCATCTCCACAACGGTGGTGGGGTTCATGATGTTCTCCCCGGAGCCGTCCCCCTCGCCGTAGTGCTTTTCTACATAGCGCACCCGGGCGTTTTTGCCCACGTGGAAGGTGTGGATGCCCGAGTGCTCCGACGCCTGCACCCCGCAGTTGTGGATGCCGCAGCCGGCCACGATGATGACATCGCTGTCCTCCCCGATGAAAAAGTCGTTGTACACCATATCTTTCAGGCCGCTCATGCTGAGGACCACGGGGATGTGGACCGACTCGTTTCTGGTGCCGGGGCGGATGTGTATGTCTATGCCGTCCTTGTCCGTCTTGGTGACGATGTCGATGTTGGCGGTGGTGTTCCGCCCCGCCTTCTGGCCGTTGGCCCGGATGTTGTAGGCCCCCTCGGGGACCTCGTGGAGCCCGGCCACCTGCTCTAATAAGCTCTTTTGAATTGCGTCCATGTTTACTCCTCCTTGGGAACATTATCTGTGGGGCCCGCCCCCCTGGGCGGGCCATTAAAAAGGTCTAACATCTTGTTGTAGGGATGACCCGGCCAGGGGGCCGGGTCCCACATTTTTTATTTCATCTTATCCGTCAGCGCGGAGCACACCCCCGGCGCGCCCCCCAGCAGGGTGGGCAGCACGTCCTTCCGAGGGCCGTCGTTGACCACCCTGCCGCCTGACAGGACGATGATCCGGTCGGCGATGTTCAAAATCCGCTCCTGGTGGGAGATAATCAGGATGGAGCCGTTGATTTTCTTGTGCAGCTGTTCAAAAACCTGAATCAGGTTGGAGAAGGACCACAGGTCGATGCCCGCCTCCGGCTCGTCGAAGACGGACAGGCTTGTCCCTCGGGCCATGATGGTGGCGATCTCAATGCGTTTCAGCTCGCCGCCGGACAGGGAGGCGTCTACCTCCCGGTCGATGTAGTCCTTGGCGCACAGGCCCACCTCTGACAGGTAGTTGCACGCCTCGGGCACGCCGATGTTTTTGCCGCTGGCCAGGGTAATCAGGTCCTTCACCGTCAGCCCCTTGAAGCGCACCGGCTGCTGGAAGGCGAAGCTGATGCCCTTGCGGGCCCGGTCGGTGATGGACAGGTCCGTGATATCCTCCCCGTTGAAGAGGATTTTTCCCTGGGTAGGGGTGTAGATGCCGGCGATTACCTTGGCCAGGGTGGACTTGCCGCCCCCGTTGGGGCCGGTGATGGCTACGAACCGCTCGCTGATGGTTAAGTCGATGTCATGCAGGATGCCCTTGTTGTCGCCGTCCTGCTCCACGTCGTAGCTGATGTGCTGTAATTCAAGCATGGGGGAACCCTCCCTGTATTTTTTCATATGACAGCGCAGTTATTGTAACATAGAGTACTGATTTTGTCCAGATTGCTCTCCTGTTTTTTCGGTAAGAAATATGAAATTCTACTTTTCTCGAATTATACCCCTTTTCCTCTTGCATTACAAGAATATTTGTGGTATAAATACGGGTGTTCAAATGTGTGGAACGGGAAAATAGCGGAACACACTCACCAGAGAGGGGCGGCCATCGGCTGAAAGCCGCCCTGGAGACAGGTCCGCTTGGTTCGCCCGGGAGCGGCCCCTGAGAGGGGGACGGTTTGCCGCCGTTACAGGGCTTTGAGCGCGCGCCTTGGGCGCGAATGCGGGTGGTACCGCGGAAGGGTTTGCCTTTCGTCCCAGCGACAGGGGCGGAGGGCGTTTTTCTTTGCTGAAAAGGAGGGATTTACAGTGAAATGGTTTATTTCCACCTTTCTGCTCCTGTTCAACACACTGATTGCCCCCAACGTGGGCCCTCCTCCAGTGTCTGAGGAAAAGCCGCTTCCGGAGCCGCCCTCCATCTGCGTCCCTGCACCTGAGCAGGAGGCTGAACCGGCCAACACCAGGCTGTACGTGCTGATGTACCACCACTTTGTCCCGGAGGGAACGCCCTGCAACGCCTGGATGGTGACGGATACCCGCTTCCGGGAGGACCTGGAATGGATGGCCGGCCACGGCTGGACCACTGTGCTGCCCAGCCAGCTGGCCAACCGGGAGCCCCTGCCGGAAAAGGCTGTGCTGCTCACCTTCGACGACGGATATGGCAGCAACTACACCCTGGCCTATCCCCTTCTCCAGGAGTTCCAGGCCAAAGCGGTGATCTCTGTCATCGCCGGCTATGTGGACGACCCCGCCCTGGACTACCTCACCTGGGACATGTGCCGGGAGATGGCCCAGTCCGGGCTGGTGGAGATCGGCTCCCACACCTACCGCTGCCACGAGGGAGAGACCGGCATCAGGCGGCTCAAGGGGGAGAGCCGGGCGGACTACGAGGCCAGGGTCCTCTCCGACCTCCAGACCAGCATCAGCTTGATTGAGGAGAACGTGGGGACCGCGCCCCTGTTTTTCGCCTACCCCAACGGCCTCACCGACAAGTGGGCCTCCGCCTTTATCCGGGAGCACTTTACCGTCACCGCCATCACCCGCCACGGTGCCTGGGATGTCTCCGACGGGCTGTATGGCATGAAGCGGTGCAACGTGGAGATGGGCAAGCCGGTGAGCAAGCTTTTACCATCCTAACAATAAAGGAGTTTTACCGATGAAAGAACAGTTAGCAAAAATCAAAAGCGAGGCACTGTCCGCCTTTGAGGGGGTGGCCTCACCCGCCGCTCTGGACGAGCTGCGGGTGAAATACCTGGGCAAGAAAGGGGAGCTCACCGCCGTCCTCAAGCAGATGGGCCGGCTGTCCGCCGAGGAGCGGCCCGCCATGGGTGCCCTGGCCAACGAGGTCCGCTCCGCCCTGGAGAGCGCCATCGAGACCGCCGGCAAAAAGCTGGAGTCCGCCGCCATGGAGGCCCGGCTCAAGGCCGAAACCCTGGATGTTACCGTCCCCGGCAAGACCGTGAAAATGGGCCACAAGCACCCCATGTACAGCGCCCTGGACGAGATCAAGGACATCTTCGTAGGCATGGGCTTCACCGTACTGGACGGCCCCGAGGTGGAGCTGGCCGAGCTGAACTTCGACCGCCTCAACGCCGAGGAGGGCCACCCCTCCCGGGACTGGTCCGACACCTTCTACTTCGACGAGGACAGCCGGGTAATGCTCCGGTCCCAGACCTCCCCCATGCAGGTCCGGGCCATGGACACCATGTCCCTGCCCATCCGCATCATCGCCCCCGGCCGGGTGTACCGCAAGGACGAGGTGGACGCAACCCACTCCCCCATGTTCCACCAGGTGGAGGGGATGGTCATCGACAAGCACGTCACCATGGCCGATTTGAAGGGCACCCTGAACCTGCTGGCCGAGGAGCTCTTCGGCAAGGGCACCGTCACCCGCTTCCGCCCGCACCACTTCCCCTTCACCGAGCCCTCCTGCGAGATGGACGTGCAGTGCCACAAGTGCGGCGGCGCGGGCTGCCCCACCTGCAAGGGCGAGGGCTGGATTGAGCTGCTGGGGGCCGGGATGATCCACCCCAACGTGCTCCGCATGGCCGGCATCGACCCGGAGGAGTGGTCGGGCTGGGCCTTCGGCATGGGCCTGGAGCGCACCGCCATGCGCCGGTTCAAGATCGCCGACCTGCGGCTCATCTTTGAGAACGACGTGCGGTTTTTGGAGCAGTTCTGACCTGAATTGCCTGTGTGGGGCCCGCCCCCTTGGGCGGGCCATCAAATAGGATCAGGATTCGAGAAAGTGACCCGCCCAGGGGGGCGGGTCCCACATGATTTCCACAACAAGAGGAGTTTTATATATGAATTTAAGCAGAAAATGGCTCAACGAGTTTGTTGCGATTGACGCCGGCGACCGCCAGTTCGCGGAGGCCATGACCCTCTCCGGCTCCAAGGTGGAGCTGACCCACGACCTGGGAGAGGAGATCAAAAACGTGGTGGTGGGCAAGGTGCTGTCCATGAAGCGCCACGAGAACAGCGACCACATGTGGATCTGCCAGGTGGACGCGGGCCGGGGGGTTCCCATCCAGATCGTCACCGGCGCGCAGAACGTGAAGGAGGGGGACATTGTCCCCGTGGCCCTGGACGGCTCCCTCCTCCCCGGCGGCAAGGAGATCAGGGCCGGTAAGCTCCGGGGGGAGCTGTCCGACGGGATGCTGTGCTCCTTCCAGGAGCTGGGGCTGGACCAGCGGGACTTCCCCACAGCCTATGAGAACGGCATCTGGATTTTGTCCGACGACCCGGAGCTGACCAACCTCACCATCGGCGAGGACATCCGCACCGCCGTGGGCCTGGACGACCACGTGGTGGAGTTTGAGATCACTCCCAACCGCCCCGATTGCCTCAGCGTGATCGGTCTGGCCCGGGAGGTATCCGCCACCTTCGACGTGCCCTGTACCCTCCATGAGCCGATAGTCAAGGGCGGAGGCGAAGGCGTCCTCCCCGAGCTGCTGGACGTGGAGACCCCCGACCCCGAGCTGTGCCCCCGGTACACCGCCCGGATGGTCCGCAATGTGAAGATCGGCCCCTCCCCCAAGTGGATGCGGGAGCGGCTGCGGGCCATGGGGGTGCGGCCCATCAACAACATCGTGGACATCACCAACTACGTCATGCTGGAGTACGGCCAGCCCATGCACGCCTTTGACTACCGCTATGTCAACGGCGGCAAGATCATCGTCCGCCGGGCGGCGGAGGGGGAGAAGCTCACCACTCTGGACGGCAAGGAGCACGTTCTCACCGCCAACCACTTAGTGATTGCCGACGAGGGCCGGGCCGTGGGTCTGGCAGGTATCATGGGCGGGCTGAACTCCGAGATCGTGGACGACACCGCCGATGTGGTCTTCGAGTCCGCCTGCTTCGACGGCACCTGCATCCGCAAGGGGGCCCTGGCCCTGGGGATGCGCACTGAGGCCTCCGCCAAGTTCGAGAAGGGGCTGGACCCCATGAACACCCTCCCCGCCGTCAACCGGGCCTGTGAGCTGGTGGAGCTGCTGGGGGCCGGCGAGGTCGTGGATGGGGTCATTGACATCCTCAACTACGTCCCCCAGCCCACCGTTTTGAAGCTGGAGCCTGACAAGATCAACGCCCTGTTGGGCACAGATATTTCTCAAGGCGAGATGGCGCAGATCATGGAACGCATCAATTTTGAGCTCCATGATGATCAGACCCTCACCATTCCCTCCTGGCGGGGGGACGTGAAGGAGATGGCCGACCTGGCCGAGGAGGTGGCCCGGTTCTACGGCTACAATAACATCTCCACCACCCTCATGCGGGGCCAGACCACCCTGGGAGGCTACTCCCCCGAGCAGCGGCTGGAGCAGCGGCTGGGGGCCATGTGCCGGTCCTGCGGCTACGACGAGATCATCACCTACTCCTTTATCTCCCCCACCTGGTACGACAAGATCGGCTGGCCGGAGAACGATTTCCACCGCAAATCCTTCAAAATCCTCAACCCACTGGGGGAGGACACCTCCATCATGCGCACCACCACCCTGCCCTCCATGCTGGACATCCTGGCCCGAAACTACAACTATCGGAATAAGGACGTACGGCTGTATGAGCTGGGCCGGATTTATCTCCCCGGTGGAGAGAACGGCCTTGCCAACGAGGCCAAGGTGCTCACCCTGGGGGCCTACGGCGAGGGCTTCGACTTCTACGACCTGAAAGGGGCCGTGGAAGCCGTTTTGAAGGAGATCCGGGCAGAGGAAGTCCACTTTGAGGGTTCCCTGGGAGCCCCCTCCGACGCCTCCTACCATCCCGGACGTTTTGCCACAATCTGGTGCGGCACCGATCAGGTGGGTGTGCTGGGCCAGGTCCACCCCAATGTGGCCAAAGCCTTCGGCGTGGATGGCGAGCTGTACTGCGCCGAGCTGTCCTTCGACGAGCTGATGCTGGCCAGAGGCGCCGACCCCGAGTACGTCCCCCTGCCCAAGTTCCCCTCTGTCACCCGGGACATCGCCGTGGTGTGCGGGGAGGCGGTCACCGTGGGCAAGCTGGAGGAGGCCATCCGCAAGGGGGCCAAGGGCCTGCTGAAAGAGGTCTCCCTGTTCGACATCTACCGGGGCAAGGGGGTCGATGAGGGCAAGAAGTCCGTTGCCTTCAACCTGGTTCTCCGCTCCGACGACCGCTCCCTCACCAGCGAGGAGGCCGACGAGGACGTGAAGTCCATCCTGGAGGCCCTGGAGAAGGACTGCGGGGCCCGGCTGCGCTGATCCTGTAGGGGCGCACATTGTGCGCCCGTCTCCGGCATCCGCAATTTCCGCGGGCGGACAATATCCGCCCCTACATACCATACCAAAGGAGTATCCTAATGATCCGTTTTGAGTGCGACTACACCACCGGAGCCCACCCGAAAATCCTGGAGGCCCTGGTGAACAGCAACGGGGAGGCCTGCCCCGGCTACGGGGTGGACGGGCATTGCGAACATGCCCGGGCCATGCTCCGGGCGCTGTGCCAGGCTCCGGAGGCCGGGGTCCACTTCCTGGTGGGGGGCACCCAGGCCAACACCACCGTCATCGCCGCCGCCCTGCGGCCCCACCAGGGGGTGCTGTGCGCCGGGACGGGGCATATCAACGTCCACGAGACGGGGGCCATTGAGTCCACCGGCCATAAGGTGCTGGCCCTGGCCGCTGTGGAGGGCAAAATCACCGCCCGGCAGATTCACGACTGCTGCCAGGCCCACCACACAGACCCCGCCTGGGAGCACATGGTCCAGCCGGGGATGGTCTACCTGTCCCACCCTACCGAGCTGGGAACGGTGTACACCCTGGCAGAGCTGGAGGCGATCCACGAGACCTGCCGCCGCTGGCGGCTGCCCCTGTTCGTGGACGGGGCCCGGCTGGCCTGCGGGCTGGCGGCGTCGGATGTGACGCTGCCCGACCTGGCCCGGCTGTGCGATGTGTTCTACCTGGGGGGCACCAAGGCGGGCCTGCTCTTTGGCGAGGCGGTGGTCATCTCTAACCCCAATCTTGACCAGGATTTCCGCTACCTCATCAAGCAGAGGGGCGGAATGCTGGCCAAGGGGAGGCTGCTGGGGGTGCAGTTCGAGGCGTTCCTCCAGGACGGGCTGTTCCTGGACATCGGCAGACAGGAGGTGGCCCAGGCTCTGCGCCTGCGGGCGGCTTTCGAGGAGAAGGGCTGGCCCCTCTTTGTCAACTCTCCCACCAACCAGCAGTTCCCCGTTCTGCCCAACGCGGCTATGTCGGTGCTGGAGGAAAAATACTCCTTTGAGGTGTGGGGCAAGGTGGACGGGGAACACACCGCCGTCCGGTTCTGCACCTCCTGGTCCACCACCGACGGGGACGTGGACGCCCTCATTGCTGACATTCAGAGCCTGTAACCGCATAAGGGCGGCCTGCGGCCGCCCTTTCTTCATGAAAATTTAAGGAACTTGCCCTGTTTTTTGTAAGAAACCTCTGCTATACTGTCCCCAGCTTTGGAGGTGATACCGATGAAAAAATACTTATCCCTGCTGCTGGCCCTGCTCCTGCTGCTGCCGGGGTGCGGCAAGAAGGAAGACGTGACCACCGGCCAGGACGCCGAGACCATCGCCCGTGTCATACTGGCCTATTTGGACGAGAGCCAGGAGTCGGACACCCTCACATGGTATCTGGAGCCCTCGGACATAGACGGCTACATAGAAGACTACTACAAGCTGGAGGATGTGCCCTGGGCCGATGGAGCCATCGCCCGAATAGAGGGGGCCCGGGCCTTTGAGCTGGCAGTGCTCCGGGTGGACGAGCAGAATGTGGAGACGGTGACCGCCGCCCTACAGGACTATCTGCTGGACCGGAAGGGGGCCTTTACCGGCTACCTCCCTGACCAGGTGGATTTGATCGACAACGCCCTGATTCTCTCCAAGGGGCAATGGGCGGCCCTCCTCGTCTGTGAGGACCCGAACCAGGCCGAATCCGCCTTTGAGAGCTGCTTTGGCGAGGGAATCAACGCCGTGGGCATCCCAGTCATCCTTGGCCCGGATGAGGATGACCTGCGCCCCAACGGCCGTCTGATTTACAAGGACCCCGGCAAGGACGACATGACCCTCTTCGACAATTCCGCCATCCTGGCTGCCTGGGAGAGCGGGGACGATTCCGGCCTGTCCAAGGAGGACAAGCAGGTGCTGGAGGCGGCGAAAGCTGTTTTCGACCAGTGCGTCACCCCGGACATGTCCGACTATGACAAGGAGCTGGCTCTCTACGCCTGGCTGACCACCCATGTGAGTTATGACCAGTCCCACTATTCCAAGCGGGGAGCGCCCCGGACCTCCTATGAGCCCTACGGCCCGCTGATGAAGGGGAAAGGGGTGTGCCTGGGCTACGCCTGTACCTTCCAGCTGTTTATGGACATGGCGGGGATCGAGTGCATCACTGTCACCGGGGCGGCTTTCGGCAACCGGGAGAACCACGCCTGGAATATGGTGAAGCTGGACGGGGGGTGGTACTGCGTGGACTCCACCTGGGACACACGGCCTTGGATGGACGAAAATGGGGAGTTTGTGTACACCTACTTCAACGTCACCAGCGACTTTTTGGCCGACACCGACCACCAGTGGGACTACGACGGCGTCCCCGAGGCCACGGCGGAGGACGGCGGCCGGCCATAGACAGGAATCGTGCCTTCGGCGCAGGTGGGGATTGTCCTTTTCGCAGATTTAAATGTAGGGGCCGCCGCCCTCGGCGGCCCACCAACGTGCAACCTTTTCCCTGGTTTCGGGCCGCCCAAGGGGGCGGCCCCTACAGATAATCTCTGGATAAAATGCGCGTTAGGGCACTCTCCGCAGGCGTTTTTTATTGCAATTCTGCTTTCCAGCGAGTATAATAGGAAAATCCAATGCCCTTATTCTGATTTCGATGTCCCGCCCCGAGAGCGGGATCACAAAAGGAGCTTTTTTATGAAAGATATGCGTTTGCCCCAGGGGTACAGGCCCCTGCTGTCCATTTACGAGACCCAGAAGGCCATCGACCTGGGCAACCGGCTCTTTGCCGACAAGCTGGCCGGGGCCCTGCGGCTGCACCGGGTATCCGCCCCGCTGTTCGTGCCGGTGTCCTCCGGTCTGAACGACGACCTGAACGGCGTGGAGCGGGCGGTGGCCTTCGATGTCAACGGCGTGGAGGGGGACGCCGCCGTGGTCCACTCCCTGGCCAAGTGGAAGCGGTACGCCCTGAAGCGCTACCAGTTCCACCCCGGCGAGGGCCTGTACACCAACATGAACGCCATCCGCCGGGACGAGGAGCTGGACTCCCTCCACTCCGCCTACGTGGACCAGTGGGACTGGGAGAAGATCATCACCCGGGAGCAGCGCAATGTGGAGTTTTTGAAGCAGACGGTGTGCGCCATCGTCAATGCCCTCTTTGAGACCCAGGCTTTCCTGCGCACCGTCTTCCCCCAGCTGAACGTCCTGCCCCTGGTGTCTGCCGACATCGCCTTTATCACCGCCCAGGAGCTGGAGGACCTGTTCCCGGACAAGACCCCCAAGGAGCGGGAGGACGCCTTTGTCAAGGACCACCCCACCACCTTCCTCATGGGCATCGGCGGGGTCTTGAAGTCCGGAAAGCCCCACGACGGCCGGGCCCCCGACTACGACGACTGGGACCTGAACGGCGACCTGCTGGTGTGGGACAGCGTGGGGGGCCGGTCCTTCGAGGTGTCCTCCATGGGTATCCGGGTGGACGAGGAGAGCCTGGCCCGCCAGCTCAAGCTGGCCGGCTGTGAGGACCGCCGGGAGCTGCCCTTCCATAAGATGCTCCTCAACGGCGAGCTGCCCCTGACCATGGGGGGCGGCATTGGCCAGAGCCGGGTGTCCATGCTGCTGCTGGGCAAGGCCCACATCGGTGAGGTCCAATCCTCCCTGTGGGATGAGGCCAACATCCAGGCCGCTGAGAAGGCGGGGATTACGCTGTTGTGAGGAGATAATTGTGGGGCCCGCCGCCCTCGGCGGGACATCTTCACAGAGAGAATGACCCGGCCAGGGGGCCGGGTCCCACATGGTGAAAAGAGGAATTTTTATGCCCATCACCATCACCCAACTGAATACCGGCGAAGTCCTGCGGTACATGGGCTGTCCGCCGGAGAAAGCGGACGAGGGCCTGCTGGCCCAGGTGGATTCCTGCGCCCGGGAGCTGCTGGGGGTCATCCGCCCCCGGTGGAGCTTTCGGACGGTTGGCCTCTCCTTCGAGGCGTGCGGTGTCCGCCTGGAAAACGGCCTGCTCCTGCCCGGCGAGGATTTGAAGGCCCATCTGGCCGGCTGTGACCGGGCGGTCCTCTTCTGTGCCACTCTGGGGGCGGAGGCGGACGCCCTCATCCGCCGCGCCGAGCGGCTGGATATGGCCAAAGCGCTCACTCTGGACTGCTGCGCCTCGGCGGCGGTGGAGGCGGTCTGCGACCAGATTGAGGAGGAGCTCCAGGGGAAATTTCCCGGCTGTTCCTTCCCCTTCCGCTACAGCCCCGGCTACGGCGACCTGCCCCTGGAAGTCCAGGGGCCCCTCCTGGACCTGTTGGACGCCCCCCGCCGGGCGGGGCTGTGCGCCACGGCCAACCACCTCCTCACCCCCCGGAAGTCGGTCACTGCCATTTTAGGGGTGGCCCAGGGGGAGATCGAACAGAAAAAGAGAAGCTGCCTGGGCTGTCCCGCCCAGGGAAGCTGTCAATACCGAAAGGCGGGCGGACACTGTGGAATTTCGTGAACTGTTAAGCACCCCCGGCCCCGTGATTCTGGACGGCGGCATGGGCACCATGCTCCAGGCCAAGGGCCTGAAGCTGGGGGAGTACCCCGAGCTGGCCGCCCTGGACCACCCCGACTGGCTGCTGGACATCCACCGGGCCTATGTGGAGGCCGGGACCCAGATTCTCTGTGCCAGCACCTTCGGAGCCAACCGGGAGAAGCTGCGCCGCACCGGGAAGACGGTGGAGGAGGTCATCCCCCCCTCCGTCGCCATTGCAAGGGAAGCCGCCGGCGGAAAAGCCCTGGTGGCCCTGGACCTGGGGCCCATCGGCCAGCTGCTGGAGCCCACCGGCACCCTGGATTTTGAGACGGCGGTGGACATCTTCGCCCAGCAGGTGCGCTGCGCGGTGCAGGCCGGGGTGGACCTGGTGAAAATCGAAACCATGACCGACCTTCAGGAGTGCCGGGCCGCCCTGCTGGCGGTGAAGGAGAACAGCGACCTGCCGGTCATTGTCTCCCTCACCTATGAGGAGCGGGGACGGACCTTCCTGGGCCACGCCCCGGCCTGCGCCGCCCTCACCCTAGAGGGCATGGGGGCGGATGTCATCGGGGTCAACTGCTCCCTGGGCCCCCGGGAGATGCCCGCCCTGGTGGAGGAGCTGACAAAGTGGACCACTCTGCCCATCTCCGTCAAGCCCAACGCCGGCCTGCCCGACCCCGGCGGGGCGGGGTACGATATCACAGCGGAGGAATTTGCCCAGGCCATGGCCGACCTGACCGGGCTGGGCGTGAAGCTCTACGGCGGCTGCTGCGGCACCACCCCGGAGTATATTTCCAAGATGTGCAAAGCGCTTGAGGGCCGGACCATCCGGGAAATCCCCCGCCATGTCCCCGCCGCTGTGTGCAGCCCGGTCCAGGTGGTGCCCATCGACCGGGTACGGGTCATCGGCGAGCGCATCAACCCCACCGGCAAGAAGCGGATGAAGGAGGCCCTTCTCCGGGAGGATGTGGACTATATGCTGGGCCAGGCCCTGGAGCAGACCCAGGCCGGGGCGGATATTCTGGACGTAAATGTGGGCCTGCCTGAGATTGATGAGGCCGGGATGATGGTCAAGGTGGTGAAGGCCCTCCAGGGGGTGACTGACGCCCCCCTCCAGCTGGACTCCACCCGGCCCGAGGTACTGGAGAAGGCCCTGCGGGTCTACTGCGGCAAGGCCATCGTCAACTCGGTGAACGGGGACGGGGAGACATTGGACGCCATCCTCCCCCTGGTAAAGAAGTACGGCGCAGCGGTGGTGGGCCTCACCCTGGACAAGAACGGCATCCCCAAAACCGCCCTGGACCGGCTGGATATCGCCGGCCGGATCATGAACCGGGCGATGAACTACGGCATCCGGAGGGAGGATGTGTATATCGACTGCCTCACCCTCACCGTCTCTGCGGAACAGGCGGCGGCCTCCCAGACCCTGGAGGCCCTGCGCCGGGTGAAGAAGGAGCTGGGGCTGAAGACGGTGCTGGGGGTGTCCAATATCTCCTTCGGCCTGCCCGCCCGCCCTCTGGTGAACCAGAATTTCCTCACCATGGCCATGACTATGGGGCTGGACCTGCCCATCATCAACCCCAATCTGGAGGCCATGATGGCCGCTGTCCGGTGCTACCATCTGCTCATGAACATCGACGGCGACGCCCGGGACTACATTGCCGCCTACGGAAACGCCACGGTGTCCACCTCCATCACCGCCGGGGCGGGACAGAGCCAGTCTGCCGCCTCTGCCGGGGAGCGGACCCTGGAGCAGATTGTCATTGCCGGCTTGAAGGGAGAGGCCCACGCCGCCACAAGAAAGCTGCTGGAGACCATGGACAGCATGGAGGTGGTGGACGGTATTTTGATTCCCGCCCTGGACCGGGTGGGGGCGGACTTTGAGGCCGGGAAGGTTTTTCTGCCCCAGCTTATCCAGGCGGCGGGAGCGGCTCAGGCCGCTTTCGAGGTCATCCGGGAACGCCTGTCCGCCCAGCCCGGCGGGGAGAGTGCCCCCAAGGCCCCGATTGTGCTGGCCACCGTCAAGGGGGACATCCACGACATTGGCAAGAACATCGTCAAGGTACTGCTGGAAAATTACGGCTACCCGGTGGTGGACCTGGGCAAGGACGTGGAGCCCGCCGCCGTGGTGGAGGCCGCCAAGAAGCACTCCGCCCCCCTGGTGGGGCTGTCCGCCCTGATGACCACCACCCTGGGCAGCATGGAGCAGACCATCCGCCTGCTGCGGGAGGAGAACGTCCCCTGCAAGGTGGTGGTGGGGGGCGCGGTGCTCACTGCGGACTACGCCAAAAAAATTGGAGCCGACTTCTATGCCAGGGACGCCAAGGAGAGCGTGGACGTGGCCCGGCAGGTGATTGGATAACAGCAGGGGCCGCTGCCCTCAGCGGCCCGCACTGAAATAACAAAACGGGCCGGCGAGAGCGCTGGCCCCTACTTATGTATTGCGCTTCTTCTGCCGATATGGTAAGATAGAAAAAACTGTCGAAACAGGGAGGAGAAGCGCCATGAATCCGTATCCGCCTGAGCTGCATCCGGAAGAAGAACAGGAGTCCAGCCTTCAGTCCCAGGTCACATCTCCCCGGTCCCGGTATCAGCAGGCCCCGCCGCCCCGGAGGTCCTCCGGAGGGAGCTGGATGAGCAGACTGACCCTGCTGGTCTCCCTGCTGGCTCTGATCGTGTCCTGTGTCACGCTGTTTCTGATTCTACGCCCCGATGAGAAGCCCCCTGAGGAGGAGCCCCCCGATGTTTCGGCGGAGGAGCCGGTCACCTTCCGGTTTGGTGACCGGGTCTTAACGCCGCTGGAGGGGATGCCCCTCAACCCCTACGACCGCTCCGCCTTTACAACGGACAGCCGGGGACGGCTTGTCTATGAGCAGGACGGCAAGCGGGCCAAGACGGGGGTGGACGTGTCCACCTACCAGAAGGAGATCGACTGGCAGGCGGTGGCGGCGGACGGCATCGACTTTGCCATCCTCCGCCTGGGCTACCGGGGCTACACCGAGGGGGGCCTGTTTATGGACCAGACCTTTGAGGCCAACCTCAGCGGGGCGCTGGACGCCGGGCTGGATGTGGGAGTCTACTTCTTCTCCCAGGCCATCACCCCGGAGGAGGCGGAGGCAGAGGCCGCCTATATCCTCAACGCCGTCAAGGGGCATGAGATTGCCTATCCAATCGCCTTTGACTGGGAACCCATCGCTCCGGGCAGCGGCGCCCGCACCGACAGCCTGCCCAACGCCACCCTGACCCAGTGCGCCGCCGCCTTCTGCGCGGCCATCAAGGAGGCGGGTTATACCCCGGCGGTGTACTTCAACCAGAGCCTGGGCTACCTCCGCTATGATCTGCGAGAGCTCACGGAGCATGTGCTGTGGCTGGCGGAGTATGACACGAAGCCGGATTTCTATTACCACTTTGACCTGTGGCAGTACACCCATACCGGCCGGGTGGACGGCATCCAGGGGGATGTGGATCTGGACCTGGACCTGCGGTAAAACAGGATATTTTGAAAGAAAACGCCCCAAAGCCTTGATGAATCGAGGCTTTGGGGCGAAAAACGTTTTACCTTACCAAGCAGCCGGAAGCGGTTTAGACATACTCAAAGTCATCGGGGCCCTGGAACCAGGACTTGCGGCCCTGGTGCAGAATCAGGGAGAGGGCCGCAATCACCAGATAGCCCAGGGCGTAGGGGGACAGGGGGTAGAAGCCCAAGGCGGCGCTGTGGATAAAGCCCAGGGCGGCCAGCACATAGCCGATGCAGGCGGTGAGGGCCACCCGGTCCAGCTTCCTGTCGATGATGAACACCGTCATGGTGCCCAGCAGAATGCCGATGAGGATAGCGCCGGCCTTGGTGGCGGCCACGCCGTTCCACATGACCCCCGCGTCGATGAGGGCCTGGTGAATTTCCGGAGCGAAGTCGCTGATACCGGAGGGCTGCACCTCGGTCCACAGGTCGGCCAGCCCCGCCGCGCCGGTGACCTGGGTGTACAGGTAGTCGGCCACCGAGGGGACCATGGCCACGCCCACGGCGGCATAGTGCCGGCGCTCGCAGTCCTTAAAGGCCTGGCACACCATGACCACGGCGCACCACAGGAAGGTGATGGCGCACACGGCGGGGGGCACCAGACTGCTCAGGAAGGTGAACAGGCCGAAGATGCCCGCTGCGCCGAACACCACGCCGGAGACGATGGAGTAGCCGATGCCCGCATTGGCCTTTTTCAGGCCGGCGTGGCCCAGCCACACGGTGTTGGGAATCACGCCGCCGAACAGGGCGGAGAGCATGGTGCAGATGCCGTCGGCAAACTGGGCCTCCCGGACGTTGTAGGCGTCACCTGCGGCGTTGGAGGCCTCCACATTGTCCATGGTCTCGATGAAGTTGTAAATCTCCACCGGAATGATGATGGTCAGGTAGGGCACCACAATGGCAAAGCCGTTGATCATGTACTGGATGCTGGTGGCGGGGTTGGGGAAGTAGAAGCCCACGCCGCTGAAGTCAAAGGAGCTGCGGCCCAGGCACAGGGCGTATACCACGCCCCCCACGATGGCCACCACCAGGGGGGGAATCTTTTTGGGGAAGAGGTAGCCGCCGAAGATGCCCACCATGGCCACAAAGAGCACAGGCAGACCGATCAGAGGGTCGCCGAAGATGTCGAACACGCCCTGAGTGGCCATCCAAATAAAGCCGATGCCGGCCACGGTGCCCAGCAGGGCGGCCCGGGGGATGCGCTGCTTCATCCAGGGGCCGATAAAGCCGCCGCAGAACTCCACAAAGCCGCCGATGAAGCAGGCGGCCATGGCGGCGGACCAGGCCTGCATGGGGTCCTCCACCGCATAGCTCAGAGGCATGATAACGCCGTACAGGATGACAAACATGGCCGGGGTGGACACACCGGAGGGCAGGGCGGTGACATCGGCCCGTCCCTCCTTTTTAGACAGCTTCCAGCCCATCCAGGCGTAGTAGAAGCAGCCCAGCATCAGGCCGATGGACATGCCGGGGACAACATAGCCGAAGACCACCTCATCCGGCCAGCCCAGCACGCCGGTGAGGGTAGCAATGACGATGAGGTAGTTGACGATGTTGTTGGTGACGGCGTAGGACACGCCGCCGATGTCGCCCCTGCGGAACCAGGGGACCAGGGTGCCGTTTTTGTTCATAGGGTATCGCTCTCCTTTTCTCTCTCTGAACAGTTTTTTCGGACAGGGTTATTGCTCCGCTTCCACGGGGATGAACTGGAATTTGGTTACGTCGAACAGGCCCATGTCGGTGAGCTTGATCTCGGGAATGACGGCCAGGGACATGAAGCACAGGGTCATCACCGGCTCCACGCTGCGGTGAATGCCCAGCTGGGTATAGGCGTTCTCGTGGAGAGACTCCAGCTTCTCCGCCACCCACTGGCCGGACTGGTCGCTCATCAGCCCCGCAATGGGCATGGGCATGGAGTCCACCACCTGGCCGTTTTTCACCAGTACGATGCCGCCCTCCTGCTTCTCCAGGGCCTGGACGGCGGCGGCCATCTCCTCATCGCTCACCCCCACGGCAATCACGTTGTGGGAGTCGTGGGCGATGGACAGGGCGATGGCCCCCTCCTGGATGCCGTAGCCCTTCAAAAAGGCGCAGGCCACGTTGCCCGTCCCGTGGTGCCGCTCCACCACGGCCACCTTGGCGATGTCCACATCCTTGGACCAGACAAATTCACCCTGGCTGTCCAATTTGATGCTGGCTGTGGACTTTTTCGTCACGATGCCGCCGGGCTGAATCTCGATCAGGTTGACATGGCCGCTTTTCAGCCCCATTTTCAGCCGGGCCTGGGAGAAGTCCCTGATGCGCACGCTGCCCTTGACCTGGTCGATGGGGTACCGCTTCACCGGCAGCAGATAGGCCCCGTTTTCGGCAGTGAGCACGCCCTGAATCCACACCCGGTCCACATGGAACTGTGTGAGGTCGTCCAGCAGCACGATGTCCGCCCGGTAGCCCGGGGCGATGGCCCCCCGGTCATAGAGGCGGAAGCACTCGGCGGCGTTGAGGGTGGCCATGCGCAGGGCGGTGACCGGGTCCAGCCCCTCCTCCACGCAGATGCGCAGGTGGCTGTCCAGGTGTCCCTCCTCCAGGATGGTTCTGGGCTGGCGGTCGTCGGAGCACAGCAAACACCGGCGGCTGTTGGCGGGAGTGACCCCCTTGACCAGGGTGCGCAGGTCGTGGCAGGCAGATCCTTGGCGCAGCAGAACATACATGCCCAGGGCCAGCCGGGCCTGCATGTCCTCCACGGTGGAGCACTCGTGGTCCCCCTGGATGCGGGCGGCGGCGTAGCCATTCAGGGCCATGCCGGACAGGCCGGGGGAGTGGCCGTCGATGAGCTTGCCCGCCTCCTTGGCGCACATCAGCTTGTCCAGCACCATGTCGTCGGTGTTGACCACGCCGGGGAAGTTCATAAACTCGCCCAGGCCCAGAATCTTGTCCCGCCGGATGGGCTCGGCCATTTCGGGGGCGTTGATGACGGCGCCGGCGTTTTCGAAGGGGGTGGCGGGCACGCAGGAGGGGAGCATATACTGGATGTCCAGGGCGGTGTTTTTGGCAGCCTCCATCATGTAGTCCAGCCCCCGGATGCCGCACACGTTGACAATCTCGTGGGGGTCAGCGATGATGGTGGTGCCGCCGTGGGGCACCAGCAGACGGCCCAGTTCCTCCGGGCTGAGGTAGGAGGACTCGATGTGGATGTGGCTGTCGATGAAGCCGGGAACGGCGTACCGGCCGCCCGCGTCCACCTCGGTCTCACCGGAGTAGGAGCCCACGCCGGCAATCTGTCCGCCGCAGAGGGCGATATCCCCTTGGACGAACTCGCCGGTAAACACGTTGAAGACCTTGCAGTTTTTGATGACCGTCTCCGCGGGGATGGTCCCCGCAGCGGTCTGGATGAGCTTTTTCAGCGCTTCTTTTGTCATGGTTATCCCTCCGTCAGCTTCAAAATGGGGTCGAAGGTGGTCAGGTTCACATAGTCCACCGGACCCACGTCGGTGATGGCGTAGTCGGGGATGGCTGTGATGGGCAGGAAGAACATATACATCATAGGGTTGGGCAGGTCGGAACCCAGAGACCGGGCCGCCTGGTCGATGCGCTCCTCCTGAGCGGCCATCTCCGCCGGCTCACAGTCGCTGACGATGCCGCCCACGGGCAGGGGCAGGAACTCCAGGATTTTTCCGTCGGCCACCACCACCTGGCCGCCGCCCTGCTCAATCAGGTAGTTGGCGGCGATGGACATGTCGGCGGGACTGACCCCCATGACCACCAGGTCGTTGTCGTCGGGGGCGGCGGAGGAGGCCATGGCCCCCTTTTTCAGCTTCCATCCGGAGCAGAAGGCCAGGGACTTGTTGCCGTTGCGGCCGAAGCGCTCCAGCACCGACACCAGGGCCACGTCCTGGTCCGGGTCGGGGAGGACCACGCCGTCCTTTACCTGGAGCGTCACGTCCCGGCGCTTGCGGACGAAGGGACCCTTCACGTCCATGGCCAGCACCTCTGCGGTGCCGTTCTGGATCTTGGCGTGGTAGGTGAAGGTGTCCGGGGTGGTGAGGGCGCACTTGAGGGCCCCCTTGAGGACGGGGCTGCGCTCCGGGGCCTTCAAATCGTAAGAGAGGCGCTGGTCCTCCGCCACCATATTGCCGTTGGTCATCACCCGCTGGATGTTGAACGCCCGCAGGTCGTCCACAAAGAGGATGTCGGCGATGCGCCCCGGACAGATGGAGCCCACCAGGTGGTCGATGCGGTAGGCCTCGGCGCTGTTGATGGTGGCCATCTGAATGGCGGTCATGGGGTCCACCCCGGCGGCCATGGCCAGACGGACCACGTTGTCCAGGTGGCCCTTGGAGAGGATGTCGGTGGCGGTGACATCGTCGGTGCAGAAGCTCACCCGGCGGGCAAAGGCGGGGTTGACCTCGGTGACCGCCCGGATGTTCTCCGCCAGGAAGTGGGTGACGCAGGACTCCCGGATGAGCATGTGCATCCCCTTGCGCATCTTCTCCACGACCTCCTCGTGGTCATAGCTCTCGTGGTCCAGCCGGACGCCGGCGCACAGGTAGCCGTTCAGGTCGTTGCCCCGGGCCATGGGGGCGCAGCCGAAGACGGGCAGGCGGTTCTGGAACGCCAGGGAGATGGCGCCCAGGGTATCCTCGTCCTCCTCCTGGATAAACTCCCGTACCGTCTCCCACACGCCGAAGCACTCGGGCCACTGCTGGACCTGGGCGTGGGTCTCCTTGGTAAAGTTGTAGGCCACAGTGGACTGGGGGACGGTGTAAGGGGTCTTGTAGGGGGCGCCCCAGAAGACCTTCAGGGGGCTCTGCTTCACCTCGTCCAGCACTTCCCGCAGCCCCTCCAGGCCGGAGACGGAGATGTATTCGTCCAGGCCGGAGATCATGCTGGTGGTGCCGTGGGGGACTACCGCCTTGGCGTAGCTGGTGATGCTCAGCTTGCTGCACTCGCTGTGGATGTGGCCGTCGATCATGCCGGGGACCAGGTAGCGGCCCTGAGCGTCAATGATTTCGGTGTCGGGGCCGATGTAAGCCTCTACATCGCCCACGGCGGCGATCATGTCGCCGTATACCGCCACGTCCGCGGGATAGATTTCGCTGGACATTACGTTGACCAGCTGGCCCCCGCGGATGACCTTGTGGGCCGGAATCTTGCCCCGTCCTGCCCGGATGCGCTGCTTCAGATCAGATATTGTTCTTTCCACCAATGAAGCCTCCCTTTTTATATTGTATTCGGAAAATAAAATGACCCGCAAGCTTGAAACTCGGTCCAAAACGGATTTGGTTTCCTTCCCGCAGGTACGTTTTCTATATTCTTAAAATATCGTTTTTTCCCGCAAATGTCAAGAGATTTTCCGTTCCTCCCCCAAATATGTTTATCAGAGAAGTCGTCCCCCAATACACATTCCGCACTTTTTTGGATTGAAACAGCAGCTGTTCCCCTGGGGATTGTCCTTTTCGCAGATTTTAATGTAGGGGCCGCCGCCCTCGGCGGCCCGCCAAAACGCAATATCTCTTCCGGTTTCGGGCCGCCCAGGGGGGCGGCCCCTACAGTTGATCTCCGGATAAAATGCGCGTTGGGGCACTCCCTTCCCCTGAAAGAAATTGCGTCATACAGAAAAATCGTGTATAATAGACAAAATGTGCTGTTGTGCGAGAGGATTTTGAAGAGGCTGTAAAATACCGAGTACAATTACAAAGTATGTGTCAGGAGGGGAAGCATGGCTTTAATCAAATGCCCGGAGTGCGGAAATTCGATCTCTGACAAAGCTGAACTGTGTCCGCACTGCGGACTGCCGGCAACGTACTTTTCTGCGGCCCAGGCAGGCCCTCCGGTTTCCCGGAATCAAAAACTTGATTATCAAAACATCGGAAACCTGCTGCTGTCCTTCGACCGGGATTATACTGCGCTTTTTTCTGAGGACCACTACATCTCCCACCGGGACGGGGAGAAGCTGAGGGATACATATGGGAAATATTACCGCGAGCTGAAAAACAAGCTGATTTTTCAGTACGTGTGCAATCACGCCGCAACATTTCGTGTGGACATTGACGCCTTAAAGCGGTTTTTAAGCAAAATGCATACGCTGTCCGATGACATCACAACCCACAATACCAATCATGTAAACCGGACCCTTGTCAAGGAAAAAGCGTATTTTGACAATATTCTCAAGGACATCGACCCCGGCATTCAGCTGGACGAGGAACAGCGGCGGGCGGTCATCACTGACGACGACTACTGTCTTCTTGTGGCGGGCGCCGGCGCCGGCAAGACGACCACCATGGCGGCAAAGGTAAAATATCTGGTGGAGCGGAAACGTATCAATCCCCAGGAGATCATTGTCATCTCTTATACCAACAAGGCGATTGGAGAGCTTCGGGACCGTATCAATAGAGGGCTTGGAATCCCGGCAAAAATCTGTACCTTCCACTCCTTTGCCTTTGATATTGTAAAGCAGTTCTCCGCGCAGCCGCCTGAGGTCAACTTTTCCTCTTACCAGATCATCTTTGACATGCTGGAGAAGGCCATTTTTAACAATAAGCCCCTGATGCGGAATCTGGTGCTGTTCCTGGGGTACTATTTTGATCTTTCGGAAGATGTATTTGAGTTTTCTGATTTGAATCAGTACCATCTTTATAAGGCCGCCCAGGATTTTGAGACGCTGAAAAGCGGCCTGGGCGAGTACATCAAAAAAGTGGAGCAGCAGCGCTCCCGGAAGACCCGGACGATCACCGGGGAGTATCTGCGCTCTGTTCAGGAGGTTCAAATCGCGAATTTCCTCTATCTGAACGGTCTGGATTATGAATATGAACGGGTATATCCCTTTGGCTCTCCCTCACGGAATAAAAAATACACCCCGGATTTCTGCATTACCCAGGGGGAACACACCGCCTGGCTGGAGCACTATGCCCTGAGCGAGCGCGGATACAGCACAATCTTCACCCCAAGGCAGCGGGAGCGGTATAAAAAAACCATCTGGGATAAGCGCCGCCTGCACAATGAAAATCGAACAACATTGCTTGAAACCTGGTCCCAGTATAACGACGGCCGCTCTCTGCTTACGCACCTGAGAGAGTGCCTGGAAACAGAGGGATTTGTCCTGAGGCCGAGAAATGTGGAGGAGGTCTATCAAAAAATCGTCGAGACCGGAAAGGACAAATATATCTACAAGCTCATCGTCTTTATGATGAAATTTATAGAGCAGTACAAGACCACAGGGTATGACGAAAATGGCTTTTCCAGCCTGCGGGAAAGGACGGACAACCCCAGGACGCTGCTGTTTTTGGATATTGCAGAGCAGGTGTACCACCACTATCAGGCGGTGCTGAAGCAGAGAAATCAGATCGACTTTGCCGACATGATTAACGATGCCCACTTCTATCTTCAGGAGATTGAGCGGCAGCGGATTGAGCTCCCCTACAAATACATCATCATTGACGAGTTTCAGGACATTGCCCGGCAGCGCTTCAACCTGACCAAGCGGCTGTCTGAGATCACACGGGCAAAGGTGGTTGCGGTGGGGGACGACTGGCAGTCGATCTACGCCTTTTCCGGTTCCGACATCACCCTGTTTACCCGGTTCCTGGAGTTGATGGGTGCGGGAACGGAGCTGAAAATTACCCACACATACCGCAACTCCCAGGAGCTGATTGATATTGCCGGCGGCTTTGTCCAGAAAAATTCCGCTCAGCTCCGAAAACAGCTGATTTCTCCCAAACACCTGAGCAACCCCATTGTTCTGGAGGTGTTTGACGACAGCTTTCGGCCCATGAAGGCTCTCGCGGAGAAGATCGAGAAGATGGTGGGCAGCATCATTGCGGAGTATGGAGAAACCAGCTCCATCCTGCTGATTGGGCGCTACAACTACGACAAATATAAGCTGTGCAGGACAGGAAAGTTTAAGGAAGCTTCCAAGGAGTATATCCAGAGCACGCGCTATCCCAGAGCCAAAATTTCCTTTATGACGGCCCACAGCTCCAAGGGGCTGGGGTACGACAACGTGATTCTGATCAACATGTTTGAGGGAAAATTCGGATTCCCCTGTCAGATTGAGGATGACCCTATTATCAAGCTTGTAACCTATGAGGACAACAGTATGCCCTTCGCGGAGGAGCGCCGGCTGTTCTATGTGGCTATGACCCGTACAAAGAACCGTGTCTATATCGCGGTGCCCAAAAACCGGCCCTCCCGGTTCCTGGTAGAGTTGATTCAGGATTTTCATATCCCGCACGCAGATGAGATCAATATGCAGGTGGTTGACCTGTTCAATCTGCGCTGTCCTGTATGCGGTTTTCCGCTGAAATATGAGTTCAATAAAAATTACGGGCTTAACCTGTGGATCTGCACGAATGAGGCGGAGGTCTGCGACTTCATGACCAACGACAAAGTGTACAAACACGATATTTTGAAATGCCCGAAATGCGCAGACGGATATTTGATTGTCAGAAAGAACCCGAAAAATGGGAGCGTCTTTTATGGGTGCACCAATTATCACAACGAGGACGAGAAATGTACATATATGATTCCGCTGGGCAATGACCCTGTGTGAGTTTATGTGGAAAAGATTGCGCACTGGGTTATTATGGACAGGAGGATTTGCGGCAGGCTGCGGCCGCACAGGAAGAAAAATGGCAGCGAATTAGTCTAAGGGAACATCCCCCGCAATCGACGTTATCTGTCGGCCGCGGGGGCATTTTTTGTGTGCAGGGGGATAGTGAGTCCAGGTTATAGGTGTGATAAGCAAACGGTATTTCCGATATGGCAGTCAAGACGGGAATTGCTGCAACAATGTCTTATTTGTAAGGATGTCAACCAAAGTGGATGCTCCGGAGACGAACCAAAAATATTTTACCTGCCGGATATTGTGTTACAGTCGCGCCGCCGGTATCTGGACAAATGCGCTCCATTCGTGTTGTATATCTGCCATTACACGAGGCCGTGGTTCAAACCCCTGGGGCAGTACCCGGGTGGCGGCGATTGCTCATCTGGGCGACCTCTTTTGTGCTGTTCACTACGTCTGCTCCGGCATCGGCAAGCTGGCCCTGACCGATGAACTGACCGCATTCTCCAACCAGACTGCCCAGTTTCCGGATACAAAGCGGGCGTTCATTTTTACTGGCGAGAGCTACAAGGATATCGTAGAGGTCCCGGATCATAGACAGATACAAGATGCCTTGCCTGGTTTGGATGTAGGAGATGTCCGTCACCCACTTGCTATTGGGCTTGTCTGCGTGAAACTCCCGGTTAAGCAGGTTTTCATATTTGCGGACCTGCTGCCCCATCTGCTGCCATTTCCTCGGCCTGCGAATCTCCGCCAGCACCTCATATTTCTTCATTACCCGCAGCACAGTCTTGGGGTTTCGGTGGATGCCCTGACTCTCCAGCCACATCCGTCTGTAACCATACGTCTGCCGGACGTGAGCCTGCTGCTCCCGAAGAACCTGCCCCAGCTCTGCATCCCGCTCTGGCCGGCCCAGGCAGCGGACAAAATCGTAGTACCCACTCCGTGATACCCCGAAAAACTGACACATGACTGTTATGGGATAGTCTTTTCGGTGAAGATAGATTACATGATACTTTACTCTCGCACGCCCCCCCTTTCGGAAAGTTTCAGAAAATCCCGCAGCAACTGGTTCTCCATCCGCAGCCTCTTAAGCTCTGCGGCCTCGCTTTGATGCGGCGGCTGGCCATCCTTGCGGGGACGGCCTTTGGGCTTCGGCTGTATTCCCGCCGCCTGCTTTCTCTGCCTGCAGCGGAATCTCTCCAAACATTTTTTGACCTGGCTGCGCTCTAATCCAAAATATTCTGCTATCTCTCTGTGCGTTTTTCCTGCCCTATGCATTGATACGATCTCTGTTTCCAGTACTTGTATCTTTGTGTATTTTCGCTTCTCCATATTACGACCCCCTGTGTAGTCTTATTTTCCTACACAGGGGGCCTTTTGTCTATTGTCCGTTTTTACTGGGGCGGTTCACATCTGCTGTCTGGATGAATCTATTTCAACCAGAGGCGACCCCGCCGCATGGGGCAAGGCCGTGGCCCTGACCCTGCTGGAGATCGCTGCCGGCAGCGGCTGCAGCTTTGCGCTGGTTCACTTTGCCAGCAGAGGGCAGTTCATCACTAATCTGTTCCGGCCAGGGGAGTATACCATGCGGGATAAGCTGTCCGCCGCCGAGACTTTTCTCAACGGCTACACCGATTTTGAGACGCCCATGTCCGAGGCTCTGCGGCTTATGAGAGAGGAGAGCTTTGAAAACGCCGATATTGTGTTTATCACCGACGGCGAGTGCGAGCTCTCCCAGGAATATCTGGAGGACTTGAGTCAGGAGCAGTCAGACCACGGCTTCAAGGTCACCGGCATTCTGCTGGACAAGGATGAACCCGGTATGGATTTCAGCTTGAAACAGTTCTGCCAGGACATCTACCGCACCAGCCAGCTGCTGGGGGACGATATTGTGCGGGAATTAGTATCAAAGCGTGTCTGAGGCAGACAGAAAATCGAACAGAGAACATTCTATCTCATAGATATTATCAATCGGTATCAAGGTATCGGGCTTCAAAAGCACTGTCCGACTGTATTCATCTATTCTTTTAACCCAGCCGGTGGCCGTTATATACGCGCCGCCGGCTTTTTTTGTATCCGGACGAAAATATGTGATAGATACCTCTGGCCCTTCCTCCAAATGATCTTGGAGTATTCTCAGTTTTTCATCCAGGATGCATTTAGCGTCCTCGTCCAACTCGATTCACTCATCGGTTAAGCGTGCGGTTTCCTGGATTGCAGCTGCGTGGCCAGTCAGAGCGGCGAAGGGGCTGAACTGAGCCGCACGATCCTCCAAAGGCATCTGCGGGTGCCGCTGAGAGACATGGTGGGGCAAGTTGATAATATCTTCATAAGGATTCCTCAAGCCTGATGCCCCCCAATCTGGTTGTTTCGCTCTATGGTAGTAGCGCCCTCCTGCAAATCAGAGGCTTTCAAAATAGCATTCTTGCCAAACTTCTGCTTGATGGACAGCATCGCTTTCTGCATTCTTCGTTCCCGCTCAAGTTCAGCCTGTTCCTTCTCCCTGTCCTTCTGGATGGCGGACTGGTCAGTAAAAAGGCTCAGCTGTTCACAGCTATCCCCAAGCAGCCAACTCCTCAAAACACAGAGATAGAACGGCAGCCCGTTTCCCTGGAGGAACGGCACGCCGCATACACCGCCATGCTGGGCCATTTGACCCTTTTGGACAAGCATCACGAAAATCTGCTGGAGCGGGGGCTCTCCGAGGAGCGGATCACCCGCAACCAGTACCGCAGTATGCCAGAGACGGAACAGGACCGGCGGCTTCTCGCCTCCTTGCTCCGCTCCTGCGGGTTTGATCTGCTGGGCGTGCCCGGCTTCCGTACCTACTACGGAGACTGGACCCTGGCCGGACCAAACGGCTTTATTATTCCTGTCCGCAATAAGGAAGGCCTGATCCAGGGGCTGAAAATTCGCCTGGATGACGCTGACGATGATCGCAAGTACCGCTGGCTGTCCAGCCGGGATATGACCAACGGCACCCGGAGCTATTCCTGGGTCCATATCACCGGCGACACCACCAGCAAGCGGGCCTATCTGACGGAGGGTCCCCTCAAAGGGGACGTAGCCAGTTTCCTAGCCCACGACGCCCTGTTTGTCTGCATCGGCGGTGTCAATTCGCTGAATGGTTTGACCAAGACCCTCCGCGACCTGGGCGTCACCGAGGTGGTGGAGGCCATGGACATGGACCAGAACACCAAGCCGGAGGTCCGGAAGGCCATCCTCGCCATGCGGAAGGAAGTACAAAAAATCAAACGGTGGAAGTACACAAAATACACCTGGGACCCGGCCTACAAGGGGGTGGACGATTACCTCCTCAGCCGGGTGGCGGCCATGTAAAGAAAGGACATATTATGGATATGAATAACGTATTTGATATGAAGGATTTCATCGGCACCTCTCAGGGCGACAAAGAGCATATGCTGGGAAAATTCCTCTATTTCTCCCTAAGCAATCTCCTGGTGGAGAAGGAGGCCCTGTCCAAACTCTGCGGGGAGATGGACATTCCCTACTCCGGCGGCAAGCGGCTGTCCGTCGCTGACGCTTTCCGTTCCGCCACCGGGGATATCCGGGAGCGGTATCCTGTCACCACCATGGGCGAGACCCATATCTACCTGGCCTACTGCCGGGACAACAAGCACACGGCGGATATTCTTTCCCGGGAGCTGGTGAAAGAGACGCTGAATCAGAGAACCAACCAGTATGAGAAGCTGGCCAACATCAGCTTCGACAAGCGGGATCATGTGTTCCGCTGCGACAATCTGATGATGGACGATGTGGTGGATGTGCGGGGCTGCTGCCGCAAGGCGGAGGAGCTGTTTGAACTCTATCAGCAGTGCGCCAACCGCAAGCAGGTGGAGACCATCTGTACCACCTTCCTGCGGAGCCTGGACGCCACCAAGCTGAGCATCACAGGGCATATGTACTTTGTT
>CATKXO010000024.1 GCA_949840775.1 uncultured bacterium | reverse complement strand
ACCGGCTGGCGGCGGAGTATCTGGACAAGGACGAGTTGGAACGGAGCATTGAGTTTTGCGAAAACCTCCAGGGCCAGAAACGACAGCTCTTGGAAACCCTCTCCGCCTACGAGAAGAAGATTACAGAGTACACCAAGGGCCTGCGGGATTTATACATGGATAAAGTCAAGGGCCTGCTCAACAACAGCGACTTCTCCGCCCTCTCCAAAGAGTTTTCCTCCGAAAAATCCCGGCTGGAGCGTATCCTGCTGGACGGCCAGCGGCAGCTTGCGGAGCTGGAGGACAGGATTGCCGTGGGAGACAACCGAAAGGCCCTGGTGGAGCGGTATGTAAACCTGGAACACTTGACACGGGAAATCGTAGAAATCCTTATCGACCACATCACTGTAGGCAAGCGCATCCTTGGCACTCGTGACGTTCCCATTGAGATACACTGGAATTTTTAGCCCCAGGTTGCACTTGCGTGATTGCACCAGAGCAGAAAGCCCGTCTTACCTATGATAACATTTTGCGGCTGTCCGACGACCCGGACGTGAACAACGTCATCCGTTTCCTGCGTGAGCGGGAAATTGTCCATTTCCAGCGTTTTGGCGAGTGCCTGCGCCTGTGCAAAGAGAAGATGGATGCCCGGAACGTTTATCTCACCAACCCAGCCTTTGACAAAATCCAGTCCCAGGGCTCTGTACGGGGTTAAACCGCAAAGAAAATTACCCATCTACCAACAAAGATGATCGGTTTCATCTGAAAAACCATAGGCTCTCACCTGAAATAACAATTTCAGGCAGGAGCCTTTTCTATTGGTCTCAATTTTTTCGCGTTCTTGTTCCCGAAGGGGGCTAAAATCACATGATTATTTTTGACCTGAGGAACACAAATCAGGAGTTTTATGAAAACTGTAACCGGAAACCATTCCTTGCATTTTTACAGAGCATGTGCGAAAATACATCTAGCTGAATAGAAACTGGATATCTTCCCTGATTGAATGTTTTGAAAGGAGGAAATAAAATGATCTATGTGATATCCGACCTTCATGGCCGTTTCGACAGGTATCAACAGATGCTGGAGGTTATCAAGTTCACCTTAGACGATACTCTCTATGTGCTGGGCGATGTGATCGACCGGGGACCTGACGGCATAAAGATTTTGCAGGACATGATGTTTCGGCCCAACATCTTCCCCCTCTTGGGCAACCACGAGTTTACCGCCGCCATCTGCCTCCCCTGGCTGATGCAGGAGGTCACCGACCAGAGCCTGAACGCCCTGGACGGGACCCAGATTGCGGCTCTCAGCGAATGGATTGCCAATGGCGGCGGAGTTACCCTCCGGAGCCTGAAGGGGCTGGCTACAGAGGAGCGGGAGGAAATTTTAGAGTATTTTCGGGAGATGGAACTCTTTGCCGAGGTGGAAACCAATGGCCGGTCCTTTGTGCTGACCCACTCCGGCTTGAGCAACTTCTCCCCCGGCCGGCCCCTGTCAGACTATAACCTGGAGGACTTCCTTTTCTGCCGTCCCGGCATGGATACGGTCTATTTCCCGGATAAGTTCCTGATTTTCGGTCACACCCCTACCCGCTACCTCAGCGGACAGGACAAAATACTACGACAAAAGACTTGGATCGATATTGACTGCGGCTGTGCGGCTCCCAGCGGCCGGCTGGGCTGTCTGTGTTTGGACACCATGGAGGAATTTTATACGTGAAGCCTGCATTTGACAAGCGCCTGTCCCAATCCTTTTTACGAGCCCGCCCAACAGGAGATAAATGACAGCGAATTGTGAGGACCACAAAACAGAAGAACGAAAGGAGAAAAGGATATGCTGTGCATGGATAAAAGCAGATTTGTATCACCAGCGGAGGCCGCCGAAAAGGCGGTCCGGGACGGAGACTGGGTCGACTACGGTTTTGGCGGAGGGTTTCCTGAACTCATGGACAGGGCCCTTGCCGGGCGAAAGGGAGCATTGTCCAACGTAAAAATACGGGGCGGCTTGGTCATCCGCCCCCGCATTGAAGTGGTGGAACAGGACCCGGAACAGAGCTCTTTCTCCTACCACAGCTGGCACATTGGCGACTATGAGCGCAAGCTCCAGTCCCGTGGGCTGTGCAGCTTTATGCCCATGATCCTGCGCTTTCTCCCCAACCTGTACCGCCACCATATCCGGGTAGACGCGGCCTTTGTTCCCGTGTCTCAACCTGACAGCCAGGGATACTGCGGGCTGGGCATCTCCAACTACGCCTGGCGCACAATCTTTGAAAACGCCCGCACTGTGGTTTTTGAGATCAACGAGCATCTGCCCAGGCTCCAGGGAGTAGACGGCTCTCACCGCGTCCACCTGTCGGAGGCCGACTACATCGTGGAGGGCGAGCATGAGCCCCTGCCCACTCGCAGCTACAAGGAGCCCTCCTCCACAGACGAGGCCATTGCCAGGAACGTGGTCCGGGAAATTCCGGACGGTGCGGTCCTGTCTCTGGGAGTGGGCAGCGTCCCATTTACGGTGGCCAAGATGATTGCCAACTCCGACCTGAAGGACCTGGGCTGTCATACCGGAACCATCAGTGATGCGTTTCTCTGCCTGCACAATGCGGGCAAGCTGACCAACCGCCGCAAGGAGACCGACACCGGCCGGTCCGGCTGGAACCTGGCTATGGGTACTCAGGAGCTCTACCGCTGGATTGCTGAGGAACCGGAGCTGTTCCGCCCCTCTGACGTGGATTACATCCATTCCCCGGAGCGGATGGGGCAGATGTCCAACTTTATCAGCATCAACGGCGGCGTCCAGCTGGACCTGATGGGGCAGGAAAATGCGGAGTCTGCCGGAGGGCGTCAGCTTTCCGGGACCGGCGGCCAGTTGGACTTTTTGGAGGGCGCCTACCGCTCTCAGGGCGGCAAGGGCTTTATCTGCATCAACTCATCCCGGATTGACAAAACAGGAACACGGAAATCCAATATCGTCCCCACCATCCCCGGCGGCAGCACTATTTCCGCTCCACGGACCATGGTCCAGTATGTAGCCACGGAATACGGCGTTGTCAAGCTCTCCGGCCTTACCCTCCGTGAACGCGCCGAGGCCATGATCTCCGTCGCCCACCCGGATTTCCATCAGGAGCTGACGCAGTATGCGGAGGAACATTTCCGGTAAGCGGGACTATGTCCGGAACCGCTTTGCGAATCCGCACCGGCGGCACAGCTCCTCCTGGGCAGTTTTCTGGGAAAAGCCGTCATAAATGGCCTTAGCCCTGGGACCGCTCAGAATCTCATCCAGGCTCTGGCGGTAGAGGTTTCACAGGGGCACGTCCCCCTCGTGGTCCAGGCAGCAGGGCACCACTGTCCCGTCCCACAGCACCCCCACCTGGTCACGCAGGCCGTAGCAGAAGCTGGGGCTGTCCTCCTCCGGCGCAGACAGATCAGGCCATTCAAACCGCTCCCCCCACTCCAAAAAGACGTTGGGGGCCAGCGTCGTCCCCCGGCGGCCCTCCTTCCAGGGGGGCGGAAAGGCCCTCTCCAGCGCGGACAAAATCATATCGTTCTGGCGGTTGGCCCCAGGGAGAGCACCGTCCAGATTCCACAGCCGCAGGGCGCACCGCTTTCCTGCGGCGGAGGCCCCCTTTGCAAACCGGAGACATCCGTCCAGATAGCCCTCCAGGTCTCCCTCTTCGTTACCCTCGAAGGAGTGGAGGGAGACGCTCACCTTCTCCACCACCGGGCTGGCCATCAGCAGCCCGCCCTGTTTTTCCAGCAGCGTGCCGTTGGTGGTGATCATCACCCGGAACCCCAGCCCCCCAGCCCGGTCCAGAATCTCCCCCAGCCGGGGATGGAGCAGGGGTTCCCCCATGAGGTGGAGGTAGAGATATTCCGTATGGGGCCGCAGCTTAGCGGCCAGGCACTGAAAATCCTCTGGGGTAAGAAAGCCGGCGGGCCGACGGGTCCCCGGACAGAAGGAGCAGCACAGATTGCACACATTGGTAATCTCCAGATAGGCTTTTTTCAGCTGTCTCACCGGCTTTCCCTCCCTTTTGACTCATCTTACCATAGAACTCCCCCGCCGGTCAACGGTACACCCCCGTGATGTGGATGAAACGCACCTCCCGGATGGGGTAGGTGGACAGGGGGCGGTAATCGTGGTCCTCGCTGTGGGCGGCCACCAGAATATTGTCCGGTGCGGGCGGACTGCCCACGGCCACAATCACCGGATTGTGGGCAAAGGGCCCTGGGGCAAAGCGCAGCTGCACAAAGTCGCCGGGAAGCACCTGGTTCAGAGCGGCGTTCTCCCCCATCGGACCGGGGCTCTCCTGCTTCCGGGTAAGGAAGTTGTAGAAAAAGGGCACCCCCGTCCAGGCGGGAGCGCGGCTGTACTGACTGTTGTAGAACCAGCCGAAGGTCGGGGTGTAGTTCATCACCTTTGAGCCAGCATAAAGACACTGGGAGGCGAAGTTGGTACAGTCGCCCCCCAGTTCGTCGAAATTGTAAAAATCCGGATTCCGGTAGTAGGCCCAGCGGTGGGCGTAGTCCACCGCCGCCTGGCGGTCATAGGGGCGCAGCGTCATAGGGAAAACCTCCTTTTCCCCTATGCTATGCGGACCGACAAGCTATTGTGCCTGTCACTTGATCGCCCACTGAATAACGGCTTTGACCCATTCCCACATGTGGGGATGCTCCTGTTTTACTGTGAGCCAGACATCTTCTATGTGGTATCCATACTCCCGGACATAGGCAAACAGGCCCTCCGCCTCATTTGTCCCAACCGCCACATGCCCAAAGGCTGACCCGCCGATTGCCAGCCCCCTGGACCAGGCCCCGCCCCCGATGGCCAGATAGTTGGAAAATGCCCCTCCACCCATGGCAAGCCACTGTCCCACGGCGCATCCACCAATCGCAAAGCCGCCCACAGCCAGCCCGCCCAAGGCAGCCAATCCGAAACTGACCCCGCCCAGAGCCAAGAGCAGCCCTACGCTGACGCCGCCAAAAGAGAGCAAGCCCAGTGAGCTGCCGCCAATGGCTATCACCCCCACGGCACAGTTGCCGATGGCGATGACCCCCTTGGCCAGCCGGGGACCCAGTCCCCAGCGGACATGGATCAGTGGCAAGCCAAATACCTTTATAGGGCTGACATACTCGTAAAAAATACCGCAGGACCGGACTCTGGAGCCCTTCTTTTGTACCTCCCAAGGGTCGCTCCGCTCCTCAAAACGTTCTAATCCTACCAGCTGGTCAATGGACAGGCCGAACAGCCTGGACAACTCCACCAGTTTCTCCAGTTCCGGAGTGCTCTGCCCCATCTCCCACTTGGACACCGTCTGCCGGGTCACACCGATTTGACTGCCCAGTTCCTCCTGTGACCAGCCCCGCTGCCGCCGCAGGGCCATTAAATTTTCTGCAAAGCCCATGGTAAAACCTCCTTTTCTGCCCTCACCATAGCAGATACTCCCCTGCAACGTCAACCAAATGGCCCTGGAAATCTGTCAACCAAAGTTAACATTTGTCATTTTGTTCCACAAAACAAAGTTTTTGTTTACCGAACCTTCTTCAAATACCGGCCCGCTTCATCTCTGGATTTGAAGATCACGATTTCCAAATTCTTATGGTACTGCTCCAGCAGGTCATAGATTTGTGGCAGTCTGTCCTGGGGAAAGTCCATAATCCACCGCCGGAACTCCGGGTCGAACTCCCTCTCAACCCAGGGCATATCATCCCTCACCTGGCCGATCCGCCCCTCCACGCTGGACAGGCAGACCTCCAAGGGCAGGTCCAGCAGAAATACGGTGTCACAGGCTCTCAGACGGACTTCAAGGGTGCGCTGGAAGTTTCCGTCTAAAATCCACCTGTCCCGCTTCATAATTTGGTTCAGCTGTTCGTCAAAAATCTCCCGAGAAACGGTGCTCCGGTCCGGTTTATGCCACAGCATGTCCAGATAATACAGCGGGAGCCCGGTTTTATCCCGCAGCTTCCGCGCAAAGGTACTTTTCCCCGCCCCGGGACTGCCGATTATAATGACTTTCTGCATGGTTTTTCTCCTACAAGACAGGGAGAGGTGTTCTGCACCTCTCCCTTGTTTCATTCTTACATATGCACCCGGTGGTACACCTTCTTGCCCTTTTTCACCATCAGGCCGTCGCCGGACAGGTCGGAAGCGGAGTAGCTGACGGTGGCGGCGGCCACCTTCTCGCCGTTGACTTCCACTCCGCCCTGCTCCACCAGGCGGCGGGCCTCCTTCTTGGAGGGAGCCAGCTTGCATTTGACCATCAGGTCCAGCACGCCGATAGCTCCGTCGGTGAGGTCACCGGCGGTCAGCTGGGTAGCGGGGACGTTGGACATGTCACCGCCCCCCACGAACAGGGCCTTGGCGGCCTCCTGGGCCTTGGCGGCCTCCTCCTCCCCGTGAACAAGCTTGGTCAGCTCAAAGGCCAGAATCTCCTTGGCGGTGTTGAGCTGGCTGCCCTCCCACTTGTCCATCTCGTCGATCTGCTCCAGGGGCAGGAACGTGAGCATCCGCAAGCACTTGAGCACGTCGCCGTCGCCCACGTTGCGCCAGTACTGGTAAAACTCGTAGGGAGAGGTCTTGTTGGGGTCCAGCCACACTGCGCCCTTAGCGGTCTTGCCCATCTTCTTGCCCTCGGAGTTGAGCAGCAGGGTGATGGTCATGGCGTGGGCGTCCTTGCCCAGCTTGCGGCGGATCAGCTCGGTGCCCCCCAGCATGTTGGACCACTGGTCGTCGCCGCCAAACTGCATGTTGCAGCCGTAGTGCTGGAAGAGGTAGTAAAAGTCGTAGGACTGCATAATCATATAGTTGAACTCCAGGAAGGACAGGCCCTTCTCCATGCGCTGCTTGTAGCACTCGGCCCGGAGCATATTGTTCACGGAGAAGCAGGCGCCTACCTCACGGAGCACCTCCACATAGTTCAGCTTCAGCAGCCAGTCGGCGTTGTTGATCATCATAGCCTTTCCCTCGCCGAACTCGATGAACCGCTCCATCTGCTTTTTGAAGCAGCCGCAGTTGTGCTGGATGGTCTCAGGGGTCATCATGGAGCGCATATCGGTGCGGCCGGAGGGGTCGCCGATCATGCCGGTGCCCCCGCCGATGAGGGCAATAGGGCGGTTGCCCGCCATTTGCAGACGCTTCATCAGGCACAGGGCCATAAAATGGCCCACGTGGAGGGAGTCGGCGGTGGGGTCAAAGCCGATGTAAAATACCGCTTTGCCCTCGTTTACCATCTTGGAAATTTCCTCTTCATTGGTCACCTGGGCGATCAGGCCCCGGGCTTTCAGTTCCTCATAACAGGTCATTGATTGTCTCTCCTTTGTCATTGTTATTGATATTCCAATGTCGATTGCCGGGCCAAAAGTACATTGTACAGCACCACACTGCCCACCACGACCATCGCACCCACCAGGGCGATGGGGCCGATCATCTCGTGGTAGAACACCGCCACCAGAACGGGGTTGAGCACCGGCTCTATGCCGGACACCAGGCTGGCAGTGACGGGAGGCGTGGTTTTCAGCCCCTCCACCATCAGGATATAGGCCACCGCCACCTGGAACACCCCCAGCACTACTAAAGCGATGAGCGTATTCCCGGAAAACTCCGTCTCGTACCCCAGGAAGGGCAGACCCACCACCGCACTGATGACATCCCCCCAGAATACCGAGGAGATGGGGTCGCTGTCGGGCATGTCGTTCATCAGGAAGACCCCGGCGTAGGATATTCCGGACACCAGAGCCAGGATATTGCCCAGCATCCCCCCCGCTGACAGGCTGTCAATGAAAAACAGCAGCACCCCGCCCAGCACCAGCCCGCAGGCCAGCATGTCCAGCTTTTGGGGCTTTTTGCCGAAAAAGAGGACGGAAAACACGATCACAAAGATGGGTGCGGTGAACTGGAGCACAATGGCATTGCCGGCGGTGGTCAGTTTGTTGGCGATGGAGAACAGGATGTTGGTGCCGCAGACGGCCAGCGCCCCCACCAGCACCCACAGGTTCATCTGGGGTCTATGGTTGGTGAGCTTCAAATATGCCCCAATAACCACCAATGCGATGGCGGTGCGGCCGCCGTTGATGGCCATGCCGCCCCAGGGGATGAGCTTGATACACAGTCCACCGATGCTGTACAGCACAGCGGCCAGGAACACACACAGCGTTCCTCTTTGACGCGCTGACAAGACAATCACTTCCTTACAAAAAGCCCTCCGCCCGGCAAACCGGACAGAGGGCGTAGTTACGCGGTACCACCTCTGGTTCGTCCGGCCCTCGCGGGGCGGACCTTGTGGAGCACGCGGCTCCAGCGCGGTAACGGGCGCGGCCCGGCCTGTCCCCTACTGCGCCTGCGCGGTTCGTGCGGCTGCTCCAAGGGGTATTCACAGGGCGCTCCCCTCCCCTGTTCCACCAAACCAGGGGCTCTCTGTGCGGGAAATCGCGGTGCTACTTGTCCTTTTCTTCGCAGTGGTCACACTCTACCACAGTTTTGAGCCTTTGTCAACCGGGAAATCACATGCTTTTATTGCAGCCAGTCCAAAGTCCCATTTTCCCGAAAGGGCCGTTTCCAATAGACTTCATTTTTCTGTGCCTGTAAGAGCAAATCCTTTTTCTGCCGCAACAGTTCCCTGTCCATTTTGGCAATGTATATTGCGGCGCCGATTTGGCAATCCGAACCGTCATAGTCGTCATTCAGCAAAAAATCAAACAGCAGTTCAGCTAAGCTCTCATCGTCTTGATAGTTTGCCATAAATTCGTCAATATATTGTGTAAACCCTTCCACACAGCAGTATATCATATACCCCTGTAAGATGTCTTTATTCCAGACTCCGTTTTCTATTGGGCAACACGCTTTCAGCGCCTCTAAATCTTTAAAATACGTATACATAATGTGTTACCTTCTTGAATTGTTTCGGCTGTAAACCAACTCCGCAAACTGCCCATACCGCTTCACCTCATCCAGGCGGAACCGCCGCAGCCCCTCCTTCTGGGTAAACAGCGGGATACCCTCCCCCAGCAGAACTGGGGCGACTTGGATAATCAGGTAATCCACCATATCCCGGTCCAGCAGCGGGGCCAGGACAGTGTTTCCGCCAACAATCCAGACGTTCTTATCCGGGCTCAGCCCCGCCACAAATTCCGCTACGTCCCCGCTCACAGGGATAAATCCCTTTTGCGGCAGGCTGGCGGCGTGGGTGAACACATAGTTCTCCGTGATGGGATAGAAACTGGCGGCGTTCTCCAGCCGGGCGACCTCCTCAAAGGTCCGCTTGCCCATAATGACAGCGTCCATCTTCCGATAGAAGTCCTCGTAACCGGTCTCCTCCGCACTGCCTGTCTCATGGAGCCAGGCCAGACCGTGGTTTTTGTCGGCGAGATAGCCGTCCAGAGTGACACAGCCGTAGAAAAATACGCTCATAGCAATTCCTCTCTGGTACACTACACAATATTTTCACCCAATAAAATTTTAGGCATTGTAGTTAGGCAACGATTCCACCTTTTATAGAACTTCTCTAGTCCGAGCTTTGATACACGGGCGTGGGCTTCTGCATCTTCGAGGGTCCAGTGTAAAATATATGTAACTTTACCCACCCATTTTGTCAATCGAATCGGCGGTTTTCCTTCCTGAACAGCATTGAAATCCTCTTGCCGGTGAGTACGCTTAATGTATTTCACATCAATAACTCCAGGTTGAGAACGATAAAATTGGGCAACCTCTTTCATCAAGTTTTCAATTTCATCCTGCTTATCAATTTTTGCTTCATAAATGCAAATTTCATTGAACATTGGCTCTCCCCTATCTTAAATTACTTCCCTCGCCCTCAAAGCCTTGCAACACCAGACTTGCGGGCAGCCTCGGCCACGGCCTTGGCCACGGCGGGGCCCACACGGGGGTCGAAGGCCTGGGGGATGATGTAGTCCTCGCTCAGCTCGCCGTCGGAGATGAGCCCGGCCAGAGCGTGGGCGGCGGCCAGCTTCATCTCCTCGTTGATATCGCTGGCCCGGACATCCAGCGCCCCCCGGAACAGCCCCGGGAAGGCCAGCACATTGTTAATCTGGTTAGGGTAGTCGCTGCGGCCGGTAGAGACGACCCGCGCCCCGCCCGCCTTCGCGTCCTCGGGGAATATCTCCGGGGTGGGGTTGGCGCAGGCGAAGACGATGGCATCCCTGTTCATGGTAGATACCATCTCCGGGGTGACCAGGTTGGGAGCGGAGACGCCGATAAACACGTCGGCCCCCACCATAATATCGGCCAGCGTCCCTTGGCGCTTGTCCCGGTTGGTCACCCTGGCGATCTCCCGCTGAGCCCAGTTGAGCTGCTCACAGCCCTCATATACCGCGCCGAACTTGTCCACCAAGGTGATGTCCTGATACCCGGCCAGCAGCAGCAGCTTGGTAATGGAGATGGCGGCGGAACCCGCCCCGGAGAAGACCACCCGGACCTCCTCCTTCTTCTTCCCCACCACCCGCAGGGCGTTGGTCAGCCCGGCCAGAGCGATGATGGCGGTGCCATGCTGGTCGTCGTGGAAGACGGGAATGTCGCATTTCTCCTTCAGCTTCCGCTCGATATCAAAACACCGGGGGGCGGCGATGTCCTCCAGGTTGATACCCCCGAAGGAACCGGAGATGTTGTACACCGTCTGGACAAACTCGTCCACGTCCTTGGTTTTGACACACAGGGGGAAGGCGTCCACCCCGCCGAAGGTCTTGAACAGCACACACTTGCCCTCCATCACGGGCATCCCCGCCTCGGGCCCAATGTCCCCCAGGCCCAGGACTGCGGAGCCGTCGGTGATGACAGCCACCAGATTGTGCCGCCGGGTGAGCTCATAACTCTTGTCGATATCCTTCTGAATCTCCAGGCAGGGCTGGGCCACTCCGGGGGTGTAGGCCAGGGACAGGGATTCCCTGTCGTTGGCTGGTACAGTGGCCACTACCTCAATTTTTCCCTTCCATTCGCCATGCAGACGCAGGCTCTCCTGTGCATAATCCATCGAGATATTCTCCCCTTCTTACAACATCAGTATAGTTTCTGCCGAACTCATTATACTAGACTCTGGAAAAAACGCAATCAGCACTTTGCCTTTTTCTATTTTCTCAGCTTTTTCCTCACAAATTTTCGCTTTTTCGGTTTGTTTTTAGCACTTTCACCGTTGACGGGGCCGGGGATTTCTGGTAAAATGGCGCTTATCTGGCATTTCAGTGTGAATAAATTGTTAACAGGAGGAAATTATGGAACATCATCACAGAGGAGAATGGGGCAGCAATCTGGGCTTCCTCATGGCCGCCGTGGGCTCAGCTGTGGGCCTGGGCAACATCTGGGGCTTCCCCTACAAAATGGGCGCCAGTGGCGGCTTCGCCTTTCTGGTCATCTATCTGATTCTGGCCGCCACGGTGGGCTTCAGCATCATGCTGTGCGAGCTGGCCATCGGCCGCAAGGCGGGCCGCAGCGTACTGGTGAGCTATCAGCAGGTAGCCGGTCCCGTGGGCACCTTCCTGGGCTTTTTGGCAATGCTCTCCCCCTTCCTGATTCTCAGCTTCTACACCGTTCTGGGCGCCTACTGTGTGGAGTATATGGCTCTGAACATGGCTGACCTGGCCTTTGACGTGGCTGCTGCTGCTGGCATGTCCGGCGGTGACACATTTGCCGCTGTGCGCGCCAATCAGTTTGGCGCTGTTGCCTTTACCTTTATTTTCATCTTTATCTGTTTCCTGATTATCCGGGGCGGCATTAAGGACGGTATCGAGAAGTTCAACAAGGTCGGCATGCCCGCTCTGTTTATTATGCTGGTCATTGTCATCGCCCGGGCGGTCACCCTGCCCGGGGCCGGCGAAGGGCTGGCTTTCATGTTTGCCCCCGACCTCACTCCCCTAACCAGCGTCAAAGGTTTCTTTAGCGTCCTTTCCACCGCCGGCGGGCAGATGTTCTTCTCCCTGTCTCTGGCCATGGGTATCACCGTCACCTACGGCTCCTACCTGAGCAAGAAGGAGAGCCTGGTGAAGAACTCCCTGATTATCATCATCTCCGACACCATCGTGGCGATTATGGCCGGTATGGCTGTTCTGCCTGCGGCTTTCGCCCTGGGCGGCCCTGACTCCGCCAAGGCTGGCCCTGCGCTGTTGTTCATCACTCTCCAGGACGTGTTCAATGCCATGGGGCCCACCGGTCCCCTCTTCGGCATCCTGTTCTACCTGCTGGTCATCCTGGCCGCCATTACTTCTGCTATCGCCCTGCTTGAGGTGCTGGTCACGTTCCTGTCCGACCGCATCGCCCTGAAGGGCCGTACCCCTGACCGGAAAAAGCTGGTGACCATAGTTTGTCTGGTGGTCTTTGCCGAGGCCGCCCTGGTGGCCGCCGACGGCCTGGGGGCCAACGGCCTGTGGATTCCCTTCCATGAGACCGGCCTGCCCTTCTCTGCCAGCTGGCTGGACTTTATGGACTCCATCTCCGAGGGCGTGGCAATGCCTTTGGGCGCGCTGATTATGTCTATTGTGGTAGGCTGGTTCATCAGTCCCAAGCTGATCCGGGACGAGGTAGAGCTGGGGGACCACAAGATGAGCAGCGGCCTGTATGGTTTTTTCAACATCTGCATCCGTTTCATCGCCCCCTTGGGCATGGCCTTTATCCTTTACGGACAGCTTATGCAGTTCTTCACTGTCTCCACCTGAATGATAAAAAACAGAGCACACAGTTCAGCTGTGTGCTCCGTTTTTATCTTGCCCGAACCAGCTCAATGGCCTCCTTGCCACTGAGGTGGTCAATCTCCATCTCCAGCATACACAGTGACATCCACTCCCGCTGAATCTCAGCATCCCTGTGCTCCGGAGAGCTGTCCGGGGCATATTTCAAGGTCAGCCGTTCAATGGCGGCCCGCTTCTCCCCCTCGTCCTCCAGGACACGGATCCGTCCAAAGGCGATGACACTACGGAAATAGGTGGTGTACTTCTCCGGGACAACCCGGTCCTGGTCAATGACACAGAAGGATGCCTTTTCGTTCCTCCGGACAGCGTCCAGCTTGTGGCCGCTCCCGGCACAGTGGAAATAGAGCCTTCCCTCACTGTACACATAGCTGATGGGGACGGCGTAAGGGTAGCCGTCATCCCCCGACAGGGCCAGCACACCGGAAGTTCCCCGGTCCAATACGGCAGCAGCCTCCTGGTGAGACAGCTGCTGCTTTTTTCTGCGCAGCTCCCGAAACATAATAATCCCTCCGTCACTTCTCTTTTTTATGATAAGCCTCCGCCTGCTCCAGCAGCTCCCCGGCGCTCTGACGCAGGACTTCGGTAACAGCCGCCCCGCCGATCAGCCGGGCCAGCTCCTCTACCCTGCCTTTTTTGTCCAGCCGCTCCACATTGGTGAAGGTCCGTCCCTTCCGCTCCCCCTTCTCCACGGAAAAATGGGTGTCCGCCATGGCGGCGATCTGGGGCAGGTGGGTAACACATAGCACCTGCTTGCGCCGGGCTACGTCCGCCATCTTCTCGGCCACCTTCTGGGCGGCCCGTCCGGACACGCCGGTGTCCACCTCGTCAAAAATCAGGCTCCCGACGCCGTCATCCTCAGCCAGCACATTTTTCAGGGCCAGCATAATCCGGGCCAGCTCTCCGCCCGAGGCCACCTTCTGGATGGGTTTGAGGGCCTCGCCCAGATTGGCGGACATCAAAAACTGGACCTGGTCCATTCCGGTATCGTCCATGCCGTCCTGACCGGAGCTGGGTGAAAAATCGGTGACAAACTGCACCTTGGGCATGTCCAGCTGCCGCAGCTCCTGCTGCACCCGCTTTTGGAGGTCGTCCGCCGCCTTCTTCCGGGCCTCGGACAGGGCCTCTCCCCTCTTTTGGGACTCCTTTTTGGCCTTCTCCAGCTCCTTCTCCAGCCGCTGGATGGTATCGTCGGCGTCCTGGATCTGCTCCAGCTCCGCTTTGGAGCGTTCCAAATAATCCAGCATGTCGGCCACAGTGGGACCGTACTTCTTTTTCAGGCGATAAATTACGTCCAGCCGGCCCTCCAGCTGGTCCAATTCCTCCGGGGAGAAGTCAAATGCGTCGGCAAAATCCCGCAGGACCTCTGACGCATCGTCGGCGGCACAGCGCAAGGTGGTGAGCTTCTCCGCCAGCTCGTCCAGCTGGGGCCCCAGCCGGGTCACGGAGCGGATTGCTCCCTCCGCCTCGCTGATGAGGTCGCAGGCCCCCTGGCTGTCCTCTCCCCCGGACAAGGCGAACTGGGCCTCCTGAATGGCCTCCATCAGCTTGCCGGAGCTGCGCAGAAGCTGTTTCCGGGCGTCCAGCTCCTCGTCCTCGCCGGGGCGGAGCTCAGCACGTTCCAGCTCCTTGATTTGGTACTCCAGGGTGTCCACCCGCCGGGAGCGCTCCGCCTCGTCCATCTCCAGCCCCGCAATACGCCTGCGCAGGTCAGCCATAGAGCGGTAAGCCGCCTGATACTCCTCCAGAAGCTTTCCGGTTTTGCCGAAGCTGTCCAGATAATCCAGATGACAGTCCGGGTCCAGCAGCTGCTGGCCGTCGTGCTGGCCGTGGATGTTCAGCAGCTGCCGTCCCAGCTCCCGAAGCTGGGCCACCGTCAACGGCCGGCCGTTTACCCGGCAGACGTTGCGGCCATCCCCCTGGATTTCCCGCTGGAGCATCAGCTCCTCCTCCACCGGGAAGCCGTTGTCCTCCAGCCATTTCTGAGGCAGGCTCCCGCTAAAAACCGCGTTGACCACCGCCGACTTGGCCCCGGTCCGAATCAGCTCCCGGCTGGTGCGCTCCCCCAGTACAGCGCCGATGGCGTCGATCACGATGGACTTACCGGCGCCTGTCTCGCCGGTAAGCACATTAAAGCCGCCGTCAAAGGTGATATCCGCCGATTCAATGATGGCGATATTTTCAATATGAAGCAGGGACAGCATATTTGTTCCCTCCTGTTCTCTTGATCTGTCTATCGTAACAGCTTGTGTACCTCGCTGTTGAACTGCTGGGCCAGGGAATTGTCCCGCATAATGAGGATACCGGTATCATCCCCGGCCAGGCTTCCCACCATACCGTCGATATCCATGGCGTCCAGCGCAGAGCAGGCGGCGGAGGCCAGACCGGGCATGGTGCGGACCACCACAATATTTTGGGCCACGTCCACAGAGAGTACGCCCTCCTTAAAGATATTGCGCAGGCGGGTGTCTGAGGCAGAGGACATTTTTCGCTCCGACAGGGCGTAGCGGTAGCCCCCGGAGCTGGTAAGCTCCTTCACCAGCCGAAGCTCCTTGATGTCCCGGGAAATGGTGGCCTGGGTGGTGGTAAAACCCCGGCCGCGCAGCTCCTCCAGAAGCTGCTCCTGGGTATCAATGTCCTTGGACTGTACAATATTTAAAATCTCGCTCTGGCGGACATTTTTCATTGGCTCAACCCTCCCAGTTTTTGATTGATGATCTGATAAAAGCTTCGGTCGGCCAGCCGCACCAGCTGAGTAGCCCGCTGGGAACACCCAATCTCCACCCGGTCTCCACCGGACAGCCGCACCGCTTTGCCCCCGTCAACTGACAAGTATAAATACTTGCGATTCCCTCTGGGGAGCTGGACTGTGACCACTCGCTCCGGAGCCAGCACCATTGCCCGGGCAGCCAGCTGATGGGCACAGACAGGGGTGACGATAATGCTCTTGGAGGTAGGCTCCACGATGGGGCCTCCGGCCGACATGGAGTAGGCGGTGGAGCCGGTGGGGGTGGCAATAATGACGCCATCTCCTGTAATGGCAGTTACCTTTACACGATCTGCGAGGACCTCCAGCTCGGCCACCCGGGCCATGGACCCCTTGGAGATGACCGCATCGTTGAGGGCAGTGTCCTGGCTGATCAGCCGGTCCCCCCGAAGGACCCTGACATCCAACATCATCCGTTCCTCGGTGGTGTACATCCCGTGAGCCAACGGGGCCAGCAGGGGCAGCTCGCTCCGCTCCAGCTCGGCCATAAAGCCCACGCTGCCCAGATTCACTCCCAGGATGGGAACCCCGTGGAGGGTGGCGTCACGGGCAGCGTGGAGGATGGTTCCGTCTCCGCCGAAGCAGATCAACAGGTCCGCGGTGGCCAGCTCCTTGTCCATCAAAGACAGGTTCAGCTGACGGGGCAGGTCCAGCCGGTCCCCCTTTTTTGGCTGAAATGGCAGGCACATCACTGTTTTTGCCCCGGCGTGCTCCAGAATCCGCCGGGCCTCAAGCGCCACCCGCAGGCCCTTATCCCGATAGGGGTTGGAGCTGAGTACAATCTTCATGCCTGTTCCCCCTTCCAGGAACTGTGGGACTGTTCCACCAGCGCGCTCAGGCTTCCCTCATAGACAGGGCCCTTCCCGGCCTGGAGAAGGCCCAGATATTCAATATTTCCCTCCGGGCCCTTGATGGGCGAGAATGTGATATCCTTTACCGCAAAGCCGGCGCAGACGGCGTGGTCCAGAAAATGCTCCAGCACCTCCAAATGGACCGCCGGGTCTCGGACCACCCCCTTCTTGCCCACCTTGTCCTTCCCCGCTTCAAACTGGGGCTTGACCAAGCATACCGCCAGTCCCCCCTCCTTTATCAGCGGCCGAAGGGCAGGCAGGATCAGATTCAGAGAGATAAAGGAGACATCCACAGAGAAAAAATCCAGGAGCTCAGGGATATGTTCCTCGGTGAGATACCGGGCGTTGGTGCGCTCCATGCACACCACCCGAGGATGGGTGCGCAGCCGCCAGTCCAGCTGATTGTAGCCCACATCCACGGCGTACACCAGCTTGGCCCCATTTTGGAGCATACAGTCGGTAAAACCGCCAGTGGAGGCGCCGATATCGGCGCATATTTTGTCCTTCAGGTCGATCGGCCACAGGGCCATGGCCTTCTCCAGCTTCAATCCGCCCCGGCTCACATAGCGGAGAGGCTTCTTTTCCCGCACCTCAATGGCGTCATCCGCCTCTACAGAGGCCCCCGCTTTCAGCTGCTTTTGGCCGTTGACATAGACCTCCCCGGCCATAATCAGGGCCTGGGCTTTCTGACGGCTCTCTGCCAGTCCCAGCTCCGCAATGACCACATCAAGCCGACGTTTGGCCACGGCCCAACACCTCCAACGCTTTTTTGCAGATTCCGGCCCCGTCCAGATACAAGTCCCGCTTTAACAGCGCCGAAGCCCCGTGGGGAACAAAGCCCTTGCCACAGTTAATCAGCACAGTCTTCGAAGGCAGGCAGGCCTCCTCCAGCCGGGCGGCCAGCCGCTGGCCCACGCTGCCCCGGGCAGACTGTTCCTCCGCCACCAGAAGGACTCCTGTTTTGCGGACGGACAGCTCTGCCAGGTCCGTCACAAGGGGAGTAAGCTGATTCAGTTTTATGACTTCCGCCTGGATGCCCTGCTCCTCCAAAAGGCCGGCGGCCTCCAGAATATCGTTAATCTCGGTACCATAGCCCGCCAGAGTGATATCCGTTCCCCAGCGCAGGACAACTGCGGGGTCCTCCCCGCCGGTGCCCACATAGCTGCCCTCTCCCCCTCTGGGGTAGCGCACCGCCACCGGTCCCTCCAGGCGGAACAGAGCCCGTTCCAGCATAACCTCCAGCTCGGCAAAGCTGGCAGGGGCCAGCACCGTCATGTTGGGCACGCTGTCCAGATAGGAGATGTCAAAAACGCCGTGGTGGGTCTCGCCGTCCTCCCCCACCAGCCCGGCCCGGTCAACCCCCAGCACCACATGGAGGTTGTCGATGGCCACATCGTGGAGGAGCATATCATAGGCCCGCTGCAAAAAGGTAGAGTACACTGCAAAAACAGGGACAGCCCCCTGCTTGGCCATACCGGCAGCCATAGAGACGGCGCAGCCCTCGGCAATACCTACATCAAAAAAGCGGTCCGGGAATTTTTTTGAAAACCGCTCCAGCCCAGTCCCTCCGGTCATGGCGGCGGTGACAGCACACACCCGGCTGTCCTGCTCCGCCAAACGGGTCAAGGTTCGCCCAAAGACAGCAGAAAAATTGTCCCCGGGCACCCGTTTCACCGTTCCGGTTAGGGGATCAAAGGGAGCCACCCCGTGAAACGCATCCGGATTCTCCTCGGCGGGCAGGAACCCTTTTCCCTTGGTCGTTTTAACGTGGAGCAAAACGGGCTCGTCCATATCCTTGGCGTACCGCAGAATTTTGGTCAGGAAAGACAGATTGTGCCCGTCCACCGGCCCCAGGTAGCGGAAGCCCATGTCCTCAAACATGCTGCAAGGCAATAGGGACTGCTTCAGGGCCTGCTTCACCTGGTGCGTCACCCGGTATACCGCCCGTCCCAGGGCGGTGGCGTTCATAACGCGGCGGTAGTGTTTTTTGAAGGTGAGGTACTGGGGTTTCAGCCGCTGCTTGGCCAGGTGGCCGGCCACCCCTCCCACATTGGGGGTAATGGACATGCCGTTGTCATTGAGGATGACCAGCAGCTGCTGGCCGCACTCCCCGGCGTTGGACAGCCCTTCGTAGGCCAGGCCGCCGGTAAGGGCGCCGTCACCAATGAGGGCCATCACCTTGTACTGTTCCCCCAGCATGGTCCGAGCCCGGGCCATACCCAGGGCCACCGCCACCGAGTTGGAGGCATGCCCGGCAATAAACGCGTCATGCCCGCTCTCCGCCGGCTTGGGGAATCCGGCCACGCCGCCATACTGCCGCAGGTTGGACAGCGACCGCCCGGTGAGCAGCTTGTGGATATAGCACTGGTGGCCCACGTCGAAGACCAGCCGGTCCACCGAGGTGTCAAATACCCGGTGAAGGGCCACGGTCAGCTCCACCGCCCCCAGATTGGAGGCCAGGTGGCCGCCTGTCTGGGACACTTCCTCCACCAGCTCCCGGCGCAGCTGGGTGCACAAAGCCTCCCCCTCCTGATCGCTCAGGTGGGAGAGAATCGGTTTATAGTCATGTTTCACGGTGGGTTCAGTCAAAACAAAATCCCTCCCGGAGTACGGACTTATTTTGTCCGCTGGGCCAACTCTTGAGCCAGCCAGATATGAAAGCCGGGGTCCTGAAAGCCGTTGACAGCTTCGATGGCCTGCCGGGTCAGCTTCTCCACCAGGGCGGCGCAGCCCTCCAGTCCCAAAGCGGTGACGAAAGTGCTCTTCCCGTTGGCCCGGTCGGAGCCCACCGGCTTGCCCAGCTCCTCCTGGGAGCTGGTGACATCCAACATGTCGTCCCGGACCTGGAAGGCCCGGCCCAGGGTCTGGGCGTAGGCGCGGACCTGGGCTTGCTGCTCCAGGGTCCCCCCTGCGGCGATACAGCCCAGCACAGCGGCGGCGGCGATCAGCTCCCCGGTTTTCCGAAGCTGAAGCAGCTCCAGCTCATCCAGTTCTAGCGTTCGGCCCTCCCCGGCCATATCCAGGGCCTGCCCCCCCACCATACCGGAGGAGCCGGCGGCCTGAGACAGGCAGCTCACCGCTTTCACAATCCGGTCGGTGGGCAGCCTGGCCTTGGTCAGCTGCTCAAAGGCGGCGGTGAGCAGAGCGTCTCCCGCCAGGATGGCGGTGGCCTCCCCGTAGACGATGTGGTTGGTGGGCCTGCCCCGGCGCAGCTCGTCGTTGTCCATGGCGGGCAGGTCGTCGTGAATCAGGGAGTAGGTATGCACCATCTCCACGGCGCAGGCGAAGGGCAGAGCCGCTTCCACTTCCCCTCCGCACATGCGGCAGGTCTCCAGCGTCAGTACCGGGCGGATCCGCTTTCCCCCGGCCAGCAGGGAGTACTCCATGGCCTCCTGCAAATCGGTATCACGAGGCTCAAACTCAAATACGTTTGACAGATAATTCTCCACCAGCGCCCTGTCCCGGGCCATTCTCTCTGCAAAGGTATTTTCCATGTCAGCTGTTGCCCAAGAAGGGCTCCTCCACTATTTCTCCGTCTTTTCCGGCTGTGAGCAGGGTTACTTTCTGCTCCGCCTCGTCCAGCTGCCTGGTGCACTCCCGCAGCAGCTTGGCCCCCTCCTCAAACAGAGTCATGGCCTGTCCCAGGGGGGCGTCTCCCTTCTCCAGCAGTGAGACGATCTGCTCCAGCCGGGCCATCGCACTTTCAAAATCCAGCGTCTTGTTTTCGTCCATCATGTTACTCCCTTTCTATAGTACCCGGCAGTCCACACTGCCGTCCTTTAGGGTAAGTTTCAGCTTATCGCCGGCGGCTACGTCCTTTACAGAGAGAATGGCCCTTCCGTCCTCCCGTTGGGCGACGGAGTAGCCCCGGCTCAACACCTTCAAGGGGCTCATCGCGTCTAAGGCGGCGGCCTCTGCCCGCAGCTGTTCCCGTTTTCGGGAGAGGGTCCGCTCCACTCCTCCGGACTGTCTGACAGACAGCCGTTCCAGCCGCTCCCGCTTCCGCGCCAGGGCGTGCTCCAGACTGCGGAGCAGTCCGCTGTGGTGGTAGTCCAGCCACAGCCGCTTTTCCCGGAAATAGGCGCCCGGGTCCGTCATACACCGGCTGCCGGCCAGCCGCTCCACCGTGTGCCGGCGGCGGAGCAGAATATTGGTCATAGCCCTCTCCAGCCGTCTCTTATCCTGGTCCAGCCGCTCACGGATGGCCTCCTGATCCGGGACCGCCTCCTCCGCCGCGTTGGAGGGGGTGCGCGCCCGAAAGTCGGCCACCAAATCGGAGATTGTCACATCGGGCTCGTGGCCCACAGCGGAGATAACAGGAGTCTCGGCATTGTAGATGGCCCTGGCCACGACCTCCTCATTAAAGGCCCACAACTCCTCGGCAGTTCCCCCTCCCCGGCCAGTGATAAGCAGATCGGCTGCCCTGTGCCGGTCCGCCCACCGGATGGCGGCGGCAATCTCACCGGGGGCCTCCACCCCCTGGACCCGGACCGGGACCACCTTCACCTGGGCCATGGGCCACCGCGTCCCCAAAATTTGGATCATGTCGTGTACCGCATCCCCGACCGGGGAGGTGATAAGGGCAATCCGCCTGGGCATAAACGGGAGGGGCTTTTTGTGGGCGGGGTCAAAGAGCCCCTCCCGGTTCAGCTGCTCCTTCATCTGCTCAAAGGCTATCGCCAGCTCCCCCACGCCGTCCGGAATAAGACGGCTGCAAAGCAGCTGGTACTGGCCGCTGGCAATGTAGACCGTGGCCTGTCCTTCGGCGATGATCCGCATCCCGTTTCGGAGCTTGAAGCGCAGAAATTGGGCCCGGCCCCGGAACATGACGCACCGCATAGCCCCTTCCTCGTCCTTCAAGGTGAAGTAGTGGTGCCCCTTCGTGGATTCCGTGTAGTTGGACACCTCACCCCGCACCAGCAGGCCAGACAGTTTACTGTCCCGTTCCATAATACCCTTTAGGTATTCTCCCACCTCACTGGGGGTCAATATCTTCCGTTCGCTCACAGGTTTCCCTCCTTTTGAGCTGCCCGCCAGGTGAGAATCGCGGCGCCCATGGCGTTGTCGGTGGAGTATTGGGGCTGAGCAAAAACTGCCTCCGACAGCGCCGCCCTTAACCGGGTATTGGAGGCCACCCCACCAGAGCACAGCACCGGCAGGCCGGGATACCTCCGCCGGGCCTCTTGCGTGGCACGACATACCACGTTGGAGACTGCATCAATGGCAAAGCGGGCGACGTTGGCCGGGCGCGCTCCCTCCTCCATCAGCCCCTTCACCCGGTTCTCCATCCCGGACAGAGAAAATGTAAGGCTATTTAGCTTTACGTTCGGCTCATAGCAGGCATCCGCCTGGGGATAGAGACCGTCTAACGCCTTGCCTGCCGGGAACTGGAGACCCAGCAACACCCCAGTACGGTCGATGAGCTGGCCGGCGGACAGGTCGCTGGTGCCTCCGATGATTTCAGCGGCGAGAGTATAGCCCTTGGGCTTTACCAGCAGCAGTTCAGTGGTCCCTCCGGACAGGTGCCAGGCCAGAAACGGCGTGTCCAGCAGGTCCAGCCGCCCGGCGGACCAGGCGGCGGCGGCCAGGTGTCCCTCCTGGTGGGAATGGGGGTAAAAAGGGACGCCCAGTGCGGCAGCAATCCCCCGGCCATGGCTCTCTCCCGCCAGAAAACAGGGCATATAGGAGCCTTCCACCGCTCTGGGCCGGGTGGAGGCGCCTACAGCCCGGATATCGGGGCTCTCCCTCAGCAGCTCCTCCAGTATCTGGGGCAGCCGCTTCACATGCTGGAACAGGGCCTCGCTTTGGCGCAGGCCCCGCTCCCCTGGACGCACCTCCAACAGACGGCCCAGGTTCTCCCCCACCGCCCCGTCGAACAGGGCGGCAGAGGTGGTGTAATTACTGGTATCCAAACCCAGGACAGGCATCACGTCTCCCCCTCGGACTGGACAGGCTTTTTCTCCGGCTTGGGTGGGGCGTCCTCAATCTCAGTTCGGACAAAGGTCCCCAAAATGCCGTTGACAAAGGAGACCACTTCTGCCGGCTCGTATTTCTTAGCGATTTCCACTGCCTCATTGATGGCGGCGGCGTTGGGGATTTCCGGCATATAGAGCACCTCATACATGGCGGTGCGCATGATGGCCGCCGCCATGCGGGGGATGCGGGCAAAGGCCCAGCCCACCGAATAGCGGCTGATGCAGTCGTCCAGCTCCGGCCCGTGGGCAAACACGCCCTGAACCAGGTCCCGGATGTATTTCTCCTGCTTTTCGTTGGGAAACTGCTCATAGAGGGGCAGCTCCTCCGTCAGCTCCTGGAACCGCTCCCGGGTCAGCTCGGCCTCCAGCACCTCCTGAGCACTGCGGTTGTCAAACCCCAAGGCGAAGATGATATGTACGGCAATCTCACGCGCGCTGCTTCTTGTCATAGGTACGGCCTCCTGTTATTGGTCCATAAACTTCCTAGAGTATTATATACATGAATATACAAAAAGAAAAGCCCTATTTTGAAAATCTTTTCAGGCGCTGTCATTCCCCGTTGTTTTCGGTCGATATATAGAAAAACAGCCCGCGCAACCGCTGGTTTCCCTAATGCAACGGGGATGCGGTTTACTTTCCGGGGCGTTTCCTCTAGACTGAACGAGGTGAAGATATATGGAATTGAAGCAGAAGCTGGCGGACCTGCGCAAGGGCAAGGGGCTGACCCAGCTGGAGCTGGCCGAGATGCTGTCAGTCTCGCGCCAAGCCATATCGAGATGGGAGGTGGGAACGGCGGTCCCCACGCTGGACAATCTGGTGGCCTTAAGTAATCTATACCATGTACCGCTGGACTACCTGGTACATGACAAGGTGGAGAAGCCGTCGAAAGCGCCGGAGGAAGCTGGCCGTCCCCAAACGAAGCCCCGCCGCCTTATCAAGCGGGCGGCGCTGGCGCTGTGTCTGATTGCCGCTGGAGCCCTGATGGCCACAGCCGCCTGGCAGCTTTATCAAAATTATCAGGTGCGAAAAGCAGTGGAGCGTGCTGTGGTTGTAGATGTTGATGGTATTCGCATCATAACGGACAACCCCCAACGATTTCAAAGTGACCCGGATGAGCCGCACTCCTACAGAATGAATCCGGACGGGACCTATGAGGATTATTCTTTGACAGATTCTTATCAATCCCTGTTAGACCAAATAACGGCACGATAAGCTTTAGAAATTTCAAGATTCAATTTATAAAGGAGTATAGACGATGGACATTACTTTAACAGCCGTAGCGTTCCTCGGGGGTACACCGGTCCAAACAAAACTGAATCTGACCCAGAGACCCGACGGAAGCTGGCACGCGAAACATTTTGACGAAATCCTGAAACAAACGGACAACGCCCGCAAGAGCGGTGCGCCACAGCCTCAAAACTTCGACACCTATGAGAGAGAACAGGTTCCCCGGACCGAGCTGTCTGGCCAGGAGATTGCTGAACTGGCCGGCAAATACGATCCGCGCAATATGACGCAGGACCAGTACGACACATTTCTGGATGACCTGATCGAAAAGGGGGCGCTGTCGCGCTTCGATGCGATGCAGTTGGGGCATCACGGGTGGCGGATTCTAGACATCGACCCGGGGACATTTGCGGCCGGTGGTATCGGATGCGGTTCGTCCTATGTTACCAGCGCAGAAGACGGACCGATACAGTCGCTGGAGGACGCAGACGGCGATCTGATGCGCTGGCTGAAAAGCATACTGGCCCAGCAGGATCAGGGGAGCAGCGGGGGCAGCCGCCAAAAGATGGAATCGGTGAATATCCTGTCCGATATTGTCAAACGGATGCAGACGATCTAGGAAAGAGCAACAGGGACGCCCGCAGGCGTCCCTGTTGTTTATCCATAAAATTTGTGTCCGCCGATGGTGGTGATGTGCTGCTTGTTCCGGGCGGCCCAGCTGTTGGAGCCGGAGTCGAAATACAGCGCACCCTTTGCCTCCTCCACCTCTCCGCCGTCCATCACCAGCTTGGCAGCGATGATGCTGGACTCGGAGGGATCGGTAGCGGCCAGGACCCCGGACTTATAGGTGCTGCACTGATTTTTCTGGGCCAGCACCCCCTCCACCGTGTCGGGGAAGACGGGGTCGGCCACCCGGTTGAGCACCACATTGCCCACGGCCATCTTACCCTCCAAGGGCTGGTTGCCGCTCTCCCGCTGAATCACCCGAGACAGCCAAAAGAGGTCATCCTGATTATAGAAGGTATCGCCATGTTGAAGGGTGGTATAGCCGCTGGTGACAGTAGTTTTGCCGGTAGCGGGGTCATAGCCCACCTCTGCGCCAAAAGCCTTTGCCACCACCCGCAGGGGGACGATTACCTGCCCCGCCGGGGTCAGCTGCACAGTCTCAGGCACATAGAGATACCGGCCATTGGCCTCCACATAGAGCTGGCCCACCCTGGCGGTGAGAGACAGGGTATCGGTAACCACATAGGCCGCAGAACCGTCCCAGCTGATCTGGGCAAAAGGTGCCAGCTGGCGGGCCATCACAGACAGGGACACGTAGGTAACACCGTTTTGCAGCTCCCTATTCAGCTCCAGGGGCGCGGGCTGGCCGTTAATCAGCAGATTGGGGTCCCCTGTCACCACAACGGGCGGAACCACAGTGCTGTCACCGCCGTCGGGGTCCGTCTGGTCCAGACCTTCATCGTCTGTCAGGTCGCCGGGGGTGCCGGGCTCCTCCTGATCAGATGAATCGGTAACCTCCGGGTCAGATGTCTCACCGGGTACCTGCGCTTCAGTCTCAAGCTCCACCTCCTGAGAGACGGCGCTCTCCTCCTCTGCCACGAGGGCGGCCGCAGGCTCGGTATCTGCCGCGGCGCCCATCAGGAGGAGCATGGCAAAGACGCTGAGCATAACGGAAATCAGCTTTCGCTTCATTGTCTGCACTCCTTTTAATTGCGAATTATGTCAAAATTATGACAACCAAAAGCAACTGCTGTTACTTTTGTAACCACATTGTAACCAATTCCGAAATGCAAAACAAGGGCAAAACTAACTAGATTTACCCCGCTAATATTGTATAAATTGTTATAAATTCATAGGAATAACCGAATTTTTCCCCTTCTTCTCCTTTCACTCCCATATTATGACAGAAAGCGTGTATCCATAAAAATCCCCGCCTCCAGGCCAAACGTACCGGAAGACGGGGAACTTTTACAGGTCAAATGCCGCGGTTCAGGGTTTTTCGCAGGCGGATTTTTCCTGCCAGGGCCTGGTCGATCATGTTCAGGAACTTTTCCCGGTCCTCAGGCAGGCCGCCCTTTAAAGGCAGATAGTTGGAGGCGTGGTTGCTGGTAAAGTGGAGCGGGTCCACGTCCAGGTGCTCAATGAGCAGGCGGCACTCCTCCAGCACATGGTCGGCGGAGCAGACCTCAAACCGCCCGGCCAGCACATCCTCTCCCAGGGGGGTGCCCTTGGCGGGAGCGAAGGTCATGGCGGACAGGTGCCGGGGATTCATGGCGTTGATCATTTTGGCGGTGGACAAGATGTGCTCCTCCCAGTCGCCGCCCTCGCCGTTGGCGCCGGTCATCCCCAGGATAATGGTGACCCACAGGTCGATGCCCGCCTCCACCAGCCGCCGGCCCGCCAGCAGCATCTGTTCGGCGGAGCAGCCCTTGTGAATGAAGCGGAGCACCTGATCGCTGCCGCTTTCCACTCCCAGGTAGGCCCGGGACAGCCCGGCTTCATGGAGGGTGCGCAGCTCCTCCGGGGTCTTGGACAGGGTGCTTTTGGGTCCGGCGTAGAGGGTGACCTTCTCCAGCTTGGGGAAACGGTCGTACAGCTTGCGGAGAATCTGGAGCAGCTCCTCCGTCTTCATAATGATAGCGTCGCCGTCCATAAGGAACACCCGCCGCAGCTCCGGGCCGTAGTAGTCCCGGGCCATGTCGATGTCCTCCAAAATCTCTGCTACCGGACGGATGCGGAATTTTTTCTCCTTGTACATCCCACAAAAGGTACACTGGTTGTTGGAGCAGCCGATGGTGCACTGGAGCAGATAGCTCTTCCACTCCCCCGGCGGCCGGTACAGCAGATCGCTGTCGTAACGCATATCGTAAGGCTCCTTTCCTTTACAGGTTCTCCACAGGCTGGCCGTCCCGGAAAACCTTTTTGATGTTCTTCTCCGCCTTGCTCCGTGGCTGCATCACCTCACGGCCGCAGCCCTGGCAACGCATTTTGAAGTCCATCCCCACCCGCAGAACCAGCCACTCCTGGCTGCCGCAGGGGTGGGGCTTTTTCATCTTTAGTATGTCGTTGACGTGGATGTCCATAACTTTTCCCACCTCTTCCTACTGCAACCCATTATAAATAAGCTTTTCTTCCTTGTCAACGCCCCTCTAACATGATAAAATAGCTGTTACCAAAGGAGGCATCCAATATGAGTTTGACCATTGTCCCCGCCTATGAGCATTCCCAGGAAATAGGCACGTTATTTTCCGAGTATACCCAGGCGCTCCTCGCCGGGGAGCCCTCCTTTGCCGGCTACCTCTCCCTGCAAAACTACGATGAGGAGGTCCGGCACCTGGAGCAAAAATACGGTATGCCCGGAGGACGGCTGTATCTGGCCCTCTGGAACGGAGAACCGGCGGGGTGCATTGGCCTGCGGCGGATGGACGAGGAGAACTGCGAAATGAAGCGGCTCTATGTCCGCCCCCAGTACCGGGACAAGCACATCGGCGGGAAGCTGGTCCGTCAGGTCATCGACGACGCCAGAGCCATCGGCTATTCCCACATGCTGCTGGATACCTTCCCCTTCCTGAACAGCGCCATCCGCATGTACCGGGCCTTAGGTTTTTATGAGATCGAGCGCTACAACGACAACCCCATCGACGGCTGTATCTACATGAAACTGGACCTATAAAAGCAATTACTGGGATTTGAGGGAAATGGCATGGTTTTACTGATAGCGGGTGCGTCACATACGGGGAAAACCGCTTTTGCCCAAAGTCTCCTGGAAAAATACAGATTCCCGTACCTTTCGATTGACCACCTAAAAATGGGCTTAATTCGAAGTGGAAATACAGCGCTTACACCGATGAGTGACGACCGCGCATTGACAGACTATTTATGGCCGATTGTAAGAGAAATTGTAAAAACGGTGGTTGAAAACCAGCAAAATCTGATTGTTGAGGGCTGCTACATTCCGTTTAACTGGGCAAAAGATTTTGAGGCGGATTATCTTCGGTGCATTCAATACCGCTGTCTGGTAATGAGTGAATCGTATATAAGACACCATTATCATGAGATACAGGCAAACGCCAATATAGTAGAAACGAGGCTTGATGATTCAGGTTGTACAATGGAATCCCTGATTCGTGATAATGCAGAAGCACTGAACATGTGCCAGCAATATGATGTGGATTATTTGCTGATTGATAATACTTATCCTGCTAATACAGATATTTTTTGACCTATGACTTATAAGAATAAAACGGGCGGGCGCAGATGCGTCCGCCCGTTTCCGGTTAATCGACTTTATTTGGCCAAAGCAGCGGTGTCGATGGCGATCATCAGCTCCTCGTTGGTGGGGATGAGCAGCACCTTCACCTTGGAGTCGGCGGCGGAGATGACGGTCTCCTTGCCCCGAACGTCGTTGGCGGCATCGTCCAGCTTCAGGCCCATAAAATCCAGGCCCTTGCAGACCATGGAGCGGATGGTCTTATCGTTCTCGCCTACACCGGCGGTAAAGATAACGGCATCCACCCCGCCCATGGCGGCGGCATAAGCGCCCACATACTTGCGCACCTCATAGGCAAACTTCTCCTGGGCTAAAGCGGCCTTCCGGTCGCCCTTCCCGGCGGCGGCCTCCAGGTCACGGAAGTCGGAGCTGACGCAGCTCAGGCCCTCCACACCGGATTTTTTGTTCAGCACATTGAGCATCTTGTCGATGTCCATGCCGTACTTGTTCATCAGATACTGGAGGATGCCCGCGTCGATGTCACCACAGCGGGTGCCCATGGGCAGACCGGCCAGGGGGGTAAAGCCCATGGAGGTATCCACGGACTTGCCGCCGTCCACGGCGGCGATGGAGGAGCCGTTGCCCAGATGGCAGGAGATGAGCTTCAGCTCCTCGATGGGCTTGCCCAGCATGGCGGCGGCCCGCTGGGTGACATACTTGTGGCTGGTACCGTGGAAGCCGTAGCGGCGGACCTTATCCTTCTCGTAGTACTCATAGGGCAGGGCGTACATATAGGCGGCGGGGGGCATGGTCTGGTGGAAGGCGGTGTCGAACACGGCAACCATGGGAGTGCCGGGCATGAGGTCCTGGCAGGCCCTGATGCCGATGATATTGGCGGGGTTGTGGAGGGGAGCCAGGGGGTTGCACTCCTCAATGGCGGCCATGACCTCGTCGGTGATGAGGACGGATTTGGCAAATTTTTCGCCGCCGTGGACCACCCGGTGCCCCACCGCGTCAATCTCCTTCATGGAGCCGATAACGCCGTTCTTGGGGTCTACCAGGGCGTCCAGCACAGCCTTGATCGCTTCGTTGTGGGTGGGCATGGACACGTCGGCCTCCTTGACGGCCTCCTTGCCCTCGGGCTTGTAGGTGAACTTGCCGTCGATGCCAATGCGCTCACACAGGCCCTTGGCCAGCACCTGCTGGGTCTCGGGGTTGAGCAGCTGATACTTCAGGGAAGAGCTGCCGGCATTGATTACCAGAATATTCATGGGAATCGTCTCCTTCTCAAATCAAATTTAGGTTGCCTCAAGCCAGGGAATGTATTACAATAGAGACAGCCCGGCTGATGCTTCTATTCTAACGCTTTTTCTCCCTTTGGACAACCTATTTTTTTACTTTTCTTCCAAATATTTTTTACTTGATCCACAAAATTTTTTATCGGGAGGACCGCCCTTGAAAACCATCGGAATTGTCGCCGAATACAATCCCTTCCACACCGGACACGCCTGGCATATCCGGGAGACCCGGCGGCTTTTTCCGGAGGAAACCGCCGTTGTCGCCGTCATGAGCGGCAACTGGGTCCAGCGGGGGGAGTGTGCCATTACCGACAAGTGGTCCCGGGCGGAGAGCGCTCTGACCGGGGGCGCGGACCTGGTGCTGGAACTGCCTGCCGTGTGGTCCACAGCCTCCGCCGAGGGCTTTGCCAGGGGCGCGATATCCATTCTGGCGGCCACCGGGGTGGTGGACGTTCTCTCCTTCGGCAGCGAATGCGGAAATATCGCCCCTCTGCGGGAGGTGGCCCGGTGCCTCAACAGCCCGGACTTCCCCGCCGCCCTGCGCCGGGAGCTGAAACCAAGGATGTCCTTCGCCCACTGCCGCCGTCAGGCGGTAGTGCGGCTGCTGGGCCCGGAGCGGGCCGCCCTGCTGGACTTCCCCAACAACAGCCTTGGGGTGGAGTACCTGCGATTCCTGCCCCCAAACATGGAAGCGGTCACAATCCCCCGCCGGGGACCGGGACACGACGGGGAGACGGCGGAAGAATTTGCTTCCGCCTCCCTTCTGCGCCGGTGGATTCGGGCGGGAGAGGTGACAAGCGCTTCCCCTTTTCTGTCCCTGCCCTGGAAGGGCGAAGCTGCTGACATGAGGCACTTGGAGCGGGCTCTTATCGCCCGGCTGCGATCCATGACATTGGCGGAGGCGGAGGCCCTTCCGGACAGCGGCGACGGTCTGGCCGCCCGCCTGCTGTACGCCGCCCGGCAAACGGCAAATCTGGACGAGCTGTATGCCCTGACCAAGACCCGAACCTATACCCACGCCCGGGTCCGCCGGCTGGCCCTCTATGCTCTTCTGGGCCTTCGGAGGGAAAACATCCCCGCCGCGCCCCCCTATATCCGGGTGCTGGGCTTTAACCGCCGGGGACAGGCGCTGTTGAGAGAGATGAACCAAAAGTCCTCTCTCCCCTTCTTTGTCAAGCCTGCCCATGTCCGCCGTCTCTCCCCTGAGGCTCAAACCCTCTTCGCTCAGGAGGAGCGATTTACCGACCTGTTTGCCCTATGCTTTCCCTCCCCCCGGCCCGGAGGGCTGGAGTGGACCTCCAACCCCGTTGTAAAAAGGTAGAGACCTATGAAAACAAAGCATACAAAAACCAACGCAGTGTGGCTCTGGCTGGGGGCTGTTACCATCCCTCTGTCGCTGGTCATCCTGTTTGAGCTGTTGAAGGGCAATCAAGCTGTGATGACCGGCTGGGTCTTCAGCGTGATGGCCCCTGTCGAACGTTTTTTTGGGCGGCTGTGGTCCCTTGTTCCCTTCTCTGCCGCTGAACTGCTCACCACCCTGTTTCTGGCCGGCTGTGTTATTTGGCTGGTGCGGGCGGCGGTACTGCTGCTCCGTCAGCGGGCGCCCCTCCCCTTCCTGCGGAGGCTGATTGCACTGGGAACCGTCTGGCTGTGGCTGTGGGCGGGACTGTGCTGGCTGTGGAACGCCGCCTATTATGTCCCCACCTTCGCCCAGCGGGAAGGGCTGGAGACCAATCCCTATTCTGTGGAGGAGCTGGCCGCCGTCACCGAATACTTTGCCCGGCAGGCCGCCGCTCTGGCGCCTCAAATACCTCGGGAGGATGGGGGACATTTTGCCGAAGCGCTGCCTGTCTGCTTTGACCAGGGGACGGAGCTCTATCGTAACATTGCCCTGGAGTTTTCTTCTCTGGACGTGAAAGCTGTTAAGGCAAAACCCTTGCTCTGCTCCAGATTGCAGAGCATCCTGGGCTTTACCGGCGTCTACTTTCCCTTTACCGGCGAGGCCAACGTGAATGTGGATGCCCCCGCCTGCCTGGTGCCCGCCACCATTGCCCACGAGATGGCCCACCAGCGGATGGTCGCCTCTGAGCAGGAAGCCAACTTTGTGGGAATTGCTGCCTGTACCTCTTGTGATGACGTGATATTCCAGTACTCCGGCTATCTCATGGGCCTGATTCAGCTGTGCAACGCGCTCTATTCCGTCTCCCCCGATGCCTGGTACAGCATCGCTGGGCAGGCCTTTTCTCTGGAACTGACCGTGGACTGGACGGACAATAACGCCTACTGGCAGGCCCTGGAGTCCCCTGCGGAGGATATGGCGGGAGACATGTACGACTCCTTTCTCAGGAGCAACGACCAGGAGCTTGGCATCCGCTCCTATGGGGCCTGTGTGGACCTGCTGGTAAACTACTACAAATCAAAAATATGAGAAAGCCGCCCAATCGGGCGGCTTTTTCACACAAATAAACCATATATCAGCCGGGCCAACAGCAGCGCAAGTACCACAAAAAACATGGGCCGGATTACCTTTGCTCCGCCCTTCAGGGCCAGGCTGGAGCCCACATAGTTGCCGGCGATGCCGCAGATGGCCGCAGGTATGCCCACGCTCCACAGCACCTTCCCCGCCAAGGCAAATGTGACCAGTGACGCCAAAAGGCTGGCTGAGTTGGCCAGCTTGGTGTTTCCGGACGCGGTGAGCAAATCAAACCGGCACAGCCCGGTAAAGGCCAGCATCAGAAACGTCCCCGCACCCGGACCAAAAAAGCCATCGTAGCAACCAATCACCAGTCCGATTCCCAGGGCCATGGCCAGCAGCTGGACCGTTCCCAGCTCCCCGGAATGATCCTCCTGCCCGAAATTGCTCTTAAACAGCAGCACCACCGTCATCACCGGAACAATCGCCAACATGACATAATAAAGGACCCGTTCCGGCATAATCAGGTTGATCTGGACCCCAATCCAGGCCCCAACCAGCGCGCCGGCCGCACCGGCTATGGCGGTGGGATAATGGACGTTTCCTTGCTTTAAAAAGCGGCCAGTGGACAAAAAAGTCCCAAACGCGTTTCCGCATTTGTTGGTCCCGGTTGCCATATGCGCCGGCAGGCCGGCAATCAAATAGGCTGGCAGGGTAATTAGCCCGCCGCCCCCGGCCACTGCGTCAATCACTCCGCCCAGAAACACAAGAGGACCGACAATCATCCAAATATGGGCCAGTTCTGTCAGCTCCATCTTTCTCTCTCCTAACTCCCTTTGATCTCCTCCCAGTACCGCCTGGCGGCCTGTTCGGTCTTGTTGTCCCCATATTGGTAGTAATGGGTCCCCACCAGCTCATCGGGCAGATACTGCTGGGCCACCCAGTGCCGGGGAAAGCTGTGGGGATATTTATACCCCTGGCTGCGCTCCTGGCCGGCGGAGTCGGCATGGACATTTTGCAGCTCCCGGGGGATGCTCCCCGTCCGCCCGGCCCGGACATCTGCCAGGGCCGCGTCAATGGCGGCACAGGCGGTATTGGACTTGGGCGCAGTGGCCAAGAGGATTACCGCCTCTGCCAAGGGCAGCTTGGCCTCGGGCAGCCCAAGCTGGAGGGCATTGTCCACGCAGGCCTTCACAATGGGCACCGCCATGGGGTAGGCCAGGCCAATGTCCTCGCTGGCGGAGCAGAGGATGCGCCGGATGGCAGTAATCAGGTCTCCCGCCTCCAGCAGCCGGGCCAGGTAGTGGAGGGCGGCGTCCGGGTCGGAGCCCCGGAGAGACTTCATCAGAGCGGAGGCGATGTCAAAATGGACGTCTCCCTCCCGATCATACCGCATGGCCGACTTCTGGGCGGCGGTTCGGGCATCTTCCAGGGTGACAAGGAGTTTTCCTTGCTCACGTCTGGCAGCAGTGAGCAAAAGCTCAATGGCGTTCATGGCCTTGCGCACGTCTCCCCCGCAGGCGGAGGCGATGTGCTCCCGCACACCGTCCTCACAGACCGCCTCCGCCCCCAGCCGCTGCCCCATGATGGAAATGCCCCGGTCGATGGCGGGAAGCACATCTGTAGCGGTAATCTGCTTAAACTCAAAGACGCTGGCCCGGGACAGCACCGCACCAAAGACGGCAAAAAAGGGGTTCTCTGTGGTGGAGGCGATAAGGGTGATACGGCCATCCTCCATGAACTCCAGCAGAGATTGCTGCTGCTTCTTGTTGAAATACTGAATCTCGTCCAGGTAGAGCAGCACCCCCTCCGGTGCCAAAAGGGTACCAATGTCCGCCATGATGTCCTTGATGTCTGAAATGGAGGCGGTAGTGGCGTTGAGCCGGTGGAGGGGACGGTTGGTCCGCTGGGCAATGATATTGGCCACGGTAGTCTTGCCCGTTCCGGAAGGGCCGTAGAAAATCAGGTTGGGTACGCTGCCTCCCTCCACAATCCGGCGGAGCAGGCCGTCCTTGCCCAGAATATGTCCCTGACCCACCACCTCATCCAGGCTGGTGGGCCTGATCTCGTCCGCCAAAGGGCGGTATGCCATGTCCATCACACCTTTCCTGTCTGTTCACGCTCCAGCGCGCCTCCATAGGATTTCAGCGCCTTCCTCCGCTGCCGCCAGTCGGGCATGAGAGCATCCATCCGGGTATAGAATCCCGGCCCGTGGTCGTGGTGGAGGAAGTGGACCAGCTCATGGAGGGCCACATAGTCCCTCAGCTCCGCCGGACACCGGGCCAGAGCGGTATTCAGGGTGATATATCCCTGGGTCCAGTGGCAGTTGCCCCACTGACTTTTCAGCTTGCGCAGCTTCAGCGCAGGGAATGCCACCCCAAGGGGCTCCACCAGAGGATAAACCCGGCCCAAGGCTCCGGCCAGCAGCCGGGCACACTCCTCCCGGGATACTGGAGGCAGGGGCTCCATCTGCCGTTCCTCCCGGCGGCGGAGGGCGTCCACAATCCAGCCGCTTTTCTCCCGGATAAAATCGTCCCCCTGCTGAATGGGGCACCGTATGGGGAGGGATACCTTGATCTCTCCTCCGCTCCCGATGCGCAGATTGATATTTTTTACCCGCTTCCGGGTCAGGGTATAGGTGAGGGGACCTTGGGGGGTGTCCACCAGCCGCAGCTGAAACGGGGACTGCCTCACCATTTGTTCTCCACTTCCTCGGCAAAGCCCAAAAAGTCCTTGACAAAAATCTCTGTGCCGTCGTCCAGCAGGGCCAGGCCGGTAAACTTGCCAAAAACCTGGTGCTGATCCGACTTGATAACGCCCACACTGGTGCAGGCAGCGCGGTCCATCATGGGGTCAAACCGCATCTCAAACCGGCCGTCATCGCTGGTAAACTCCCACTGCTCCATATACCGGCGCTTCCGCCGCCGGCCCGGAATGCGGAAGCGCACCTTGGACAGCTTGTGGGCCTTGCCGTTGTAGAACAGCATGTTCTCGGTGGCAGCAGAGGTGTCCCCAAAGCCGTAACCCAGATTAAAGCCGAACCGCACCCCATCCACTACCCCGGAGGCGGAGGCCCAGTACCAAGTGTTGTGGTAGGTCCACACCCCCCGGCCCCAGTCCAGCACAGCGAAGGTGTCGGAGGGGTCCAGCATATACTCTTTATCCCCCACCGTCACCTTTCCCCCGGCCCGCAGGCAGTTGATCTTCTGGTTGAAATAGAAGTGTCCCGGCTTGTCGAAGGGGGTGCAGATGACCATGGACTCCTCCGGCTCATCGGAGAGTATGATGTGGGCGTCCAGGGGGGCTTGTCCGTCAAAGTGTTCCATATGGGCATAGAGCTGCCGCTGCTCCTCCTCCCGGCGGAACAGCAGGGAGTAGCCGTGTCCTCCGGAGGCGCTGTCCCCCTCCAGGCTGGTGGAGGGCATACCGGTGTTCCCCATGGGCAGCAGGCGCATAGGGCTTTTGGTCACCTGGGTGCTCTCCCAAAAGTCCAGCAGGGAGATGGAATCCAGGCCCATATAGCTGTTGTCCGCTATGGTCAGGGCCAGGGCAAACTGGCCGTTCATCACCAGATAGTAGTCCCATTCCTTGATGCGCATGGTGTGGCCCCTAATATCGTTCCGGTCGTACTCCAGCAGCATCCGTTTGGCGTATCCCGCCTGACACAGGTTGCCCTGGTCGTCCAACAGCGGCCCCGGTTCGGTGATCTCGTGCTGCTCCATCTCTGTCCGCCTCCTTCCGTTCCCGCCTATTATACTGTAAAATTTCCGTTCCTGCAATCGTTTCTTTTGGGACAGGCAAGAAAACCTTCTTCTTCGCATAGAGTCCCACAGAAGATTTTCCGGAGAAACGAGGTGCGCTGAGTGGGAAGGCTTGTGGGAAGGGCCCAGTACCGGGACATTTTGCTGGGAATCGGCCTGCTCTGGGCCACGCTGTCGCTGATTCTGTGGCCGGAAGAGGCCATAGGGGCTATGCGGGACGGGCTCAAGCTGTGCGGCAACGTAATCCTGCCCTCTCTGTTCCCCTTCTTTGTGCTGTCCTCTCTGGTGGTGGAGCTGGGGATGTCCCGATACTTGGGCAAGCTGCTGGAACCGGTGATGGTCCCGCTGTTCCAGGTCAACGGGAACTGCGCCGCAGCTCTGGCCCTGGGCTTTATCGGCGGCTACCCCGTGGGAGCGCGGACCGCTATCCAGATCTACGAAAACGGTCAGTGCTCCTGCACCGAGGCGGAACGAATGCTGGCCTTCTGTAACAACAGCGGCCCCGCTTTCATCCTGGGCGTGGTGGGGGCAGGGGTATTTGGCAGCGGCGGGGCGGGACTGCTTCTTTATCTGGCCCATTTGCTGGCCTCGCTGGCAGTGGGAGTCCTCTTCCGCTTCTACAAGCCACAGGAGCGCCCGCGCCTTCGCCGCAGCCGGGGCCCCCAGTTTCAGACGGTCCGCTTCTCCAAAGCTTTCGTCAGCTCTGTCACCGGGGCCCTCCAGTCCGGTCTGAATATCTGCGCTTTCATCCTGTTCTTCACCGTCTTCCTCCGCATCCTGGCCCACGCCGGCATCCTGGAGGCTTTGGGGCGCTTTCTTTCCCTCCTGTTGGCGCCTCTGGGGATGGACCAGACCTGGGCGGAGCGGCTGCTTACCGGCCTGGTGGAGGTGTCCTCCGGGGTGACCTCTCTCACCGACGGCGCCCTCCCTGGCCGTCTGTCCATGGCCGCGTTCATGCTGGGCTGGGCCGGGGTGTCTGTCCACTGCCAGGTGCTGGCCTTTTTAGGGGACAGCAGCCTGTCCGTCCGCACCTATGTGGCGGGCAAGCTGCTCCACGGACTTCTTTCCGCCGCACTGGTCCAGTTGCTGTTCCGGATCATCCCCCTGAGCAGCCCCGCCTCCGTCTATCTGGCAGAGCAGACGGAAGCCATCGCCACACTGGATTTCCACCGGGCTCTCACCATTTCCGCTGTAGTCTCCTGGGGGATATGGCTGGCTTTTTTGGCGCTGACGGTCTATGTGGCGCAAAAAAACAGTGGAAAAGAGGGACGGCATGTAGTATAATGGTGACTGCAAAGACCAAATGATAAGGAAGTGACACATCATGAAGCTGTTTCAGACTTCTATAGAGCCCCGCTGTGCCTACTGCGCCAGGGGACGGGGGCTGGACCAGGATCAGGTGGTCTGTCCCAAGAGAGGGGTCATGTCCGCCGGCTCCCACTGTGGGGCTTTTCGCTACGATCCTCTGAAGCGGGTGCCACCCCGCCCTGCAAAGTTGTCCTCCAGCCCTTTGTCCGATGAGGATTTCAAGCTCTGATACATAACGAAACTCTCTGTAATGGTTTTGCCTTTACAGAGAGTTTCATTGCAATTCGTTGGAAATTTTCCAGAAGATTCGACAATTTTTATAACCGGCGTTTTTATGAAAAGCCCCTGCCTGTAAAGTAATTGTCTTTACAGGCAGGGGCCGCTCTATGCTAAAAGTTTTCCCGAAATTCCGCCCTGCGGCGACGCATTCTTTCACTTGTCGGCAAATCCTCTGGCGAAGACCGTCGTTTGACCTGTTTTTCTGCGATATATTTCTCTTTCCCTGTGGAGATAAACACTATATAATGTGCCCATCAAGTCTTTTGATGGGAAGGGGATACTATATCATGGAGATCAAGATTGCAACACGCCATTGTACCGACCCAGTTGGAACTCAGCGCTGCTTTCATTATTTCCTCACCGTTGACCAGGAAGAAACCGCCCAGCTCTTCTGCGAAAACTACGGGGTCCATATTGCAGAGGAACACGGAAGCGACGCCTCCATCCCCGCCATCACCACCAGCGCCCAGCGCATCGACGAGCTGATGACACTTCTGGTGGACAACCAGGTGGGCCCCGCCGGGCTGGCCGATGTGGTAGCAGACTGGCTGTAAGGCTGTTTCACTTTTCATGCCTTGAGCCTTATCTTTTTCCGCTCAGCTTCTGCATCAAAACCACCAGCAGGGCAATCAGTCCCAGCACCACGAAAATTCCCAGCATTCCCTGTCCCAACAGCTCTACCGCCTGCCTCAGTGTTTCGTTCATCTTTTATTTCCCCCCTGTTAGCCTATGTTGGCAAAGTATTGCAGCACCACGCCGCCCGCCACTACGGAAGCGATCTGTCCGGACACATTGGCGGCAATGGCGTGCATCAGCAGGTGATTTTGAGGATCAGCCTCCTGCCCCAGCTTCTCAATCACCCGGGAGGACATGGGAAACGCGGAAATCCCCGCCGCTCCCACCATGGGGTTGATCCGGCTGCCGGGCGTTACAAGGTTCAGCGCCTTGACAAAGAGAACCCCTACGACAGAGTCCAGCACAAAGGCGACCAGGCCCAGCCCCATAATCAGAAGAGTTTCCCACCGGACAAACTGCTCGGACCTCATGGAAAAAGAAATGGTAATCCCCAGCAGCAGCGTAATCAGGTTGGCCAAATCGTTCCGGGCGGTGTTGGCCAGTGAGGAAAGGACGCCGCACTCCCGGATCAGGTTGCCGAACATGAGGAATCCCACCAGCGCCACTGAAGCGGGGGCCACCAGCCCGGCAACGACGGTTACCACAATGGGAAACAGAATCCGCATGCTACGGGTGACACTCTGGGGCCTGTAGTCCATTTTCATCGCCCGGTCCCGCCGGGTGGTGACCAGCTTAATGGCGGCTGGTTGGATGATGGGAACCAGCGCCATGTAGGAGTAGGCGGCTACGGCAATGGCGCCCACGTAGCTGGACCGCAGGCTTTGGGACACCATCAGGGCTGTAGGGCCGTCGGCGGCGCCGATGATGCCGATAGAGGCAGCGTCCTTCAGGTCAAAGCCCAGCAGCGCGGCGATGATAATGGTGAGGAAGATGCCCGCCTGGGCAGCCGCGCCGCACAGGAAGAGCTTGGGGTTGGCCAGCAGAGGCCCGAAGTCGATCATGGCCCCGATGCCGATGAAGAGCAGCAGGGGCATGGCCTCGCTGGCCTCAATCCCCGTCTCAAAGAGCCACTGAATGATGCCGCGGGTCTCCCCCACGCCGGCGCTGAACTGATCTACCACGCCGGATAAAGGCAGGTTCACCAGGATCGCCCCGAACCCCATCGGCATAAGGAGAGCCGGCTCCAGCCCCTTTTCGATGGCCAGCCAGATCAACAGGCCGCCGATGCCGTACATAACCAGCTGCTGCCAGGAGATAGACAGAAGCCCCTGCCAAAGGAAGGAAAAATCCATATACATACGCTCCTTTTTTCTGATATTCTTTCCAATTTTGCGATATCTATATAAAAAAGACCTGTGTTCCGAGTACTCGGAACACAGGTCTGGTCATTTCAGACGCAGCCAGAGCGGGCTCGCGGCCCGCACATGCTTGTTGACTGGCGCCGCGCACCAGTTAAGGCGCGCTGACTACTCCCCTTGTCGTATGGGGCATATTACCACACCCTCGCTCCCTTGTCAAGGGGGCCCGGATAAATTTTCCGCCAAAAAATCAGCCTTGGCTCCGGTCTTTCTGGGGCACCATAATCCGCAGGTGGGAGCCCTCGCCGCACTTGCCCTTCTCATCGCGGACCTCGATGTCAAACCACATTTTCCGCCGCTCGATCTCCCGCAGAGTGGCAGTGGCGGTCACCTGCATCCCCACAGGAGTGGGGGCCAGGTGGCGGACGTGGGCCTCGGCGCCCACAGTGGTCATGCCCTCGTCCAAATACTCCTGGGCCAGCTCCAGAGCGCAGGCCTCCATCAGGGCCAGCATGTTGGGGGTGGACAGAATCTTGGCCCCCGCCGTCCCGATGCGCTTGGCGGTCATGGTGTCGTCCACCGTCCAGGTCAGGCTGTGCTGGGTGGGTTTTTCCATTGGTTACACCTCCTTTTCAAAAATCAGATCTATCTCTGTGAGGGCACCATTCGTCCACACAATAGGAAGAAAGCCGGCATAGCGCCAGCCATCCTCCGCCCGGCGGGTAATCACTTCTTCATACCTTTTTGTTTTTAAACTTATAAATCCCTCAACATAGATTCGCTCATACTCATAGGTATACATAACGTTTCTCCTTCGTAGGGGCGGCCTACCGAAAGGACTTCCCCTCCCCGTCCAGCACATCCCGGCGGTGGAAAGTGACGAAATCGGGGACATATTCCGGGTACTCGGCGCAGAAAGCGGCCCGGATCAAATCGGGATTCAGGCCGGGATTCTGGGCGGAGGTGACCAGGTCCACCATCATCGTGTCGCTCTGGCACTCGATGCGCCAGCTGCGGACACAGGGAATGATGTCCACCTCTGTAAAGCCTGCCTTGGCCTTGTTGGACTTCTTCTTTACCACCAGGCTCTCCCGACTGAGCAGGGCGGCCATGGCGGGCTCCGTCTCCTGGGGCCTGCCCTCCGGATAGTCAAAGGTCATGATATAGTTGACATAACACAATTCCTTCAACTTTCGTTCCGCCGGGTAGCACTGGTGGATGACAATCCCCTCGGGCATGGCGGCGGTGAGCCGTTCCGGGACCTCCTCATAGCTTGTCCCCTCCAGCAGGCCGAACTCCAAAATCTCGCACTGGCTGGAGAAGCCCACCGACAGGGGCAGGGCGATGGACACAAAGGGGTGGGGATTGAAGCCCTCGGTGTGCTTGATGGGAATTTTGGCCCGGGAAAAGGCCCGCTGGAAGGTTCGCATCAGGTCCAGGTGAGAGATATACCGGGCCCGCCCCGTTTTGGTGAACAGCAGCCGGTCAGCCACAGGTCCTCCCCCCTTCCAACAGCTTATTGGCTCCGCAGCCGGAGCAGCGGGTGCGGCAGTCCGGGGTGGTGACCGACTGGTAGCACAGCTCCCGTTCATGCCACAGGAAGCTGTGATCCACGCCGGTGGACAGCCGGCACCAGGGAAAGACCTCGTCCCTTCCCCGCTCCCGGTGGGCGTAGAAGTCCCCGTCCAGCCCACAGGCGGCCAGACCGTCCAGCCACCGCTGGTAGTCGAAATATTCCGTCCAGGCGTCCATCTTGCCTCCGTGGGCCCACACCCACTCCAGCACATCGGCCAGCCGCCGGTCCCCCCGGGACAAAATGGCCTCCAGATAACTGGTCTGGGGATCATGCCAGTTGTAGGTGATGGACTTGTCCCGTTTCAGGGCGTCCCGCAGCAGGTTCACCCGCCGCTGGTACTCCTCCACCGGGATTTGCCCCTCCCACTGAAAGGCGGTGTGGGGCTTGGGGACAAACCAGGAGGTGGACACGGTGATCCGCACCCCCCGGGCCTTATTGGGGCTGTACTCTCGCCAGGTGAAGTAGACCTTTCGGGCCAGGTCGGCAATGCCCAGCACATCCTCGTCGGTCTCAGTGGGCAGGCCCAGCATGAAGTAGAGCTTCACCCCGCTCCAGCCCCCCGCAAAGGCGGTTTTGCAGGACTGGAGCAGGTCCTCCTCCCGGAGGTTCTTGTTGATGGCGTCCCGCAGGCGCTGGGTGCCCGCCTCAGGGGCAAAGGTGAGTCCGCCCCGGCGCACCCGCTGGAGCCGCTCCATCAGGCTCATGGAGAAGGTATCCGCCCGCAGGGAGGGCAGGGACAGGCCGATGTCCCTGGGAGCGCAGTAGTCCAGCAGCTCGTCGCACAGAGGGAGCAGGTCGGGGTAGTCGGTAGAGGACAGAGAGGACAGGGTCATCTCCTGATAGCCGGAGTCCTCGATGGCTTCTCTGCCGTATTTGGCCAGCAGCTCCGGACTGCGGGAACGCACCGGCCGGTAGGCGTAGCCCGCCTGGCAGAACCGGCAGCCCCGGATACACCCCCGGAAGAGCTCCAGCATCACCCGGTCGTGGACAATCTCGGTGGAGGGAATGATGGTCTTCACCGGGAAATAGGCCTTATCCATGTCCTGGACGATCCGCTTGGTAATCACCGCATGGGCCTTTTTCCCCTCTTTTATGTCAACCGACTCCAAGGTCCCGTCCGGACGGTACACCGGCTCAAACAGAGAGGGCACATAGATACCCTCAATCATGCCAACTTCCTCCAGGAACTCCTCCTTGGACCAGCATTCATCCCGGGCCTGGCGGTAGAGGTCGATGTACTCCAGGGTGACATCCTCCCCCTCCCCCAGGACGAAAAAGTCCACAAAGGGGGCCAGGGGCTCCGGATTGTAGCAGCAGGTCCCCCCTGCTACCACCAGAGGGGAAAAATCAGTGCGGTCAGCGCTGCGCAGGGGCAGCCCGGCCAGGTCCAGCATATTTAAAACATTGGTGTAGGCCATCTCGTAGCCCAGGGAGAAACCGATGATGTCAAACTCGGCAATGGGATCACCGCTCTCCAGGCCGTAGAGGAGCAGGCCCTCGTGGCGCAGCTGCTCCTCCATATCCCCCCAGGGGGCAAAACACCGCTCACACCAGATATCGGGCCGCTCATTCATTACGCCGTACAGAATCCGGCAGCCCAGATTTGACATGCCGATCTCATAGGTGTCAGGAAAGCACAGGGCGTAGCGCATATCCACTGCGCTCCTGTCCTTGACCACCGCATTGTATTCTCCGCCCGTGTACCGGGCCGGCTTTTGCACCTTCGGCAGGATGTGTTCCAAGGTACGGTTCATCATGTAACCCCCAGATCATAAGTAAAACACAAGGCTTATTGTACCTTTTTCCTGACCCGCTGGCAAGCTTTATTTCGATAATCGGTGTAAATATTTTGCCGCAGCAGAGCGGCCAGCAGCCAAAAGGCCACCAGCAGTAAGGTAACGTTTCCACGAATCCGGGCCAGCATCAATCCTGCGGCCAACATCCCGGCGACGCACAGATGCTCCAGACAGGCCATCCCCTGGTCTGCCGCCCCTGGCCCCGTCAGGAGGGCCAGGGTGCAGTGCAGTGCCCGCCCGCCGTCCAGGCGGCCCACAGGGAGCAGGTTGAACAGGGCCAGAGCCAGGTTTAGCCCCGCAAAGGTAAGGCCGCGCTCCAAATTACAGCAGGACAATGCCAACACCAGATTGGTCCCCGGCCCTGCCAGGGCGGACAGCCCCTCCTGCCAGTAACCCAGGGGACACTCCAGCACCAGCTCCGCGCCCACGGCCGTCAGCCGCATCCCTTTGATCCCCCCTCCCAGCAGCCGGATTGCGGCAATATGCCCCAGCTCATGAGCGGCACAGGCGGCCATTGCCAGCGGAACCAGAAGAGAGTGGTCCAAATAGTTCAGCCAGGCCAGCAAGAGAAGAAAACCACTGGTGAGCTCTACCCTGCCCAGTTGAATCATAGCTTTGAAAATTCCACATAGTAAGCAGGATTCAGGTGCATTTTTCCGTATTTCAGCTCCAAATGGAGATGAGGCCCAGTGGATATTCCAGTGGACCCTATCTCCGCCAGCTTCTCTCCCCGCGCCACTGCCTGTCCCTTGGTTACTACAATCTTACTGCAATGTGCATAAAATGACTTGACTCCGTTTCCATGGTCCACCTGGAGATACAGGCCATAGGATTCATCTTTTCCAGTATATTCCACTTTTCCGTCTGCAAAAGCTGCAACAGGGTCCCCCTCCTGCCCGCCGATATCCACCCCACCGTGAAAGAGAACCTTGCCCAGGATAGGATGCTCCCGGTAACCGTATTCTGAGGTGAGCCGGCCCATTACGGGCGTGACCGTCTCCAGCTCCCCTAGGGACAGCTGGTCCATGGTATAGTTGCCCGGCAGGGGGTCTCCGCTGTAGTCGGAGTACATCACCACCGTCCCCGCCGCAGGGACTGCGGGCGGCTCCCCGGCATCTGCCGCTTCAACAGGTGGTGCTTCCTCTGGAACCGGTTCCTGCTCCATGGTGCGCACCTCCAGCCCGAAGGGGGTGGGATCTGCATAATGGACGGTACGGGCGGTCATATCCGCCGCCCGGCTGAGAAAGTACAGCTCCTCTCCAAGCATGTCTGCCGGCAGCAAAGGCGCTGTGAATGCAGCTGGTTCCGGCTCCGCCTCCGGCTTCACTTGTTCACCTGCACCGAATACCTCTACGCAAAAAGTCCCCAGGTTAGCCAGTACCGAATCTCCCTCAGACAGAGCTTCTCCCAGCTCTGTCAAGCTCGCCCGAAAGTCCAGATCAGTGGTAATCAGTGTAAAGAGGTCCTCCCGTACCCGGTTCAGCTTTTGGGGAAATACACCCTTCCACAAAAAAATGACCAGAAATAACACAAAGCAGATCGTCAGCTGAAGCAGCCGGACTTTCTCCTGACTGGATATTCTTTGCTGCCGTCTTCGAGCCGACGGCCCACCATAGTCTCGGACACTTCTTCTATGGCTCATCGCTTGTGTGCTCTGGCTATTATACATACCGGCCCCTCCCCTGCCCATTTTTTGTCAGTCTATTCCAGAAGGACAGGGAATATTCCTCTTGACAGCAAGCGAAAAAACTAATATAATAATTAAGCTAATCAATCCGGGTGTGGCGAAGCTTGGTATCGCGCTTGGTTCGGGTCCGAGTGTTTTATCATGAGACACATAATCTGTAGGTGTATGAAAGCCTTGTGGTTCAACGAACTGCAAGGTTTTTTACTTTACAGAAAAACGGAAAAATATGTAAGAGGGTCAACAATTGGGTCAACACTTTGAAAAACCGTTGATTCACCAGAAGGGGTGTTATCAATGGCAAGCATTATTCCAAAGAAGAAATCTGACAGAATCGTATCCTATAAATTCAAAACCTGTGTAGGACGCGATACCCAAGGTAAGCAAATCTTTCGCACCAAGACTTGGCTACCTCCTGCTGGTATGGGGACTTTTAAAGCTAATAGAGCCGCTGAGAAAGCAGCGCTTGAATGGGAAGATACTGTAAGGGCTGAGTATGAAAAGAAAATGGCTGCACTGTCAACAGGTAAAAGCTATTCCCTCCCTCCTGAACAAAGGAACGATGATTTTAACAGCTTCATTTCCGATATATGGTTGCCTCTATATGTTAGGAGCGGGAGCCACAAGCCTACTACAGTCTCTTTCTGTGAGGACATGACAAAACCTATCATGAAGTACTTCAAGGGTTCTGTCTTGCAGAATATCAGCCCTTTTGAGATTCAAAGATACCTGACATACCTGTCAACGCCAATTTGAAATTGTAAGAAAACGCCGAAGAAATTTTGTAGTTTTTCGGCGGGGGGGGGGTAACAAAACTAAGCGTTTCCTTGCTCAAAAAG
>CATKXO010000023.1 GCA_949840775.1 uncultured bacterium | reverse complement strand
GGGTTCGGCGGGGACGTTGGCAGCGGCCAGCAGCTTTTCGATGTCCTCCTGACTCATCTTGCCGCCGGCGGCGGGTGCGGGCGCAGGGGTCTGTGCCATGGGGGGCACCTCCTCAACTACAGATTGGGCGGGCGGTTCCGCCGCCTGCGGGGCAGTGGGCCCGGCGTCCAGCTCCTCCTCCAGGGCCTGCTGAATCTGCTGGGCCAAGCTGTCGTCGTTGGCCTGGGCCACCTCCAGGATGGGGGGGAGAAGGGGACGGGAGGGGGCGGCAGGGGCCGCCCCTTCGGCAGCAGTCTCTGCCGCCGTTTCCTCACCGGCGGGCGCGCCCTCTTTGGAGGCGCCGGAGGCGGTGAGAAGGTTCAGAACATGGGCAGTTTTATTGCCCTTGGTATTTTTCTTGCTTGCAGCCATGAAAACGGCTCCTTTCCGAAGTATCAGGAGTTAGAGAAAGAGAATGTGGGGTCGTACATCCGGATAATCTCGTTGATGAGCAACCGGAAGTCACGGGCCACCTTGGAATCCGGGGCGTAGGACAGCACGCTCTCCCCGTGGGCGGGGGCCTCCGCCACCGCCACGCCGGAACGGATGCGGGACTGGAACACTTGGGTATCCAGCTGCTTGGCAATCTGCTCGGCCATGTCCAGCACCTCACGGTTGAGGGTAAAGCGCTGGTTGAACTTGTTCAGCACAATGCCCAGCACCCGCAGGCGGGAATTGTAGCACCGGCGGACGGTGTCGATGGTCTCGCGGATTTGGGACACGCCCAGCAGACTGAGAATCTCGGGCGCCATGGGGATGACCAGGCCGTCGGCAGCCACATAGGCGTTTACGGTGAGCACGTTGAGGGCGGGAGGGGTGTCAATGATGATATAATCGTAGTCCTCCTCCACCTCAGCCAGGCAGTTTTTCAGCAAAAACTCCCGGCCGGGCCGGTTGAACTCCAGCTCGGCGGCGGACAGCAGGATATTTGAGGGCAGGATATCCCCGCAGTCCGACTCCATGATGACCTCGCGGATATTGGCGGCGCCCTTCAAAACGTCGTAGACGGTGGCGCAGTTTTCGATATCCAGTCCCAGGCAGAAGCCCAGACTGCCCTGGGGGTCCAGGTCGACGCCCAGCACCCGGGCCCCCCTGCTGTGCAGGCCGTCCATCAGGGCGCTGGACGTGGTGGTTTTGCCTACGCCGCCCTTCTGGTTGGTGATAGTAATGATAGCGGACAAGCGATCTCCTCCAGTAAAATCTTTCTCTGAGAGCTATTAACTTAATCATACTACATGCCGATAAAAAAGTACAGAGTATTTTTGCGTTCATTTGAATAAAAAACTTTAAAATACAGATGCAGTACGGAAGGAGCGATTACAATGGCGTCTCTCAGCGGAGTAAGCAGCAGTAACACCATGAGCAGCCTCATGAACAGCGCCAATATGATCAGCGGTCTGGCCAGCGGTCTGGACACCGAGTCCATGATCGAAAACCTGGTCAAGAGCTATTCCATGAAGATCAACCAGCTGAACCAGAAGGTGACTAAAACCGAGTGGAAGCAGGACGCTTACCGCAGCATCATCAGCAAAATGGTAGGCTTCGGCAACAAGTATACGTCCTACACCTCCAGCACCAACCTGACCTCTCCCAGCTTTTTTAACAGCGCCGTCAGGGTGGAGGCCCTGGGCGCATTTGCCGGCAAGGTGTCTGCCAGCGGCAAGACCAGCAGCGATATCTCCCTGGACAGGGTGGACCAGCTGGCCACTGGGGCGCAGTTCCGTACCAGCGGGAACATGATAACCGGGGACGGCCGGAGCATTGAGGCGGGAGAGAGCATCGATCTGGTTAATGGCACTACTGAACTGGGCAAGCTCAGCGGCAGCCTGACGCTGACCTACGGCAGCAAAAGCGTCAGCATCCAGTTTAATCAGGTGAAGGACGTTGAGGCCCTGGAGGAGATCCGGAAGAATAACGGAGATATTTCAGAGAGCGAGGCCCTGGCCAAGCTGATTGAGCAGAAGCTGTCCAACGAGAAGATCACCTTTAACAGCGGCAGCTCGGAGGAGGCCAACAAGCGCATCGGTGTTGATGCATACGGCGGGAGCATCTCCTTCCGTGAGCTGGGCAGTGCGGGCAATGGCCTCTATATTTCCGGAGCCAGCGGAAATGTGGCAGAGGTGCTGGGCTTGGACCTGGAGGACGCCTCCGAGAAGAAGCTCACCTCCTTTGATCTGCCCAGCCACATGTACGGCAACTACGACTCCAGCCTGACCAAGAAGGAGGACAATGCCAGCTATCTGTCCGGCAAGGCTATGACCCTGAGCCTGGACGGCGTGAGCAAGAAGATCACCATGCCCGTGATTTCAGACGGTCGGCTGTGGGATGCTGAGGGCAACGCCCTTCTGGTCCGGGACGCGGACGGCAATGAGCGGCAGCTTCAATACAATGCCGACGACTATGCCCTGGCGCTGAACAATGAGATTCAGAAGGTGTTTAAGGGGAACAAGATCAGCGTCGAAAACATTTCTGGGGACAGCGACAAGCTTCAGCTGCGCTTCAACGTGCAGGAGGGCTCTGAGCTGGTGGTCAATACCGACGTGGGCAAGGCCCTGGGGATCGGCCAGACTGCCACCAGTTACCTGAATACCAACAAGACCTTGAAGGACCTGCTGGGTGACAAGCTGTCCACCCTGCCCGCCGCGAAGGTGAAGGACCAGTACGGCGTTGAGGTTCTGGATACGGATGAAAAGACCGGGAAGGTAAAATACGAGTTCAAGCTCAACGACGTGGTGATCGGCAGATATACCGAGGACGCCAAGCTGTCTGATATCATGGCCGATATCAACAGCAACAAAGACGCCGGCGTGTCGGTCAGCTATTCCCAGACCACCAAGAATTTCCTCTTCAAGTCCAAGGAGACCGGCGTGGAGAGCGAGATCAAGATGGGCGAGGGCCTGGCCCAGGCTATGTTTGGTTCCACCGAGCTTCCCGACAACAGCGGCAGCAGCTTTGCCGAAGCCTATAACATCAACTGGCTGAAAGACGGTGAAACAGAGCGGATCAAAGTCGAAATTCCCGGCAGCGGCAGTTATGAGTTTAACGTCACCAAGGATACTACGATTGATGATGTCATTAACGAGCTGAATGGCGGCTTCCAGCAGAGCGCTACCTTTGCCTATAACAGATACACAGGTCAGATTGAGGCAAGAGACCATAAGGGCAACGCACTGGTGGAGTTCAATATGAAGGATTCGTATGGCGATGATGTCGTATTCGACAAGACCAAGGCTCCTGGTGTCGACTATAAGGCCGGCCAGGACGCCAAGTTCACCGTTACGGTGAACGGCGAGACCAAGAACATGACCCGCAGCACCAACACCGTGAACATCGACGGGCTGTCCATCACCATGAAGGACACCTTCGACGGCTATAAGAGTGAGGACGGCAAAGAGGACGCAGTTACCAGCGCCGGCCGCCCGGCCAACGCAGTCACCTTTAAGACCAGCACCGACTCCGACAAGATCGTGGACACCGTCAAGAACATGATCGCGGAATACAACGTAATGATGTCGGAGATCAAGTCGGCCTACGCCACCATGCCCTACCAGAAATCCAGCGGCTCCTTTGCCAACTACGAGCCCCTTACGGACGAGGAGCGGGAGGGCATGTCCGAGAGCGCCATCGAGCGGTACGAGGAGAAGGCCAAGCAGGGCATCCTGTTCGGTGACCGGAACCTGTCCTCCCTGTATGACAAGATGCGCAACGTCTTTGCCGGCGCAAACGAGGCCGACCTGCGCGCCATGGGCATCACCATCAGCTACTCCATCAGTGACGGCGCCCAGGCAGTCACTCTGGACGAGAGCAAACTGCGCTCTATGCTGGAGAGCGACCCGGACAGGGTTACCAGTGTGTTCACCGGCGAGACGGGCGTGATGCAGACCATGAAGAAGCAGCTGGACACGTATTCCAGGACTACCGGCGAGCCCAAGGGCATCCTGATTGAGCAGGCCGGCAGTCCCCTCAGCTCCCTGTCTCTGATGAACAACTCCTGGCAGAAGGAGATCGACAACCTGAACACCCAGATTGAGAAGTGGCAGGATAAGCTGACCAGCCAGGTGGAGCGCTATACCAGCCAGTTCAGCCGGCTGGAGGTTCTGATTAACCAGATGAACTCCCAGAGCTCCACGCTGGCGGGCCTGATGGGCGGCGGCTAATACCGTCAGAAAGGACGATCCTACATGGACGCAAGAGGTTATCAGCAGTATAAACAGCAGTCCATCAACTCCATGACGCCTGGGGAGTTGCTGCTGCTGCTCTATGATGAGCTGGTCAAGCGCAGCACCCTGGCCTCCATCGCCCTGGACCGGCAGGACTGGCCCACCTTTGAGGCGGCGCTGGACCGCTGTACGGACATCATCAACTATCTGGACGAGACCCTGGACCACCAGTATCCCATCAGCCACGACCTGAGCCGGATGTACGACTACTTCACCTATGACCTGGGCCGGATCAAGCTGGGCCGGAACAAGGGTGAGCTGGAGCGTCTGCGTCCCATGCTGGCAGACCTGCGGGATACCTTCCGCGCTGCGGAGAAGAACAGCAGCGCCCAGGAGATGCAGGCATGACGCGGGGGGATTGGCTGGACCTGACCGTACTGGAGCGGAAAAAGTACAACTGCCTGTCTGAGGTGATGGACCTGAGCCGGCAGATGGGGGAGGCGCTGGACCGCAATGACGACGTGTCTTTGCGGATGCTGCTTGCCATGCGGGAGGACCCGCTGCTCCAGCTCCGTGAGCTGAAACAGGCTGTCGAAGGGAAAAAGGAGAGCCTGTCCCCGGAGGATCGGGAGCGGGTAGCCGCTTTGGAGCAGGGGGCCGGCCCTCAGGGGGAAGAGGAGACCGCCTATCACGGTCAGGCGGGCAGCGTCCGCCGCCTGCTGGAGCGGGTTGTGGAGCTGGACGAGCGGCTGAACCGGCGCCTGGCCGGGGAAAACTCCTTTTACGCCGGAAAAAAGTGAAACAATCCCCCCTGCGCCGCAGGGGGGATTGTTTGGTGCTCCGGCAGCAGCTCAGAAAGCTGCGCTATGAGAAGAAATCGGGGGAGATGGTCCAGAGGGGACCGCCGCTGCTGCGGTTTGGGGACAGCTCCTCCAAGATGAGGTCCAGGTCCCAGGTGATCAGGCTGCGTTCCGGGCTGGCCGGGTCGGCAACCAGAACGCTTCCGTCCAGTGTAATGCCCCGCAGGATGATAAAGTGCCCGCCGTTGGTAAAGTGCCCCGGCCCCATCAGGGCCACCAGCAGCTGTCCGCTGGTCAAATAGTAGACGATCAGGTCCCGTTCCGTCTCCTCCGGTGGGAGGGAGGTGCAGATCAGGCCAAAATCCTCCGCAACGCCGGGGACGATGGACCAGTAGGAGCCGTGTTTTTTGGCCCAGTAGCCCTGATCCACGCAGTGCCGGGCCAATTGGGCCGGGTCCATGCCGTCCTCGGCCAGGGTGGATACCACCATGGCCATGGCTGTGGGGCCGCAGCCGTAGCGGCCAATGGTGTCGGAGCCGTAGGGCTGCTCTGCCCACGTCTCGCTGGTCTGGTCGTAGTAGGTCAGCTCCTGATGGCCTCCGGTGAGGTAATCGCTGCCGTCATGGGAGATCAGTGCGGTGATGCTGTAGTCCGCCCGAGCCCTGGGGGGCGGCGTGACCAGTACTTGGTCATCCACCAGCTGGGCCTCCTCCTGGAGCTCGTCCACAAGCTCGGTAGTTTCGGATGTGTCCGGCTCAGACAGCTGGGAGAAGTATTCGTCCAGCTTCCGCAGGCCGGCCCGCACCTGGGAAACCCCTTCTTGCACCGCCTGGTCCGTCCGCCGCTGAAGGATGCCCCAGGCTGTCTCGGCAGTTTCGCCCGCCCGCTGTACGGCAATCCGGACGGGAGCGGTGACGGCGGCGTAGACCTCGGGGGCCTGAACGGCGCAGACCCACAGCTCCACCGCCCCCACGCAGACCGCGGCCAGCAGGAGGCAGGGGAGGATATATCGTTTCCATCTGCCGGGTTTGTCGAAATTTTTCACAGCTGTCCCCCAAAATAAATCAAAATTTTCTCTTTTCAACGGCCTCGAAAATGATTATACTACAAGAAGCGATTTTTTTGAACTACAAATTTATGGCGCGCCGTCATATAAGGAGCCGTATCAAAAATGCCGGAAATTCGCATGGAGAAAGCATCCAAAATATATAAGACCGAGGACAAGCGCAAGCATTATGCGGTGCGCGAGCTGGACTTTACCGTACAGCAGGGGGAGTTTGTCTTCCTGATCGGCAGCAGCGGGGCGGGAAAGACCACTATGCTGAAGCTGATCGGAGGGGAGCTCTCCCCTGATGAAGGGGCCGTGTACCTGGACAACGCCAATATCGCCCGTTTTTTCGGTCCCTGGAGGGTGCGGCTGGCCCGGACCTTTGGGATTGTCAGCCAGCAGAGCATTTTGATCCGCAAGCGCACCATTATGGAAAATCTGATGGTGGCCGCCCGGGCCAGCGGGATGCAGCGCAAGAGCAGGGCGGCGGCGGAGAAGGCCCTGAGCCTGGTGGGCCTGCCCGACGTGGGGGAGTGCTTCCCCGCCCAGCTGTCCATCGGTGAGGTGCGCCGGGTGGAGCTGGCCCGGGCGCTGATCAGCAGCCCGCCGGTGCTGTTGCTGGATGAGCTCACGGCCAATCTGGACGACGACACCATCTGGGACATCATCCACCTGCTGGTGGAGCTGAACAGCCGGGGCACCACCATTGTCATGGCCACCCACGCCAGCCAGTACGTCAACATCCTGCGCCGCAGGGTGGTCACGCTGGTGGACGGAAAGGTGGTAGGGGACGTGCAGCATGGAAAGTACGGGGATATTGTCTGAAACCGGGGAGAAACCCGGAAAAACTTTCCTTTTCTACATAAAAATGGAAAAATAGGAAAAAATTCAAAAATCTCTACTTTTTCTTGCGTCTCGGGAGAAAGTAGTGTATAATAAAAGCAAGATGCCCACGCCGCGCGTGCGCGGGAATAAAATGGGAGGAATACAGCATGAACTTCAAGAACATGTCCATCAAGAAGAGTCTGATCGTAGGCTTCGGTACAACAATCCTGATCTCTGTCATCATCATCGTCGCTTCGCTGATTATGATGAACTCGCAGAAAAAAGCTTACACGGATATTATCGATCACTATGTGAAGACCAACCAGCTGGTCTCTGACTGCCGGATCGACTACAACATCGCGGCCCGCAACCTGCGGGATGTGGCCCTCTCCGGCAAGCAGGATGGGCTGACTACCGTCAACTCCAAGCTGGAGGAGCTGTCCGCCGAGATCAAGGATATGGAGGCTGCCTATCCTGAGGAGCTGAAGGACCGCAGCAAGCTGGATGCCTTTGTTAAAAGCCTGAATACATGGTCAGAGGAAGCCAAAAAGATTGCCGAGGTTGTAAAGACGAACAGAAACCAGGCGGCGGAGATGATTGTTGACGACTGTACCCCCGCGCTGGATGCCGCTGCCGCCGCTGGAACGGCCCTGGCCCAGGATTTGCAGGCCAAGCAGGATGATATTATCCGGCAGCAGAACCTGACCTCCAGCATCGGTCTGGGCATCATCATCGGCGTGATGGTGGTGGCCACCCTGATTGTGCTGATGATGGCCACCAAGATCATCAAGAGCATCGCGGTTCCCACCGCTCAGGTCCGGGAGGCCCTGGTGGGCTTCAGCCAGGGCAACCTGGAGGTCCCCGTCACCTTCGACGGCCGGAACGAGCTGGGCGATATGTGCGACGCCCTGCGCACCAGCCAGCATGTTCTGAGCGAGTGCATTGGGGATACCTGCCGCCTGCTGGAAGAGATGGGCAGCGGCAACTTCGATGTACGTACCAAGGATGAGAAGGTCTATGTGGGTTCCCTGAGCCGCATCCTGGCCTCCCTGCGGGTCATCAACAGCAGCATGAGCTCCGACCTGAGCCAGATCAGCCAGAGCTCCGACCAGGTGGCCGCCGGCGCCGATCAGGTGTCCAACAGCGCCCAGTCCCTGGCCCAGGGCGCCACCGAGCAGGCCAGCGCCGTTCAGGAGCTGTCCGCCACCATCGCCGATATCTCTGAGAACGCCAAGAAGACCGCCGAGGCCGCCGAGCAGGCCGGCCAGCATGTCAATGAGGCCGGCGGCCAGCTGAACCTGAGCATGGAGTATGTGAAGAATCTGAACACCGCTATGGAGAACATCTCCAGCTCCTCTCAGGAGATCGGCAAGATCATTGCCACCATTGAGAACATCGCGTTCCAGACCAACATTCTGGCCCTGAACGCCGCCGTTGAGGCCGCCCGGGCGGGTTCCGCCGGCAAGGGCTTTGCCGTGGTCGCCGACGAGGTGCGCAACCTGGCCACCAAGTCCGACGAGGCCGCCAAGGCTACCAAGGACCTGATCGACGGCTCCATCTCCGCCGTCAGCGAGGGCCGGGAGGCTGTGAACAAGGTCACTGACGCCCTGACCCGTACCACTGAGACCGCCGGCAGCGTGACCACTATGATGGCCACTGTGGTGGATGCCGTGGAGAGCCAGAACCAGGCGATCATGCAGGTCACCGAGGGCATCGACCAGATTTCCGCCGTGGTCCAGACCAACTCCGCCACCAGCGAGGAGTCCGCCGCCGCCAGCGAGGAGCTGTCCAGCCAGGCGACCCTGATGAAGGAGCTGCTGTCCCGGTTCAAGCTGCGCCAGGACAGCTACGGCGATTATCAGGCGCATACCTCCTCCTCGACCTCCTCCAGCTGGGACAGCGGGGACGGCGCCGAACCCTCCAGCCCCTTCTCCAGCGCGAAGTATTAAGAAGACGCCGCAGCGCGTTGTGTAAGGGATATGGCGCCCCGGTGTCGGGGCGCCATATTCGTAACCAAAGGAGTATGGGAGGTGCCGCCGGATGACAAAACGAAAGCCTCAGGACAGCGGCCTGATTTTTGCCCTGGATATTGGAACCCGCAGTATTATTGGCGTGGCGGGCCGTGTGGTGGAGGAGCGTTTTCAGGTGCTGGCCATTGAGAAGGAGGAGCATGGCAAGCGGGCCATGCTGGACGGCCAGATCGAGGACATAACCCAGGTGGCCAAGGTGGCCCGCCGGGTGACTGACCGCCTGGAGGAGAAGCTGGACTGTACGCTGGAGCGGGTCTGCGTGGCCGCCGCCGGACGTGCCCTGCGTACCGAGCAGGGCAGCTACTCCATCGAGTTTCCAGAGGTCAGCCGCATCACCAACGACGCCATCGGCCGGCTGGAGAGCGGCGCGGTAGCCGCCGCCGAGGCCATGCTGGGCCAGGCCCAGGAGGGGGAACGGCGCTTTTATCTGGTGGGCTACACCGTAGCCGGCTATTACCTGGACCGCTACCCCATGTCCACCCTGCGGGGCCACAACGGCCAGCTGCTGGAGGCCACCGTAGTGGCCACCTTCCTCCCCAGAGAGGTGGTGGAGAGCCTCTACGCCGTGATGGAGGCCTCCGGCCTGGAGGTGGCCAGTCTGACCCTGGAGCCCATCGCCGCCCTCAATGCAGCCATTCCCGCCGACCTCCGCCTGCTTAATCTGGTGCTGGCCGACATCGGAGCGGGTACTTCCGATATCGCGGTCTGCCGGGATGGCACTGTGGTGGGCTACACCATGGCCACCATTGCCGGTGACGAGATCACCGAAGAGCTGATGCGCCGGTTTCTGGTCCCCTTCGCCACGGCGGAGCGGATGAAGACACAGATGGACGAGAAGACCGTCACCTACCGGGACGTGCTGGGCCTGGAGCAGTCCATCCCCGGCGGGCTGGTGCGGGAGACCGTCCAGCAGCCCGCCCGCAGCCTGGCCCGGGAGATCGCCCAGCGGGTGACCGCCCTCAACGGCGGGGCCCCCTCCGCGCTGTTTTTGGCGGGGGGCGGCAGCAAGCTGGAGGGCATTCGGGAGATGGTGGCCGAGGCCCTGGATATGGACGAGAACCGGGTGGCCCTGGCGGGCAACAACTACGAGATTACCGCCTTTTCTGATAGCTATGAGCTCAACGACCCGGAGCTGGCCACCCCCCTGGGCATTGCGGTGTCTGCCGGCCTGGGCCTGATCAGTGACAGCTACCGGATTATGCTCAATGGCAAGCCGGCCAAGCTGTTCCGCAGCGGTGCCCTGACGGTGCTGGAGCTGCTGATGATGAACGGCTACAGCTCCGTCGACCTGCTGGGTCGAACGGGCAAAAACCTGAGCGTCATGGTGGACGGCCAGCGGATGTTGTTCCGGGGGGAGCCGGCGGTTCCATGCGTTTTGAAGCTGAACGGGACAGAGGCCGCCCCCTCCGCCGTAGTCTACGCGGGGGACAGCATCGAGTTCACCCCGGCGGTGTCCGGAGTTTCCGCCAAACGGACCCTGAAGGACCTGCTGGGAGCGGACTTTACCGGCGGCGTCACCGTCAACGGGCGGCTTGCCGATTTGGATACGCTGCTGAACACCGGAGACCAGGTCGTGACCTCGTCCCGGCCCATTCGGCTGCCTCGTCCCGCCGTGACCCCGCCCGCCCCGCCTCCGCAGCCCGCCCCTCCGCCGCCCAAGGCGGCGGAACAGCCGCCTGCGGGTGTGAAAAGACCGGAGCCGCCCCCTGCGGCGGGAGGGCCTGCGGCTGAAAAGCCGGCGGAAGCTCCCCGGGCAGCGGCAAGAGTTCCGGTGCCTGCCCCCGCAGAGGCCAGGCCGGCTGCTGTCCCCTCCCGCCCCAACCCCTGGGAGAAGCCGGCGGCCCCTGTGGTGAGCCAGCCCCCGGTGGGGCCTTCCCTTCAGATTGTGCTCAATGGCAAGGCCCTGCTGCTGCCGGGCAAACCGGAGGGGACGCCTTACTATGTGATGGACCTGCTGGAGCACTCCGGTATTGACTTTGAGCATTTGGACCGGGGAGTCGAGCTTCAGGTCAACGGGCAGGAATGTGCCTTTAGTCAGGAACTGCGCGCCCAGGATGACGTTGTCATCCGGTATCTGGAAACATAATGGAGTGATCTGTCGTGAAAAAAGCGAAAAAAACCAAAGCCGCAAATGCAGAAGCCGGGGAGAATACAGGGAAGAAGAAGGGCGGAAAAAAGAAGCTGCTTCTGATTCCCGTTGCCCTGGTGCTGGTGGCCGCTGTTGCGGCGGCGGCAGTGCTGTTCATACTGCCCCGTTTCGGCATTGATCTGCTGAACCGGGAGCTTACCCCCGAGGAGCAGCTGGAGGAGCCCATCCCCAAGAAGGGGGTGGAGGCTTACACCGTAGGAGAGGACACGGTTCCCTCTCTGGATACCGTCCTGTTGGAGGGTGACGGGGAATTGATCGCCCTGCGCAGTCCGGGCAAGTCCAAGGGGGACAGCTCCACCGGCGTGGACAGCCGGTTTACCTACATCTATGAGCTGAACAGCTTTGCCGATGTGATGAACCGGTACAAGGACATCCTGATGGGCAGCGAACAGGGCTTCGTCATTACGGATGAGACCTATCTGGTCCAGGAGGAGGTCCCGGAGCTCCAGGACGCCGAGGGTGTTTTGATCTTTGTCCGCAATGCGGCGGAGGAGGGCCGCCTGTTCCAGCTGGTAATCGGCTGGTCCCAGTCCAGCGCCAACCTGGCAGTCCGTGTCTCCGCGCCCGAGGGGAAGCTTTCTTACCCCAAGAAGGAGACGGAGGAGGACAAACGGCAGGAGCCCTCCAGCGTGAGTATGCAGATGGAGCAGCTCCGTTCCATGCCCCCCTCTCAGCTGGGCCTGCCGGGGGACACCATGGATACCTACACCATTTTCCCCGTTGACGGCTTTGTGAAGGTGGACGGCCTGGAGTGCCGCCGGTTCAACGTCTATGAGAAGGACAATCCGGGCTCGATTGCGGGGACGTATCTGTTTAGTGTGGACCAGGAGCACATCTATGTCCTGGAGCCCTCCACCAACACAGTGAGTACGATCAAGTAATGGGGAAAAAGCGGTCTGTGCTTAAGAAATCGGATGGTTCTGCCGATACATAGAATGGAGCGACACCTGATTTCAGTTAGAAGGGAGGGCTACGTATGGATGGTATCAGCGCTGCTCAGTTTCAGAGCAACTACGCCTTTGCCCTGATGAAGATGACCATGCAGGACGCTGAGGCGCAGGCCCAGGAGATGATCGAGATGCTGTCCGATGTGCCCGCGCCCGCCCAGTACGGCTTTGATGTGTGGGCGTGACAAGCCTCGGATCGTTCCAAAGAAAAAAGCGGTGTGAGACAGAGCGCTCACACCGCTTTGCTTTGCGGCAAATGCCGGGATGCGGCAGGGAAAAATGCCTTACAGTCCCTGCGCCGCAGGGGAAGTCTTTTGCACCATCTGTAAAGTGTTTGAGCCTTAAAGCTTGCGTATAAGCGGAAGTGCCCTAACGCGCATTTTATCCGGAGATCATCTGTAGGGGCCGCCCCCCTGGGCGGCCCGAAATCAAGTGAGGCGTTGTATTTTTGTGGGCCGCCGAGGGCGGCGGCCCCTACATTTCAATCTGCGAAAAGGACACTCCCTGTATAAGCTTTGACGGAAATGCACAAACTGACTCTTGACAGAATACCGGGACAGGGCTATAATGAATACACCCCCCTGGGGTGGGGTGGTAAATGTATCAACCCTTGGAAAGTCAGGTGAAAGATATGGCAAAACAGAAGTTTAACATCACAGGCATGACCTGCTCCGCCTGTTCCGCCCATGTGGAGAAAGCGGTGAACAAGCTGGAGGGGGTGAAAACCGCCTCCGTCAGCCTGATGACCAACTCCATGACGGCGGAGTACGACGAGGCCGTCCTCTCCAATCAGGATATTATCAATGCGGTAATACAGTCCGGATACGGGGCCTCCCTGCCCCAGAAGGGGAAAGCAAAGGACCAGTCCGCCCCCCGGGAGGACGCTATGGCCCAGGAGCTGGCCGGGATGAAACACCGGATGCTCTGGTCCTTTGTCTTCCTGATTCCTCTGTTTTATATCTCTATGGGCCACATGATGGGGGCCCCTCTGCCCGCCTTTCTGGTGGGTCACGAGAATGCAGTGGCCTTCGGCCTGACCCAGCTGCTGCTCACCCTGCCCATCATGTATCTCAACGACAAGTATTACAAGGTGGGCTTCAAAACCCTCTGGAATCGGGCCCCCAATATGGACAGCCTGATCGCTGTGGGCTCTGCCGCCGCCGTCATCTACGGCGTCTTCGCCATCTACCAAATGGGCTTCGGCCTGGGCCGCGGGGATATGGAACTGGTGGCCAAGTACCACATGGACCTGTACTTCGAGTCCGCCGGCATGATTCTCACCCTCATCACCATGGGCAAATTTCTGGAGACCCGCTCCAAGGGCAAGACGGGGGAGGCCATCAGCCGTCTGATGGACCTGGCTCCCAAGACGGCCACCGTCCTCCGGGACGGCGCCGAGGTGGAGATTCCCGTGGAGGAGGTCCAGGTGGGGGACCGGGTGGTGGTCCGTCCCGGCCAGTCCATCCCGGTGGACGGGGTGATTGTGGAGGGCCAATCCGCCGTGGACGAGTCCGCCCTCACCGGCGAGTCCCTCCCCGTGGACAAGGGCCCGGGAGACAAGGTGGCTGCCGCCTCCATCAACAAGTCGGGCTTCTTCACCTTTGAGGCCAGCCGGGTGGGGGAGGACACCACCCTGGCCCAGATGATCCGTCTGGTGGAGGAGGCCAGCGCCTCCAAGGCCCCCATCGCCAAGCTGGCCGATAAGGTGTCCGGAATTTTCGTCCCGGTGGTCATGACCATCGCCCTCATTGCCGCCGCAGCTTGGCTGGTCACCGGCCACGGATTTACCCAGGCGCTCACCGCCGGGGTGGCGGTGCTGGTCATCTCCTGCCCCTGCGCCCTGGGGCTGGCCACCCCCGTGGCCATTATGGTGGGCACCGGCAAGGGGGCGGAGAACGGCATCCTCATCAAGTCCGCCGAGGCCCTGGAGACCCTCCACACCATCGACACGGTGGTGCTGGACAAGACGGGCACCCTCACCCAGGGCAAGCCGGTGGTGACGGATATCATCCCAGCGTCAGGAAACAGCGAGGAGGGTCTGCTCTGCACTGCCTTATGTCTGGAAAGCCCTTCGGAGCACCCCCTGGCCGCCGCCATTGTGGAGGAGGCCGAGCGGCGCAGCATTCCGATTACCTCAGTGGGTGGATTTACAGCGGTTCACGGCCGGGGCGTTCGGGCTACGATTGGCAAAAGCGTCTGCTTTGGCGGCAACCGGGCCATGGCGCAGGAAGCGGGCATCAACCCAGGGCCGCTGGCGGCGAAAGCCGACGAGCTGGCCGCGCAGGGTAAGACGCCCCTCTACTTCGGGGATGAGACCGAGAAAAAACTACTGGGTATCATCGCCGTGGCCGACACCCCCAAGCCCACCAGCAGAGACGCTGTCGCCGCCTTCCGGGAGCTGGGGCTGGAGGTGGTGATGCTCACCGGGGACAACCAGCGCACCGCCGAGGCTATCGGCAGGGAGCTGGGGGTCACCCAGGTCATGGCGGAGGTGCTGCCCCAGGACAAGGAGCGGAAGGTGGCTGCCCTCCAGGCCGAGGGCAAGAAAGTAGCCATGGTGGGGGACGGCATCAACGACGCCCCCGCCTTGGCCAGGGCGGAGGTGGGCCTGGCCATCGGGGCGGGCACCGACGTGGCCATCGAGAGCGCGGATATCGTGCTGATGAAGTCCGACCTGCTGGACGTGGCTGCCGCCGTGGAGCTGTCCAAGGCCACCATCCGGAACATCAAGCAGAACCTGTTCTGGGCCTTTTTCTACAACTCCCTGGGCATCCCCCTGGCTGCCGGCGTGTTCTACTACGCCCTCCACTGGCAGCTCAACCCCATGTTTGCCGCCGCCGCCATGAGCCTGAGCTCGGTGACGGTGGTGACCAACGCCCTGCGCCTGCGCTTTTTCAAGAGCAAATACCGGTCTGACACTCCGGCGGCCCTCGCCTGTAACGGCGCCTGTCCCCTGGAGTTGAAGGATAAACCAAATCAAGGAGGAAGAAAAACCATGAACAAGACCATGAAGATTGAGGGCATGATGTGCGCCCACTGCACCGGACGGGTGGAGAAGGCCCTGTCCGCCATCGACGGGGTGTCCGCCGTGGAGATGAGCCTGGAAGGGAAGTCCGCCACCCTGACCCTCAGCAAGGACGTGGACAACCAGGTCCTCACCGACGCCGTCACAGAGGCGGGCTATGAGGTGGTGTCCGTCCAGTGAAGGCCGACCACGCCCAGGTCAACCGCCTGCTGAAAACCGCCCGGGGCCAGATTGACGGCATTTTGAAGATGGTGGAGGAGGACCGGTACTGCCTGGATGTCTCCAGCCAGATCATGGCCGCCCAGTCCATCCTGAAAAAGGCCAACCGCATGGTCCTCCGGGCCCACATGGACTGCTGCGTCCGGGAGGCGGTTTCCACCGGCGACACCGACGCCAAGCTGGAGGAGCTGGCCGCATTGCTTGATAAGCTGGCAGAGTAAATAAGGGGGCCGCATTTGGGTGGAACTTCGTAAGGAAGTTCCACCCAATACTTTTGTAAAGCCAGCCGAAAGTGATTGAATTGCAAGGATATTCAACACTTTGGGGGTAAATATCATGGAGAAATGCACATTTGAGCAAATGGGCAGGACTTATTGCCGAGAGGGAGACTATCTTCTCCCAAACCTCGCTGTGCCGGAAAGTGTTCCTGTGGGTGTCTGGGGCCAGCGTAGGCGGCGGTATCTGCGAGAACACAGGAAAGCCCTTTACAATGCTTGGCTACTCAGCGGGAAGCTGGATAGCCACTTGGCTGACATCGACCAACAGGCGGAAGATATGTTTTCTCAGCTTATAAAGCAGCTGGCAGCGCAAGAGGGTATTACAGAACAGCTTAAAGCAGATAATCAAATGCGCTGGGTTGGGTTAATGAATATCTGCAAGACCCAAGCGGAAGAAATCGTTTATGCTGAACTAATCTATTCGCAATACTGAACATAATAGAGAAATGCTGCCTTGTTTTAGGGCAGCATTTCTCTATTATGAACTGCTTGAAACAGTTTGATTTGTTTTACTTGAAAAAACAGTCCAGTTCAACGAGGCCAATCAATTATTGGCTTTAATGTCTTGCAAATCAATTGTCTGCTTCCGTTTGTTTTCCACCTCTGCCCCCGTATTAGCAAATAACTATTGCGAACAAAATCCTTCAAAGGTAGAATCACTAATAGAGATTGTAGAAAGCATTTCCTGATCCGGGGTGTCAATAGTATAAACTCGTCGAGCGTGGTTTGCTATTAACCATTCAAAAATATTTCTTACCAAACGACCATTTGCAAAGTTGTTCCCTTTGTTTTGTTCCTGCTCTTGAATAAACAAGCGAGTGGCAGATAAAGCTTCTTCTTCCATCCTATAATCGCTTTTGTCGCACAGGTAAATTAGCATCTTCATCAACTCATCCACTGAATAATCGCCAAACTCAAGGAATATGTTGAATCTTGATTTCAAGCCTGGGTTCGACTCGAAAAAATGTTGCATTGGGCCAGTGTATCCTGCGACAATTACAACCAAGTCTTTTCTGTAATCTTCAAGTGCCTTTGTAAGCTCAGTTAAGCACTCTCGACCATACGAATCACTGTGATCATTCTCAGTAATACTATATGCCTCATCGATAAACAGCACCCCTCCTTTAGCTTTCTCAATCACACTCTTTACCTTGAGTGCTGTTTGTCCCTGATAGCCCGCAATTAGGTCAGTCCTTGACACCTCAATAAAATGTCCTTTTGATAAGAGACCAAGTTGTTTATAAATTCGTCCAACTATTCTTGCAACCGTAGTTTTACCAGTACCAGGATTTCCTGTGAAAGCCATGTGCAAGGTTCCTTTTTGCGACTTAAGGCCGATCTTCTCTCTAAGTAGCTGCACTTTTTGAAACGCAATAAGGTCATTCACTCTTGCCTTAACTTTAGACAGTCCAACAAGCTGATTTAGTTCGAGAAGAAGTTCATCAAGCGTCCTTGTGTCCTCGTCCTCATTGGGGCGGTGACCGCATATTCCCATGACAGACTCATATCCATAAAACATGAGAATACTGTTCTTTACAGATTTAGCAATCATTTTAATACTTTGAGGCAGGGACTCATCATTGACAACCTTAGAGATATGCTCAAGCAGGGATACCGTAGCATTTTCATCTTGTTTTTCAGCTACATTGAGTGCATCTTTTATAACTTCACCTCTACCCTCTATTACAGCGTCAAGTTTTGAAGCCAAGTCTAAAAGTTCACGGGAATATCGGTTTTCCATTAAAGCACCCCCATTAAACTGAGGACAAAATGAACAACCGTAACAGCAATTGTGCCGCCAGAAAGCCAAAGAGCATATTTCACTTTGCTTGTTAGTTTTTCACAGTGAGCAATGAGTGAACTATTCTCATCTGCCATCATACTTCTAAGATCTTCAATCATTTTAGCAGTACTCTGTTCAAGGGTACTAAGCCGATCGTCTATCTCTACTTTTGTTTCCTCAAGAAGTTTTTTTTGTGAAGCGGCCTTATTCTCCACCTTGACTATATTCTCCTTGGTTTCCGCAATAGAGGCTTCAATTACTTCAAGACTTTCATCAAGTCGCTCGGAAAGAAGAAATGATTTGTCCATTTGCTCCTTTAGGTTTTCTTCAATAATGCCGAGTCTTTTTCTCTGAGCCTCAAAATCAGAAGTTAGTGTGGCCAGTTCTTTTTTTCTGCTGATAATGTCAGCTTTAATTTCAGAAACATCACCCCATAGGGAATCAATATCCCCTAAATGCTGGACTCTTTCTAAATTTTCCCTGAAAGTGACCAACTCAGCAAGGTTTTCCTCTACGTCCTTAACTGCATTTTCCACCTGAACAAGATTAGCACACTGTTCGCTAATCTGATCATCAATTTCGTTTTGATGTGTCCAAATCGCATCAACATCATCAATATGTTCGATTTTTGTGAGTTCTTCCTTGAAATGAATCAGCAACAGGAGCGTATCCTGTTGTTCACTCAGCATTTTCCACGCTCTATCGACATCAGTAAGGTGTTCAAGTTTTTCAAGTTTTTTCTTAAAGTTTTTAAGGACTTCAATCATTTTCTCTTGATTAGCCACACTGTCCTCAATATCTTGCCTATTCTTTTTTGCTTTATTATTGACCTTCTCCGTTGCTTTAATTGAGTCAACAATCGCAGTAATATAGTCCTTATCTAACGCATCCAATGCTTTATAGACTTGAACAAGTTCCTTGAGCATCCCTTGATTAACTTGATTAAATCGGATAAAGTAATCTTGAATTTGTGCAGTCAATTCGTTTAACTCGTCACCAGTTACTTTGTGATCGAACCATCCAAAGAGGCCGCTATCCGTCGGAACTTTGACAAGGTCAGGACTCCCCTGATTTTCCTCGGCATATCTTCTGAGAGACTGTTTTGCAGATTCAAAACTATGTCTCTTTATATCATTAATGGCAAGTTTGCTTCCTTCGTTTTCAGACATAAGTTAGGCCCCTTTACTCAAGAATATCATCCAACTCTTTTCTGATTTTATCAAGTTTTTCGGTATTCTCGGTAATCATTTTCTCTGCATCATCAGAGGAAAAAATGGCACTCATTGATTCTCTTACAGTCTCAGAAGCGTCTATATGGCGTTCCACAACTGATGTCGCTACTTCCGCTTTTACCTTTTGAATTTGAGCGGTTGGTACTTCAGAGTGCATATCCGATTGTCCAACCATAAGTGGTTCTTTTTGCTCCTGTTCTTCAGTGTGTTTGGCATTATTTGACTGTTTTTTCTGATAAGCCAAGTAAACTGAGGTTCCTACAACTACCAATCCGCCAACTATAAATAGTCCAGTATAAATTTTCATCCGTTCATACCTCCCATTTGATTAGAGCTGCAATAGCTTGTCTAAGTCACCAGAAATCCTCTTGTTTTTTTCTTTAGTATCCATGCCCTCATCTGATTCCATTATTTCGTCCTTGGCTTTCTGAAACTCATCCGCAGCTTCAATATGCCTTGCAGTGATGCCCTCCCCTGCCTCTGCTTTCGCTTTTTGCAGTTTTATTACCTTTACAGTGGTCAATATTTCCTGCTTCTCAAGGATTTCATTCTTTTTATCAATTTGAGCAACCTGATTATCTGCTGCCTGTTTCTTTGCAATGAACTTATCAATTAAATTCAAAGCAATCGCGCCGATTACTCCACATATAATTGCCCCTAACAGCATCCCGACAAGATTCGCTGGAGTGCCAAGTACCGGGATATCTACCGACATTAAAGGGAAAGCCATCAGTATTCCTTCAATAAACTCACCAAGGACAATAGCACCAACACCGCTCAATCCGGCTACGACAATCTTTCCGATTTCAGGCAAGAGATAGCGAAAGGGTTTGCCTTTGTTTGCAGGGTCACGCAAATACTGCACAGCTTCCTTCAAAGACTTCCAACCTTGCTTGAGTAAAGTGATTGTTTTTCTTATTACGCCAACAACCGGGCCGATGATTGCAGTTGCTATGGTTGTCAGCACAGATGAACTGACATTAATCAGGAGTTCCTTGAATTTACCAACGAAAGATATTATAGCTGTTTTCACATACTCAATTAATGTGTGAAGATTTTTCTCTGCCGATTTAAGCCAAAGAATCAGTTTTCCAAATAGCTCTTTTACCAAACTCGCTAAAATCATCATAAGTGCAGTTCTGAGAGCCTTTCCTCCTATACGGAAGAGTTCTTGTTTCTGTGATTTCCTTCCTGCTTCTATGCTACGCTTCTTGCCTTCCGCTTTAAGTTTCTCATATTCTTCACGGGCAAGTCTGTCTCTTTCTCGTAACTGATCCTCGTCAATATCAAACCGGTCAGCAGGTTTCTCTCCGTTCCTTTCCCACTCAAGCCATTCCTCCATCTTCATATCGCCTTTGGATTGATTTGCCGATGAATCCATCAGATTTAAGTTCGTTTCGCTATTCGCAAATGCAACGGCTTCCTCATGAGTGAGGTGTGTTGCAGTTTCAGCGTCTCTAATAATTTCCGCAGCGGCAATAACGTGATCCATGTTTGTTGCCGCTGTATCAGAACCCTTTGGCCTGCCCTTGTCATAGTCGGCGCGGGCACCCTTCTGGAGCTTGTAAGCAGTATCTTTACCTCTGTAGTGTGTATCAACAATACGCTCTCCACTATCATCGTGTTGAAATTTTACTTCCCATTCATCATGGCGTTTCTGATAATCAATTTCCGTGTTATGCTTGGCTATCCTTCCTTTTGCGAAGTTTTCTGTTGTTTGAATGTGAGCGTCATCACTCAAATCAAGTGTCATGCCACCATTCTCTGCGATAAAGTCTACTCCAGCAGTAGTAGCGACTTGATTCATGAATTGCTCCCAAACCACATTCATAACTGTCTCACCGAGTGCGTCGGGGTTGCTAATGCGTTCTCTGTCCTCAATAATGCCGATAAGTTCAGCTAAGTCTCCATCAATTTCAGATTCAAGTTTATCTTCAAGTTCATCAAGGTCAACATCAAGACCGTCTTCCTGCTCCATTGCGGCATAAATAGCGTTTTCGTTTGCATCCATATATTTACCCTCCAAATCAAAGTGATAGAAAAGAGGCTTATACAGCCAGATAAGAAGTGCAGATATATTCAAAAAGCTGTAATGACAATTGATCTTGTGGTGAATGCCCATATAAAGTCAGCACCCAAGGCAAATTATAGCATAACAAGTCGAAAAGTGCAATCCACAAGGTAGCTCTTAAAATTTGAGCAAATCGTCAACAATGTATTGACAAACACCAGTTCTATATGTTAAACTGAAACTCCCATTTAATGGGCGAACTGAATACGGCTTTTCAGCCGGTACATAGACAACCACACAAGAACCCCAGCGAGAGGAAAGCTCCCGCTGGGGTTGGTGCGTCTATGTACCGGCTTCTTTTTTGCCCCTGACAACTGAATGACCGTCCGAGAGTGATAATTGCGCCATGACCTCCCAACCCAGGGAGTGAGCGAGACAACGCCGCTGAAAGGGGGCGGAACGCTCCCGGATAGAACAGCAGCTTATCCAACGCTCCATAGAAAGAAGCCACCGAACGAACAGCCCGTCGCCCTGTCTTGTGGGGTAGCGAGCATAGCTTTTGTGTTGCCGGGGGCACCCCAAAAGCGGGCGGCGCTTTGCGCTGAGAGGGGTTCCACCCCTATCACCCCGGTCAGAAAGGAGCGGATCAGAATGACCGACAGAAAGAGAACGACAGCCATCCAAGTGCGGGTGACGGAACAGGAAAAGCGGAAGCTGGAGCGTCAGGCCAGACGGTGCGGCCTGTCTCTGTCCGGGTATCTCCGGCGGGTAGGCGCTGGCAAATCTGCGGCGGCGTTTCCCCGCCAGCGGTTTCACACCCTTTATCAGCAGGTAAACGCCCTGCGGAATAACCTCGCTACCCAGCCAATAGAGCGGACAGCGGCCCAACTGGACGAGTTGGCGGGGCAAATCCTGACGGCCTACACCAACGGGGATGCAGACGATGGCGACGACTAAAATCTGGCCTGTTAAGGACAGTCTGGCCCGTGTGGTGGACTACGCCCAAAACCCGGAGAAAACCATCTACTCGGATTTGCGGAATGTTCTCCACTATGCCGCCAACGAGGAAAAGACCGTTGAGGGCCAGGAACGCGCCATGTTCGTCACCGGCGTGAACTGCAACCGGGACACCGCTTTTCAGGAAATGCAGGCGGTCAAGGAACGGTTTGGCAAGACGGGCGGCAACGTGGCCTATCACGCCTATCAGAGCTTTAAACCCGGCGAGGTCACCCCGGAGCTGTGCCACCAACTCGGTGTGGAACTGGCAAAACGGATGTGGGGGGACGAATACCAGGTATTGGTCGCTACCCACTTCAACACCGGCACCTATCATAACCACTTTGTCGTCAATTCTGTGGGCTTGTGGGACGGTCGAAAGTTCAACTGCGGCAAGCGGGCCTACTATCAGTTTCGCCAGTTATCGGATGATTTATGCAAAGAATACCAGCTTTCCACTATCAAAAATCCAAAAGGGAAAACGCCCCGGAGCATTTACTTCGCTGAAAAGAGGGGCGAACCCACCAAATACAACCTGATGCGGGAAGCCCTGGACGCCGCCATCAAGGTCAGCGTGGACGGAAACGACCTGCGGAAAGCCCTCCGGGAGCAGGGCTACGAGCTGGACGCCAACCCTGCCCACAAATATGCCACCCTGCGGCGGATCGGCAGTAAAAAGGCGGTTCGGCTCTACCGATTGGGTGAGGACTACGACCTCCCTGCCCTCCGGGAGCGGATTGAGAAAAACCGCCAGCGGTATGCCTACGACCTGGGCTATCAGCGGTACAAGCCCATCCCCGTCCAGCGGCACCACCCCAAACGCATGCGACTAAACGGCTCTTTCAGCACAGTGAAGAAGATCGGCGGCTTCCGGGGACTGTATCTCCGCTACTGTTACTGTTTGGGTATCCTGCCAAAAGGGAGCAATCACCGCCCGTTATCCCCAGAGCTGCGGGAGGAATGCCGCCGTCTGGACGCTATCAGCCGACAGGCACAGTTGATTTGCCGGGAAAAGCTGGACACGGTGGAAGCTGTTGCCGACTTTATCAGCGAAAAACAGGCTGAAATAAAGGAATTGGGGGCCGCCCGCCAGAAATGCTACAACCGTCTGCGCCACTGTGACGATGGGGCGGAAATTGCCCAAATCAAGGCCCAGCGTGACCGATTGACGGCGGCGATGGCTGTCTGCCGAAAGGACATCAAAACCGCCGAAGGCGTACTCGCCCGGAGCGACCGGCTGAAGGAAAATTTGAAGCTGGAACAGGAAATGCAGGCCCAGCGCATGGGCCGAACACAAAGCAGGCAGAGGGAAAGGAGCGTTGCCAGATGAGCACAGTTCAAATCGAATTGTCAGAAAAAGAATGGGAAATTGTTGAGGAAGTATGGGAGAAAGTAGAACAGGAAATCGCCTATCTCGCCACATTGAGCCGGGAACAGCGTCTTGCATGGTTCCGGGAACATCAATATTCCCGCCCCATCAGCTTTGAACGAGAGATTGGCGGCACCATCTATACTGTCAACGCCCGTTTCAGTGAAAACGCCGAAACTGCGGAAAAGAAAGTAAATCGCATTCTCAATCAAAATATCACACTGTAAAGTGTTGAAGTTTTGCGCCGGGTGTGATATGATAAAGCTATCCTGCAATTCATATCACATCCGGCTGCGGAAAGGAGCATATTTTGAAGAAAAAGCAGCCAAATAGTCAGAGAATTACAGCATTATACGCCAGATTGTCCCGTGACGACGAGAAAGAGGGCATCTCCGGCAGCATCCAGAATCAGAAGGCCATTTTGGAGAAGTTCGCCGCAGACAATCATCTGCCCAATCCCCGGTTTATGTTCGATGACGGCTATTCTGGAGTTACGTTCGCAAGGCCGGCATTCATGGAGATCATGGAGTTAGCTGAACAGGGTCTTGTGGCAAACCTTGTTGTCAAAGACCATTCCAGGTTGGGCCGGAACCGCCTTGTGGTGGGCCAGCTTCTGGAAGAAGATTTTGTCCGGCTGAATGTACGGTACATCGCTATCATGGACAACATCGACACCGCCAACGGGGTAAGCGACATTGTTCCAATGCAAGACCTGTTCAATGAATGGCACGCAAAAAATACCAGCGATAAGGTTCGCCGTGTCATGCAAAGCCGTGGCAACGCTGGGATACCGCTCACCACCAATGTTCCCTATGGCTACAAGAAAGACCCGGAGGACAAGAACAAGTGGCTGGTAGACGGGCCAGCGGCGGAGGTAGTACAGCGGATTTTCCGAATGAGCGTGTCCGGCCTGGGGCCCACTCAAATCGCCAAGAAACTGCGCTCCGAGGGCGTGTTGACCCCCAGCGAGTATCTTCACAGCATTGGCGTAAACTGCCCCGTCAAGCCCCCTGTGTACCCGCACAACTGGTGTGCCTCTACCGTGGCCGATATTCTGGACAGGCAGGAGTACACCGGCGACACGGTGAATTTCCGCTCGTTCAGACAATCCTTTAAGCTGAAAAAGCGGCTGGACAAGCCCCAGGAGGAATGGAAAATCTTCCCCGACACCCACCCCGCCATCATTGACCGTGAAACCTTTGCCCTTGTTCAAAATCTCCGTCAGCACCGCCGCAGGCCCACGAGAACGGGCATTGTGAGTATGTTCTCCGGGCTTCTCTACTGTGCCGACTGCGGCAGTAAGCTGGGGTACAGCGCCACCAACAACTACAAGCGGGAACAGGCATTTTTCTTCTGTTCCGCTTACCGTGGTAATTCCGATGTGTGTTCTGCCCACTTCATCCGAGAGAAAGTAGTTGAAGAATTGGTGCTTGAGGGGCTGCAAAGGCTGTTATGGTACATCCAGGTCTACGAAAAGCGGTTTGCCCAGGAGCAGATGGAACGGTTTGGCATTCAAGAAAAAAGAGAGCTGACCGCCAGGGGCCGGGAGTTGGACAAGGCGAAAAGCCGGGTTGTGGAGATCGACCAGCTTATCCAGAAAAGTTATGAGGACATGACCAAGGGCCTGCTGTCTGAGGAACGCTTTGCCACACTGACGGTATCGCTGGAAACCGAGCAGAAGCAGTTGAAATCGACTGTCCCGGAGATGGAGGCCAGCCTGGAGGCCACCACGGATAAGGCCGCTGACTTGCAGAAGTTCATTGAGCGGGCCAGACAGGTGACCCGTCTGACGGAGTTGACGCCTGAGATCGTCCACGAGTTCATCGAGAAAATCGTAGTGTCCAAGCCCGACAAGGTAGATGGCAAGCGCCATCAGCGGGTGGACATCCACTACAACACCATTGGCTTGTGGGTAGCGCCGGAGCCGGAAGAAATGGAGAAGCTGTTCCAGGAACATCTTGCAGGTCAGCGTAAAAAGACGGCGTAGCCATAACTACACCGTCCCAATAGATAGAATTTCTTTACAGGTTAGCCGAAAGGCCGACACTTCTTTACGGAGTGTCGGCCTTCTGCGGCCCCCTTCATAGGTTGGGCTCTTTGGCAGGCGTGGCGTTCTCCTGCATCTCTCGGGTTCCCCCTGTCAGTACCATCGGCGTGTGGATGCCACGAAATTGTCCACCTCAAAGAACCATCTTATCCTATCTTTATTATAGTCGTTTTATTCGGATTTGTAAAGGATATTTTTCGTTCGCAAGTATCTGCGATATCGCTTTTCTTCAACGTTCAAAAATGTGATTACCGAATTCTTGTATCCGGGCTGATCTCCCTCTACGGCAAGCCGCAAAATTAATTGGAACCGCTTATCATTCTCCGTAAATTCCTTCAGTACAAACGCGGTATTTGGCCTGTTTGCCTCCAATATATAATCAGGCTCCTCAATAATTTTTTGTATGTATTTTGCATATTGTTCAAAAGTATTTGGGTGGCGTTTTTGTATGTGCGCAATTCGTTCGTCCGTTATGATTACTTCGTCTGTCTGGATGCGCGGGGAGACCACACTGTATATATTCCTGTCAATCTTGCCAATGATTTGCACGTTGCTCTCACCGCCCTGCTTGACTTCTGAGATGATTATATCAGATTTTGCCACTTTCGCAAGGAGAAAGTCGTGGACCATCCGAAACATACATAAACCGCCCCGCTTTTGGCACACTAAGCCAAAAGGGGGCGGTTTTTTGCACGCGAAATGGAAATACGCCATCGCCGGCGGGCTGGCGGGGGTGGCCAACGGGCTCTTTGGCGGCGGGGGCGGGTCGGTGTTCGTCCCCCTGCTGACGGGGTACTGCAAGCTGGACCAGCGGAAAGCCTTTGCCACTTCGGTGGCGGTGATTCTGCCCCTGTGCGCCCTGTCGGTGGCAATCTACCTGTTCCGGGGCGGGCTGGACTTCCTAGCGGCCCTGCCCTATCTCATCGGCGGCGCGGCCGGGGGCTGGGCCGGTGGGAAGTGGTTCGAGGGGATGAAAATACCCTGGCTGAAGCGGGCCTTCGGCCTGCTGCTGATTTACGGAGGGGTGAGGAGCTTCCTGTGAAAGCGTGGATACTGCCGCTGATTGTAGGGGCGGCCACGGGGGTGCTGTCCGGCTTCGGCGTGGGGGGCGGCACCCTGCTGCTGGTCTACATGACCGCCTTCGCCGGGGTGGAACAGCGGCTGGCCCAGGGGATCAATCTGCTGTACTTTCTCCCCGCGGGCCTGCTGGCCCTGCCCGCCCACGTGAAGAACGGCTATATCGAAAAGCCGGCCCTCCTGCCCGCCATCGGCGCGGGGCTGGCCTGCGCCGCCCTGGCCGCCTGGGCGGCCACCGCCATGGAGGTGGGGCTGCTGAAAAAGCTGTTCGGGGCCTTTCTCATTGTGGTGGGCCTGATGGAGCTCTTCGGCGGAACAAAAAAGGGCCTCCAGTGACGGGGGCCCCGAGGGGTCAGGCGATTTGATTGACGATCCCCACGAACAGGGGCACGTCCTGGGTGCGGATGATAAAGAGGAAGGGCCGGTCCAGGTCCATGACGCAGATCTCCGGGTCCTCCGGCGGCATCCCGGCGCCGCAAGCCGCCATGATCGTGACGGCGGCGGCCTCCACCCCCTTCTCGTCCACCTTCACCCGGGCCAGCTGCTTGGCGTCGGAGAGGAAGGCGTCCAGATCGGTGAGGGCGGTCAGGTCGGCCCGGTCGAAGTCGGGCAGGTCGGTGACGCCCATAGCCTTGAGCGCTTCCATCAGGTCCAGGTCGGAGTCCACGTCAAACTTGGGCACCGACCACTGAACCTCCCCCCAGGTGCAGGCGTCCCCGTAGAACTCCAGCCGGGAGAGGAACTCCTGGTTCTGGAGCAGGGACTCGGGGGCAACCCCCTGGTCGGGGAGGACGAAGACCATCTCCCCCAGGTGGGTCTGCAATCGGGCGGCCTGATAGCCGTCCCTGCGGATGAAGTTGGCGTCCTCGGTCCGGTGCATAAAGTCCACCCGGCTCTCCTGTCCGTCTGCACCGGTGAAGGTGTCGGTCTCCGTCCGCTCAGGCATAAACTCGTCCTGCCAGGCGGCCTTGTAGTACAGGGAGGACACCAGCAGGGCCAGGGTCTCGGGCTTGGTCTCCACCACCGGCTGCTCCCCTCCGATGAGCCCGCGGGTCTGCTCCCCCACCCACTCTGTCACCGCCTGGTCGGCCTCGCCGCTGCCCATAGGGACGGCGTAGGCCCCGGCGTAGTACTTTTGGGCCAGGGTATCCAGGGTGTCCTGTACATAGGTCCCCTGCAAGCTGCTGTTGAGCCAGATGGAGTTGCTTAAAATCAGGGTGCTCATCCCGTCGTCGGTGTACAGGGTGCGCCACAGGTGCTCCACCTGGTCCTGGAGGGTGTCCACGCCGTCCGCGCCCATGGCGTCCAGCACCTGCTGCCGGCTGTCCCCGTCGGCGCACTGGGCCAGCATGGCCAGGGCGGACCACAGGGATAGGGGGGAGTAAATGGCGTTTTTCCCCTCCTGTCCCGCCAGCACCAGGGGAGTGCTTTTGGCGGTGAAGGCGGTCAGGGCGGCGTGCTCCGCCTCGGTGACGTGGTTGCCCTCCCCCCGGAGGGCGATCAGCGCATCTATGTACTTCTGATAGGCCTCGTTCCAGGCGTCATAGTCCCCGTCCTCGGGGAACTGGGGCTGCTGGGGGAACTCCGGGTACACCGGCTCAGCCAGGGCATAGCTCATTTTCACGGGTTCTTTTCCATCATGGACAGGCTCGCCCCCGCCGTTGGGGCTTTGGTTTCCTCCGGCGCATCCGGCCAGCAGCAGAACGGCGGCCAGGACAAGAGACAGCATTCGTTTCATGGCGGATTCTCCTTTCCTGTTTACAGTGGGGGCCGCCGCCCTCGGCGGCCCGGTGTTAGCAATGTTGCGGCTTCTATATTTTATAGACGCATTTTCCCGGCAGAGGTTCCCGGTTTTGGAAAATAAAAAAGCCCCCTTTTTGAAAAAGGGGGCCTTGGAACTCAGTCCTCGGGCACTTCGCCTTCGTCCGCCTCTTCCTCATCCTCGTCGTCGGTGAGCTCCATGGCGTACCGGGTGCCGCAGCCGGGGCACTCCACCTCGCCGTCGGCCAGGGCCTCGTCGTCCACCACGATGTCGGCGCCGCAGGTGGGGCACTCCACCTCGAACCAGTCGTCGTCGTAATCCTCCATATCGTCGTCCTCGTCCTCGTCGAAGACCACCTCTTCCACGTCGGCCAGGTCGTCAGACAGCACGTCGATCTCCTCACCCAGGTTCAGAGCGTTCTCCTCCAGGTCCTCCACCGACATGGCCAGCTCCTCCAGGATGCCGATCATCACGGAGATGAGCTTGCCCTCCTTGGACTTGGTGGTGTCCAGGTCCAGCCCCTCGGCCAGGCCCTTCAGATAGGCGACTTTTTCAGAAATAGTCATAGTTATTTTCCCTTTCTGAGGCAATACCTCAACAGTAGGGGCCGCCGCCTTCGGCGGCCCGCAGATAAATGGACGGGCCGGCGTGGGCGCCGGCCCCTACAGGATATTTACGCCTTACATCTTTCGAGATACTCCCCGGTCCGGGTGTCGATCTTGATTTTGTCGCCGGGGTTGACAAACAGGGGCACCTTAATCTCGGCGCCGGTCTCCAGGGTGGCGGGCTTGAGCACATTGTTGGTGGCGGTGTTGCCGGCAAAGCCGGGGTCGGTCTCGGTGACCTCCAGCTCCACAAAGTTGGGGGGCTCCACGCCGAATACGCTGCCCTTGTAGGACATCACCTTGCAGGTCATGTTCTCCTTGACAAACTTGAAGCTGTCGCCCAGCAGGTCCTTGCCGATGGGGATCATGTCGAAGGTCTCGGGGTCCATGAAGTAGTACAGGTCGCCGTCGCTGTAGCTGTAATCCATGTCCTTGCGCTCCACAAAGGCCTGCTCAAACTTGGCGGTGGGGTTGAAGGAGGTCTCGGTCACGCCGCCGGTGATGACGTTCTTCATCTTGGTACGGACAAAGGCCGCGCCCTTGCCGGGCTTGACATGCTGGAACTCGACCACCTGCATGACCTTGCCGTCCATCTCGAAGGTCACGCCGTTGCGGAAATCGCTGGCAGAAATCATTGGCATAGGAATCATCCTCCATTATATAAACTGTATGATATGCTTAGCTGACTTATTTTACCCTATTTTTTCCCTCTTGACAAGGGGTTTGTCAGAAAAAGTTAACCGCCCGGCTTTTGCCGGGCGGCCGGATCGTTACAGCCACAGCACCACGTGATACATCAAGACGAAGTGGGCGATGGAGCCCAGAAGGATGAACACGTGGAAAATCTCGTGGCAGCCGAAGCGGGGATTGTCCCGGCCCGGCCACTTGACGGCGTAGAGCACCCCACCCACGGTGTACAGCAGTCCCCCGGCCAGCAGCCAGAAGAAGCCATTGGCGGGCAGCGCGCGGTAGATGGGCACAATGGCAAAGATAGCCAGCCAGCCCATGAACAGGTAGATGGCGCTGGTGAGCCACCGGGGAATGGCCAGTTTGGCAATGGTGAGTACCGTCCCGGCCACAGCCAGGGTCCACACGGCGATGACCAGAGGGATGCCTCCGCTGTCCCGCAGGAGGGTGAGGCACAGGGGGGTGTAGCTGCCGGCGATGAGCAGATAGATGGAGCAGTGGTCGTACTTCCGCAGGGCCAGCCGTCCGGGGACGGAGACGTTCAGGCAGTGATACAGGGTGCTGGCGGTGTACAGGCAGACCATGGAAAGACCGTACACGGCGAACAGCCCGAAAAGCAGCCATTTGCCCAGCAGGGCGGACCGGACCAGCAGAGCGGCGGTGCCGGTGACGGCCAGCACCGCGCCCACGCCGTGGGTGATGGCCGACCAGGGCCGCAGGCCGTCGTAGGGGTCCCGGACCTCCACCCGGCGGCTGGGCCGCACGTTGACGGCGGAGACGATGGGGTTAACGGTTAATGTATTGGTGCGCATAGAACACACTCCTTTCCAGAGGACAGAGAGCTTCCTATTTTCTTATAACTACAGTATATCCCAAAGCACAGGAATTATCAATGTGAAATATGACCAAATATAATATTGAAAATTATATTATAAGATGCTGTATATATGAACTCTGACAGATTGATTCTTCCTGATTCTTGTGGTATACTTTGTTCAGGACATCATAAGGGGTGCCGGCGGATGGAACTGAAATTTGAATGGGATGAAGAAAAAGACCTCATCAACCGACGAAAACATGGTATATCCTTTGAAACTGCCGCGTATGTATTCAGAGATGAATACCACATAGAAATGTATGATTTTGAGCATAGTACTGATGAAGACCGGTATATTGCCATAGGAATGGTTGGTAATCTGCTATTTGTTGTATTTACGGAGCGGGGCGAAAATATTCGGCTTATATCCGCCAGATTGGCGACAGAGCGCGAAAGGAGGCTCTACTATGACCAGGACATTTTCAATTAAAGCGGGACAGGCGCCCTCAAAGGCTCAGCTGGACGAGGTCAGCAAAGCTGCGGAGCGGGAAATACAGTTTGATGAGGATGCGCCTGAGTTATCTCCGGCGATGTATAAGGCTTTTCGATGTTCAGTTACACAGCGCAACCGGAGAAAGAGGGATGCGTAAAGATGTTATCCAGTGAAAAACAGCAAAAAACAGCGCCGGGAAAACCCGGCGCTGTTTTTTTGCTTGTTAGCCCTGGGAAATCGCACCCATGGGGCAGGTACCAGCGCAGGAACCGCAGTCGATGCAGGCGCCGGCGTCGATGACGAAGTGGTCGTCGCCCTGGGAGATGGCGCCCACGGGGCAACCGTCAACACAGGAACCGCAGCTGATGCAAGCGTCACTGATAACATAGGCCATGATATGTACACCTCCATTAAAATGGTATCCTCATTCTACCACAAATTTTGAAAAATGCAATGTTTATTTTTGGCGCTTCAGAAATTTCCTGGGAGCGTGGCACAACTCCTCCGCCAGGTATGGCATGCCGGTGTCTAAAGCGGGAAAAATCCGGGCATGATGGAAGAAGACTTGATTCCGAGGTGATCCTGACATGGCAGACAGCCAATTCACATCCACCGCCCTGGGGGCCATCCGTCTGGCCCAGCAGAACGCCGCCCGGCTGGGTCACAGCTATGTGGGCAGCGAACACCTGCTCCTGGGCCTGGCCGGACAGGAGTTCAGCCCGGCCGCCATGGCCCTGCGCCGGGCGGGGGCGGACAGCCAGGCCCTGCGCTCCGCCATCGCCCAGCGGGTGGGGACGGGAGTGCCCGCCAAATCCAGCTTCCAGGGGCTGACGCCCAACTGCTGCCTGGCCATCCAAGGGGCGGTGGAGGAGAGCCGCCGCCTGGGCCAGAGCGCGGTAAACTCCGAGCACCTGCTCCTGGGCCTTCTGCGCTCCAAGGGTAGCGGGGCCTCCCGGCTGCTGGCCCACTGCGGGGTGGACGGCGAGGGACTGTACCGGGAGCTCACCGCCTCTCTGGGCGGGGAGGAGCCCCCCGCTCCCAAGCCCCGGTCCCGGGAACCGGAGGCCCGCTCCAACGGCGATACCCGCCAGCTGGACCAGTGCGCCCGTGACCTGACCCGTATGGCCGCCGAGGGCCGGCTGGACCCCATGATCGGCCGGAAGGAGGAGCTGGGGCGGGTGATTCAGATTCTTTCCCGGCGCACCAAGAACAACCCCGCCCTCATCGGTGAGCCGGGCGTGGGCAAGACGGCGGTGGTGGAGGGGCTGGCCGCCGCCATTGCCGACGGCACAGCCCCCCAGCACCTGCTGGGCAGGCGGGTGTACTCCCTGGACCTATCCGCTATGGTGGCGGGCACCAAATACCGGGGGGAGTTTGAGGAGAAGCTGAAGCACATCATCCAGGAGGTCCGCCGGGCGGGGAATATCATCCTGTTTATCGACGAGCTCCACACCATCGTGGGGGCGGGGAGCGCCGAGGGGGCCATCGACGCCGCCAACATCCTCAAGCCCGCCCTCAGCCGGGGGGAGCTGCAAGTGATTGGGGCCACCACCATCGACGAGTACCGGAAGTATATCGAGAAGGACGCCGCCCTGGAGCGCCGCTTCCAGCCCATCACCGTGAAGGAGCCCACCCGGACGGAGACGCTGGAGATTCTCCAGGGCCTCCGGGGCCGGTACGAGGCCCACCACCACCTGATTATCTCCGACAGCGCCCTGGAGGCGGCGGTGGACCTGTCCTGCCGCTATCTGCCCCAGCGGTTCCTCCCCGACAAGGCCATCGACCTGGTGGACGAGGCGGCGGCCCAGGCCCGGCTTTCGGGCAAGGCCCTGCCCCCGGAGCTCCAGCGGCTGGAGGGCCGGGTGTCCCAGGCCAGCCGCCAGCTCAATGACGCCGTCCGCCGCCAGGACTTTGAGCAGGCGGCCATCCTCCGCAACGTGGAGCGGGACTTCCGCCGGGAGCTGGAGGGGGAGCGGCAGAAGTGGCAGGCGGGCCAGGGCCAGTTTGCCGTGGAGCCCTGCCACATCCAGGCGGTGCTGTCCCAGTGGACGGGGGTGCCCGTCCAGGACCCGGACGAGGCGGACAGACAGGCCCTTTCCACCCTGGACAGGGAGCTGCGCTGCCGCACCCTGGGTCAGGACCGGGCGGTGGAGACGGTGGTCAAGGCCATCCGCCGGGGCCGGCTGGGCCTGAAGGACCCCCGCCGCCCGGTGGGCTGCTTCCTCCTGCTGGGCCCCAGCGGGGTGGGCAAGACCCAGCTGTGCCGCTCCCTGGCCAGGGCCCTGTTTGGCAGCGAGGAGGCCCTCCTCCGCTTCGACATGTCCGAGTATATGGAGGGCCATACCGTCTCCCGGCTGATCGGCTCTCCCCCCGGCTATGTGGGTCACGAGGAGGGGGGCCAGCTCACCGAGCGGGTGCGGCGGCACCCCTGGTCGGTGGTGTTGCTGGATGAGCTGGAGAAGGCCCATCGAGATATCTGGTCCCTCCTCCTCCAGGTAATGGAGGAGGGGGTGCTCACCGACGCTCAGGGCCGGAAGACCGACTTCCGCAACACCGTCCTGGTGATGACCTCCAACCTGGGGGCCCAGCGGTTCGCCAAGGGCAAGCGGCTGGGCTTCAATGCCGGGGGGGAGGCGGAGCGGGAGGAGCTGGAGCGGGCGGTGTTGTCCGACGCCTCCAACACCTTTGCCCCCGAGTTCCTCAACCGCCTGGACGCCACCCTGGTCTTCCATCCCCTGGACGGGGAGACGCTGAATGCCATCACCCGCCAGCTGCTGTCCGAGACCAGGAAGCGGCTGGACAAGCTGGGCATCGCCATGGCGGTGGAGGAGGAGGCCGTCTCCCTTCTGGCCGGCAAGGGGAGCAGCCGGGAGTACGGGGCCCGGCCCCTCCGGCGGGCTATCGCCTCCCTGGTGGAGGACCCCGCCGCCGACCTGATGCTGGCCGGACAGCTGAAAAAGGGGGACACCCTGTGCGTCTCCGCTCAGGGAGACCAGGTGCAGGTAAGGCTGGTGTAAAAAGGGGCCCCGGAGCGTTGACGCTCCGGGGCTTTTGGGTCAGAGGTCCCGCGCCGCGAAGACCTCCTTGGCTGCGGATACCGCATTGAGCACCCGGGGGAAGCCCACATAGGGGACGCAGTGAATGAGCGTCTCCACAATTTTCTCCGGCGGGACCCCCACGTTTCGCGCACCGTTGAGGTGTACCCTCAGCTGGGGCTCACACCCGCCGGCGGTCAGAAGGCTGGCAATGGTCACCAGCTCCCGCTCCTGAAGGGACAGCCCCTCCCGGGCGTAGATGTCGCCAAAGGCAAACTCCACGATGTAGCGGCCCAGGTCCGGGGCGATGTCCGCCAGAGAGCTGATGACCGCCTCGCCCCCTGCGTCGTCCACCTGTCTCAGCAGCTCCCACCCCTGCTGGAATCGAGTCTCTTCCATTTGATTTCACCTCCTCTCCGGACTATAATAGCAGCGTACAACCTGGACTGTAGTCCAAGTCAAGAACTTTTTTGGAGGTGGAGTATGACGATTGGAGAGATGGCCCGGCGGACGGGGCTGACCGAGAGCAAGCTGCGCTACTATGAGAAGAAAGGGCTGATTCACGTGGCCCGGGACGGGGGCGGCAGGCGGTCCTATGACGAGGGGGACGTGGAGTGGGTCGCCTTTCTCTGCCGCCTCAAGGAGACCGGGATGCTCCTGCGGGACATCTGGCGCTATGCCCAGCTGCGGGACCGGGGACGGTCCACCATGCCGGAGCGGCTGGCCATGCTGGAGACGCACAGGGGATACGTGGCGGAGCAGCAAAGAAAGTGGGCGGGGCACTTAAAAAAGCTGGAGGATAAAATTACATTTTATCAGGCTGAAATATCCCATTCGGAGACATGAGAACGGGGCCGTCCAACTTGGACGGCCCCCGCTTTACTGGAATCTGTACGCTGTGGTTATGATGTCTGTGTCAGCTTTTGAATGGCCTCCTCTTTGGTGGCCACAAAAAAGAAGTTTTTGCCCTGGTTGGACTCATAGATAAAATCCTTCAGCGGCTTGCTGGTGTAGCGGGAGTAGTCGCCGTAGATGGCGGCTCTCACCTGGTAGTTGATAAACTTTTGCAGGATTTCCCCGGCCACGCCGGTGCTGAGGATAAAGAAGTCCTCGCAAATCAGCCCTTTGTCCAGCACCAGATTGGCTGCGCCGGTTTCATATTTTACTGTCATTGCCAGGTCCAGGGCGGACTGCACATCCGTAATGACCTTCCTATCGCTGGAAACGACCGCAATATCTATTCCATTGTCTTTGATGTATTCGATATTCATAATGTCCTCCTTTACCAGATTTGCAGTACAAATTCCAGCTGGAGGAGAATTTTAGCACAGACCGGATTGTTTGTCAAATTCCGGGGCCTGCGTGGGGCAAGCCGCCCCACGGACAGGGCTACGCGAAGAGGTCGACCTCGATTCCCAGCGCCTCCAGCCGGTCCACCAGCTCATCGGGCGGGGTATGGTACATGTTGAAGGTAATTGTCTTCAAGTTGGGGAACTGTTTCAGCTCCCGCTCACTGATGGCGGTGATGTCAAAATCCGCCCCGTCGTCAAAGTAGTCCTCAAAGTCCAGCCACTGGGGGTTGATGTGATAGTATACGTCCAGCTCCTCACCGACGTAGAGCTCTGTCACCTGGTCCGCCAGTGAGCTGGGGATTTCCAGGGACTGAAAGAAGTCGTTCCCCTGCTCGATAAACGGCTCCAGACGGTCCAGACACACCCGTTCCGGGATGTGGGAGACATCGCCGTAGGTCTCAAAATACTGGTCGCCGCCGTAGTATTTATCTCCCAGCAGCTCGGACTCATACATGAGCTGCTGGATCACGGCCAGCTTGAAGGGGTAATTGTCAAAGACGAGGAAGGCCCCGGCGGCGGGCGCGTCCTGTCCGGATTGATTCAGCATCCCCATATAAATTCCCTCCCTGATATTCGGATATTGGCGTTGGCCAGCATCAAATTGATGCTGAATTTGCCGCAAATCAATACCGGTTCTCCAGTCTTGCTATGATATTTTTCATCAAGCCCTGTCCGGCGGAGCCGGCCTCACTGGCCCCACAATCCTGTACTTCTTGGCTGCAATTATAGGGAATGAAGCCCTGTTTTGCGACTTTCAGCATGGAAATGTCATCCTCTCCGTTCCCGGCGCAGTAGACGTGTTCCATAGATATGTCCAGCCGTTCCGCCAGGCGGCGGACCATATTGCCCTTTCCGTATCCCCTGGCCGTCATCTGCAGCCGCTTCTCAGCGGTGAACGTCAGCTCATACGCTCCGTCTGTGTCCTGTGTCCGCAGAAAGTCGTGAATTTCTTTGAGTGTCTCATGCTGGTCGCTGAACCGCAGCGACTGCATGGGGGTTGGGGCCTTCAGCAGAGAAGTTACTTCCAGTATTTCAGGGTCAAGCTTCATGAGCATGCGGATGTCTGAATCCGGACGCACAGCGCAAAATCCGCCGTCCAGGTGGCGAGTCGTTGCCGAGGTTGTGGGGAACCGGTCCAGCAAGGTCTGGCCCAGCTCCCGGGCCCGCTCGTCCAGCACAGCCAGTTCCAGGTACGCCCCGCTCTTGATGTCGTAGATTGCCGCGCCGTCACCCAGCACGACGGGGGCATTGATCGGGATGCTGTCCCCATAGGGCAGAATGTATTTCAGGCCCCTTCCGGTCGCGACGGTGAATCTGCCGCCTTCGGCGGTAAAATACTCCAGCGCCCGCCGGTCCTGCTCCGACACCGGCTTGAGTTCTCCTGTGTCACCTCCCACAAAGGCCCCGTCTGAGGTATCGATCAGTGTATCGCAGATGTCGCTGACCAACAGGACACCGTCAAATCTTCCCATGGTGCTCAGTTCCTTTCAATGTGCGTGAGCCAACTGAGGCTGACGCTCCACCTGGGGCTCCTCCCTGGGCCGGGCGGGCTCCTGGCGGGTGAGGCCCTTGGCGTTGGCCAGCATGAGCTTGATGCGGTTCTCCTGGTTGATCCGGGTGGCGCCTGGGTCGTAGTCGATGGCCACGATGTTGCTGTAGGGGTAGTCGTCCTTCAGCTTGCGGATCATCCCCTTGCCCACAATGTGGTTGGGCAGGCAGCCGAAGGGCTGGGTGCACACGATGTTGTTGGTGCCCGAGTGGATGAGCTCCAGCATCTCGGCGGTGAGCAGCCAGCCCTCGCCCATTTTGTTGCCGTCCCCCAGGTAGCCGTGGACCAGCCGGTGCAGGTCCTGGAAGGTCCCCGGAGCGCGGAACCGCCCGGAGTGCTCCAGGGCTCCGATCATGTCCCGCTGGCAGGCCTCGATGTACTTCATGAACAGGGAGCAGCCCGCCTTCTTGACCCACTTGCCGCCGTAGAGCTCCACGTCGGCTACCCGGTTGTAAATCTTGAAGATGATGAAGTCAGTGAGTCCGGGGACCACCGGCTCCACCCCCTCGGACAGGAGGAATTTCTCCAGGTTGTTGTTGCCCAGGGGGGCGAATTTCACGTAAATTTCCCCCACCACGCCCACGCGGATTTTGGGCTCCCCCTCCACAGGGATGGCGGCGAAATCGGCGCAGATTTCGTCGAAGTTGGTCCGCATCTGCCTGCGGCTCATGCCCCTGCCCGCCTGGAAGCCGTCCACCAGCTTCTGGGACCAAGTGTCAATCATACGGTCGGAGGCCCCTTCCTCCACCTCATAGGGGCGGACCTGGTTGGCCACGTTGACGATGATGTCGCCGTACATCATGGCGTATACCGCCTTGCGGATGAAGGGCAGCGTCAGGGAAAAGCCCGGGTTTTTTTCCAGCCCGGACAGATTCACCGACACCACGGGGATGTAGGCCATATCCGCCTTCTCCAGGGCCTTCCTGAGCAGGTGGATGTAGTTGGAGGCCCGGCAGCCGCCCCCGGTCTGGGTGATGAGCAGGCCCACCTTGTGGGGGTCATAGCCCCCATGCTTCACCGCGTCGATGAGCTGGCCGATGACCAGCAGGGCGGGGTAGCAGGTGTCGTTGTGGACGTACTTCAGCCCCTCGTCCACAATCCCCCGGTGGTTGGTGGTGAGCATATCCACCTTGTAGCCCTCGCACTCCAGCAGCTTCTTCATCATGCCGAAGTGGACGGGCAGCATCTGGGGCATGAGGAGGGTGTACTCCTCCTTCATCTCTTTGGTGAACAGCAGGCGTCCGGTGTTGTCGTAGACCAGTTTTGCCATGGTGGGAACTCCTTTCCGGTTTCTGGTACGGTGGTGTGTAGGGGCGGCCTGTGGCCGCCCGTGTTTTATGGGACATTTCCGGGAATGGCGGGCGGCCACAGGCCGCCCCTACGTTTTTTTTCTGGCCTCGATCGCGGCCATCAGAGAACGAATCCGAATTTTGACCGCCCCCAGGTTGCTGATGTCGTCAATTTTCAGCTGGGTATACAGCTTGCCGCCCTCCTCCAGGATGGAACGCATCTCGTCGCCGGTGATGGCGTCGATGCCGCAGCCGAAGGAGACAAGCTGGATGACCTCCATGTCGGGCTGGGTGCACACATACCGGGCGGCGTTGTACATCCTGGCGTGGTAGGTCCACTGGTTCAGCACGTGCCGGGGGGCCTTGTCCTCCAAATAGGCCACCGCGTCCTCGGTAACCAGCACAAAGCCGTAGGAGGTAATCAGGTCGTTGATGCCGTGGTTGATCTCCGGGTCCATGTGATAGGGCCGGCCGGCCACCACCAGGATGGGCCGCCCCTCGGCCCTGGCGCTGTCGATATAGGTCCGCCCGGTGTTGCGCAGGTCGTTTTTATAGGCGTTGTAGGCGATGTAGGCGGCTTTCACCGCCGCCGCCGTCTCCCGGCGGGGAATCTGGAACTCGTTGAAGAACCACTCCCCGGCCTTGCGCTCCATATCCTTGGGCCGGTGGAGACCGAAGTAGGGGTAGAGGTAGCGGACCTGTTTCAGCTCGGGGACGTTGGCGGCCAGCAGCTCGGGGTAGTAGGCCACCACAGGGCAGTTATAGTTGTTGTCCCCCGCCCCCTCGTCGAAGTTGTAGGGCATACAGGGGTAGAAGATGGCGTCCACTCCCGCCTCCACCAGGGCCTCCACGTGGCCATGGAGGAGCTTGGCGGGGTAGCACACCGTGTCCGACGGAATGGTGCGCTGGCCCTTGAGGTAGACCTTCCGGGAGGACTCGGGGGACAGCACTACCTCAAAATTCAGCTGAGTGAACAGTTCGAACCAGAAGGGCAGATTTTCGTACATATTCAGCCCAAAGGGGATGCCGATTTTTCCCCGGGAGCCGTTCCCCTGTCCCTTGCCGTGGAGGGCCCGGAGCTTGTCATACTTGTACCGCATCAGGTCGGGCAGGCGGCTGGGCTCCTCTCCCAGGGGGCGGGAGCACCGGTTGCCCGACACAAACCGCCGCCCGCCGTCGAAGGAGTTCACCGTCAGGGAGCAGTGGTTGGTGCACAGCCCGCAGGTGGCGGGCTTGGCGGTGTGGGTAAAGTGTTCCAGCGCCTTTTTGTCCAGCAGGGCGGACTGTTCCAGCCCCAGGTCCCGGGCGGCCAGGGCGGCCCCGAAGGCCCCCATGATGCCGGCGATGACGGGACGGGTGACCTCCCGGCCCAGCTCCTGTTCAAAGGCCCGGAGCACCGCGTCGTTGAGGAAGGTGCCCCCCTGGACCACGATGTGTTTCCCCAGATCGTCGGCGGAGGCGGCCCGGATCACCTTGTAAATGGCGTTCTTCACGATGGAGGTGGACAGTCCGGCGGAGATGTCCTCCACGCTGGCCCCGTCCTTCTGGGCCTGCTTCACGCTGGAGTTCATGAACACGGTGCACCGGGAGCCCAGATTCACCGGTTTGGGGGTGAACAACCCCAGCTTGGCAAAGTCGGCAATATTGTACCCCAGGGCCTTGGCGAAGGTCTCGATAAAGGAGCCGCAGCCGGAGGAACAGGCCTCGTTGAGCATGATGGAGTCCACCGCGCCGTTGCGGATTTTGAAGCACTTCATGTCCTGCCCGCCGATGTCGATGATAAAGTCCACGTCGGGCTGGAAGTGGGCGGCGGCCTTGTAGTGGGCCATGGTCTCCACCAGCCCCAGGTCGCAGGAGAAGGCGTTTTTAATCAGGTCCTCCCCGTAGCCGGTGACGGCCGCGCCCTTGATCGCGATCCGGTCTTCGCACAGCCGGTAAATCTCCCGCAGCTGTTCCAGCACAATGGCCACGGGGTTGCCTAGGTTGGAGTGGTAGTAGGTGTACAGCAGCCCGCCGCCGGGGGCGATGAGGGCCAGCTTTGTGGTGGTGGACCCGGCGTCGATGCCCAGATAGGCGGGGCCGGTGTAGGTATGGATGTCCGCCTCCGGGGGCCGGCTGGCGTTGTGCCGGGCGGCGAAGGAATCGTACTCCGCCTGGCTGGTAAACAGCGGCGGCATAGTGTCCACCACCGTGGCGGTGTTGGCGCTGTCCTCCAGCTTTTTCATCACCGTCTCAAAGGGGACGGGGGAATAGTCGGTGGCGCACAGCGCCGCCCCCATGGCGGCGAAGCAGTCGCCATCCTCCGGGAAGATCGCGTGGTCTCCGTCCAGCTTCAGGGTCTCCACAAACCGCTGCCGCAGGCCCATGAGGAAGTGCAGCGGCCCGCCCAGAAAGACGATTTTGCCCCTGAGCTCCCGGCCCTGGGTGAGGCCGGCCACTGTCTGGTCCACCACCGCCTGGAAGATGGAGGCGGCCACGTCCTCCTTCCGCCCCCCCTGGTTGAGGATGGGCTGGATGTCGCTCTTGGCGAACACGCCGCACCGGGAGGCGATGGGGTAAATCTTCTCGTGCTTGAGACTGAGCTCGTCCAGCTCATTGACGGTGACGTTCATCAGCGTGGCCATCTGGTCGATAAAGGCCCCGGTGCCCCCGGCGCAGGAGCCGTTCATCCGCTCCTCCAGCGCCCCGCCGAAGAAGATGATCTTGGCGTCCTCGCCCCCCAGCTCAATGACCGCGTCGGTGTCCGGGATGTATGTATTCACGGCGGCGGCGGTGGCGTATACCTCCTGAACAAAGTCGATGCCGGCGGCGTCGGCCACCCCCAGCCCGGCGGAGCCGGTGATAGTGACCTTGATCTCCTGCCCGGCCAGCAGGTCCCGGATGGAGTTCAGGGTCTCCAGCGCCCGCTCCCGGGTTTTGGAGAAGTGCCGCTCGTAGGAGCGGAAGAGCAGATGATCCTGTTCGTTGAGGACCACCACCTTGACGGTGGTGGAGCCGATGTCAATCCCGACGCGCAAACTCATAGGGGATACCTTGCCTTTCTGCAAAAGCCCGTCTTCGTCAGGGAGCCGGCCAGGGGGCCGGGCCCTACGGGCTAGTGTGTGGGCCGCCGCTCTCGGCGGCCCGATTTTGGTGTTCTCCATGATACTGATTTTTTGTCGGAAAAACAACGAACTTTACAGCTTTTTAACGGGACAAAAGGCTAGAAAAGCGGGAAATTAACGGCGGAAAAGCTGGGCAGAAGCAACAAAGAGGGCGGAGAACGTGCCGGGACTGGCAAAAAGAAACAGCCCCCGCATTGGGATGGTCCCAATGCGGGGAGCCGTTCAGCGGACCTCGATGGCGCTTACCGGGCAGCCGTCGGCGGCCGCCTGGACCTGATCGGCCAGATCGTCGCCCACCTCCGGGGAGAAGGCGGCGGCGGTGCCGCCGTCGGTCATAAAGAACTCGTTGGGGCAGACGCTGGCGCACATGCCGCAGCCGATGCACTCGCCGTTTACATGGACTTGCATGGGGATACCTCCTTATTGAAATTACAGGAGAGTATGCCCGGAACTGGCCACATTATTCTGTAGGGGCCGCCGCCTTCGGCGGCCCGTCTTTTACCGCCCTCGGCGGTCCGCTGTTATTCATAGGTCCCCAAAAACAGGGGTACGCCGGTCTGCAAGTCCACAATGCCGTAGAGGAAGGGCCGGTCCAGCACCAGGGTGATCCCCTTCTGGGGCGGGGCGGCAGTGCCCGCTGGGGCGGGCACCACCGTGGCGGCCGCCGCTTCGGTGCCCGTCTCGTTTAACTCGAATTTTGTTGTGTGAATTACCTTTTCAATGTAATATCCGTCGGGATTATCTCCCATTTTGGAGAAATTGGCCGCGCCGGGAATAAATGAGTCCTCCAGCCCCAGCAGGGGCAGGATTTCCTCCAGATTGCCCGTCCACTCCGCCTCAAACTTGGGCATGGTAAACCGGAGGAAGAAAGCGTCCTCCCGGCTGTTGATGAGCTGAACCAGGCCATTGCTCTCCAAATTGTTCAGCCATTCACCCAAATTCGGGGAATCCGGGTACAAATCGGGCATCATTGCCACAAAGGCCAGCCGTCCATCGTCGTAGGGCAACACCACCCCCTGGGCCCCCTTGTCCTGAATATAGGACAGACGGGTGTTGCAGCTGGCCAGAAAATCCATCCGGGATGTGGACCCGTCCCCGTGGTGGAACACCCTCTCGCTGGTGGCCAGGGGGTCAAACTCCCGAAGCCACTTGTTCTTCAAATAGAGGGCGTTGACCAGCAGGCAGGCGGTCTCCTCCGGGAAGGGCTGGTCGATAATTTTTGGAATCATCTTATTGGTATGATCTGAGACCCAATCATTCAGCTCCTTGACGATGGCCGCGTTGGACAGCTCTGCCTGAAACACCTGGGCGTCGAACACCCCCCGGCACTTGCCCACAAAGTCGTCCCTGATCTGTCCCTCCGGGGCCACCCACAGGCTGTTGGCGATGGTGCACTTTGTGGAACCGCTCAGACCCTGGTAGTCCTGCATCAGCTGAACGCAGGCCCCGTTCAGCTCCTCCAGGTCCACGCCGCCCCCCAGCACCTGCTGGAACTGGGCCAGAGTGTCTCCCTCCGCGCCGTTGGCCGTCATGGACAGGGCCAGGGCCACGGAGAGCGGGGAGACCAGGACGGGCTTTTTGTCCGCCTCCCTGGATTTTTGCAGCAGCTCCAGGCCGAAGGAGGCCAGGGCCGCGTTGACCTCCCCGCTGTTGGAGGGGTTGGCAGACAGCTTGGGGGCGGTAAGCTCCTTGGCGGCGGACTGGGAACAGCCGGACAGCACCGATAGCCCCAGAGCGCAGGCCAGGAGCAGGGCAAGGGTTCGTTTCATAGGGATTCCTCCTTTGCGTGTATTGCTGGGAATGACCCGCCGAGGGCGGCGGGTCCCACAGGCGGGATGACAGGTCCTTGTGGGGCCCGCCCCCCTGGGCGGGCCATCAAATTTTGTACCGCCTACCATTATAGACGAAAACCGGGGGCCGGGGTTGCGCTTTTTTGAAGCTTTTTTGAGAAATTTCAGGCAAAATTTCCTTGACGGCGGAAACGTGGGATGGTATAATATCGTTTCGTGGCGGTAGGGGCACTGCGCCCTTTTACCCGATGAAATTCCCCGTTTTTGGGGAAAAGGAGGGTTGCCGAGATGATTCAAGAGCTATCCGGCCCCAACAAGGTTGTGGGGGCCAAACAGGCCAGGCGGGCTCTGAAGGACGGCCGGGCCGCCCGGCTGTATATCGCCGTGGACGCCGACCCCCGCCTGCTCCAGCCCCTGGTCCAGGAGGCGGTGAACCGGCAGGTGCCGGTACAGCAGGCGCCCTCCATGAAGGAGCTGGGCCAGTCCTGCGGCATTGCCGTGGGCGCGGCGGTTGCGGTTTTGCTGAAGGCCTGAGGGGCCTTTATGTGGGGCCCGCCGCCCTCGGCGGGCCATTCCCGGGAAAGATGACCCGCCCAAGGGGGCGGGTCCCACAGATTTGGTTTTAACAAAAGAGGGATAAAATCTCCCAATTTTGTTAAAATATATATCACGCCCCGACACGGGGCAGAATTGAGGAAAGGAGGAAACCCATTCATGCCTACTTTTAACCAGCTGGTACGCAAGGGCCGCACCATGGCGGCGTACAAGTCCACCTCCCCCGCGCTTCAGCATGGCCTGAACACCCTGAAGAACCGGAGCACCGACCTGCCCTCCCCCCAGAAGAGAGGCGTCTGCACCGCTGTGCGTACGTCCACCCCCAAGAAGCCCAACTCGGCTCTTCGTAAGATCGCCCGTGTGAAGCTGACCAACGGGATGGAGGTCACCGCCTATATCCCCGGCGTGGGCCACAATCTTCAGGAGCACAGCGTCGTGATGATCCGCGGCGGCCGTGTGAAGGACCTGCCCGGCGTGCGTTACCACATCATCCGCGGCACTCTGGACACCCAGGGCGTCTCCGGACGGATGCAGGCCCGCTCCAAGTACGGCGCCAAGCGGCCCAAGGCCGGCAAGAAGTAATTCTTCGCCAAACCAAATTTGCATTGTGCGTTTGCGCAAGGCAACAGCCTTGCCGGGCGTTTAACCATATATGCTCCGCAATGCCTCTGTAGGGGCGGCCTGTGGCCGCCCGTGGCGGAAGGTAAAGGGCGGGCGGCCACAGGCCGCCCCTACAAGCGGATATGCAATGGGTAAACCTCGGACAGGCATTACACGCCATGAGGATTCATGACGAGTACCTATGATTTCTATTATATAAGAAGGAGGGAAGCAAAGTGCCCAGAAGAGGAAATGTACCCAAGCGGGAGATTTTACCCGACCCGCTTTACAACTCCGTCCTGGTTACCAAGCTCACCAACAGCATTATGCTGGATGGCAAGAAGGGCGTGGCGCAGAAGGTCGTCTACGGCGCCTTCGAGATCATCAAGGACAAGACTGGCAAGGAACCCATGGAGGTTTACACCCAGGCCCTTGAGAACATCATGCCTTCCCTGGAGGTCAAGGCCCGCCGTGTGGGCGGCGCCACCTATCAGGTGCCGATCGAGGTCCGGCCCGAGCGCCGGCAGACCCTGGGTCTGCGCTGGCTGACCACCTATGCCCGCAACCGGGGCGAGAAGACCATGAAGGAGCGGCTGGCCGGCGAGATCATGGACGCGGCCAACAACACCGGCTCCGCCGTGAAGAAGCGCGAGGACACCCACAAGATGGCTGAGTCCAACAAGGCGTTCGCCCACTACCGCTGGTAATAAAGGAGATTCCGTATGCCTAGAAAAGTATCTCTGGAGAATACCCGGAACATTGGCATCATGGCCCACATCGACGCGGGCAAGACGACCACCACCGAGCGTATCCTCTACTACACCGGCGTCAACTACAAGATTGGCGAGACCCACGAGGGTACCGCCACCATGGACTGGATGGCCCAGGAGCAGGAGCGGGGCATCACCATCACCTCCGCCGCCACCACCTGCTACTGGACGGGCACCAAGACCCAGTTCCCCCAGACCCGGATCAACATCATCGACA
>CATKXO010000022.1 GCA_949840775.1 uncultured bacterium | reverse complement strand
CATATTTGGATGTAGTCCAGAAAGCGGATTAAGCGAAGAAATTCTCGGTAAAGGTTACGAATATTGGACACATACAAATAAAATTGCCTTCTATGTTGTGACAGAGGACACAAAAACAAACCCGTTTGCTTCTGCTACCACCCCCAGCACCCCCGAAACACCCGAAACACCTGAAACGCCCAGCAAAACCAGCTTTACCGATGTTGCGGCAGGGGCGTATTACGAGGAGGCGGTAGCGTGGGCTGTAGCCGAGGGTATCACCAGCGGCACGACCGCCACCACCTTTTCCCCTGATGAAACCTGCACCATGTCCCAAATCTTAACATTTCTGTGGCGTGCCGACGGTTCCCCGGAGCCTACGATTCAAAACCCGTTCTCCAATATTAAAGAAACAGCCTATTTTTATAAGCCTCTGCTTTGGGCTGTGGAGCAAAGGCTGATAGGGGCTGATACCTACGAGGACGGCTGGCCCTGCACCCGTGGATGGACAGTCTTTTTCATGTGGAAAGTTTCCGGGGCTGAGTTCGACCAAGGCGCATTTGAAAAGCAACTATTTGATGATGTGCCGCTTGAAGATAGCAATACGTTTGTTCAGCCGGTCTACTGGGCATTAAAAAATGGCGTTACCTCGGGCACAAGCGCAACCACGTTCAGCCCGGAGGCCACCTGTACCCGTGGGCAGATTGTAACATTTCTTTATCGGGCATACGGTGCGTAATAGAACAACCAAATATCAATCAATACAAGGCACCGCCCCAATTACTCTTGGAGTAAGTTGGGGCGGTGCTTTTATATATGTCAATCTTGGCGTTGTCCTCGGGAGTGCCCTAACACGCATTTTATCCGGAGATCAGTTGTAGGGGCCGCCCCCCTGGGCGGCCCGAAATCAGGGGAGGTGTTGCATTTTGGCGGGCCGCCGAAGGCGGCGGCCCCTACATGAAAATCTGCGAAAAGGACACTCCCGTTGCCCTCCCATTACATATATGTCTCCGGGTTTTCTCTATAGAGACAGATGCGTTTCCATAGGAGAAAACCCTCCGTCATTTGCTTTGCAAATGCCACCTCCCTTTGCGAAGGGAGGCTTTTTCATTTTTTCCGCACCAGAAAGGTCAAAGCGAACCACACGGCCAGGTACAGGGTGATGGCCGCGCCGGCGGAGCCCCCCAGGTAGTAGGAGGTCATCAGCCCGGCGATTCCCGCCAGCACCGCCCCCAGCAGAGAGAACAGGTGATACTGCCCCATGTTCCGGGCCACGTTCCGGGCGGCAGCGGCGGGGAGAACCAGCAGGGAATTGATGACCAGCAGGCCCACCCAGGTCATGGACAGGGTGACCACCACGGCGATGGCCATGGAAAACACCGTCTCCTGCCAGAACACCCGCACCCCCCGGCTGTCGGCCAGGGCGGGGTGGACGGCGGAGAGCATAAGCTGGTTAAAGCTGGCCGCCCACAGTCCCACCACCAGCAGCAGAATCAGGGCCAGCAGCCCCACCTTGGCTGGCTCCACTGACAGGATGTCCCCCACCAGCAGGGCGTTGAACCGGGTGAAGGACCGGCCGTTCAGGGTGGACAGGAAAATTCCCAGGGCCACGGCGGTGGAGGAGAACACCCCAATCACCGTGTCACTGGCCAGGGCGGAGCGGCGCTTGACCACGTTGAACAGCAGGGCGAAGAGGACGGCGAAGATTACCGCCGCCCAGGTGGGCTCGTGAAAGCCGCACAGGGCTCCGATGGCCATGCCGGTGAAGGCGGAGTGGCCCAGGGCGTCGGAGAAGAAGGACATGCGGCTGTGAACCACCATGGTGGACAGGATGCCGAACAGGGGGGTAATCACCAGCACCGCCAGCAGGGCGTGCTTCATAAAGTACATCTGTCCCGGCTGGGCCCACTCAAAGGGCAGCAGGTCCACCAGCGTATACCAGAGGCTCATTGTCCGCCCCCCTTTCCCATTCTGAGATGGAAGGTCTCATAGAACTCCGGAGAGGACAGGACCTCCTCCGGGGGGCCTGATTTCAGCACCCGGCGGTTGAGGAGGATCACCTTGTCGGCAAACTGGCCCAGGGTGGCAAAGTCGTGGGTGGACAGGAAGATGGACAGGTCGTACTGGGTGCGCAGCTCGTCCAGCATGTCCAGCAGCTGGTGCTCCCCCTCGATGTCCACTCCGGACAGGGGTTCGTCCAAAATCAGGATGTGGGGCACCGGCTCCAGGGCCAGGGCCAGCAGCACCCGCTGGAGCTGGCCCCCGGACAGCCCTCCCATGGGCCGGTCCAGCAGGTCCTCCCCGTGAACCCGCCCCAGGCAGGCGGCCGCCCGCTCCCGGTACTTTTGGGGGATGGGCAGCCACACCGGCCACCTCGCCGTGGCGGCGGTGAAAAAGTCCAGGACGGATACCGGGTCCCCCCGGTCGAAGCTGGGGGCCTGGGGGACGTAGCCCACCAGGGGCCGGGTTCCGCCGGTGACCGCGCCGTCCGCCAGGCGGATGGCCGGCCCGCCCGCAGGGGAGAAGGTGATCTTTCCCCTGTAGCCCGTCTGGCCCAGGATGCTGCGGAACAGGGTGGACTTCCCCGCCCCGTTGGGGCCGATGAGGGCCACAATCTCCCCGCAGTGGAGGTGGAAGGACACGTCCTCCAGAATACTGTCCCCCTCCAGGCGTACGCTCAGCCCCTCCAGCTTGAGGCAGCAGCTGTCCGCGCACCCGGCAGACAGCTTACCGTGTTTGATCTTCCTCATCCGTTGGGCACCGTCCCTTCCCCGCAAAAACCGTTGATGATGCTTCTGATGTTCCAGCGCAGCTGGCCGTAGTGCGCCGCCCCGCCGAACTCCGGGTCAGAGGCGTCCGGGCCGTCCATCATCATAGTCAGCTGGGCTACCCGGCAGCCCGTCTCCCGGCTGATGGCCTGGGCGGTGGCGTCAGAGCCGTTACTCTCGGTAAAAATGACCGGGATATCGTACTCTTTTACCAATTTCGTGATCTCCACGATCTCATGGGCGCTGGCCTCGCTCCCCGCCTCCTCCTCGATAGAGGCCGACAGGGGCAGTTCAAAGGCCTTAGCGAAATACTGGAAGCCGTCGTGGAAGGTGATCAGTCCGGGGATGCCGTCGGGCAGGTACTGGTCCAGCAGCTCCCGGGCGTCCTCCTCGACCCGGAGGAGGGTCCCGTCCGTCCTGACGGCGTTGGCCTCGTACTCCGCTGTGTGGTCCGGGTCAAGCAGCACCAGCTGATCGCGCAGATTCGCCGCCATGAGGCGGGCGTTTTCCGGGTCCATCCAGTAGTGGGGATCCCAGTGGCCGTGGTCGTGGCCAGCCTGGTCCTCCTCCCCCTCCTCGTGGTGGTGGGAGAGGTTCTCCAGCAGGTCGATTCCCTCTGAGCAGTCGATGACCTGGGCGTCGGAGGTCTCCAAAGCGTCCTCCAGAAACTCCTCCAGCCCCGCGCCGTTGAGGGCGATCACGTCGGCCCGTTCCAGCTTCTTCATGTCCTCCATGGACAGGGTGTAGTCGTGGAGGCAGCTGGTGCTGCCCGTGTCCAGCCGCTCCACCGCCACCCCGTCCACCCCCTCCGTGATTGCGGAGGCGAACAGGTAGATGGGGTAGGTGGTGCACACTACGGTGAGCCGGGCCGCCTCCGCCGCCGGGGCGCAGGCGGGCAGAGCCAGGAGGGCGGCCAATATGCAGATTAGCATTGATTTTTTCATGAATTTTACCTCATCGGGAATGGCCCGCCGAGGGCGGCGGGCCCCACAAGGGCGCTATGTGGGACCCGCCCCCTTGGGCGGGTCATAAAGATTATTTTCCGATCCCCTCCAGCAGCTCCAGCAGCAGCCGCTCGTTCTCCCCGGCGGCCCGGGCCAGCTGGGCGGACTTCTCCCCCAGGCGGGCAAGGACGGTGTCGTAGTTGGCCATGAGCTCGTCCGCCCGGCGGATGGCCTCCCGGCCGTCGAAGGACTCCACGTCCCCGGCGGCGGGCAGGTCCAGCTCCTCCAGGTAGCTGGCCACCTTGGGGTCGTACACCAGCCCCATGGCGGGCACCGCCATCCGGGCGGCAAAAATCAGGGTGTGCAGCCGCATGGCCAGGCACAGCTTTGCCCGGCCCAGCACCCCCATCAGCTCCCGGGGCGTGGTGGGAACGTCCAGTACGTGGGAGGGCTCCTCCATCAGCCCGCGCACCAGGCCGGTGGCCTCCCGGTCCCGCTCTGGCTGCATCAGCAGGAACAGCACCTCCAGGCCATGGGCCCGGCGGAGATGGTCGCATAATTGGGCCAGCTGGCGGTAGAAATCCCCCACATTGTCCCAGTCCCGGACGGACACCGCCACAAAGGGCCGGTCGGGGGGCAGTCCCGCCCCGGCGCACAGCCGGGCCGATTTCTCCGCCCCGGCGGGTTCCAGGTGGAACACGGGGTCGGCCGTGACCTGGACAGGGCGGGTAATTCCCATCTGTTTCAGCTCCATGGCCGAAGCGTGGTCCCGGAGGGTGACCAGCGCCGCCCGCTCCACCACCCGGCGCACCCGGCGGCGGTTGGCCGGCCGGCGCACTGGGCCGATGCCGTTGGCATAGAGCATCACCGGCCTGCGCAGCAGCTGGGCGCAGCGGATGACCGACAGGTAGTACAGCAGCGACCGGGTGGAGGTGGTATCCTGGAGGAGGCTCCCCCCTCCTGACAGCAGCACATCCCCCTTCCGCAGGGCGGAGAACACCCGCAGCATCCGAAAACGGGGAATGGCGTTCAGGCCGTACTGCCTGCTGGTCTGCTCCGGATCGTTGGACAGTACGGTAACCGCTACCTCATCGCTGGCCGCCCGGATGGCCTGCTGGATGGAGTCCAGAATGGCGTCGTCGCCGGCGTTGCCAAAGCCGTAGTAGCCGCTCATCACCACCTGGTACTTCCGCCGCCGCACCTGGTCATAGACCGACAGGCAGTCCGCCGCCATGCGGCGCACCGAATAGTAGTCGAAGATCACCTGCCGCCCGTAGGCCCCCAGCCGTTCCCGCTCCCCCTGGGGCAGGCGGAAGGCGGAGGTCACATCTGCCAGCAGGGTCTGCGGGGCCGGCATGGGCAGGCCCCGGCAGCAGAAATTGCCCGCCTGGGCCTCAGCCAGCTTGTCCGGGGTGAACAGGCCGTGATAGCCCTCGTTGCCCGCCACGATCACGGGCTTTTCCGCCGCCATGGCCTCCAGGGCCGCCCGGGACACCCCCACAAAGATATCCCCCGCCGCCACAATCTCGTTGATATCGGTGCGGGGGCCGGTCATGGTGACGCACCGGCGGCCCAGACGGCGGTTGACCTCCGCCGCCCGGGCGTTCAGCTTATCAAAGACGTTGCCCCCCCCGGCGATGAGCAGCTGGATTCCGGGAACGGCCCGGTCCAGCTCCGGGGCAATATCGATCAGCTGCCCGGCCACCAGGGCCCGGTCCTCGTCCATGCGGCTGACGTAGGACAGGACGGGTTTGGACCGGTCCAGGCCAAATTCGGCGGCCACCCCCTCCCCCGTGAGGGCGGGAGAAAACTTCTCCGTGTCGATGCCGTTGATGGTGACGGTAATGTGCTCGGCGGGGGTGTTGTACTCCCGGATCAGGTAGTCCTTGATGTCCTCCGACACCGCCACCGTCCGCTCCCCCCAGTTGGTCAGGTAGCGCAGGACGCCGCTGGTGTCAAACACCCAGTGGGCGGTTGTGACAAAGGGGATGTTCTTCCGCTTGCAGATACCCCCGCACAGAAAGGCGGGGATGCGGGCGTGGGCGTGGACCACGTCGGGGGCCTCCTGGCCGATCACCCGGCGCAGCACCCGCCGGGCTGCCGTCATCTCCTTCAGGCTGCGCTGGTGGAGGGGCGCCTCATAGTGGCGGATGCCGGCGGCAGCGATTTCCGCCACATAGACCCCGCCGTTGGAGACAATGGCCACGTCGTGGCCCTCCTGCTTCAGCTCCTTGGCCAGCTCCACAATGTGGGTCTCCGCCCCGCCGATATCCAGCCCCATGGTCGCCATCAGGATTTTCATGGCCCGCTCCTCCTTAATCCGTGATAGGGGCGCACAGCGTGCGCCCCTATGCGTCAGTCAAAAATTTCACACACCATGCCCTTGAAATCGGCGTGCTTGGTAAGATAGTTCCGGAAGGAATTGATTCCCAGGTCATACACCCGGTTCAGGGAATAGCTTCCGCCGGTAATCAGGCCGGAGCCCTCCACGGTAATCAGCAGGTCCACCGTGTCGTCCGCCTCCAGCAGGCCGGCGGTGCCGTCGGTGAGCTTTTCGGCCAGCTTCAGGCCGGGCGTGCGCTCCACCTGAACGTCGGTAATCCTGCCCAGGGCCCGGCCGCCGCTGGAGTAGGTCTTGTCGTAAAGGCCGTCTCCCACCAGAACAGCGTCAGCCACATAGCTGTCTACCCCTTGGGCCCGGATCTGGAAGGTGATGGTCTGCTCGGCCACAGCGGTGCCGGTGTGGTCCTGATTGCTCTTGAAGTACAGGGCGGCGGCCATGACCAGCACCACGGCGATGACCAGCACGTCAATGATGCTGATTTTTCCAAAGAGCCTGCCGTTTCGATCGATGATTTTCATCCCTGCACCTCCTCTACCGCCACAATGGGGCCGCTGCCCATATAGCCCTCGCCCCGGAAATAGCCGATGGTCCCGGTCCGTACCTCGTAGCCGCCGCCCACGGTAATGGCGGCGTCGCTGACCACGCAGGGGGCCTCTACCGTGACCAGCACGTCCTCAAAGCCCTCCAGCCCGGCCCAGACCCAGCGGCGGCTCTTGTCGTCGGCCACCTGAATCACGGCGGGCACCGCCTGAGCGGACACCACCTGGCCCACCTCGTAGTTTTTCACGTTGTCGGCAAGCCGGTCGCCCTCCTGAATGATGCCGCTGGTGCCCGGCGCCCACTGCTGAAAGCGGATGGTATACCGGACTGTGGTGGTGACGGCGGCGTCCGGCTGGGTGAGGGCGGCCGGCCTCAGCTCTCTCCACAGCAGGAAAGCGGCAGCGGCCAGGGCCAGCACCAGAAGGATGCCGTCGAAGAGGTTCAGCTTCAAACGGAATTTTCTTTCGTTTTGTTCCATGATTTGGCTCCTTTCAGGATATCCAGGTAGACATCCTCTGTATTCCGGGCGAAGACCTCGCCGGTAAAGCGCTCCTGATAGACGGCCCGCCCCCGGGCCCCCATCTCAGCCCGCTCCTGGGGGCTGTCCATCAGCCGCTCCATGGCGCCGGCCAGGGCGGCGGCGTCTCTGCTGGGGAAGAGCAGGCCGCTCCTGCCGTCCTCCACCACCCAGGGATTGCCGCCGTAGCTGCTGGCAATGGTGGGCAGCCCCAGGCTCATCCCCTCCAACAGGGCCATAGAGGTGGCCTCTGTGCCGTAAGAGCAGTTGAGCTGTACGTCCAGGATGTTCAGCAGCTGGGGCACGTCGGAGCGGAAGCCCAGCAGCTTTACCCGGTCTCCCGTCCCAGACCGCTCCACCGCCTGGGCCAGGGTCTCCTGGAAGGGTCCCGTCCCGGCAATGAGGACGGTGAAGTCCTGCCGCCCCCGCTCCTTCAGCAGGCGGGCCGCCTCCACCAAATACAGGTGGCCCTTGTAGTCCTCCAGCCGGGCCAAAATCCCAAAGACGGTATGGCCCGCCGGGACGGACAGCGCCTGCCGCAGGGCCTCCCGCTCCGCAGGAGAGGTCCGCGGGACAGGGGAGACGCCGTTCATCACCACGGTAATCTTTCTGGGGGAGATTCCCCCCTCCGTCAGGTTGTCCCGGGTGGCGGGGCTGACGGCGATGATCCGGTCGGCGTAGTGCTCATTGACAAACTTGTTCACCCACCGCCCTGGGGGATACTTCAGTCTGGCCGGGACGGGAAAGGCGGAGTGGCGGCTGTACACCGCCGGAATGCGGCACTTCTTTGCGGCAATCCGCCCGGAGAAGCAGCCGTGGGTGTGGACGATGTCCGGTTTCAGCTCCTGCATCAGCTTTCTGAGGAGCTTCACGTCCTCCCGGTGGTAGGAGCGGTCGGCCATGCCGTCCACCTCCAGCACATGGGCCCCCGCCTCCTCCAGGGGGGGCTTGAGCAGGCTCCCCCTGGGCAGGGCCGCCCAGGTCTCAAACCGGTCCCGGTCAGAGTAGCGCAGGTAGTTTAAAATCACCCGGCCCGCGCCGCCGATGTTGGTGTCGCTGATGACGTTCAGTACCCGTATCAAGCCAGCAGCCTCCCCTCCGGGAGCCGGCGCCGCCTGGTACACAGGGCGCCCAGGGCCAGATAGGCCCAGAACAGGAACATCACCCGATAGTTGTAAAAGGAGTAGTCCGTCATGGCCTGCACCATGAAGCCGCATACCCCGGCGGTAAAGGCGATCTGGTGGATGCGGCTGGAGGGGTCGTGCTCACGGCTGATGGCGGTGCACATCATCCGGAAGTAGACAAACAGCAGAATGACAAAGACGGCCAGGGCGGCGATGCCCGCGTCGCACACAATCTGGAGAAACAGGTTGTGGGCATGGGGGGCGGAGATGCCGTTGTAGCTGTAGGCGGGATAGACCATGTTAAAGGCGTCCGCCCCCGGTCCGATGCCGCACAGCCAGTAGTTTTTCAGCATGGCCAGGGTGCCCATCCAGATATACACCCGGTAGGAGGTGGAGGCGTCCGACAGGTTGCCGATGCTGGCAAACCGGGCGGTCACCGTCTCCGGCAAAACGAACCACAGCCCCACCAGGGCCACGGGAATCAGCAGCATGAGCCGGGGGTTGAGCAGGATGACAAACACCGCCCCGGCAAAGAGCAGGCCCAGCCAGGCCCCCCGGGAGAAGGTGAGCAGCATACACACGCACATCACGCCGCAGCAGCCGAAGTAAAACACCCGGCTGAACCAGTCCTTGGCGGACAGCAGCTTGGCCCCCCCAATGGGGATCATCAGAATCAGGTACTGCCCCAGCATATTGGGGTTGTCCAATGTGGAGGGCACCCGGAACTGGATGGAGGAGAACATATCGCTGTCCACCCAGGCGGCGGACTGGTAACCCCAGCGGAAGATATACTGCAAAATGCCGTAGCAGGAGACCGCCGCAGCCGCGATAACCACAAAGGCCAGCAGGGTATCCAGCTGGTTTCGGTTGGTGACGGCGTTGTACAGCACCACCGCAAAGAGGATAAAGGCCACGCTGAGCAGGCCCGGCTTCAGGCTGGAGCCCAGGTTGACGGAGAACAGGGCCCCCGCCAGATAGACGGCGGCGTAGAGGATCACATACCGGTTGATGGGGGCCCAGCCCAGCGGCCGGCCCTGGTCCCGTATCAGGCTCAGCAGCAAAGAGCAGCAGCCAACCGCCGCCATCCCCAGCACCGCCATGGTGGGAAACAGGGGGGCGAATACCACCGGCATCATGCACCAGAACCAGGTTTTGGTGAAGACGCTGCCGGCAAAGAGCACGTCCAGATGCAGCAGCTCATAGCCCCGGCACAGCTCCTTCCGGACCAGCGCCCACAGCTTATAAAAGATACTGCCTTCCGAGGCGCCCCGGTTCCACCCCCGGGGGTGGAGGAACCACCGGACCACGGCGCTGCTCTCCCACTGCCCCCCACACCAGACGCACAGGGCCGTCAGCGCCCGCCACAGCACACTGCCGTTTAAGATATCCTTTGCTCGTTCCATAGCTCAACCTCGTTTCAGCGTCTTTTTTGCCAAATCAACACACAATCCGGCCTCCTCCACCCGGAGGACGAGGGCCAGCAGGAAGTAGAGCGCCACGCCCAGCAGGGCGCAGACAGCCAGGCAGACCAGCTCCCCCAGCTTGCCGGCGGGCAGCAGCCCGGCCAGCACCCCCAGCACTCCCCGGACACACAGCCCCATAGTCCCGGCGGCCAGAGCCATTTTCAGCAGGTCCAGCAGGGCCCCGCCGTCCAAAATCCGCTCTCCGCCCCGCTGGAGGGGCAGCAGGAGCAGCAGGGCATACACCGTGGCGGACACCGCCGAGGCCAGGGCCAGCCCCGCCACCAGAAAGCGGCCGGCCAGCGCCCGGCACAGCACAACGGTCACAAGGATGGACGCCCCGCCTGCAAGCAGGGGCACCCGTCCCTGCTGCCGGGCGAAATAGGCCCGGCTGAGGATATTCTGGGCAGCGTAGCCCACCATGCCCAGGGACATCCAGCTCAGGGCGGCAGCGGTGATGCCGGTGGAAAAATCGTCGAACTGGCCGCCGCCGTAGATAAGGGAGATCAGGGGCCGGGCCACCGCCGCCAGCCCCGCCGACATGGGCAGCACCAGAAACAGGCATATCCGCAGGGTTTGGCGGATGGTGTTCTGGAACTCCCCCTCTCTCCCCCCGGCGGTGAGCCGTGACAGCCGGGGAAAAATCACGTTGGTGACGGACAGGATAAAGGTACCCGCAATGACCAGATACAGGTTGGAGGCGTACTCCAGGGCGGACATCCCCGCCCCGCCGTACAGCCGGGAACCGAACCGGCCGTTGATGGCCTGGTTGATGGGCTGCACCCAGGTGGACACCATCACCGGCCCCATGAGGGCCAGGACCTTCCGCATCCCCTCCGACCGGAAATCCAGACTGGGGCGGCAGCGAAACCCCAGCTTGTACAGCGGGGGAATCTGGATCACTCCCTGGAGCAGCCAGCCCAGCAGGTAGGCCCCGGCCAGGCCGAAAATGCCCAGCCTGGCATCCAGGGTGAAGAAATAGAGGATAATGACCCCGTTGGACACCGCCGACATGAGGGCGGGGGCAGTGAAGTGGTCCTGGGCCTGGAGCACCCCCACCAGGGAGAAGGCCACCCCGGAGAAAAGCACCGTGGGGAACAACACCCTTGTAAGGGAAATGGCCAGTTCCGTGGTAGCGGCATCGGAGTAGTCGGCAAACAGGGCCACCAGGGGCTGGGGGAAAAGCATCCCCGCCGCTGTAAGGACCCCGGTGAGCAGGGCGATGATGGTGATAAAGCTGCCGGCAAAGCGGAATGCCTCCTTCTTTCCCTTCTGCTCCAGATACTCACTGAACACCGGGATAAAGCAGGCGGCAATGGCGGAGGCGAACACCGCGTCGAAAAACACCCGGGGGATGCGGCTGGCGGTAAAGAAGGCGTTGGCGGCGGGGCCGGTGCTGTAGCGGACGGCCAGCAGCCGGTCCCGGTACAGGCCCAGCACCTTGCCAATGAGAGTGACCACCATCATAAAGCTGATGGTCTTTGCCGCGCTGCTGTGCTGTTCCTCCAGTGGGGCCACCTCCTTCAAACCGGGTTCAAATACGCAATCGGTATATTCTACATCAGATGGAAGCTTTTTTCAACTGTAGAATCCTTAATGTTTTGTGAACATCTTCTTGCCCCTTTTTCCCATTGAAACTGACTGTTCCCTCTGCTATAATGGAGTGCGTACGTTTTGGAACATACCAACAAAGGAGCGAACCCATGAGACATACCACATCCCTCCCCCGCCGCGCGGCGGCCCTTTTCCTGGCCGTTCTGCTGCTTCTCCCCACGGTATACGCCACCGCAGGCGAGCAGAAGCTTCAGACCTCCACCCGGCTTGTGGACGGCCTGACCTACCGCAATACTGTCACCGTCAACGGCGGCAGCAGGGTGGAGAGCTACTCCTTCGAGCTGTCCCCCTACAGCGATGCCCGCCCGATCCTGATGCAGAGCGCGGGCACCATCTACGGCGCCGCCAGCATCAACAAGGCGGTCTCCAACGCCCAGGAAGCGGGCTATCACGTGCTGGGCGCCATCAACACCGACTTTTTCTCCACCGCCAACGGCGTGCCCATCGGCATCGTCATTGAGGACGGCGTATATAAGTCCGGCACCGACGGAGAAAACGCCATGGTCATCACCAACGACATGATCTCCGTCGTCCCCTCCCCCCAGGTGGCCATGTCCCTGTATGACCAGACCACCGGCCTCACTGTGGTGCCCAACAGCTTTAATAAGGCCCGCAGCAAAACCGGCGGCATCTACCTGCTGAATGAGCACTTCTCCACCGTCTCCACCCGCAGCGACGGCAGCGGCTGGTATGTGCGCATGAGGGCCGTTCCCGACCTCTACAGCGGCCGGATTCAGGACCTCACCGTCAACTCCACCCTCACCCTGGAGGTCACCGAGACCCTCCGGTCCGACCAGTCACTGGCCATCGGGCCGGGCGAGTACATCCTCACCGCCGCAGACGAGTCCGGCTGGGGAGAGACCTTCGACACCTTTCAGCTGGGCGACCTGGTGACCCTGTCCACCGCCTGCTCCGACCCCGCGCTGTCCTCCGCCCAGTGGGCCGGGGGCGTGGGGGACATCATGGTATGGGGCGGCGCCATCACCGACTCCTCCGCCTGGGTCTATGCCAAGGACGGCCGCCAGCCCCGCTCCGCCATGGGAATCAAGCCCGACGGCACCGTGGTCCTCTACGCCGTAGACGGCCGGCAGTCGGGGTATTCCGTGGGCCTGACCCAGTACAACCTGGCTGAGGAGCTGCTCAGCCAAGGCTGCACCACAGTGGTCAACCTGGACGGCGGCGGCTCCACCGCCCTGTCCCTGTGGGCGCCCGGCAGCAGCGGCCCCGCCCTCCAGAACAAGCCCTCCGACGGCCGGGCCCGGAGCTGCGCCACCTTCCTGCTGCTGGTGGCCCGGGAACAGGGCAGCTACCGCGCCCAGCAGCTGGCTCCCCTGGAAAACGGCCAGGTGGTCCTCACCGGCTCGTCTGTCACCCTGCCCCAGGCCGCCGCCATGGACGAGGTGCTCAACCCTGTCTCCGCCAATCTGCGTGACCTGACCTACACCTCCCTGGACCGGCTGGGCACCGTTGAGGGCGGCGTCTACACCGCCGGGTGGAAGGCGGGCACCGACGAGCTCCTCCTCACCGCCGGCCGGCTGGAGGGCTACGCCCAAATCCATGTGGTGGACCAGCTCACTGAGTTCTCTGTCACCAGAGCCGGCTCCTCCACCCCCCTCACTACGCTGTCCGTCAAGCCGGGCCAGCAGGTGCAGTTTACCGCCTCCGGCTCCTACTGGGGCCGCACCGCCCTGCGGGACTTTGCCCCTGTGGAGGTCTCCGTCCAGGGGAACGTGGGCACTGTGGACGAAACCGGCCTGTTCACTGCCGGTGAGGACCTGAGCGGCGGCGGCTCCATCACCTTCTACGCCGGGGGGCTGACCCAGACGGTCCAGGTGGCCTCGGTCTATGTCCACGACGATGTCCAGCCCGGACACTGGGCCTACGACGCAGTGGAATACTGCTATGAGCACAGCGTTTGCAGCGGCATCAGCCCCACCCAGTTCGGCCCGGACAACTCCATGGTCCGGGGGGACTTCATGCTCATGCTGTACAACGCCAGCGGCAAGCCCTCCGTCATCGTCCCCTGCACCTTTACCGACGTGGCTGAAACCGACTACTACTACACCGCCCTGGCCTGGGCCCAGGCCAAGGGGCTGGCCTCGGGCACCGGCGACGGCCAGTTCTCCCCCAGGGACCCCATCACCCGGGAGCAGGCCTTCTCCCTGCTGTACCGCTATCTGCCCATCATCGGCAAGAGCTGTCCCGACGGTGATCTGTCCGTCCTGGACCAGTTCGCGGACCAGGATAAGGTGGCCGGCTACGCCAAGACAGCGGCGGCCACTCTGGTGACCCAGGGGCTGGCCTCGGGCAGCGACGGAAACCTGAACCCCAGGGGCACCCTGACCCGGGCCCAGATGGCCTCCCTCCTCTACAGGGTGTTGGAGCACACCCCCATCCAGACCCCGGCCGTCACCCCCTCTGAACCCGACGAACCGGACCAGCCCGTCCAGCCCGGCAACTACGCCATCGCCCTGGACCAGAGCCAGGTCACCCTGGCCTCCGGCGGCAGCGTCACCCTGAATGCGGTGATTCTGCCCGCCGTGGAGGGGGCCTCCGTCACCTGGACCAGCAGCAGCCCGGACACCGCAGTGGTCTCCGCCTCCGGCATGGTCACCAACCTGCACGCCGGCAACGGCAGCGCCGCCGTCACCATCACCGCCAGCTGGAACGGCATCTCCGCCTCCTGCGCGGTCACCTGCCAGCAGGCCCCTCACACCGGCACCGTCACCAACGCGGAGTACGGCCTGAACGTCCGCTCCGGTTCGGGCACCGAGTACGCCACTGTGGGCGGTCTGCGTAACGGCGCCCAGATGGTCATCCTCAGCCAGCAGCCGGGCTGGTATCAGATTCTGTTCCGCAACTCCGCCGGCCAGGCCGCCATCGGCTATGTGTCCGCCGACTATATCACCGTGAACCGTTAAAAGAAAGGCCCCGTCTCCCATAATCGGGAGGCGGGGCCGCTGCTTAAGCCTCCCTTCGCAAAGGGAGGGGGACCGCCGCCGAAGGCGGTGGTGGAGGGTTTTCTCTGTGATGACTTCGCTTTTATAGAAAACCCCCACCCGGCTTCGCCGGGAGCCCCCTTCGCGAAGGGGGCCCTTTGCCTTTCTACTCCAGGTCCTCGATCCGCATCTTTTTCAGGTCCTCCAGGGTATCCCGGCGGCCCTTGTAGTGCAGCCAGATGCCACCGAAGACCGCCGTGGGGATGTTGGTCACCAGGAAGACCACGCCAACGGCCATCAGGGCTCTGGGGTGGAACTGCGTTTTTTCCCGCTCTCCCCTGGGAACGCCCTCCTGGGCCGGAACCTCAATATATTCCTCCTCCTGGGCAGGGACCTCTTGCCCGTCAGGCTCTATATAGGTCACTCCGCCGCTTACCATAGTATTGCCTCCTCCAATGGTAAGGGTGCTGAATGTGGCCATACTCAACACCAGCAGCAGGGAAAGCGCCAGGGAGATTCCCGGCAGGATGAGCCCCAGCTTCAAATTCTTTTTGCACAGCCACACCTGGAGCGCCACCAGCAGGACGATGGGCAAAATCAGAATAAACAGGTAGAAAAACAAAACAAAGATGCTCAACGAGGTTAACAGCAACCCAGTGCCATCCATTACAATTCCTCCTTTTTTGTGCGGGTCTTCTTATACTCCGCAATCAGGACCTTGGCAGTGTCCAGGTCCAGCTTCTCGTTCATTGCCAGCCGCTTGATGGTGGCGATGTAGGGGTCGGCGGCGGTGTCCTCCACCATGCGTATCTTCTGAATCAGCCGGTCCAGCCGCAGGCGGACCGTGGGGTAGGTCACGCCGTACTGCCCGGCCACCTCCTTCAGCGACCCGGAGGCCAGGATGAACTTTTTGATGAAGGCCACGTCCTCCTCCTCCAGCCCGGCCATCCACTCGGGCAGCAGCTCTATCGACATAGGCGGTCCTCCCTTCTGTGCTTCCCAGTATATACTTTAATATTGTTAAAGTCAAGCTTTAATTTTATTTTTCTTTTTGTTAAAATTTTCTGTTTTGAGCGCAAAAAAGCCTCCCTTCGCAAAGGGAGGTGGCATTTGCGAAGCGAATGATGGAGGGTTTTCCCCTATCGAAACACTTCTGTCTTTGTCAGGAGAAAACCCCCAGTCAGCTTCGCTGACAGCCCCCTTTGCGAAGGGGGCCTTATGGACGCTTCCGCAAAAAAGAAAATTTGGTCTCCGAGCACAGCACCCCTATAAAGATCAGGGTGAACCCCACCAGCAGGCGGGGGGTGAGGGGGTCGCCGTAGAAGATGACGGCCAGGGCCACGCCGAACACCGCCTCCAGGGACAGGATCACCGCGGCGGGGGCGGGCTCCGACCACACCAGCCCCACGTTCATCAGCACCAGGCAGACGGAGGTGGCCATCACGCACAGGTAGGCCATGGGGAGCAGCACCTCAGTCCGGGCCAGGGTAGAGAAGTCGAAGGTCTCGGTAATCAGGGCCAGCGCCCAGGCGCACAGGGCCACGGTGGCCAGCTGGACCACCGTGAACAGCATTACGTCCTTCCCCCGGCCCAGCCGGGCCACGGCAATGATGTTGGCGGCGCAGAACACCGCCCCCAGCAGGGTAAAGCCGTCGCCGGCGGAGATGGTCAGCGCCTGGGTGAGGGATACAAAGCCCACCCCCGTCAGGCAGATCAGGGCGGCAGCCACATTGAATCCGTCGGGCCGCTCCTGGAACAGAAGCCAGGACAGAAAGGGGACAATGACGCAGTATACCGCCGACAGAAAGGCGTTGTTGGAGGCGGTGGTGGTCTCCAGCCCCACCGTCTGGGCCCAGTAGACCCCGAACAGCAGCACTCCCGCCGCCCCGCCCCGCCACAGGTAGCCGGGGGAAAAATCCTTCCAGTGCCTCCAGCTCATCAGGGCCACCAGGGGCGTCCCGATGGTAAAGCGGATGGCAATGAGGTGGCCGGTGGGGATGTTGTCCAGCGCCCCCTTCATCAGCATGAAGGAGGCGCCCCAGAAAAAGGCGGCGGCGAACAGCATGGGCTTGGCCAGCACCTTCATGGTCTTGTCGGTCACAGTATCAGCTCCTGTAGGGGCCGCCCCCCTGGGCGGCCCGTCTTTTTTATATGTTTGTCCGCTCGGGAATGCGGTTTTATATCCGCGGGCCGCCGAAGGCGGCGGCCCCTACATTTATTTATGCAAAAAGGAAAACTTCGTCTCGGAGCACACCACCGCCACAAAGATGAGGGCAAAACCGGCCAGCAGCCGGCCGGTGACGGGGTCGCCGTAGAAGATCACCGAGGACAGCACGCCGAACACCGACTCCAGGGACAGGATTACGGCGGCGGAGGCGGGGTCGGACCAGATCATGCCCACGTTCTGGAAGAGCAGGGCCACGGTGGTGGCCATGACGCACAGGTAGAGCATGGGCAGGAGGAGGGCCGGGTCGGTGAGGGCGGCGGCGGGGAAGGTCTCGGTCAGCCCGCCGCAGATCCAGGCGTAGAGCCCGGCGAAGGCAAACTGAAATACGGTGAGCAGGGTAATGTCCTTCCCCGGAGACACCTTGGCCACCGCCACGATGTGGCTGGCGTAGAAGACGGCGCACACCAGGGTGAGCAGGTCGCCGGTGTTGATGGTCAGCTCCTCGGTGAGGGACACCAGCCCCACTCCGGTGACGCACAGCAGGGCGGCGGCGATGTTATACCGGTCCGGGCGCACCTTCACCACCGCCCAGGTGAGGAAGGGAACGATGACGCAGTACACCGCCGTGAGAAAGGCGTTCTTGGAGGGGGTGGTCTGGGCCAGGCCGAAGGTCTGCACCGAGTAGGCCAGGAACAGGAAGCCGCCGATCACCGCCCCCCGCCACAGGTAGTCGGGGGTGAAGCTCTTCCACCGCTTCCAGGCCACCAGGGCCAGCAGCAGCGCCCCGGCGGTGAACCGGACGGCCAGCAGGAAAAACACCGGCATCACGTCCAGGGCGTTTTTCATGATGAAGAAGGAGGTGCCCCAGATGAGGGCGGCGGCAAAGAGCATGGGTTTGGCCAGCAGTTTCATGGTTTTGGGGGACATGGGTATCATCTCCGGATTGAAAAATGATTGTAAGGTATGGTATGATAGCAGCGCGCAGGGGCGCATATCATGCGCCCGCATAGTTCAACAGAAGACACGGGCGGATGATATCCGCCCCTACAGACAGGAGGGCCCTCATGGACAGCATCCTCACCCGCAAATTTTACGCCCGGGACACCCTGGCCGTGGCCCGGGACCTGCTGGGCCGGGACATCGTCCGGGTGCTGGAGGACGGAACCCGGCTGGCCTGCCGTATTACGGAGACGGAGGCCTACATCGGCCGGACGGACAAGGCCTGCCACGCCTACGGCGGACGGCGCACCGCCCGGACCGAGACCCTCTTCGCCCCGCCGGGTACAGCCTACATCTATCTCATCTACGGGATGTACCACTGCCTCAATTTTGTCACCGAGGGGGAGGGGGAGCCCGCCGCTGTGCTGATCCGGGGGGCGGTTCCCATCGAAAACGGAGATATTATAGCAAAAAACCGCTTTGGTTGCAAGGAAAAAGATATGACCGCCTATCAAAAAAAGAACTTCCTTAACGGCCCCGGCAAGCTGTGCAGGGGGCTGGCCCTCACCCGGACCCAAAACGGCCTGGACCTGACCTGCCCGGCGGGCAGGCTGTACGTCCTCCCAGGCGCGCCCCCGGACCCGGCTCAGGTCCGGACGGGCAAACGCATCGGCATTGACTATGCGGAGGAGGCTGTGGATTTTCCCTGGCGGTTTTACCTGTGAAAACAGCCCCCCGGCGAGAGCCGGGGGGCTGCTGCTTTGGTTGGGAATCAGTTGGCCACGATGATGCGCACCTGATCGCCCACAGGGTCCACATAGATGGTAAAGCTATCGGAGTACGCCTTGATGGAGGCGAACCGCTCGGCGCCGCTGCCGCCGGTCAGCCAGTTGTCCTTGGCTACCTTGTTGCCGGTGCGGTTGTAATAGCACTCCACGTTGTCAGAGATACGGTAGGTGTGGGCGCCCACTCTCACATAGTTCTCGCCCTGGCTCTCGAAGAAGTCGGAGCCCTTCACCTGCTTGACCTCCTGGAGCTTGATGAGCTCCCGGATGGTGTATTTCTTATCCCGGTTGGAGCCCAGGACCACGCCCACCATATCGCCGCTCTGGCCGCGGTAGGTGGTGGTGGGACTAAACTCAATATCCTGGGTCCCGCTGCGCAGATACCAGCCATAGCGGGTCTTTTCGGGCGTTGGGGGCACTGCTTCATGCTGTTCACCCTTTTCATCTGTCCATGCGTCTGTCCCTGGCTTTGCCTCTTCAACAACCACATAGCCGCCCACCATCATGCCGTAGATGTAGGCGGTGCCGGTGACATCGCCCAGAACCATGTAGTCCACGATACCGGAGCTGTTGGTGTGGTAGGTGATCTTGTCCGCGGGGATGGACTCCATGGTCAGGCTGCCCCGGTCCACGGGCTGCATCACACTGCCCTTGATCTGCTCATAGATGCGCACGCTGGGGGACACCGTCAGGCTGCCCAGCTTCAGGCTGCCCACGTCGAAGTCGCCGGGGGCCCGGCTGGTGGGCAGCTTGCTCACCGAGAAGCCATCCCGCACCGAGGAGATGACCACCGGCTCGCCGCTGGCGGGGACGTTGGACACCTTGCCGGACAGCTTCAGCGGCTCGCCGCCGTTGGGCAGGAAAATCTCCACCCCGCCCTCTGTGGCGGTGCCGATGGCGGTGGACCGGACCTGGGCGCTGGCGGGGACGATGCCGGCCACCACGCCGTCGGCGGTGAGCAGCAGGGAGACGCTGTCGCCGGGCTTCAGATCACCGATGGTGTCCCAGGCGCTCTCCAGCACCTTCCGCTCATTGCCCGCCACGCTGATGGTCTGGGGGGTCTTGGGGTTGGGCTTGGGGTCGGCGTAGACGGCGGTCATCCGCAGGTCAGACACCACCAGGGTATTGCTCAGGGGGTCGTAGGTGGCCACGTCGTAGGGCTTGATCTGGTTCATCCGGATGGTCTGCCGGTCCTTGACGATGTTGAAGTTGGTCACGCCGCCGGTGAGGTGGTGGAAGGTGGCGGCGGTGGCGTTGCCCATAACCACCACGGCGTCGGAGTCGATGGTGCTGGCCCCGCCGGTGGAGTAAACGGCCACGATCTTCCCCTTCTCGGAGTACATGGTGATCTGGGTGCCGGAGGTGAGGGAACTGTAGGCCTCCAGCCAGTCCTTCCCCGAGGCGGAGACGGAGGTAAACACCTTGGTATTGGCGGAGACGGTGTACTGCTTGCCGCTGTTGGACTTCACATAGCCGGCCTGGGCGTCGCCGTTGAGGACGATGGTGGTGGCGGTGCTCTTGTCGGGGACGAAGGCCACCACCTCCTTCTTGTCGTTGAGCACCAGGTAGCCCCGCTTGCCCTGGAGGGCGGAGACGTTGCCGTCGCCGTGGGCGGGGAGGTAGGCCTCGGAGCTCTTCTCCATGCCGGTGGTGCGGATGGCACCCAGGGTGCTGCCGTCGTCGGTCTCCACGTTGACGGACAGGATGATGGTCTTGTCCTCGGAGTTGGCCACAGTACCGATGGTCTCATAGTAGGCCTTGCCGTCCTTGGTCTTGCAGGACAGGGCGTTGACAAAGAGCTGGGCGGCCTGGGCCCGGTTCAGGGCGGTGCCCGCCGCCAGGTCCAGCCCGTCGGACAGGCCCACGGACTCGGCCAGGTTCATATAGCCCTGGGGCCACACAGCCCCCGCCTCCTTGCTGGTGTACCCCAGCCCCCGGAGGAGGATGGTGGCGGCCTCCGCCATGGTGATGTTGTCGTCGGGAAGGAAGCGGCCGTCTCCCACCCCGGAGATCAGGGGGATGGAGGTGCTGTTCTCCCCGTCGCCGTCGGTGACGGAGATGCTGGCCGCCAGATTGATGTAGCTGCGGGCCCAGTGGCCGCTCTTCACGTCGGAGAAGATGGTCCGGGTGGCGTACCGGGGGGCCTCCTCCCCCTTCTGGAGGAAGTTGACCATCATCGTGCAGAACTGGGCCCTGGTCAGCTGGCCGTGGGGGTTGAACACGCTGCCCCCCGTACCGCTGACCACCCCCATCAGCCGCAGGATGTCGGCGTTGACGGCGGTGTTGGGGTCGCTGACATCGGTGAAGGACCCAAGGGCGGCAGAGGCCGGGACCAGCGTCAGCGACAGGGCCAGCGCCGCAGTGAGGAGGGCCGCCGTCAGCCGTTTGAATGCTCTCATTTTGTTCACGCTCCTTTTTAATCCGCCCGCAGGGCCACCACCGGCTGGAGGCCGGATGCCTTGATGGCGGGGTACATGCCGAAGATGATGCCCAGCACCACCGAGAACAGGAATGCTCCCACGGCGATAAAGGGCTCGGGCATAAGGATGATGCCCTCAAAGACATCCTCCATCAGCTTGCCGGCGATCATGGTGCCCACATAGCCGATGGCGATGCCGATCAGCCCGCCGATGGAGCAGATCACCGCCGCCTCGATGAGGAACTGGGTGATGATGCTGGACCGCTCGGCGCCGATGGCCTTGCGGATGCCGATCTCCCGGGTGCGCTCGGTGACGGTGACCAGCATGATATTCATTATGCCGATGCCGCCTACCAGCAGGGAGATGCCGGCGATGGCCCCCATCACCAGAGACTGCATCAAATTGGCCTTCTCCTGCTCCTCCACAAAGCTGTCGTTGCTGCCGAACTGGTAATAGCCGTTGGAGGACTGGCCGTTCTCGTCCTTGGGGAACAAGCCGCTGAGGAAGGAGTCCAGCTTGGTCATGGCCTCCACGGTGGACAGGCTGTCTTTGGCCTTCACCACATACTGGTCGATGGTGTTATTGTTGTTCATGGTGCGGTTGAAGGTATAGGGGATGACGACGGCGTTGTCCATCTGGCTGCCGGTGTAATTCTCCTCCCCCATATTGAAGGACCTGTACCAGCCCACCACCTGGAAGGGGTCGCCGTTGAGGGTGATGGTCTCGCCCACCGGGTCGGTAAAGCCAAAGAGCTGTTCCTTGGCCCCGGAGCCCAGGACGCACACCGGCAGGGCCTTCTCCACCTCCAGGTAAGACATCTCCCGGCCGCTGGCCAGGGTGTAGTTGTTGCAGATGCCGAACTGGTCGGAGCCCAAGTAGACGTGGAGCATGGTCAGGTAGGGGTCCTTACCGGAGGAGTAGTCCATATTCTCCCAGTCGTTGCTCTTGAGGGTCTTGGCCCCGTACTGGATGGTGATGGTACTGTTGATCTCCGCCTTGGGCGTGACCCCCACCACCAGGTCGCTGAGGGACAGGCAGTAGTCGAATATCTTCTCGCCGGTCTCGTTCTCCATATCCATCCAGCTATAGGCGTACAGGTCGATCTTGTTGTCGCCCATCTTCTTCCAGTACTCCATGTTCTTCTCGTTCTGCCCCTGCATGACAGACACCATGATAACCACAGAGGCCACGCCGATGATAATGCCCAGCATAGTGAGGAAAGACCGGGTCTTCTTCATCGCAATGGACTTGAACGCCATTTTAAAGGCCTGCCACAGATTCATGCCCAATCCACCTCCTGGGGTTTGTCCGAAATGATCCTGCCGTCGGACAGCCGCACCACCCGCTTGGCGGTGGCGGCAATGCCGTCGTCGTGGGTAATGAGCAGGATGGTGGTCCCGCCCCGGTACAGGTCCCGGAGAATCTCAATCACGTGCCTGCCCGTTCTGGAGTCCAGGGCGCCGGTGGGCTCGTCGGCCATGATGATGGGGGGGCTGGTGGCGATGGCCCTGGCGATGGCCACCCGCTGCTGCTGGCCGCCGGACATCTCCGAGGGCCGGTGGTGGGCCCGGTCGTCCATCCCCACCTTGGCCAGCGCCTCCATAGCCATGTCCTCCCGGTCGAAGACCGACACCCCCCGGTAAATCAGGGGCAGGGTCACATTCTCCAGGGCGTCCAGCTCCTGGATCAGGTTGTAGCCCTGAAAGATGAAGCCGATCTCCCGGTTGCGGATGCGGGCCAGCTGCTTGTCGTTGAGGGAGTTGATGTCGTTGCCGTCCAGGTAATACTCCCCGTAGGTGGGGATGTCCAGACAGCCCAGCACGTTCATCATAGTGGACTTGCCCGAACCGGACTGGCCCACAATGGCCACAAACTCCCCCTTGTCGATCTGGAGGGAGACGCCGTCCAGTGCCCGGACCTCACTCTCCTTTCCCTCGTTGTAGATCTTATAGAGGTTACGAATGTCGATCAGCATAGCGTCACCTCATCAGCCCCAGCTGTCTCCGCCTTGGGTGACCGTGTAGTTGAGGAAGACCACATCCCCGGCCTCCACGCCGGAGACGATCTCCACGTTCTGGGTGTCGGCCAGGCCGGTCTCCACAACAACGGGGTAATAGCCCTCTTCCTGGGTGGGGAAGGTGCGCTTCTGCCCCGGCTCAAAGGTGGGGTAGTTCAGCTCCGGGATGTCGTCGGGGGCCTCGTCCCGCTGGACAAAGACCACATAGCAGCTGTTGCCGTCCTTGTCGGAGAAGCGCTGCAGGCAGGCGTTGGGCACCATCACGCACTCCTCCGACTCGCTGGTGACAAAGGAGTATTGCAGGCCCATACCCTCCATCAGGGCGCCGCCGTAGTTGTCCACCGTCAGGGTGACGGGGTAGTTGGTGGTGCCGCTGGAGCCGCCCATCATCCCATTGCCGCCCTGGCCGCCGGACATGTCGATGGAGGTGACCAGGCCCTGGAAGATGTTGTCGCTGTAGTCCTTCAGCTCCACATAGCTGCCCGGCTTGATGAAGGAGATATTCCGGTCGTCCACGTTGATGGTGACCAGCATGGTCACGTTGTTGGAGATCATGATGACCGTGTCGCCGCTCTTCACCTCCTGGCCCTCCACCAGATTGCAGGAGGTGACGGTGCCGTCAATGGGGGCCACGGCGTTGAAGTCGGCCATGGCCTCCTGGGCCTCCTCCAGCTTCTTCTGCTGCTCCTGGATCTTGGTGTCGATGGTGGACGAGCCTAAGTACAGCAGCTCCTCGCCCTCATAGACGTTGGCGTAGTTGAGCAGGTTCCCCTGGCCCACCACCGGGCCGGAGGCCTTGGCCAGGATGTCCCGGGTCTCATAGTACTGGGTCTGGCCGTTCTTGTAGGGGTATATCTCCGAGCCGTCGGAGGCGGTGAGCATGGCGGAGGCGTCCATCTTCTCGGTGAGGGTGCCGGGGTTGTCGAAGACGATGACCACCTCAAAATGAACCGCTCCCTCGGGGGAGATGAAGCTCACCTTGTTGACCTGCTCCACCCGGCCGGTACAGGTCTTCATCACGGCGGGGATGGACACGTCCACCGCCTGGCCGGCATGAATCTCCCCCTCGTAGGCATAGCTGAAATAGAGGGAGAGCTTCAGCTTCTTGTCGTTGACCAGGGTGGCCACCTTAGTGCCCGCGCTCACCTCCTGGTCGATCTGGAACTCCTGCACGTCGATAAGCTTGCCGGCAAAGGGAGCCCGGACGGTGAGGTTGTTGGCCTCCTCCAGCAGCTTATCCATCTCCTCCTGGGCCTGGGAGAGGGCGGTCTCCGCCGCCTCGCTGTAGATGGAATACAGCGGGTCGCCGGCCATAACGGTCTGTCCGCCGGTGACGTAGACCTCTTGGACGATGCCGCTCTGGGTCAGGGTAATGGCGGCGGACTCCTTGGCCCGGGCGCTGCCCCGGCCGGACACCTTGCTCTGGATGGTGCCGATGGTGGCCTCCTGGGAATAAATCTCCCCCATCTCGGTGTCGTCGGCAGTCAGAAAGCGGTACAGGGCAAAGCCGCCCCCGCCAAAGATGATTGCGGCCACGCCCAGGGCAATGAGCCGTTTAACCATCTTCTTTTTCCCCTCTCCCGCCGGCTTTTTGGCCGGGGGCCTGGGGGGCGGGGCTTCCTGTCCAGCCGTCACGGGCTCCGCAGCCTCCTGCGCGGGGACGGCGGCTTGAATATCTTTCACATCTGGCATAGCGGCTTCCTCCTATTCTAACGGCCTGCCCGCCTGACAGCGGACAGCTCCGGCTTGTACACGCTCCCCCATTATATGCCCGTTGCCCGGGAGTATCAATTACAAGACGGTTACAGTTTTAGTTAAGATTTCTTTAAGGGCCGGCACTTGGATCTACCTCTTCTATATAGACGCAGGAGGCGGGAAAAAGTTCCCGCCCCCTGAAATTTTTTCAGCACTTTGTCATGTAAGCCGCAGCGGATTTCAGCATCAGCCGCTTGGTGCCCGCGTTTTCAAAGGCGATCTCCACCAGGGCGTCGCCCCCCATGGCCTGGACGGACAGCACCATTCCCTTTCCGAATGCCTTGTGGTCCACCGTGTCCCCCTTGGACAGCTGGAGGGAGGGGGCGGACACAGAACGGGGCGCCGTCTGTAGGGGGCGACGGCCCGGCGCCCCGCTCCCGTAGGTTGAAAGCGGCGGGCCGGGGTCGTCCCGCCCTACAGGGGTCCTCCCCCCTCCATAGCTCTGCCGTCCCGCTCCGTAGGCGGGCCGCTGGCCGTAGCCCCCGTAGCCCGAGGCCCGGCTGGGCATCCCGCCCCAGTCCTCCGTGGGGTCGGACAGGAAGGTTTTTCCCGACTGCTCCAGGTGCTCCGGGGGAATCTCCCCTACAAACCGGGAGGGCCGGTTGGCGCTGGTGCGCCCGAAGAGCATCCGCTGATTGGCGCAGGTGAGGTACAGCTGCTCCTTGGCCCTGGTCATGGCCACATAGCACAGCCGCCGCTCCTCCTCCATCTCCTCCGTCTCACCGATGGCCCGGATTCCGGGGAAAATCCCCTCTTCCGCCCCCACCACAAAGACCACCGGGAACTCCAGCCCCTTGGCGGCGTGCATGGTCATCATCACCACACAGTCCTGAGAGGGGTCGTGGCTGTCGATGTCGGTGTACAGGGCGATTTCGTCCAGGAAGTTGTGGAGGGCGTCAATCAGGGACTCCGACCGATCGGCCCGATTTTCCAGATAGCTGTTGATGGAGGTGAGCAGCTCCCGCACATTCTCCAGCCGCCCCCGGTCCTCCACGGTGTTTTTACTCTCCAGCATCACCGCGTAGCCGGTGCGGGCGAGCAGCTCCTCATAAAACTCCCCCAGGGTAAGGGTGTTCTCCGCCAACAGCTGATAGAGGTCCTGAATCAGCTTCGTGAACTCCCCCAGCTTTTTCGACGCCTTTTGCAGCTCCGGGTACAGGGTGGCGTTGTCGATGACGGCGTAGAAGGAGCTCTCATCCCGCCGGGCCAGCTCCTGGGCAATCTCCACCGTCCGGGCGCCGATACCCCGGGGCGGATTGTTGACAATGCGGGTGAGGCGCAAATCATCCTCCGGGTTGTCCAGCACAGTCAGATAGGCCAGCACATCCTTCACCTCCGCCCGGTCGAAGAACCGGGTGCCCCCGATGATGCGGTAGGGCACGCCGCTGCGCTTGAAGGCCTGTTCTATCTGGTTGGACTGGGCGTTCATCCGGTAGAGGACGGCGTGGTCCTTCCACCTCCTGCCCTGGCCGAAGTTCTCCAAAATTTTGCCCGCCACATACTGGGCCTCGTCGCTCTCGTTCATGGCGGTGTATAGATGGAGCGCGTCCCCTGCCCCGGCCTTGGTCCACAGCTCCTTGCCCTTCCGCCCCTGATTGTTGCGGATGACGGCGTTGGCCGCGTCCAGGATGTGGCCGGTGGAGCGGTAGTTCTCCTCCAGGCGGATGGTGCGGCACCCGCTGTACTGCTTTTCAAAGGAGAGGATATTTTCGATGGTGGCCCCCCGGAAGCGGTAGATGGACTGGTCGTCGTCGCCCACCACGCAGAAGTTCTCATAGCCCCCCGCCAGAGTGGAGGCCAGCAGATACTGGAGGTTGTTGGTGTCCTGGTACTCGTCGATGAGGACATAGCGGAATTTCCGCTGGTAATATTCCCGTACGTCGTCAAAGCTCTTCAGCAGCCGGACGGTGTGGAGGATGATGTCGTCAAAGTCCAGGGCGTTGGCCTCCCACAGCCGCCGCTGGTACTCCATATATACATTGGCGATTTTGGTCAGGCGGAAGTCCCCGGCTTTCTCGCACTCGGCCAGGTAGTCCGGGGCCAGCTTCATGGCGTCCTTGGCCCGGGAGATGTAGCCCAGCACAGACCGGGGGGCAAACTGCTTGTCGTCCATGTTCAGCGCCTTGAGGACATCCTTGATGACCCGGAGGGAGTCGTCGGTGTCGTAGATGGTGAAGGAGGAGGCAAAGCCCAGCTTGTCAATGTCCCGGCGGAGGATGCGCACGCAGGCGGAGTGGAAGGTACTGGCCCAGACATCGTTGGCGGAGGGGCCCAGCATGGCGGCTAAGCGGTCCTTCAGCTCCCCGGCGGCCTTGTTGGTAAAGGTGATGGCCAGGATGGTCCAGGGGGCCGCGGGGTCCAGGCGGCACAGCCGCTCCTGCCGGGCCTTGTCCCCCTGGCCGGTTTCGGCGTACCGCTCCAGAAAGTCCAGGTCGTCCCCGGTGACAAACTCCGGCACCTCCTCGCTGTCCGAGCCCCGGCCATACTTTATCAGGTTGGCGATGCGGTGGATGAGAACGGTGGTCTTACCGCTCCCCGCCCCGGCCAGCAGAAGCAGCGGTCCCTCGGTGGCCAGCACCGCCTTTTGCTGCTCCGGGTTGAGCCGCCCAAAGTCACGGGCGATGGCCCCCCGGCGGGCCTTGCAGAAGCGCAGTTCTTGTTGGTGGTTGAGCATATGTAACTTCCTTTATCTCGTTGGTTGATTGTGTAGGGGCGGATATTATCCGCCCGCTGCACGTACTCATCTGTCGTTTTGGGCGGATGATATCCGCCCCTACACATTTTACCCCAAACCGCCCTCCCGGTCAACCAGCGAAAAACAGGGGGAATGCCCTAACGCGCATTTATCCGGAGATCATCTGTAGGGGCCGCCCCCCTGGGCGGCCCGAACCCAAGTGAGGCGTTGTATTTTTGTGGGCCGCCGAAGGCGGCGGCCCCTACATTAAAATCTGCGAAAAGGACAATCCCAAAACAGGCATGTCCCTCTTTCCCGCCGCATAGACTGACTGTGGACAGGCAGGCTGTAGCCAATCTGTAACCATTTTCTCATCAACTTGTAACGCCTTCGATAAGAAGGTAACAGAACATCTGTGCTAAGATAGGGATATAAACAGGAAAGGAGGTCTCCCTATGTTGAAAAAATTACTGGCGGCCGCACTGATTGCCTCGATGCTTATTTTACCTGTAAGCAGCGTGGGCCCGGCCAACCCGGCGGAGGCCTCGGCCCCTGGGACGGCCCAGGGCTACCTCCCCGGCGATGTCCCCGCTGAGACCGACGTTATGGAGTCCATGTCCCCCGCTCTCCACGCCCTGGTGTTGGCCATGCTGAACCACGACGCAACCCATTTCGACTTTGAAAACAGCGCCCTGACCTGGGAGGGGCTGTACAACATGCTCTCCCTCTACGGCCAGCTGGACAGCCGCAGCCTCACCGAGGACGGCGAGCTGCTCCTCCCCGACGAGACGGTGCGGGACTATGCCGCCGCCCTGACCCTCAGCTTTGACCAGCTGGACGGCCCTCCTGCCGCCATCAGGGACCGGCTGAACTATGACAACGTCTCCCGCTGCTATGTGGTGGTCTGCGGCGAGGACAACCTGGCTCAGGTCCGGGTGGACAGCCTCAGCCCCTCCGGGTCTGGCTATACCCTCACCGGCTCCCTGGTCTACCAGGTGGACGGGCAGGTCCTGGCAAAGTTCCAGGCCGGCCTGCTGTCCTGCGACAACATGTTTGGATACGCCGTTACCAGCATGAGCATCACCGGCTGACCTTCAACGCAATACAAAACGGGCCGCCCGGCTTTATGCCGGGCGGCCCGTTCCATCTTTTATTCACTTCTGAAAGGCGGCGCACATTTCCTGGAAGCATTTGGGGCATACGTTCTTTCCGCGGAACTCGATGATGTCCTTCTCGTTGTCGCAAAAGATGCAGGCTGGCTGAAACTTTTTCAGCACGATGGACGGGCCGTCCATGTAGATTTCCAAGGAATCCTTCTCCTCGATATCCAGAGTGCGGCGCAGTTCGATGGGCAGTACGATTCGGCCCAGCTCGTCCACCTTTCGGACAATGCCAGTGGATTTCATGTAATTGCCTCCTTTGTTATCTTTCACGGACCCGGGGTCCAAGGCCTGGCCCCGGCACATCTTTATCTCACTTATATTGTAGCGGTAAAAAAAAGCAATGTCAACTGTTTCTATCGGGCAAATTAGGGTGAAAAATGTAGAATTTTTGTGGAAAAGAGGATATGCGCTGGATTTTTTTGTAAATTTCTGGTTTTGCCGCAGACATGATTTTCCAGTTGTTCCCGTATAGATGGGACAAGAGGGGGAATGTGCCTTGACGATGACAGTAATCTGGACTGGAATGATCCTTGCCTCCATCCTGTGCGGGCTGGCCACCGGGCGGGGGCCAGAGGTGGCCGCCGCCGCAGTGGAGGGCACCTCAGCGGCAGTGCAGCTGGCCCTGTCCATCGCAGGGATGCTCTGCCTGTGGACAGGGGTGATGGAGGTCATGCGCCAGTCCGGGCTGGCCGACAAGCTGTCCAAGCTGCTGGCCCCCGTCCTCCGCCGGCTCTTTCCCCAGGCCGCCAGGGACCGGGACACTATGGACAGCATCTCCGCCAATGTGTCCGCCAATCTGCTGGGGCTGGGCAGCGCCGCCACCCCCCTGGGCCTGGAGGCCGCCCGCAGGCTGGCCCGGTCCAGCCCCGGCGTGGCCTCTGACAACCTGTGTATGCTGGTGGTGTGCAATACCGCCTCCATCCAGCTCATCCCTACCACCGTGGCCTCCGTCCGGGCTGCCGAGGGCTGCCAAACCCCCTTCGACATCCTGCCCGCCGTCTGGCTGGCCTCCGCCCTTTCGGTGGGGGTGGGGATCATCGCCTGCAAAATCTTTGCAAAGACTTGGAGGGACTGACCATGGACCTCTTTTTCACTATGCTGGTCCCGCTGACCATCGGGGCCATTGCCGTCTACGCCGCCGGGCGGCGGGTAGATGTCTACTCCGCCCTGGTCCAGGGGGCGGGGTCCGGGCTGGACACCCTCCTGCGCATCATCCCCGCCCTCGTCGGGCTGATGACGGCAGTGTATATGCTCCGGGCCTCCGGGGCGCTGGAGCTGCTGGCCGGGGCGCTGGCCCCCCTTCTGGACCGGCTGGGCCTGCCTTCCGAGCTGCTCCCCCTGATGCTGGTGCGGCCCATCAGCGGCTCCGCCGCTCTGGGGGTGGGGGCGGAGCTCATCTCCACCTACGGCCCCAACTCTGACCTGGGCCGGATGGCGGCTGTCATGCTGGGCTCCACCGAAACCACCTTCTACACCATTGCCGTCTACTTCGGCGCCGTGGGCATCACCAGAACCCGCTATGCCGTCCCTGCCGCCCTCTGCGCCGACCTCACCGGCTTTCTGGCCGCAGCCTGGGCGGTGCGGATCTGCTTTTGACCGCACACCTTATAAAAACTCCACAAAGGTCTCCAGCCCCACCCAGGACAGATCCAGGCTCTCAATAGACTGCCAGCTGGGGAAGTTGGCCTCCAGCTCCATCCAGGTCAGATACCAGAGGTCATATTCGATGCCCAAATGGGTGGGCAGAATATCCTCTATGAGCTTTTTCAGCTCAGCAAAGCTGTCCGGCTCACCGGCCACACCGGGAAAGGAGACGGATACCTGTCCCTTTCCCCGCTCCTTCACCACGGCGGGAACACCGCAGCCGGAGATGGTGTCGTTGATGGCCGCCAGGGTAAAGCTGTCCCCGCCGATGCGCAGCAGGGCGGCCAGGGCAGCGGCCAGCTTCCGGGGCTGAGCGGCCACCGGGCGGCGGGCAAAGAGCTCCGCCATCCGCTCCACCCCCCAACTCTCCGCCGACGCGAGGGATGCCTCCCGCTGGACTTCCTCGACCCAGGCCATGACCTTGTCCAGCGCCTCCCCCTGAGCGTCCAGCTCGCCGCCGTTAAAGGGGGCTTCTAAATCGTAAACCCCCAGGGGACGCAGCAGGTCCCGCAGACATTGGGCGTGCTTCATGCCGTTTCCTCCACGCTCAGCGTTCCCAGCAGGGGGAGCTGGTCCTCCTGCACCTCCACGTCGGCCGCCGGCGTGAGGACGGAATAGTTTACCACCCCTTCACAGTGGTAGACGATCTCCCCCAGCCTGGCCCGGAGGACCCTCTGGCCCAGCAGCTTACCGGTAAACCAGCTCCGGACGGCCTCCTTCACCCGGTCCAGCACCTCTGTCTTGTCCCGGCCCTCCCCGGTCTCTACCTCCACGGCGACATCTACCGTCACCGTCTCCGGCGCCCGGACCTGAAGGTCCACGGCAATCTCCCGCCGCCGGTCAAAATACACCTTCAGCTCCTCCAGCAGTTCTTCACTGGGCAGGCCGGCCAAGGTGGCGGGCACCACGTCCACCGAACCCACCCCTCTGGGCCGGGGAATCACCGCAGCAGCGGCCACCTGGTCGAAGGACAGCGCCCCCTGCTGGTAAAAGGCGCTGTTGGCGCCGTTGGGCAGCCGCTTGAAGGTCTCCAGTACCCGGGCGCGCAGTTCTCCGTCCGCCTCCCGGTCCGCCCCGCCGGCGCAGGGCTCCGGATTGGAGCAGACGGATATCCCAAAGGGGGCCACCGCCATAGACACGATGGCCCGGGCCGACACATTTCCCAGCCTGCCCGGCTCCAGCGCCCGGACAGGCGCATCCACACTGAGCGCCCCCGCCTCCAGCACTGCGGTTTCAACTGTCTCGAACCGGACCAGTCCCGCCGTCATGCACACTGTCCCCTGGGGAATCTCCCGCGGGGCGTCAGAGGCCTCTCCGGCGGTAAACCGGACCCGTCCCTCCGCGGCCACCGCCGGCTTCCGCTCCAGCCCCCGCAGCTGGGCGTGGCGGTCCAGATACTCCCCCTCCGCCGTCTGGGGAAAGGCCTGCCGCACCACCCAGTCCGCCTGTATGTACAGCGCGCAGACCTGCGCCGCCAGGGCATACAGCCGGGCAGACAGGTCGCATCCCTCCCGGGGCTCCAGCCCCGTCCGCTCCCCAAAGCAGTCCAGCATCTCCTGATAAATTTCCTCAACGCTTCTCATAGGCATTCTCTCCTCCAGGCTGTCCGGCCGCCTTCTCAAGGGGCAGACGGACGGTCAATTTTTCGCCCTTCCAGTCCAGATACACCGTCAGCAGCACATCCTCCTCCCTCTGGGCCAGCTCCACCGACTGCACCGCCAGATCAGGCTCCTCCCGCAGGGCCTCCGTCACATACTGGACGGCCAGCGCCCTCCGGGCCGAGGGCTTTTCCCGGCCCAGCTGATACAGCCGGCTGCCCAGCTCAGGCAAAAAGGGCAGCGCCCCCCGCCGGACAGTGAGCCGGTACAGCACCCGGGCCAGCACCTCCCCGCTCCCTGTCAGGGCGGTCAGCCCTCCCGTCCCGTCCGGGACATAGTCCCCATCCGCAAGCATCCGCTCCATGGCCTCTCCTCCCTCACTGCATCATCTGACCGACAATCTCTTGGGCCACTTCCCGGGCAATGCTCCGCACCATGTCCTCCAGTGCCTGACCATTGACAGACAGCCCGCCGGTCATCTCCATCCCCTGGCCGTTCAGGCACAGGGAGCTCTCCCCGCTGGTCATCTCCACCTGTCCCTGGCCCAGACGGAGGGTGCAGTCCAGACCCGTCAGCCTGACCTCCCCCGGCTTCAGGTCCTCCGCGTCCTGGGTGGTGCCCAGGATGCAGGGGGACTCCCCCTCCGCCCCCGCCTTGAGCACCATCACCTTGTCCCCGGAGGTAGGCCGCCAGCTATAGCCTCCGGGGCCGTATACATTGAGCCAGCGCCGCTCTCCGCCCAGGCTCACCCCGGCGGGATCACCCCCCAGGGTGACGGTCCCCACCTCTGCCGCCGCCTCCCGCACCGGGAGGTTTCGGTTTTTTTCCGATGTCCACATATTTGTCACCTCAAACCGTAAAGTCGGGGGGAGCCAGCTCCATACGGCTCCTGCTCCCCGCCTCGTCCATCTCTACCACAACCTCCGCCACCCGGTACCGGCCATCCCAGCCCGGCTCCCCCCGGCTGACGGTCACCAGCTCCCCCGGCCAGGCGCAGAAGGGCCGGCCCAGCGTCAATTCCATCCGCTTCCACTCCGAGGCGGACTTGTCCAGCTGAAACTGTCCGCTGTACCGCATATCCTTATAGCTGCTCTTGGCGGGCATGGTGATGATGCGCCGGGCCCGTCCTCCAGCGGCAGAAAATTCCCCGTTGTCCAGCGTCTCCACCGCGCCGCTCCACCGGTCCCGCACCAGCACCTGAGACAGCACCCCATACCTCCTGTCCCGGCGGACCAGTGAAATCAGGGGGGCATTGCCGTCCACCACCAGCTCCCCCTTGTCCTCCCAACCGGTGAGCACCAGCCGCCCCTCCCGGTCAAACCGGGGCGCGACTCCCCCGTAGTACCGGGCAAACTCATAGATCACCGACCACTCGCTGCTCCCGGTGGCCACCGAGAACTGGGGCACCGCCCGGAGCGCCGCACCCGATGCCACCGAGATTCCATAGGGACGCACATGGTCCCGGACAATATCCTTCTGGGTGGCAATCTGATAGTCCTGCCCCAGCGCCTCGTTGTCCAACAACAGCGCAGCCATTCCCCGGCCGGACACCTCCAGCAGCCTGCCCCGGGCGGTAACGCTCACCTCGCACTCGTCCACAACGCCGGTGAACACCCGCTCCCCCTGGTACTCTGCGGAAAAACTCACCCAGTCCTCCGGCCTGGCCGTGTTGTTCCCGTCCCAGACGCACCGCAGCCAAAAGCTGTCACAGGGCACCCCGGAGGTATATTCCAGCCGCCAGGCCACCGGCCGCGGGAGGGTCCACCGCACCCCTTTTGCGTCCGTCACATAGGCCGTCACCGCACCCGCACCTCCTCACCCACCTGAATCAGGTTGGGATTCTTGATCTGCGGATTGAGGGCAATCAGCTCTGCCAGCGTCACCCCATACCGGCCGGCCAGCGCCCACAGGGTATCGCCCTGCACCACCCGGTGACAGGCTCCCTGGCTGCCGGCCTGAGACGTGCCGCCCATCCCTGCCGTAACGCCCCCTCCGGTCCTGACTGCCAGGCCATTGTACAGCCCGTAGTCCTCCCAAAACGCAAAGGAGTAGCGCACATAATTCGGACGGGGGGCCTGCTCCACCCGCAGGGCCACAAAATAGGCGTTTGCCACCTGCCACAGCGGATGAACCAGCAGGCCGGGCCCGTCCTCATAGAAGACGCTGGCCAGCCGCTGAAATTCCACATAGGCCCCCGGCCCCACAAATTCTCCCTCCCCCTCCATAACCCGGTGGCCCATCCCCAGGTCCTGGAGCTGATAGCGGCCAAAGGGCGTTTTGTGCACCGCCACAGGGCGCTGAAAGTCTATGGAATACACCCGGGGGTTGTGGGGCCAGGTGTAGCCCTTGTAGCGCATGGATGTCAGTTCCATTCCCTCACTCCTCCTCAGTACAGATAGAAACCGCCGTCATAGCGGCGGCTGTCCCGGCGGAAGACCCGGTCCGCCTGCTCCGCCCAGCGCAGCCCGTCCCCAGCAGAAAAGGAGGCTCTTTCCACTCCGCTCCCCGGCCCCCCGGCCTCGCCAGAGCGGAACGCCGCACTGGAGAAGGAAAGGGAAGGAGTCCCCCGTCTCCCTCCGGTAATCCACGGAATCCGGTCTGCGGCCTGCTCCACCGGAACAATCGCGGCCAGCGCAGACACCGCATGGTCCAGCTCCTCCAGCTGCACCGCTAGGGGCACGCTGTTTTTTCCCGCTTTCTCCTCATTCGTCGGCGGTGCCTCAGACCTGGCAGACTCCCGCCTCTCCTCTGCGGCATTCATATGCGGTTGCGCGGTCCGCAGACCGTATACCTCTTCTCGTTCCAGGTCTACGTCATCCCTGGCACTCCTGCCGCCGGTTTCAGGGGCAAGGTTTGCATTGGCAGCCAGTTCTTTCATTTGGTTGACCTCCCTTTTCAAGGCGTCAACCTCCTTTTCCGAATCGGATACGTCCGCTTTTTCCCCCTCATTGGCGTAGGTTTCCTCATCGGAGCGGTCAAACGCCTCCCCCTCTTCCGCCGCCGGGTCACCGTCCCTGAACGGGCCTGCGGTACTCCGTTCCATTTGCCGCAGCTGCTCCAAAAGGGCGCCGGCATATTCCAAATGCTCCTCCAAGTAGTCAGTCAAGCCGTTCCCTCCCGCTCAGTTCCGCAAAGCGCGCCAAGTCAAAGGAGGCGTTGCCCGTCCCCTCTTCCCACTCCGCCCCAGGGCGGCCGCAGACCGGGCACCGCGCCTCCATCGCCTGTGACCGGCAGCTGGGGCACAGCCGCCCCAGCTCCTCCTCCCGGTCCAAAAGGATGTTGGCCAGGCACCACAGATAGTCCCGTCCCTTCATGGTCCGCGCCCGGCCCTCGGAGGGCAGCGCGCCAAACTGCCGCAGCACCCGCCAGCGCAGCCGCTCCCCGGGATCGCTGCTCAGCTCCGCCTTCACCTGCTCCAGCTCCTCCTGAGACAGCTCCAGCCCCGGATCGTTTTCCCGGCTAAAGGCGGCCCAGCGCGCGGCCAGGGCGGCGATCTCCGCCGCCGTCAGGCCGGCCAGTACCTCCCGCCCATCCGCAAAAACCGCTGTCTGGTCCCCGGTTTTTTCCAATGCCCTGGCCAGCAGGCAGGCGTTGGAGCACAAAGCCCGCTCCCGCCCGTCCCGAGCCAGCTCCTCCGCCTCCCGCCTGGCCTGGATCACCTCCAGGGCCGGCAGCAGCCGCAAATCAAAGCCGTTTTCCAGCGAAATCCGGTCCCGCCTGGCCAATATAGACAGCCCCACGGCTCACGCCCCCGTCTCGATGCGCCGGGAGGCCACCAGCGTGACCTTCTCCAGCACCATACTTCCGATGTTGGCGCTCTCCTGAATGGAACTCCACTGGCAGTCGGAATAGATGATTTTTCTGTCCGGCTTACAGATCACCAGAGAAAAACCCGACATAGAGTAGAAATCAATATTGTCCCGGATGGCCTCGTCGGTGGCGTACAGCCGGGTCAGTTCGATCTCGTGGGCGGCCTGCCCAGGTACGGTGGCCACCGGCTCCGCCTCTCCGAAGGCCTCCACCGCTGTACTGCCCTTGGTGGTCTTGGCGGTGTAACTCTGCACCACCGCCACGCGCACGCCGTCCGCCTCCAAATAGATGTCGCTGCTGGTGGGAAATCCTGCAATACTCATTTGTCAGCCTCCTTAAACAGTGATGTGGGCCGTCAGCCAGATCTGGTTCAGCCCGTGGGCCACGGTAAAGGAAAACTCCACCAGACAGCGGGTGGGGTCCTCCGGGTCGGCAGTGACGGTCACGTCCTCATACCCGGTGATGATCTCCCGGGCCAGCTTGTTCTCCAGCTCCAGCACCACCTGGGCTCGGATGGCCCCCCGGCTCTGGGGGGTATTCTTGGCCCGGCGGAATTTGGCCCGCAGGGCGTCCCGCAGGCCGGGAATCACGTCATCCGCCACCCGGATGGCGGACAAATCCCGCCATGTCGCATCCGCCGTCCCGCCTGTAGTGGTCCGGGTGGTCACCCCCCGGATTACGCTGATCACGCCGCCCAGGCTCTCCACCGGAGTAACGCCGCCCAGGATGAGCCGGTCCACATCCCGGTCCCCCAGCCGCTGGTCCAGGCCGCTCAAGCCCAGCAGCTCCGCGCCGCCCAGGGGGAGGGCGGGGTCGCTCTCCCCGGCAATCACTCCCGCCACAGCGGCGGCCAGCGGCAGGCCCGAAACAGCAGTTCCCCCGCCGTCTATGCAGCCGGGAGCAATCAGGATGGCCCGCTCATAGTTCAGTTCCCCGGCCCTGGCAATCAGGCCGTCCACACTCTCGTCTTTCCCGCCGGCCAGCACGCAAAGGCGTTCCCGGCGCATGTCAGACGCCTCCGCCACGCTGTCCCGCAGCTTTTTCTGCACCCCAATATCTGTACTGCCGCACAGGACCAGTGCGATGTTCTCCACCCCGGCCAGCAGATTGAAGGCCTCCTCATAGCCGCTCTCATCGGCCACGGGGACCGCCGCCACAGCGGACGCCCCATTTTTCAGGGCAAGGCGGATCAGCTCCGCCATATCCTCCGCCCCGCTGGAGCCAAAAACGGCCACCGCCCTGTCATAGCTGGTAATCATGTGGACCACACCGGCCCCGGCCTGCGTGTTGACCGCCGCAATCCCCACAACGCGGCCGGGCTCCCGGCCGCTGACCACCGCAGATGCGTCGTAGGAAGAGTAAACCCCCGGACGCTGATGTACGCTGTTACTCATTCTTTTACCACACCTCGCAATTCAAAATCACTGAACGCGCCGCCCCCATCTGTGACCGCGCACAGCCAGGCGGTGCAAACCGCCTCCACCGGCCGCTTCAGCCGCCGGTTCTCCGAGTCCCAAACGGTCTGCCCGCAGGAAAACTCCTGCAAGTCCAGCCCCGGGAGGCTGCCCAGAAGGAGAGCCCCGGCCAGGGCGTCAAAGGCCGCCTGCACCGCCTCCCCATCCCCTTTTTCCGGGGCATAGATGTCCAGCCCAAGGGTGAGCTCCGCCCTGCGGCCATACCGCTCCTCCCACCGGCCGGTCTCCCCGTCATACCGCTCCCCCAGGTAATTCTGGAAGCCGGCGGGCCCGGCTTTGCAGCCCCGGACAGACACCGCCACCACCGGCTCCTCCCGTTCCTGCCTGGCGCGGCCGGGCCAGGCGGTGACAGCGGGAACCCCCCGGCCATTGAGGTAATCCGCCACCGCCCGGCGGACCTTCTCCAGCCCCGCGCTCATACTGCCGCCTCCTCTTTGGGACAGAGCATGGCCCACCAGTAGGGGCATACCCCCTCCCCCACCAGATGAGCGGACTGCACCCGGTACGCCCGGCCCTGCCACTCCACCAGGGTGTCCAGGTCCAGGGGATGGCCGGCCGGGCCCATGTAGCGAAAGCGGTCCTGCCGCCCCCGCCCCAGGGGGCCGGGGACCTCCTGCTCCCCGCTCCGGTCCAGGCAGGGCTGGACCAGGGCCTGTACGGTACAGTCCTCACCCCGGCCCCGGAGGATTACCTCCTGGCCAAAGCGGTTCAAAATCTCGTCCCATATCCTGTCCATCATCCCGGCACCCCCTGAAAGGCAAAGCTTTGGTCTTCCAGCCAGGGGGCCAGCAGCTCCCCGGCCTGGGCGGACAGGCTCTTTCCGCTCCGTCCTCCGCTCCCGGCCTCCTTCCGGATGGTCAGGTCCCCGGCGGTAAAGGAGGTCACCGCTCCGGTGTTTCCCCCTCCCGCCGCTGCGGACAGCCGGTCCATGGCGGTCATAGCGGCTGCCAGAGGAAAGGCCGGTCCGCAGTCCTCCGGCAGAACGCCTTCTCTCAGCCGGCCTGACAGCTGCTCCCTGACGGCCAGGACCAGAGGGAGCAGCAGCTCCTCCTGGTCCTCACCGGCCCCCATCGCCCTGCAAAGGGCCAGAATCTCCTCCGTCATCTCACACCTTCAGCACCCGGCTGGCCTGGGTGAACACCTTGGCAAAGCCGCTGATGGTGGTGATGGCGGCCCGCTCCAGCTGACGGTCGATGAGCTTGTCATACTCCACCATCACGCCGCCGCTCTGGACCATCTCCAGGGCAAACCGCTTGTCCAGGCCCACGGCGGTTTTGGCGGGCAGCACAGAAGTGCGGAGCAGGGTGGCCCCCAGGGGAGTGGTCAGCTTGCCGGTACCCTGGAAGTTCAGGCCGGTGAAGGGATTCTGAAACTCAGGCATCTTCAGCAGCTGGAGCATCACATCGCCGGACACCAGCAGTGTATTCATGGTGTAGGGGTCGAATTTGGCCCAGAAGTCCACCAAGGTATCGTAGTCCAGCGCCTTGCCGGCGTCGATGGTGGTCACGGCGGCGGGGTTCTCATTGCCGTCGCCGCTGATGAGCACGTCCACCGCGTCCTCCAGGTGGGTGCGGGCAATGTGTGCGCCGATCTGCCGCAGGGTAACGGAAAACAGGTCCAGCTTCTGAAAGCGCACCGCCTCATAGCTGGCCACCAGCATCCGCCCCCGCTTTTTCAGCTTCACCAGGTTGGCCTGTACCTTGATGGTGGTGGAGGGAATCGCCGCCCCCTCGGCCACCGGCGTGAGCTTTTTCTCCTCGCCCCCGGCCTCCGAGGTGATGGAGCGGTAATCCATGCCGTCAATCTTGGTGACGGCGGCGGTGATGTGGGGGAGGACATCCCCCTCCTCCATGCCCTGGCGCACAGTGCGGGAAATATACTCAGGGAAGAGGACAGCGGCGTCCGAGGTGCGGAAGAATGCCTCCACCGGGTCACTGGCCTCCCCCTTCACCTTGATATCGAACCGCTTCAGCTGCCGCTGAAAGGCGTCCAGCCCCTCCAGACTGGTGCCCTTATACCGCTCGCTGGGGTCCATCCGCTCCAGCACCTGACTGAAGGACTGCCCGGCCTCACGGTACATCCCCTTGTCCAGCTTCAGATTGTCGTAGTAATATGCCATGTCACATACCTCCTAAAATTTATGCCAAAAAGGCCCTGTTTTCCTCGCGGGAGGCGGCGTTCTCCGCCTGGTAGCTCAGTTGGGTGCGCAGGGGGAACCGCTTCCCGGCCCTGCGGGCGTAGGACCCGCGCAGTTCCTCCAGTTCACCGGGGGACAGCTTGTCCACCAGCGACTTCACCGTCTTTCCGGACAACTCCCGGTCGGCCAGCAGGGCCAGCCGCACCACCTCGCTCCGGAGGCTTTCCAGATACTTTCTGCCCAAGGCGGCCTCCTCCTCCAGCCGCTCCAGGTCCTGCCCCCCGTCCCGGCGGGCAGACTTCACCACTCCTGCCATAGGCTGAGCCGGCACCGCCACAAAGGAAAACTCATAGGCGTCGCCGGCCCCCTCCAGGGTAGCGTAGCACAGCTGCCCGCCGTACTCCTGTCCCTTCTCGTGGCCGCAGTCGCACACGGTCCGGTCCGCGCCGCAAATCGAACAAACCGAGCGCGCCACCGAACAGCCCACGCTTACCTCCTTCTTGATGCCACCCTCAATCTCGGCAATCAGGTCCCGGCTGCTCCCGGTGCGCATCATATAGGCGCAGCCCTTCAGCCAGCAATAGGGGGCCCCGGCCCGGGTCACCCGGCCTGGCTCCCATATCACCTCGGTCTTGTAGATGCGGGCCGCCTGCCCCCTGGCCGACCACTGGTGGTCAAAAATGCCGCTCTTGCCCACAAACATAGGGGCAAGCTCCTCCAGGGTCTGGGGTGCAAAACGCTCAAAATCCCGGTCAATCTCGTTGTCACACAGCCGCACCGAGAAGGTATACACCTCCTCCGGCCCCAGGGGCCTCCGGGCCAGTGCGCCAATCAGCTCCAGGTCTCCCGGCCCCAGGACGGCCCCGCCGCCGCCCTCCGCTTCCTTAATGATTTTCACTGATCTCCCTCCTCAATTTTTCCGCCTGGGCCCGATAGAGCTCCGCCCTGGCCTCCTCCACAATGTCCTGGAGGTTGATATCCTCCCATACAATTTCCGCCCGCTCTCCAAACCCGTGAAGCCGCAGCCACAGCTCAGCCACCCGGCACAGAGCGGGCTCCACCGCTCTCCGGATGGCGGTCACCTCGCTGGTGAGGATGTCCGCCTGCTGGGCGCTCATCCGCTCGGTGGAGGACCAGGACAGCCCCAGCATAAAGGGCGGGATGCCCGTCCGGGCCACCAGCTGCTCCAAAATCTGCCGCACCGGAACCTGGCTGTCCAAAATCGGGCTGTCCGCCCCGATAACCTTGATGTCCACATCGCCTACCGCCACAAAGTCCCGGACAGAGCCCTCCCGCCCGGCCTGCATGGCGGCGGACCACTCCTGGGCAATCTGGCCGCACCGCTCCTGGACAAAGGCCTCCTCCCCCTCACCGGGCCTGCACACCACGGCAAAGCGAAGATTACCCGCCCGCTCCCAGTTCTGGCCGGTGGCCTGAAAAATTTTCAGCAGAATACCTGCCAGAAAGGGCATAGACCGCAGCAGCGCCACCCCGCAGGGGGCGTCTCCCGTGGGCTGGAAGGGGGTAAAGAGGAGCAGCTCCTGAAAGGGCAGCTCCCGGTCCTCCCCCATCCCGGCCCGGCACAGGCGGAAGTCCAGGGGGCTGTCCCCCGCCTTCACCTCCACCTGCTCCGGGTCGGCGCACAGCAGGGCGGCGATGTCCCCGCCGTCCGGGGTGAGCACCACCTCCCCCAGCCCGTGGCCGCAGGTAAACAGGTCGTCCAGATAGCGGTCCAGAAATGCCTGCACCCCCCGCTGGCCCCAGCCCACATCCACCGTTTTGAAAAACGCCTCCAGCCCGGCCTGGGCGGTCCGGTCATCGCATCTCACCCCCACCCCGCCGCACAGCCGGATCAGCTTCCAAATGGCGGCGTCCACAATGGGCACCCCCTCCCGGATGGCCCGGTATAGAGCCGCCTCCCCGGTGCGCAGGGGGATGTACCGGTCCAGCACCCCGAAGGGCTGGCCTCCGCCCCGCCGCACCTGAACAACGGGCGCGGGGGGCTCCCGCCGCTTTTGTTTCCACCACTTCATAGATTTCCTCCCTTGTCCAAATGTGGGACCCGCCCCCCTGGGCGGGTCATCTCTTAACCATCGTCTGATGTTTTGAATTAGCCCGCCGGGGGCGGCGGGTCCCACACACCTTAAAGCACTTTTCTCTCCACGCTCCCGGCGCACACGCCAACCCGGCCCTCTTTTCCAACCACGGTGGCGGCGAAGTAACGGATCTCGTCCATAGCGTGGTCGTGTTCCTTGCGGACCTGGTCCTGCCCCTGGCACTTGTCGTCCCAGCGGTACAGGGAAAACTCCCGGATGGCGTTGTCGCAGCCCCTGCAAATGACAATTTTCCCGCTCTTCAGCAGCCGGGCGGTGAGACGGATCCCCGACAGCACCTGATTGTCCGCCTTCCTCACCCGCCACCCCCGGCGGCGCAGGGTCTCGCAGAAGCTGGCCGCCGAGGGGTCGGCAATGACAGCCCGGACGGGCCTGTCTCCGGCCAGCCTTGCCAAATCGCCGGCGTACTCCTCATCGGTCTTCTGCCGGCGCATGGCCTGGGCGTCGTAGTAGTACTCCTTTACCCGGTACCATACCCCATCCTTCTTCCCCCACAGCCCCATAGAGGTGGGGTTGGAGGTGCCATAGTCGCAGGAAATGTACCACTCCTCAAAGGGCCCCTCCGGAGCCTCCCGGACAAAGCCCGCGTCAAAGAAGTCATACACCAGCCCCTCCGCCGCCGCCCACTCCCCCAGCACAAACCGGCGGTAAAAGGCCCCCTGAAAGGTGTTGGCATACCGGGCCCGCACCTCATCAGACAGCCCCGGGTTATCATCCATAGTGAACCGGAGCCGCAGGACGTTTTTCTCCTCCGCCTTCCGCACCCACTCCTGATAGAACCAGTGGGCGGGGGACTCCGGATTGCAGGAGAACCACAGCCTGCTGCCGGTGACAGAGCAGCGGGCCGCGGCCTGCTCCACAAAGGACCGGGGCATCAGCGCCGCCTCGTCCAGCAGCGCCCCCGCCAGGGTGATGCCCTGGATGAGGGCGGCGGAGCTCTCATCCTTGCCGCCAAAGAGGTAAAAGTTGTTCCGCCGCCCTCCCAGCCGCACCTGAATCAGGTTTTTGCTCACCGTTTCCTCGCACCGGAAGCCCATGCTTCTCAGCAGGGGAAGCAACTCTGACAGCATGTTCCGCCGCACCGACTGGATGGTCCGCCCGCACAGGGCAAAGCTCCGGTTCTGAAAGGAGCTCATGGCCCAGCAGAAAAAGGACAGGCCGGTGCACAGGGTCTTGCCGCTGCGCACCGCCCCGTCGCAGATGATGGCCTGCCGCTCCCGGTCCGGGGACCCGGGCCGCCACCAGGTGAGCACACGCCTCTGTTTTTCGGAAAAAACCAAGCTATCCCCCCTGTCCCTCCATGGCCTGGAGGAAGCGGTCCACCTGGTCCTCGCCGCTGTGGTCCACCGCGTCCAGCAGCCGCTCCAGCAGCCGCCCCCGGTCAACGAATTTCAGCTCGATCACCCCGTTGCTCCCCCGCTTGAACTCGGTGAGGGCGTCCAGGTCCAGCCCGTCCGTCTCCTGCCACTCCTCAGGCGGGAAGCAGGCCAGCTTAACGGCGTCCCCCGCCCCGGCGTTGGCCAGCTTCCACATTCGTTTGATAATCTGCTCCCTGTCCGGGAGCTTCACAGCCTTTGCCACTTCATCCCTCCTTACACCCATAGGGGCCGGGGGGCAAAAGTTGTACGTTTTGGTACATCAAACAAAAATTTTTTCTCTCTTCATTTCGCCCAATTTCTCGTCTCTGTGGGAGTACACTGTCCCAGATTGAAAAAATACCTGTTTTTTCCTACGCATAGAAAAAACCTCTCCTCCACATCCTGACCATACAGGCAATTTTCCATTTATATAGCAGTCCCGCCCCCCTGCGGGGACGGGAAGCAAAGTTGGAACGATATGTTCTGGATTCAGGAGGAACCATCTATGAAAAAACATGTATCCCTGCTTCTGGCCGCCCTTGTGCTGTCGGCCGGCCTCCCCTCCGCCCAGGCGGCCCCGGCCCAGGCCGGCCTCAATCTGTCCTGCGCCTCCTGCGCGCTGATGGAAAAGGAGACCGGAACCTTCCTCTTGGAGGAAAATTCCCATGAGAAACTGGAGCCGGCCAGCGTCACCAAGATCATGACCCTGCTGCTGGTGATGGAGGCGGTGGACTCGGGCCAGCTGTCCAAGGACGATCTGGTCACCGTCTCAGCCTACGCCGCCGGCATGGGGGGCTCCCAGGTCTACCTGGAGGAGGGGGAGCAGATGCCCGTGTCTGAGATGATCAAGTGCGTCACGGTGGTGTCGGGCAACGACTGCGCCGTGGCCCTGGCCGAGCACCTGGCGGGCAGTGAGACGGCTTTCGTGGCCCGGATGAACCAGCGGGCCCAGGAGCTGGGCATGACGGACACCACCTTTTTAAACTGCACCGGCCTGCCCGCCCAGGGCCACGTGACCTCCGCTCACGACATCGCCCTCATGTCCCGTGAACTGATTTTGAACCACCCCTCCATCCGGGAGTACACCACCATCTGGATGGACTCCATCCGCAACGGGGAGTTTGGCCTGACCAACACCAACCGGCTGGTCCGGTTCTACCAGGGGGCCACCGGCCTGAAAACAGGCTATACCAGCTCCGCCCACTACTGCATGTCGGCCACCGCCGAACGGGACGGCATGGAGCTGATTTCGGTGGTCATGAAATCCCCCACCAGCAACCAGCGCTTTGAAGATGCCAAGGCCCTTCTGGACTACGGCTTTGCCAGCTGCGCCATGGTCCCCGTCTACCCCGACGCCCCTCTCGCCCCGGTGGATGTCCTCCTGGGCACAGCAGCCCAGGTCCAGCCCCAGCCGGAGCGGGACTGCCGCCTGCTGGTGCGCAAGGGGGAGGAAACCCAGGTCAACACACGGCTGTCCATGGCCCAGGACGTGGAGGCCCCCGTGGAGCAGGGACAAATCCTTGGCCAGCTGGAGGTCTATGTGGGAGATGAGCTGCGGGATACCATTCCCATTCTCGCCTCCCAGCCGGTGGACCGGCTGTCCATCCCCGGTATTTTTTCCCGGATGCTCAGCAGGCTTCTGATGGCGGGGTAATTTCCGCAGATGTGTCTCCTGTAAAAGCCTTCCCCCCTTCAAGGGGGAAGGCGGCATTTGCGCAGCGAATGACGGATGAGGGTGACCCCCGGAGCGCCCCAGCATCTCCGTGATCCCCCGCCTGCGGCTAAAAGCTTCCCCCCCCCAGTGGGGGGAAGCCCCGCCCGTATCATCCCCCCACCCCTCGCCGCGTCAGGAAATTCTTTTCTATTTTCACGGCCTTTTCCACTATTTTACTTGACTGCCTTTTCTCCTTGTTGTATAATTTTGATAAATATACCCCGGCGCGCACAACATGCCCTTGTTGCTTTTAGCTGACAGGCGTTTTCCAAAAGATTCCACGAGGTGATAAATATGTCTAAATACCAAGAAAAACTCTCTTCCCACGACCTTTTTTTAGAGCTTGAGGCCTTCTCCGAGGGCCGCTCCACCCACGCCTGGAAGTGCTTCGGCGCCCATCCCGCCAAGGATGAAAGCGGCGCCGAGGGCTATCTCTTCCGGGTCTGGGCCCCCAACGCCCCCAAGATCACCGTCATCGGCGACTTCAACAACTGGGACCTGGAGGCCACCCCTATGGCCAAGGTAGAGGGCGGCATCTGGGAGGCTTTCGTCCCCGGCCTGAACCGCTACGACGCCTATCAGTACGCCATACATAAGGCGGACGGCAGCGGCTTCGTGGGCAAGGCCGACCCCTACGGCTTCCACGCCGCCACCCGGCCGGACGTGTCCAGCAAGCTCTACGACCTGGATACCGGCTACCAGTGGGGGGATCAGGACTGGTACGCTTTCCGGTCCAAGAATCCGCCCTACCGCCGGCCCATGAACATCTACGAGTGCCACCTGGGCTCCTGGCGGCGCACCGGTGAGGGCGAGTTCCTCAGCTACCGGGACATCACCTCCTATCTGGTCCCCTATGTAAAGGAGATGGGCTTTACCCACGTGGAGCTGCTCCCCGTCACCGAGCACCCCCTGGACGCCTCCTGGGGCTACCAGTGCACCGGCTATTTCGCCGCCACCAGCCGCTTCGGCACCCCGGACGACCTGAAATACCTCATCGACCAGCTCCACCAGGCGGGCATCGGAGTCATCATGGACTGGGTTCCCGCCCACTTCCCCCGTGACGCCTTCGGCCTGTACAACTTCGACGGCACCCCCACCTACGAATACGCCGACCCCCGGAAGGGGGAGCACAAGGAGTGGGGCACCGACGTGTTTGACTTCGGCCGACCCGAGGTGCGCTCCTTCCTGTTCTCCTCGGCCATGTTCTGGCTGGAGGAGTACCACATGGACGGCCTGCGGGTAGACGCGGTGTCCTCCATGCTCTACCTGGACTACAACCGGAAGCAGGGCGAGTGGCTGCCCAACGTGAACGGCGGCCATGAGAACCTGGAGGCCATCAAGTTCTTCCAGGACCTGAACACCGCCATCTTCGCCGCCCACCCGGACGTGCTCATGGTGGCGGAGGAGTCCACCGCCTGGCCCAAGGTGACCAAACCGGTGGACGACGGCGGTCTGGGCTTCAACTTCAAGTGGAACATGGGCTGGATGAACGACATCTGCCACTATATCAAGCTGGATCCCTACTTCCGCCAGTTCAACCACCGGGACATCACCTTCTCCCTGATGTACGCCTTCTCTGAAAATTATATCCTGCCTCTGTCCCACGACGAGGTGGTCCACATGAAGGGCTCCTTCTTTGGCAAGATGCCCGGTGATAACCCCCTGAAGTTCGCCGGCGTCCGGGCCTTCTACACTTATATGATGACCCACCCGGGCAAGAAGCTCACCTTCATGGGGGCCGAGCTGGGCCAGTGGAACGAGTGGCACTTCGAGTATTCTCTGGACTGGCATCTGCTGCAATATGCCCCCCACCGCCAGACCCAGGACTTCGTCAAAGCCATGAATGCGTTCTACCTGGAGAACTCCCCCCTGTGGGAGCAGGATGACTCCTGGCAGGGCTTCCAGTGGCTGTGCGCCGACGACAACAACGCCAACACTGTCTCCTTCCTCCGCTGGGACCGGAAGGGCACGCCCCTCATCGTGGTGTGCAACTTCTCCCCCGAGCACCGGGACGGCTACCGGGTAGGCGCTCCCTTCGCCGGCAGCTGGGCCGTGGCTTTCAACACCGATGACCCGGCCTACGGCGGCGAGGGCCGGGGCGACAAGGCCCCCATCAAAACGGAGAAGATTCCCTGCCATGACCAGCAGCAGTCTTTCACCATCGACCTGCCCCCCATGTCCGCGGTCATCTTGCGCTGCGTACGCAAAAACCCTGTGCGCAAACCCAAGGCGGAAGCAGACAAAAAGAGC
>CATKXO010000021.1 GCA_949840775.1 uncultured bacterium | reverse complement strand
CGACCCGCCCCCGTTTGTGGCTGGTTCCTATTTGTATCTTTGAAACGGAGGACTGCTGTTATGAAACGCAGAATTTTGAGCATCATCACCGCTCTGGCCCTGTGCCTGAGCCTGTGCCCCACCTGGGTATTTGCGGCGGAGGCAGACCCCGCCCTCTGCCCCCACCACTGGGAGCATACCGGGGAGTGCGGCTACATCGCCCCCACCGAGGGCCACGACTGCGGCCATGAGCATACGGAAGATTGCTATACCACAAACGAAGCTGGCGGCGAAGTCCTGGACTGCCAGCACACCCACGATAAGGACTGCGGCTATGTCCAGGCCGACCCCGGCCAGCCCTGCGGGTACGAGTGCCATATCTGCCCCATTGAGGCGCTGATCGCCGCTCTGCCGGATGATGTTACATCGGACAATGCGGATGATGTGTGGGGGCAGCTTGATGAAATCCTTGCGCTCTATCGGGAGCTGACCGGGGACGAACAGGAGCAGATCGACCTGTCCCGCGTCTACGAGCTGCAAGGGGCGCTGGACGAGGCCAACGACCCTACACCGCTTTCAACGGGCGATGTTGATTTATATAGCACTAATACTGTAACGCTCACCGAAGCAGAGTGCAGCGGCGGATGCCAGGGGCATAAAATTACACAGTCATATACGCAAATAGTGGGTGCGAAAATCCTTGTAGAAAGCGGTACCCACAACATAACTTTTTCAGGATTAAATCTAAGTTCTGCCGCCGTTGGCATCATGCCTGGCGGGACAATGAACCTGACTTTAGTGGGTACTAATAAAATAGTAGGTTCTGGCTGTGGATTTTATGTGCCGGTAGGTGCAACTTTGGTGATTACAGAACAGAGCACAGGTTCACTGGATATTTCCCTTACTAACTCTACGACTGCTGCCGGTATTGGCGGAGCATATTATGATCCAAATGGAAATGTTGGCGATTTTAGCTGCGGAATGGTGGTAATCAACGGTGGTACGATAACAGCCGCCGGCAGAGATTACAGTGCAGGCATTGGCGGTGCATCTTATGCCCTGAATTTTGGAAACGGCGGCAATATCACCATCACTGGAGGTCATGTTACAGCTACAGGAAGCGATGGTGCCCCCGGTATCGGTGGAGGCAAGGGGTCAGACAACGACGGTTCCCTGACGCTCAGTTCTGCCGATATGTTGGACAACAGTACCGCTCTCGGCTCCAAAGGAACCTACACCATCAACGGCGACCCCACCGAGGATATGATTGTGGTGCCGGAGGGCCTTGTCTACACCGGGCAGGCTTTGGATGTGTCCGGCATCAAGATTGACGACAGCAAAACCGGGACAGCGACCTATTTGGGGCAGACTTTCCGGGTGCAGGCCAGCGCGGACGGTTGGGTGCTGCAAGATTTGGGTGAGGTGAAAGAAGGCGGGACATATACTGCTGTTTTCAAGAAAGGCGATAAGACCATCAGCAAAACCTTTACCGTCAAACAGTCCGGCATAGACTTAACGAGTGAGGGCAAAGTGCTGACCTACAACGGCGACACGCAGACTACTACTTTCACCGCCGATGACACCATCACCGTCAAGGCCACGCCCACCGCAACCGGGCAGGCTCCGGCCAACTCCGCTATGTTTACGGCCAGCCTTGCCGCGCCCGCTGCGGGCCAGATGGCGGTGTTTGTGGGTGATACGCAGGTGTCCGCTCCTGCGGACAAAGGGGCGGACGGCAGCTATACCATGACCGTCAGCGCCGCCGATGTGCTGGTTGCGGCAGGAGGCCCGGGTACGGGAATCACCCTCACCGCGAAATTTATTGAGAATGGCAATATGGCGGACGGCGAGGGAACGGTAACGGTCAACATCTCCGCCGCGGCGAAGATCGAAAAGAACAACCAAATCACCGGCTATGTGGGCGAAAGCGGCCTTGACGCTGCGTTCGCGGACAGCGGCAACAGCGGCGCGACAATTACACTGCTGGCAAATGTGATACGAGCAACAACCCTCGCCATCAAAGTCAACTGCACCTTGGACCTGAACGGGCATAATATTAAATCCACCAACGAAACATGTCTCTCAGTTGATAGTTCTTTTGCTGTGACCATCCAGGGCGAGGGGGAGATCATTTCCGAGCAGATCCACGCTCTTGTTGTGAGAGGAAGCGTAACGCTGGAGGGTGGGACCTTTACCAGCAACAAGGAGACTTGCGCCGGTGTGTATGTCAATTCGGAAGGTGCATCTCTATCCGTCAACGAAAATGTGACCATAGCGCAGTTTGTAAAGGCTGTTCGTGTCAAACGGGACTACGAGATAGAAGTTGAGTTTAATGTTGCCTTTGACGAGTTCCAACAAATCTATCTGGAGCCGGAAAAAGAGGGGGAGAAAATGAGAGGCGCGACAACGATCCTTGCCCTTGCAGAAAAAGTGGGGCAGGCGGTTTGACCGCTTGCCCCGGTATCGGAGAATTAGATGGACGCTCAATTTTGTGTAAGCGAAATGCCTGCAAACAATATACGCTAAAAATATTTTTTGCTAAAACCGTACCGCTTGCATAAACAAACTACTGCACAAAATCTGGGTGCAGTTATTTTGGTGTCATCGGACAAAAATGCTAACAGATGGTCAGATATCGCCACAATAGCAACTGGATCAGCAGAAGCAGAGCACTATATTACTAGTCTGCAAGAAAAACAAACATGTGGTCCTATAGCTTTCTCCAACCGATATGATGGCATGGATTTGCCTGGAGACTCTTGCCGGCTTTTAGTTATGAGCGGCCTTCCAACAGGCACTTCCAATTACGAATTGTTTAAAGCAAGCGCCCTATATGGCGGCAAAACAATTACAAAAATGATGGCTCAAAGAATTGAGCAGGGTATTGGGCGTGGTTCACGTGGCGCGGGGGATTATTGTGTTGTAATTCTTACTGGGTCCGATTTATCTGGATGGATCTCTAAAAAAGCAAATTTTTCATTTTTAACCAGCGCTACAAGAGCTCAATTAGAAATAGGGACAGAAATTAGCAAAGAGGTAACCGATATAAATGGACTTATAAAAATTGTGCAGCAATGCTATAGTCGGGATAAATCTTGGATTGAATACCATGCTGAGACTCTTGCAGAACTTACGGATATGGAGGCTCAAAATGTCGATTTGCAGGAAGCTGTAGTTGAACGAAAAGCCATAAATCTGTGGCAAGACGGCTACTGTGAAAAAGCCATTGAGAAAATTGACAAATACCTTGATCAGTCCAAAGATTTGGATGACCAGACTAAGGGGTGGCTAGAACAGCTATCAGCAAGAATTGCTGACAGTTGGGGGCATTCAGACTTGGCAGAAAGCATTCAGCAACATGCTTTTGCGCACAATCGAAATCTTATTCGTCCTAAGGTGCTTCCGCCTTACCGTCCACAGCATGTTCATGAAAATCAGTCTGAGGCTATTGTACAGCAGATTGCTTCATTCCGCAATCGACGTGGCTTTCTGCAGTCGTTTGAGGACACTGTTTCTTATTTACAACCTAAAGCATCAGCAAGCCAATTTGAACGCGCACTTTGTGACTTCGCTAAAATGATAGGCATACACGCCGAGCGCCATGACGAAAACGGTGAAGGTCCAGATGTTTTGTGGTTATTACCAAATAAAGTTGGTTTTGTAATTGAAGCAAAAAGCCGCAAAAAAGAGCGCAATGCACTTACAAAGGAAGAACATGGTCAACTGCTTGTTGCAGATGAATGGTTTTCTAAGAATTATCCTGGGTATTCGAGTATTAGGATTAGTGTACATCCTCAAAATCGAGCTACCAAGGCTGCAGTGGCTGGTGCCTCATTTGCACTGACCGATGAAAAACTGAACGCTTTAATTTCTGATGCACGCACCATCCTGTCACACCTATGTAAATCTAAACTCCAGGACGAGGATTTAATTGTAGAGTGTGATCACACCTTAGCACAATCGAATATAAAATTCGATAAACTAGCAGATAGCTATCTTTGTGCATTTGAAGAACCGGAATAAGCATTAACGGGGCTGCTTATTTATGGAACTATAATCGCGATATTGCATGTTTTGTGTTAAAATACAAAAAGAAAGTTGGCTCTTGAAATTCAAAGGTTGCTGAGGGCCGTAAATAAAAAAGGAGGCGAATTTGTGGACAATGAAATCATAACCACCCAAAGTGTTGCCCGCAATTTTGTAGAAGTGTCGCAAGAATTTGTACTAGATGACACTCCACGAACTAGGACAGTTTTTAAGGCTGAAATGCATTCAGGCGGTATCCGTGGCCACATTATACGTTACAAAAAGAGTGCAGAAGGTGCTTGTGAAGAAATTGTTCCTGTTAACTTCAATACACTGCATGAAGATGAGGGAGTAAAAATTGACTTACCTACGAACGCTGTTGCTAAACTGTACCAAAAATTTAAAGAACTTTCACGCCTTCTAGAAGAACATGGAATTAACTACGGTGAACACGATTTTGCTATTACTGATGCAAGGGCATTAGTAATCACGGATCAAAATAAAGCAGAGATTATCCGAAGAATTCTTGAGGAGAACTTAGGGGAAGAAGTGTGGATGCAGCTTGCTGCAAGTAGCCCGGATATTGCGACTAGACTAGCCGATGCTCAGTTACAGGCTAACAGAGTGGCAGCACTTCAAAGGTTTGAGGCCCTGCTGGGTGATGAAACATTATCCGAAAACGACTGGCAGGAATTTTTTGAACAAAACACATGGATATTTGGCTATGGGTTGCGGTACCAAATCCTTCGTATCATACAACCCCAGCCCAATTATGGCGGGGCAGATGTCACCGGAACGGGCGGTCAACGTGGAGACTTTTTGACGGCTACAGAGGCCGACACAAGATTTACATGCTTAGTAGAAATCAAAAAACCAACTACGGACCTTTTGCAACATACGCCATATCGAAACGGTGTTTGGAGCGCCAGTTCAGAGCTCTCTGGAGCTATTTCTCAAGTCCAGGTTAATTGTGCAGAATGGGAAATTACTGGAGCTAGAACTGATCAAAATCGTGATGCATTGGAAGGTATTTACACTATATCGCCTAGAGGTATCGTTGTTATAGGAAAGACAAGCCAACTGGATAATCGGGACAAGAAAAACTCTTTTGAGCGTTTTCGGCGTGAAATTCGAAGTCCAGAAATAATTACTTTCGACGAACTATATGAGCGAGCAAAATTTATTGTAGGCGAGGGTGAAGTAACCACTGAGGCCGAAGCTGAAGAGCATGATGAGCTTCCGTTTTAATACATTACATGGGCATACAAAACTTAACAATGTTTAATCGTGTAGATACCGTGTAAACTCGTGGCGCAACTTAGTGAGTTTGTATCATCGGTGACGTGGACACACAACCTGTGTTGATAAAAAAGATGCAGGCGAAAAACACCGCATAAATGGGGGCCTTTTGCTATCCAAGTTTGGCGGAGAAGCCGGCAAGAACCTCAGAAATTTTGATCTGCTGGGGACAGACCGCCTCACAGCTGTGGCAGCCCACACAGGCGGAGGGCCTTTTGTCCTCGGTCAGCCGGGCGATGCGCATGGGGGCAATAAAGCCGCCGCCGGAGAAGGCGTGTTCGTTATACAGTTCCAGCAGCATGGGGATGTCCAGCCCCTGGGGGCAGTGGGAGGTGCAGTAGCGGCAGGCGGTGCAGGGGACGCTGGTCCGCCCGGTCATGCTGCCGGCGATGACCAGCAGCGTTTTTCGCTCTTGCTCGGACAGGGGCTTTTCCTCCGCGAAGGTGTTCAGGTTGTCCTCCACCTGGTCCATGGCGGACATACCGGACAGGACCATGGTCACTGAGGGGATGGACTGGACGAACCGGAATGCCCAGGCGGGGATGTTTTCCTCCGGACGCAGCTCCCGGAGGCGGGCGGCATACTCGTCGGGCAGCCTGGCCAGCTTGCCGCCCCGGAGGGGCTCCATCACCCAGACCGGGATGTTCCACTCCTGGAGCAGCTCCACCTTGGCCCTGGCGTTCTGGAACTCCCAGTCCAGCCAGTTGAGCTGGATTTGGCAGAACTCCATGTCCTTGCCGTAGGCCTCCAGAAAGCGCCGCATGGTGTTCAGATCGCCGTGGGCGGAGAAGCCCAGATGCCTGATCTGCCCCGCCTTTTTCCGGACCATGAGGGAGTCGTAGATGTGATATTGGGGGTCCAGGTAGGCGTCGATGTTCATTTCACAGACGTTGTGAAAGAGGTAGAAGTCGAAGTAGTCCACCTGGCACTTTTCCAGCTGACGGTCGAAAATCTCTTCCACCTTGTCCATGTTGGACAGGTCGTAACCGGGGAACTTGTCGGCCAGATAGAAGCTGTTCCGGGGGTACTGCTTCAAAATACGGCCCAGGACGGTCTCGGAGTTGCCCCCGTGGTAGCCCCAGGCGGTGTCGTAGTAGTTGACGCCCCCCTCCATGGCCCGGGCAATGAGCCGGGCGGCCTCTGCCTCGTTGATGTCGGCGTCTTTGCCGTCCAGGGTGGGCAGGCGCATACAGCCGAAGCCCAGGGCGGACAGCTTTTCATCGTGAAACCGCTTTTCAATCATACAAATCTTCCTTTCTGTTGACGGATACAGGCCGGTAGGCTATAATAGCCCTGTAAGTATGGAGAGATTATATAACTTGAAGTCAACTTCAAGTCAAGACTTTTTTGGGAGAGATCGACATGTTTTACACCATTGGCGAGATGGCCCAGAGGCTGAACGTGGCCCCGTCCACCCTGCGGTACTACGACAAGGAGGGGCTGCTCCCCTTTGTGGAGCGGTCCAGCGGAGGTATCCGCATGTTTAAGGACGAGGACATGGAGTGGCTCCAGATGCTGGGCTGCCTGAAAAAGGCGGGGATGCCGCTGAAGGAAATTCGGTCCTTCATAGAGCTGTCCCGCCAGGGGGACGGCACCATCGACCGGCGGCTGGACCTGATCGAAAAGCAGCGCCGGTCGGTGCTGGAGCAGCAGAAGCAGCTGGAGGCCACCCTCCTTATGCTGGACTACAAGCGCTGGTACTACCAGACCGCTCAAAAAGCGGGCACCTGCGCTGTCCACGACGCCATGCCCCCCGAGGACATCCCGGAACCCTTCCGCCCCCTTGTGGCGGAGTGGAAGGCGGAGGAATAAAAAGGAGAAAACCGATGAGCGAATTATTTGAAAAATCTATGGCCACCCTGGAGCTGCCCCGGGTGCTGGAGCTGCTGTCCGGGTGCGCCGTCACCGACGAGGGCCGGGAGCGGGCGTTGGAGCTGCGGCCCATGGATGATATGGACGATGTACGCCGGGCCCAGGACGAGACCACCGCCGCGGTCAAAATGCTGGTGGTGAAGGGCACCCCCGGCTTTGCCGGTATCAAGCCGGTGTCCGCCAGCCTCCAGCGGGCGGACATGGGGGGCAGCCTGAACACAAGGGAGTTGCTGGAGATTGCAGCCGTCCTCCGGGCGGCCCGCACCGCCTCCGACTACGGGGCGGGGGAGGAGAAGACCCCCATCTCCCACCTGTTCCGGGCCCTGACCACCAATCGTTTTCTGGAGGACACCATCACCAACTCCATCGTGGGGGAGGACGAGCTGGCCGACTCCGCCAGTCCGGAACTGGCCTCTATCCGCCGGCACATGCGGGCCACCGAGTCCAAGGTGCGGGACATTTTGCAGAAGCTGATCTCCTCCAACCAGTCCAAGTATTTGCAGGAGTCCATCATCACCATCCGCTCCGACCGCTACGTGGTGCCGGTGAAGTCGGAGCACAAGAACGCCATCCCCGGCCTGGTTCACGACGTGTCCTCCTCGGGCTCCACTTTCTTCATCGAGCCCATGGGGGTGGTGAAGGCCAACAACGAGCTGCGGGAGCTGCTGGCCAAGGAGAAGAAGGAGATCGAGCGGATTCTGGCCGAGCTGTCCGCTCAGTGCGCGGCTCACAAGGAGGATATCTCCGAGGACTACCAGCTTCTCATCTGGCTGGACGCCATCTTTGCCAGGGCCAAGCTGTCATTGAAGCTGGAGTGCACCGAGCCGAAACTGTCTGACAAGTATTTACACTTGCGGGGGGCCCGGCACCCCCTGCTGGACCAAAAAAAGGCCGTCGCCAACGACCTGGAGCTGGGGGAGCGGTTCGACACTTTAGTGATTACCGGCCCCAACACCGGCGGCAAGACGGTCACCCTGAAAACACTGGGCCTTATCACCCTCATGGCCCAGTGCGGCCTCCACGTCCCGGCCAGGGACGACTCCACCGTCCGCGTCTTCTCCCGTGTGCTGGCCGACATCGGCGACGAGCAGTCCATCGCCCAGTCCCTGTCCACCTTCTCCTCCCACATGACCAACATCGTGGGCATCCTGGGGGAGGCGGACGGCGATACCCTTATCCTGTTCGACGAGCTGGGGGCGGGCACCGACCCGGTGGAGGGGGCGGCCCTGGCCGCCGCCATCATCGAATCGGCCCGAGGCATCGGGGCCCAGGTGGCGGCCACCACCCACTACGCCGAATTGAAGGTGTATGCCATGACTACCCCCGGCGTAGAGAATGCCTCCTGCGAGTTCAACGTGGAGACTCTGGCCCCCACCTACCGGCTGGTGCTGGGCATCCCCGGCAAGTCCAACGCCTTCGCCATCTCCCGGCGGCTGGGCCTGCCCGAGTATATCATCGAAAAGGCCGCCGCCCGGCTGGACGCGGAGAACGTCCGGTTTGAGGATGTGCTCACCCGCCTGGACCAGCAGCGGCAGGAGATGGAGAAGGAGCGGGCCGAGGCCCGGCGGCTCAAGCTGGACATGGAGCAGAGTGCGGAGAAGGCCAGGGAGTACCGGGAGAAGCTGGAGGCCGAGCGGGCCAAGGTGGTGGAGAAGGCCAACGCCGAGGCCAGGGCCATCATCGAGGAGGCGAGGGCCGCCAGCGACCTGGCCATTTCCGAATTGAAGGAGCTGAAAAAGCGCCAGGACCTGGACTGGCAGCAGGTGAACGACGGCCGGGCGGAGGCCCGCCGTCTGCTCAACGAGGCGGAGCGGAACATCGGCGGCGGCGCGACCGAGGTGGAGCCGCCGCCCCCCACCCGTCCGGCGGTGAAGGGGGACACGGTGGAGCTGCTGTCCATGGGGACAAAGGCCACGGTGCTGTCCGTCAACAAGGACGGCACCCTCCAGCTCCAGGCGGGAATCTTGAAGGTCTCTGCCAGGCAGGAGGAGGTCCGGGTGGTGGAGGGGGAGACCCCGGCCCAGAAGGAGACCCGGAAAATCATCGCCCGGGCGGAGCACACCCTGCGCACTGCCGCCGTCCCGTCCCAGGTGGATTTGCGGGGGATGATGACAGATGAGGCCCTCATCGTCCTGGAGCGGTTTTTGGACACCGCTATGATGGGCAAGCTGGAGACCGTCACCATTGTCCACGGCAAGGGCACCGGCGCGGTGCGCTCCGCTGTGCGGACCTACCTGAAACGCAGCCGGTACGTGAAATCCTTCCGCCCCGGCCGCTACGGCGAGGGAGAGGACGGCGTCACCGTGGCGGAGCTGAAGTAAGAAAAAGCGGCCTTTCGGCCGCTTTTTCCGTCAGAACTGATATATCAGCAGATAGTGCGTCTCGTCGTCCAGGGTTCTGGCGCGGATGCTCACGGTGTTGTCGTCATCCCAGCCGACGCCGCCTTCATAGAGGTTCTCATAGCCCTCCCGGTCAAAGGCGAAGAAGACGCCCTTCTCCAGGTCAGCCACGCCGATCTGGGAGATGCCCAGCCCCTCGGAAACGGAGTCCCTAGCGAAGTACAGCAGCTTGTTCCCAGCGGGATTCAGCATAAAGCTGTCCCCTTTCTGGAAGGTGAAGCCGCCCAGCATGGTCCGGTTTCCGGTTTTCAGGTCCACCACCTGGACCTGTCCCGTCTCCGAGATGTGGACGCACCGGCTGCCGTAGGTTTCCACGCCGCTGGGGTGCTCGTCGTGATCCCGGTAATAGGGGGCTTTGTCCAAGGTCATCGTCATGCGGCCGGTGGGAATGTCGTAGACATAGAAGGACACGTCCTGGAGCATCCCCTCTTCGTCCCGGCTGGTGCTGTGGAGGATCAGGGTGTCGTTGTCCGCAAAGGCGGCGGTGTAAATCTCGATATCCGCAAGCTCGTCCACCCGGACCAGGGTCCCGGCGTCCAGGTCGCAGAACCAGTCCAGCTGGTCATCCAGGCGGTTGCCGGTGAGGATGATGCACCGGCGCATATTTTCCGACCATTCGTAGCCGTAGGCGTACTCCAGCTTGTCTGCTCCGGTGCCCGCCAGGATGTCCTCCGCCTTGCCGGTATCCAGGTGGTAGAGGAAGGGGTACTCGGTGTACTCCATCTGTGTCCCGGTGGACAGGCGGAGGAGCAGTGCGTCGTTTCGGCCCGGGATGAGGGAGAGGTTCCAGTCCCATGCCTGCTCCCCCTCCTCGTCCCAGGTGCGGTGGTCCCCGGAGAAGTAGTCCAGCTGCCCATCCCGGACATACCAGTAGAACTCCCCCTGGTAGTGGAGGTCTCTGAACATGATGTCAACCTGGCTGGTGTGCATATCCACCTCTACCGGGACCAGTTCCCCGTTCCTTGGCTCCCAGAATTTGGCGTCAACCAGGATTTTCCAGTCCTCGTCCCAGGTCAGGTCGGTGAGCAGGCCGTTGGAGAAGCCGTAGCGGTAGCTGTCCATTTTGATGTACTGGGCCTTGACCAGCTGTCCGATCTCCGCGTTGCTGATGTCGGGGCCGTCCGGGCTGACGCTGCTGCTGGGCACCTGTTCCCGCTCCTCCATGCGGAAGAAGGACAGCACCGCAGTGCGCAGCTCCGGGCTGGCCGCCAGCGCGGCGGTGAAAAGGCAGGCCGCCGCCAGCACCGCCGCCAGCAGGCCGTTGACCACCCGGCGGGCCGGGATGTGCGTTCTTTTTGTGTTTTTCTGGCTCATAATACGCTCCTTCAGCTCTGCGTCAGGGATGATTTGATCCATCGCCCGGCGATAGTCGTTGATGTTCATGCGGAACCCCCCAATTCAATTTTCAGCAGCTCCCGGCCCCGTTTCAGCCTCATTTTTACCGCCGACTGACCCAGCTTTAAAATTTCAGCAATCTCCGCCACCGAGTAGCCCTCATAGTAGTAGAGGTGGATGGGCAGCTTGTACTTCTCCGGCAGGCTCAATACGGCGGTGAGGGCCTCCCGCTCCTCCGGAAGGGCGGCGGGGAGGGTGTCTTCCAGCTCGGTGACCCGTTTCCGCCAGAAGCCCCGCAGCTGGTCCCGGCACAGGTTGGCCGTCACCTGGAGGAGCCACCGCTTTTGGTGATCCCCGTCGATGAAAACGGGGGAGCGGTACAACAGCCGGAAAAAGACCTCCTGGACTACGTCCTCCGCGTCGGCGTGCCGCCCCAGATAGACCATAGCCAGCCGGTAGACTGCCCCGCCGTATGCGTCATAAGCTGTTTCAAACTGGCAGGCACTGATGGTTTGGTTCATTGCTTGACCTCCTTTCACCGGTAAAACGAATCCCAGGGTGGAATGGTCACAAAATGGATAAAATTTTATACGTTTCATTCTATTATCTCATATTGCGGGCAAAAAGGAAAGATTAAATGGATAAAAATGGAATAAATGACAGTTTGTTACCTGGACTATGACGGAAAAGAGGGAAAAACCATCAAAAAAATTCATATTTATGACAAATGTAGATTTGTTTTGAAAAATGGAAAAAAAGCTTCAAAAGGGGTGCTTTTTTTATCCGCGGGAGAAAAACGGGAGTAAAAGTTACAATTTATCCCGTAAAAGCGGGGGAAAATCGGGGTAATATTTGTGCAATTGTCCATTGACGAAACCGGGATAAATCTGCTATGCTAAACACACATCCTAATGAATAGGGCGGAGGTACGTGATATGTATAGTCAGGAAGCCGTCGTAAACAACCAGGTCGGTCTCCATGCCAGACCCGCTACATTTTTCATCCAGAAGGCCAACGAGTTCAAGAGCTCCATCTGGGTGGAGAAGGAGGAGCGCAAGGTCAACGCGAAGAGCCTGCTGGGCGTTCTGTCTCTTGGCATCGTAAAGGGCACCCCTATCAAGCTAATCGCGGATGGTCCCGACGAGAAGGAAGCGGTGGAGGCTCTGTACAAGATGATCTCTTCCGATTTCTCCGAGTAAACACCCAATCATGAAAGGCGCCGCAACGCGGCGCCTTTTTTGATGTCAGGAGGGACACCCATGACCTTTGACGAACTGAAAGAGAAGGCCCACAGCCTGCCGCTGAAGCCGGGAGTCTACATCATGCAGGACGCCCAAAGCACTGTCATCTATGTGGGCAAGGCCAAGGCGCTGAAAAACCGGGTGAGCCAGTATTTTCAGGACTCCGCCAGCCACACGGAGAAGACCAGGGCCATGGTGTCTCAAATTGACCACTTCGATGTCATCATCGCCGACAGCGAGTTTGAGGCCCTGGTGCTGGAGTGCTCTCTCATCAAGCGGCATCAGCCCCGGTACAACATCCTCCTCAAGGACAGCAAGGGTTACCCCTATGTCCGCCTGTCCAACGAGGCTTACCCCAAATTCTCTCTGGCTTCCAAGGCGGCGGAGGACGGGGCCCGGTACTTTGGCCCCTACGCCGGCCGGCACAGCACCCAGGGCATCATCGACGCCCTGCGCACCGCTCTGCGCCTGCCCTCCTGCAATAAAAAGTTCCCCAGGGATATCGGCAAGGAGCGGCCCTGTCTCAACTTCCACATGGGTAAGTGCGACGGCTACTGCCGGGGAGAGGAGCTGCGGGAGCAGCACAGCCAGGCCATCGCTCAGGCGGTATCCCTGCTGGAGGGCCGGTTCAAGGACGTGCAGCGGGACCTGACAGCGGAGATGGAGCGGGCAGCGGAGGAGCTGCACTTTGAGAAGGCCGCCCAGCTCCGGGACCGGCTCCGGGCTATCGAGCTGCTGGGCAAGCGGCAGAAGGTGATCGCCGCCTCTTTGGCGGACACCGACGTGGCCGGCTTCTTCCGGGGGACGGCCAGGAGCTGCTTTGTGGTCCTCCACTTTGTGGACGGCGAGCTGGCCGCCAAGGACTTCGACCTGCTGGAGACCCCCATGGAGGAGGAAGAGGGGGCGGTGCTGTCCTCCCTGATGCGGGAGTACTACGTGGGCCGCACCCGCCTGCCCAAACAGATTTTGATCCCCTGTGAGCTGCCCGACCAGGTCCCCCTGACCCGGATGCTGTCTGAGCAGGTGGGATACCGGGTGGAGCTGGTCACCCCCCAGCGGGGGGCCAAGATGGACCTAATTAAGCTGGCCAACCAGAACGCCCGGGAGGAGGTGGAGCGGGCCACCACCCACGAGGAGCGGCGGAACAAGCTGCTGGAGGCCCTGGGGAAGATGCTCAGCCTGGACAGTCCTCCCAGGCGGATGGAATCCTACGACATCTCCAACCAGGGGGCCAGCGACATTGTGGCCTCTATGGTGGTCTACGTGGACGGCAAGCCGTTAAAACGGGACTACCGCCGGTTCAAGCTGAAGGACATGGCCGGCCCAGACGACTACGCCTCTATGGAGCAGGTGCTCACCCGGCGGTTTCGCCGGTATCTGGACGGGGATGAGAAGTTCGCGGATAAGCCGGATTTGCTCCTCATTGACGGCGGGCACGAGCACGTGAAGGTGGCCCGGCGGGTGCTGGAGGCCATGAACCTGGACATCCCCGCCTACGGCATGGTGAAGGACGACCGCCACCGCACCCGGGCCCTGGTCCACCCCGACGGCCGGGAGATTGGCATCCAGTCCATCCCGGCGGTCTTCGCCCTCATCGGGCAGATTCAGGAGGAGACCCACCGCTTTGCCATCGAATACCACCGCCAGCTCCAGGCGGGGCACGTAAAAACCTCCGTTTTGGACAAAATACCCGGGGTGGGGGAGAAGCGCCGCCAGCAGCTGCTGAAGCACTTCAAGACGGTGAAGGCAATCAAAACCGCCTCGCTGGAGCAGCTCCAGGAGGCGGTTCCTAGAAATACCGCGCAGGCGGTGTATGACTATTTCCATTCATGATTTGGATTCTTTTTTACGACGCTTCCACACCTGAGCCAGGATGTCTTTCAGCACCAGCATGGCGTCCAGCTCGCTGTAGCGGTACTCATCCCTCATGGTCTGGAGCATGGCATTTAGCCGAACTTCGTAATATTCGATGTTGACCTGGTTAGGGTATTCCAGGAGAATGGGATACTTTTTGCCCCAGGCCTTGGTCCAGTCGATTTTTTCGTCCCGTTTCTCGTCGCTGCGGGCGATGGCCTGCTCAATTTCCTGCACGTCCAGGTCGAAGTCGATGAGCTCGTCCAGGGTAAGGCGGTAGAGCAGAGCCAGCCGCTTGGACTGGCGGATATCGGGGAGGGTCTCTCCCGTCTCCCACTTGGAGATGGTCTGCCGGCTGACCCCCAGTTTTTCCGCCACCTCCTCCTGGGACAGGCCGCACTTCTTCCGCGCGTGGAACAGACTGTTTCCTAGATTCATTTGCGTTACACCTCTCTTTTCTCAAATACTCCCTCAGTGTAACGCGTTTCCGTCAAAAAATCCACCTGTTTTCCCTTGCAGTTTCGCCCGAATGTTTGACAAAATCTGATAGGACAAAAGAGGAGAAGCTTATGCGTATTATTTCCGGTGCAGCCAGGGGCCGCAAGCTGAAGGAGCCCCAGGGGATGGACACCCGGCCCACCACCGACAAGGTGAAGGAGTCTCTGTTCAATATCATCCAGTTTGAGCTGGAGGGCCGGCGGGTGTTGGACCTCTTTGCAGGCACCGGCCAGCTGGGGCTGGAGGCCCTGTCCAGGGGGGCGGAGCACTGCACTTTTGTGGACCAGCGGAAGGAGGCCGCCGCTCTGGTGAAGGAAAATATAAGGCTGTGCCGCTTTGAAGACCGGTCCCAAGCGGTCCAGGGGGAGGCGCTGTCCTTTCTGGCCGCCTGCCGGGAAAAATTTGACGTGGTGTTTCTGGATCCGCCCTACCAGAGCGGTTTGTTGGAAGAATCCCTAAAACTGCTGACACAGTTTGACATTTTGCGGGAACATGGTATAATAGTCTGCGAAAGTGGGACGGACTGGTCCGCTCCCACCCTGACGCCCCCCTATGAGGCGGGGCGGGAGTACCGGTATGGACAGATCAAGCTGACCGTCTGCCGCCGGGCCGGGAGCGTGAGCCGATGAGCACAGCCATCTATCCGGGCAGCTTTGACCCGGTAACCCTGGGACACCTGAACATTATCAAGCGTGCGGCCGCCTGTTTCGACAATCTGATTGTCTGCGTTATGGTAAACTCCAAAAAAACAGGGATGTTTACCCCGGAGGAGCGGGTGGAACTGCTGAGAAAATCCACCGCCCGGTTTCCCAATGTAGAGGTGGACTTCTCCGACGAGCTGCTGGCGGCCTATGCCAAGCGGAGGCGGGCCCATGTGGTGGTTAAGGGGCTGCGGGCGGTGTCCGATTTTGAGCAGGAGGTCCAGATGGCGGTGATCAACCGGCACCTGAATCCCAAGCTGGAAACCATGTTTCTGGCGTCCAGTGAAAAGTATACCTATCTCAGTTCCACCATCGTCAAGGAGATGGCCCGGTATGGAACGGACCTGACGGGACTGGTTCCCCGGGAAATTGTGGACGATGTGAACCGGCGCATGAGAGAGATGGAAGGAAAGGAAGGCTGACCCAATGGCAAGCGGTGTGGAAGAACTTTTGGATATGCTGTTTGAGATGATTGACGAGGCAAAGAACGCCCCCCTGTCCGGAGGGGACAGATGTGTTATCGAGCGGGACCGGGCCCTGGACCTGATTGACGACATCCGCAGCCAATTCCCCATGGAGCTGACCGAGGCCCGGAAGATGATGGCCCGGCGGGCGGAGATGGAGGCGGACGCCAAGCGGAAGGCGGAGTCTATCGTCCGGTCCGCCGAGGAGCGGGCCAAGCAGATGCTGGCCGCCGACACCGTGGCCCTCCAGGCCAAGCAGCGGGCCAACGACATGATCCGCCAGGCGGAGGAGCGCAGCCGGGCGCTGAAGCGGTCGGCCAACGAGTACTGCGAGGATGCCCTGCGCCGCACCGAGGAGGCGGTGGCTGAGGCCTTCGACGAGATCAAGCAGTCCCGCTCCCGGTTCCGGGCGGCGGCGGCCGCCACCATCAACAACACCCCCGGAGGGCAGCCTCAGGGGGGCAGAACCATGTTTGACGCGGATAAAGACTGAGTGGAACAGGACCGGCCTGTCATGGGGTGCAGCCCCGCGGCAGGCCGGTTTTTTATCTTTTTTTGCGGGAATGAAAAATTTGCCCGTTCTGAACCGTGTTAAGGGTGAAGGGAGTTGAGGAACATGGTCCCGACCGGTACCGAAGAGACCGTATGCCGCCTTGTGCGGGAGTACAGCGATATGCTGCTGCGCCTGGCCTGTACCCGGCTGTCCTCCGTCAGCGACGCGGAGGACGCAGTGCAGGAGGTGTTTCTGCGATTGCTGGCCGCTCCCGTCTCGTTCCGGGACGCCGGACACGAGAGGGCATGGCTGATCCGCGCTACCCTTCACCGCGCCAGTGACATCCGCCGTCAGGCGGAAAAGCGGAATCTCCCTCTGGAGGAGGCGGCCTGGCAGGAAGCCCCGGAACCGGAGCCGGACCTGCTTCAGGCCGTACAGGCTCTGCCGGAGAAGTACGGCGCCGTCATCCACCTGCACTACTACGAGGGGTATTCCATCAAAGAGATCGGAACGCTGCTTGGTCTGTCCGCCGCCACGGTGGGCACCCGGCTGGCCCGGGGCCGGGAACGGCTGAGGAAAATGCTGAAGGAGGAAATCAGATGAACTGGAACGACTACCGGAAGGCTGTGGACGCCATTCCCTTTTCCGCGGATTTCCAGGAACGGACGGAGGAGCTGGTGCACCGGACTGCCCAAATTGCTGAAATTGAAAAGGAGTGTGACACCATGAAAAAAAGAGGTTTTTACCGTGTCCTTGCCATTGCCGCTGCGGTGGCCATGTTTACCGTGTCCGCCTATGCCGCCTCCCGGTGGCTGAGCCCCGCTCAAGTGGCGGAGCTGCATGGAGACCCCGCCCTGTCTCAGGCCTTTGAGCGTGAGAATGCCGTCAGGATTGGCCAGACGGTACAGACCGATGACCTGGCCGTCACCCTGGCGGGGCTGGTGTCAGGGGAGAACCTGTCCGGCTGGACCAGCCAGGCGGACCAGGCGCGCACCTATGCGGTGATGATTCTGGAGAGCCTGGACGGCACGCCGCTGGACATGGAGGATTTTCCGATTACGGACTATACCTTCACCCCTCTGGTGGCCGGCTTCACCCCCTGGTCGGTGAACAACTGGACCCTGGATGCCGGCGTCTCCCTTCTGGAGCAGGACGGGGTCATCTACTGCCTGCTGGATACCCAGAGCGTCGAGATGTTCGCGGACCACACGGTGTATCTGGCCTTCTACCAGGGCAGAGTGCCCAGCCGGGACACCTTTACCATGGCGGAGGACGGGACCATTGCCTTTGCTGAGCGCTTTGAAGGCCCTCACGCCCTGTTTACCCTGCCTTTGGACGAGAGCAAGGCCGATCCCGCTGCCGTGGAGCGGTTCATGGAGGACAGCGGCTTTGAGCGGGAGTGGTTCACCACCGTCGGGGCGGACGACGGAATCACCTATACCACACGGGAAACTGACACCCCGGACGGCAAGCACATTGAGATTGTACCTGACGAAGGACAGAATGCGAAACCCTGATATGGAAAAGCCGCCCGGCCGGGCGGCTTTTTTGAGCTACTGAATGGTTTTCAGCTCCCCAATTATGCAAGGCACACTTTCTCCGGCTCCGCATAGGATGAAACAGCCGTCAACGGCAAATCCAACAGGGAGGGGAGGCGTTTTCATGGGTATCGTGGTGGTACGTTCCCCCCGGTGCCTGCGGGGGCTGCTGCGCAGGATTTTCAAGGTAAAATAGGGGGCATACATAGGAACTCCCGGGCATATAGTGTCAACAAAGCTGACAGTTTTGAAGGAGCTTGTATCCCCGCCCTCCAGGCGGGGATACGGGTTGATACTCTATGTATGACAAGGGAGAGGACACCATGGAATTTGAACGTGATACCATTATCAATTACGACACAGTGGCGGAGGTCACTCTGTGCCAGGAGGAGACCCTGGAGAGCATCGTCCCCGACGCCTGTCCGGATATTCTGCGAATTGTGGATGTCTGCGGGCAGGCGATTCTCAGCGGCAAGCAGGCCCGGGAGGGGATGGCCCAGGTGACTGGAATGGTGCGGGCCTCCATTCTGTACCAGCCAGAGGGGGGCGGCGGCCTGCGGCGGATGGAGGTGGGGCTGCCCTTTACCTGTCAGGCGGAGGCCCCCGGCCTCACCGAGCGGGGGACGGTGCTGGCCAGCCCCAGGCTGCGCTCCGCCGAGGCCCGGGCCCTCAACCCCCGAAAGGTGCTGCTGCGGGTGGATTTGGCCGTAGACATCACCGCCTGCCAGCCGGTGGAGCGGCCCATTTGCAGCGGCGTCACCGGCACAGAGGAGGAGGGCCTGTGCCAGCGCCAGTTCCAGGGGGAGCACTACCAGCTGTCCGCTGTCCAGGAAAAGCCCTTCACCTTTTCGGACCAGGTGCGGCTCCAGGGGGCCGGGGACTCCCCTGTGTTGTTATCCCTCAGGGTCCAGCCGGAGTGCACCGAGAGCAAGCTCATCGGCTCCAAGCTCATTTTCAAGGGAATGGTGGAGCTCTACATACTGCTCCAGGAGGCGGGGGGCACGCTGTCCGCCAGCCATGAGTCCCTGCCCTTCTCTCAGATTATCGAGGTGGCGGACGCCGGAGAGGAGGGAGACTGCCAGGTGGAGGTTGAGGTGGCCGCTATCCAGTGCGACCAGCTCCCCAACGACAGTCGGGAGCTGAACGTTACCTTGGAGCTGCTGGCCCAGGCCAAGGTGTACTGCCGCCGTCCGGTGACGATCCTCCAGGACCTGTACAGTACCGGCAACCTCATGGAGGTGGAGCGGGAGAACCAGCTGCTTTGCAGCCTTGACGAGCAGTCGGTACGGCCCCAGGCCGTCCGGGAGCTGCTGGAGACGGGGGAGATGGTGCGCTCCGTTGCGGACGCCAGGCTGACCCTGGGACAGGTGCGCCAGAGCCGGGAGGGGAAGGAGCTGGTCCTTACAGCGGAGGCGTGCATCACAGTGCTCTATCTGGACGAAAACGAGCTGGTCCAGTGCATCCGCCGGTCCATCCCTGTGACCTGCCGCCTGGATTGCCCCGAGGGGGCCAAATGCTCCTGCTTCTGCGCCTGTCCCGGAGAGGTCTTCGCCGCCCCCGCCGCCGGCGGGGTGGAGGTGCGGTTTACGGTGGAGTTCCACTGCCTGACCACCGAGACGACCGCTATCCCGGCGGTGACCAGCGCCCAGTTGGGAGAGGCCCGGAGCGCGGGGGAGGGCCAGCGGCCCTCCGTGGTACTGCGGATGCCGTCCCCCGGCGAGGAGCTGTGGGACATCGCCAAGGCCCACGGCACCACCATGGAGCAGATTCTCCAGGCCAACGAGCTGGAGGAGGAGACCCTGCCCGTGGGGCGGATGCTCCTCATCCCCAGCACACGATAAAGCCAAGAGGCAGACCCGTTTGGGCCTGCCTCTTTACAAAATTTTCTGTTGCAAAACCGCCGGTTATCGTGTATAATAAGCGTAGGACAATTGGTGTCCCAAACCGGAAGATGATCCTCTGCCCGTATTGGCAGGGGCGGCACTTCCGGTTTTACCTTTTGTACCGCAAAATTTTTTTGAGTTTTTTATCTGAGACAATCAAAATATCGACCAGATCAAGTGCGGCTCTTTTCATTCGTTGGGAGATTGTGTTCTCTATTGCCTCATCGGAAAGTGCACTGTCCGAGGTATCCAAAATAATTCCACCGGGATTATCCTGAATTTGTTTTGCGGCCTCCCTGATGGCGCGGTCAACAGAATTTTTTGATGTGACCCCTTTCAGTTCCCAGCTGCGCCCATTCCAGCGGTAGTCCGGCGTCCGGTCTCCCTGCGTTTTCGATTCTACCAGCAATATAATATCTCCGCCAAACTCACAGTGCAACCAATCGGCCATGTTGATTTCTGCCTGATGACCTTTGACCTTGTATCCATCCTCGAACGTAATGCTCCCCTGACCCGGCGCGGCGGAGCGAAGGTATTCTTCTGTCACATCCGCTGACAGCAGCGTTCTTCGTTTGGAGGCCGGCTCAGTTGATGAAGTTGGAATAGCTGTTGCACTCATGATCGGTATCTCCTTTGGCCTGTTTCACCTCATTATACCATAGTTCGACCGCTTTTCAAGCACCAGGTAAGCAGAAGAGGCAGACCCCTTTAGGCCTGCCTCTTCCAGTATTTCTGTCATAATCCCCAGCCTGTCTCATACACTGTAAGGAACAAATACCGGCTCACACAGCCGAAGGAGGAATTGCAGTGGAAGATCGCAAAATCTACGAGGATATTGCGCTCCGTACCGAGGGCGATATCTACATCGGCGTGGTAGGGCCGGTCCGGACAGGAAAATCCACCTTTATCAAGCGGTTTATGGAGACGCTGGTGATCCCCAACATCGAAAACGTCTACCGCCGGGAGCGGGCCCGGGACGAGCTGCCCCAGAGCGGCTCGGGCCGGACCATCATGACGGCGGAGCCCAAGTTTGTCCCCGAGGAGGCGGTGGCGGTCCAGGTGGACGGGGGTGCCGCCTTCCAGATGCGGATGATCGACTGCGTGGGCTATCTGGTGCCCGGCGCGGTGGGCCAGCTGGAGGGGGAGACCGAGCGGATGGTGACCACCCCCTGGTTTGAGCACGAGATTCCCATGGCGGAGGCGGCGGAGATCGGCACCCGGAAGGTGATCTCCGAGCACTCCACCATCGGCGTGGTGGTCACCACCGACGGCACCATCACCGATATCCCCCGGGAGGACTACCTGGAGGCGGAGGAGCGGGTCATCTCCGAGCTGAAGGAGCTGGGCAAGCCCTTTGTGGTGCTGCTCAACTCCGCCAACCCCGCCTCGGAGCGGGCCAGGGCCATCCGGTCGGATATCGCCCAGCGGTACGACGTGACCTGCGTGGCGGCCAACTGCCTGGAGCTGGACCAGGAGGAGATCAACGCCATTTTAAAGAGCGTCCTCTACGAGTTCCCGGTGAAGGAGCTGGACCTGTTCCTTCCCCCCTGGGTGGACGCCCTGCCCCAGGAGCACCCCATCAAGGCGGCGCTGTACGGGGCCATCCGGGAGGGGACCGCCCAGCTCCGCCGGGTGCGGGATGTGGACAGTGCGGTGAACTCCTTCCGGGACTGCGAGGTGGTCAGCGACGCCCGCATCTCCAACATCGACCTGGGCACCGGGGTATCCGCCGCCTGCCTGGAGCTGCCCCGGGGACTGTTCTACAATACCCTGTCTCAGCAGTCGGGCTTTGAGATTGCCGACGACGGCGACCTGATGGCCCTGCTGACCCAGCTGGCCGGGGTGAAAAAGGCCTACGACAAGGTGGCCGACGCCCTCCAGCAGGTGGAGGAGACGGGCTACGGTATTGTGGTGCCTCCCATCGACTCTCTGGTGCTGGAGGAGCCAGAGATCATGAAGCAGGGAGGGCGGTACGGCGTCCGGCTGAAGGCCAGCGCCCCCTCCATCCACATGATCCGCGCCGACATCGAGACGGAGGTCTCTCCCATTGTGGGGGGCGAGAAGCAGAGCGAGGACATGATCCACTACCTGCTTCAGGAGTACGAGGGGGACTCCAGCCGCATCTGGGAGGCCAACATCTTCGGCAAATCCCTCCACGAGCTGGTGAACGAGGACCTGAACTCCAAAATCAACCGGATGCCCGAGGACGCCCGCACGAAACTGCGGGAAACCCTCCAGCGCATCATCAACGAGGGCTCCGGTGGACTGATCTGCATTATCCTGTGAATGGGACGGCTCCCGCCATTCGGCGGGAGCCGCGTCTATATTCAGAAAATCCCTTGCAAATCCCTTCCAATTCCGGTATGATGGGGGTGTGTCTCAAAACAAGGAAGGAGAGAGCCTTATGAGAGAACTGACACCCCAGCTTGTACATTCCCTCAAGCATTACTCCAGGGAGGACTTTACCAAGGACCTGATTTCCGGCATCATTGTGGCCATCATCGCCCTGCCCCTGTCCATCGCCCTGGCCCTGGCCTCGGGGGTATCCCCGGAGCAGGGACTGTACACCGCCATTGTGGCGGGCTTCCTCATCTCCGCCCTGGGCGGGAGCAAGGTGCAGATCGCCGGGCCTACCGCCGCTTTTGCCACCATCGTGGCGGGTATCGTGGCCCGGAACGGGATGGACGGCCTGGCGGTGGCCACCATCCTGGCGGGGATTATGCTGATTCTGATGGGTGTGCTCCGCATGGGGAGTATGATTAAATTCATCCCCTACACCATCACCACCGGTTTTACCGCCGGGATTGCGGTGACCATCCTCATCGGCCAGCTGAAGGACTTTTTTGGGCTGACCTTTACCCGCTCCCCGGTGGAGACTATGGAGAAAGTGGAAGAGGTGGCCCGCACCTTCCACACTGTCAACCTGGCGGCTGTAGGGGTGGGCTGTCTGGCGCTGGCAATTTTGATTATTTGGCCCAGATTTTTTAAGAAGATACCCGCCTCATTGATTGCAGTTATCGTTACAGCAGGAGCGGTCAGACTGCTCCGCCTGCCGGTGAATACCATCGGTGACCTGTACACCATCTCCAGCGCCCTGCCGAAGTTCACCCTGCCCGCCGTCTCCTATGGGACTGTCTCGGCGGTGCTGCCTGACGCCTTTACCATTGCAGTGCTGGCGGCCATCGAATCCCTGCTGTCTGCGGTGGTGGCCGACGAGATGATCGGCTCCCGGCACAACTCCAACATGGAGCTGGTGGCCCAGGGGGTGGGCAACGCCGCCTCCGCCCTCTTTGGGGGCATTCCCGCCACCGGAGCCATTGCCCGGACGGCGGCCAACATCAAAAACGGCGGCCGGTCCCCCATTGCCGGTATGGTCCACGCTGTGGTCCTGCTGCTGGTGCTGGTTCTGCTCATGCCCTATGCCGCCCTGATCCCTATGCCCTGTATTGCCGCCATTCTGTTCCAGGTGGCCTACAACATGAGCGGCTGGCGCACTGTGGTGAAGGTGGTTCAGCACTCCCCCAAGAGCGACGTGGCTGTGCTGGTGACCACCTTCCTGCTCACAGTGATTTTCGATCTGGTGGTGGCTATCGCTGTGGGGCTGTCCCTGGCCTGCCTGCTGTTTATGAAGCGGATGGCCGATGTGGCCGACGTGAAGGAGTGGGAGTATGTGGAGGATACAGGGGACGACCAGGGCCGGCTGAAAAAGGTGCCCTCCCATGTGATGGTCTATGAGTTCACCGGGCCCCTGTTCTTCGGTGCGGCGGACAAGGTCCCCCACATCGAGCGCAACACCGGCCGCCATGTGCTGATTCTGCGGATGCGCTCCGTCCCTGCCATGGACATTACCGCCCTGAACAGCCTGCGGCGGCTGTATGAGGAGTGCAAATCCAAGGAGATTCGGGTGCTGTTTTCCCATGTGAACGAGCAGCCCATGACGGTGTTTAAAAAGTCCGGCCTGTATGATCTGGTGGGGGAGGAGAGCTTTGTTCCCAACATCGACGCGGCCCTGGACCGGGCGGTGGAACTGAAAGCGAGTAAGGTCTAAGAAACACCCTCCGGTTTTTACCGGAGGGTTTTCTATAGTTTACATAATTCTTTCAATCTGGCCGGGTCCAGAAGGGTGATCGACCGGTATCCCAGCTCCACCCAGCCCTCCCGGGCGAACTCCCCCAGCACCCGGCTTACCGTCACCCGGCTGGCGGAGACGGCGGCGGCGATGTCGTCCTGGGTGCAGGAGAGGGGGACGGCGGCGGGGGAGAGGGTGAGCAGATAATTGGCCACCCGCCACCGGGCGGGACGGAAAGCCATCTGGTCCACCTGTCCCGAAAGCAGCCGCACCGTCCGGGCTAGGTACTTCATCATGGCCAGGGCCAGCTCCGGATTTTCGGCAAACTCCTGAGACACCAGTTCCCGGTCGATGGGGACGATTTCGCAGGGAGTAAGGGCCACTGCCGAGGACACCCGAGGCAGCTCGTCGAAGAAGGAGGCCTCCCCGAAGAGACTCCCGGCAGAGTAGACATTGAGCACCCGCTCCGCGCCATCCTCCGACTGGATGAAGCTCTTTACTTGGCCTGATTTCAGGTAGTAGAAGCAGGTGGCCTCGGTGTCCTGCAAATAGATGAGATAGCCCGGGGAGCACCGCACCGGCGGGCGGCTCCTGGCAAAGGCCTCCCAGATCCCGGCGGGGAAGTCCAGTTCGTGGTTCATGATTGGCCTCCTGCTCTTAAAAAGTTTTATCATTGTATCATACTTTACATTCTCCCGGCAAGCTCTATGATAGAATCTTTTCAGAATTTCGGGCCGCCGAGGGCGGCGGCCCCTACCGTAGGGACCGGCCTCCTGGCCGGCCTGCCAAATAAATCACCAAGGAGGTAATTTACCCTATGGGAATGACAATGACGCAGAAAATTTTAGCCAAGGCCGCTGGGCTGGACAAGGTGGAGCCCGGCCAGCTCATTGAGGCCAGGCTGGACCTGGTGCTGGGCAACGACATCACCACCCCCGTGGCCATCACCGAGTTCGAGAAGGCGGGATTCACCCAGGTCTTCGACAAGGACAAAATCGCCATCGTTCTGGACCACTACACCCCCTGCAAGGACATCAAGTCCGCCCAGCTGTGCAAGCAGGCCAGGGAGTTTGCCCACAAGCACCAGATTACCAACTTCTTCGACGTGGGCCAAATGGGTGTGGAGCACGCCCTGCTGCCTGAGAAGGGCCTGTGCGCCCCCGGCGAGGTTATCATCGGGGCCGACTCCCACACCTGCACCTACGGCGCCCTGGGGGCTTTTTCCACCGGTGTGGGCTCCACCGACATGGCCGCCGGCATGGCCACCGGCCTGCTGTGGTTTAAGGTGCCCTCCGCCATTAAAGTTACCCTCAAGGGAAAGCTTCAGCCCCACGTGTCCGGCAAGGACGTGATCCTCCACCTGATTGGCGAGATTGGGGTGGACGGCGCGCTGTACCAGTCCCTGGAGTTTGCCGGGGAGGGGGTTGCGTCCCTGTCCATGGACGACCGATTTACCATTTCCAATATGGCCATCGAGGCCGGGGGCAAGAACGGCATTTTCCCTGTGGACGAGAAGACTATGGAGTATATCAACGGCCGGGTTTCCCGCCCCTGCGAGGCCTTCTCCGCCGACCCGGACGCCGTCTATGACCGGGAGGTGGTCATAGACCTGGACAAGCTGGAGCCCACCGTGGCCCTGCCCCACCTGCCCGAGAACACTAAGACGGTCAGCGAAGTGGCGGGCACCCCCATCAACCAGGTGGTCATCGGCTCCTGCACCAATGGGCGGATTGGCGACCTGCGCATCGCCGCCGCCATTATGAAGGGCAAAAAGGTGGCCGGCAACGTGCGGTGCGTGGTTATCCCCGCCACCCAGGAGATCACCCTCCAGGCTATGAAGGAGGGGCTGATTCAGACCTTTATCGAAGCGGGCGCTGCCGTCTCCACCCCCACCTGCGGCCCCTGCCTGGGCGGGCACATGGGCGTCATGGCCGAGGGGGAGCGCACCGTGTCCACCACCAACCGCAACTTTGTGGGCCGTATGGGCCACACCACCTCTGAAATTATTTTGGCCTCCCCCGCTGTGGCCGCCGCCTCCGCCATCGCCGGCTGCGTGGCTGACCCCAGAGCTGTATAGGAGAGAAAAGGCCCCCTTTGCGAAGGGAGGCTATTCAGGACGAAAGGAATTGATACCATGAAAGTTTACAAATACGGCGCCAATGTGGACACCGACGTGATTATCCCGGCGCGGCACCTGAACGACCCCTCCCCGGCGGCCCTGGCCAGCCACTGTATGGAGGATATCGACGCTGACTTCGCCTCCACCGTGGAGGAGGGGGACATCATCGTGGCCGGCCCCAACTTCGGCTGCGGCTCCAGCCGGGAGCACGCCCCCCTGGCCATCAAGTCCTGCGGGGTGAAGTGCGTCATCGCCCCCTCTTTTGCCCGGATTTTCTACCGCAACGCCATCAACATCGGGTTTCCCATCGTGGAGTGCCCCCAGGCGGCAGAGGAGATTCAGGCCGGGGACCAGGTGGAGGTGGACTTCTCCAGCGGCACCATCACCGACGTGACCACCGGCAAGACCTATAAAGCCGCTCCCTTCCCCGAGTTCATCGACGGCATCATTCAGAGCGGCGGCCTGCTTAATTCCCTGAAAGAGCGGGGGGTGGCGAAATGAGCTATAAAATTGCCCTCATCAAGGGGGACGGCATCGGCCCCGAGGTGGTGGGGGAGGCCGTCAAGGTGATGGACGCCATCGGCGAGAAGTTCGGCCATAAATTTGAGTATGTGGATGTCCTTATGGGGGGCTGCGCCATCGACGCGGTGGGCAAGAGCTACCCAGAGGGCACCGCGGAGAAGTGCAGAGCCTGCGACGCCGTCCTGCTGGGGGCGGTGGGGGGACCCAAGTGGGGCCACGCTACCGACCCGGACAAACGCCCCGAGACTGCCCTGCTGTCCATCCGCAAGGACCTGGAGCTGTACGCCAACCTGCGACCCGCCGCCCTGCGGCCCGCCCTGGCGGAGTCCTGCCCCCTGAAACATGACAAAAACATCGACCTGATGATCGTCCGGGAGCTGACGGGCGGGGTCTACTTCGGCAAGAAGGACCGGTACCAGACCGAGGACCGGGGGGAAGAGGCCAGCGACCTGATGGCCTACTCCGAGAAGGAGATTGAGCGCATCGGACGCCGGGGCTTTGAGCTGGCCCGGCTGCGGAGCAAGAAGCTGACCAGCGTGGACAAGGCCAATGTGCTGGAGACCTCCCGCCTGTGGCGGCAGGTGATGCACCGTTTGGCGGAGGAGTACTCCGATGTGCAGTACGAGGATGTGCTGGTGGACAACGCCGCCATGCAGCTGGTAAAGGACCCGGGGCAGTTCGACGTAGTGGTCACCGAGAATATGTTCGGTGACATCCTTTCCGACGAGGCGTCGATGATTACCGGCTCCATCGGCCTGCTGCCCTCCGCCTCCATCGGTGACACCGCCCCCGGCCTCTATGAGCCCATCCACGGCTCCGCCCCCGACATCGCCGGCCAGGACAAGGCCAACCCCATCGCCACCATTCTGTCGGCGGCCATGATGTTCCGCTACTCCTTCAACCTGCCCGCCGAGGCCAAGGCCATCGAGGATGCGGTGGACGCCGTCCTCAACGAGGGCTGGCGCACCGCCGACATCGCCAAGCCCGGCGAGGAAGTGATTGGCACCCTGAAAATGGGGGAGCTGATCCGCGCAAAACTGTAAACACCCCAAACCGGAGGCAATCTGCCTCCGGTTTTTAAATTCCGCTTAAACTTTTGTGAAATTTTTCCGCAAGGCTGGCAAATGGGGGAGAAATGCGCTATAATGAATGTTAGAAAAGGCGGGGGCGGCCTATGGCCACCCGACTAAGGAGAGAAAATTATGTCAACTAATTGCTATGAGAGTCCCCTGTCCTCCCGCTATGCCAGCGACGAGATGCAGTACATCTTTTCCCCGGATAAGAAATTCTCCACCTGGCGCCGGCTGTGGGTGGCCCTGGCCAGGGCGGAGATGGAGCTGGGCCTGCCCGTCACCCAGGAGCAGGTGGCCGAGCTGGAGGCCCATATTACCGACATCGACTACGAGAAGGCCGCTCAGTGGGAGAAGAAGCTGCGCCACGACGTGATGGCCCACGTCCACACCTACGGAGAGCTGTGTCCCAAGGCCATGCCCATCATCCACCTGGGGGCCACCAGCTGCTACGTGGGGGACAACACCGACGTGATTCTCATGCGGGAGGGGCTGGAGCTGGTCCGGGACAAGGTGGTCCGGGTGCTGGCCCATTTGGCGGACTTTGCCGACAAGTATAAAGCCTTGCCCACCCTTGGATTTACCCACTTCCAGGCCGCCCAGCTGGTGACCGTGGGCAAGCGGGCCACCCTGTGGATGAATGAGCTGCTCATGGACCTGGAGGAGATCGAACACCGCATATCCACCCTGGCCCTGCTGGGTTCCAAGGGTACCACCGGCACCCAGGCCTCCTTCCTGGAGCTCTTCGAGGGAGACCACGATAAGGTCAAGCTGCTAGAGGAGAAGATTGCCAAGGAGATGGGCTTTACAGCCGTTGTCCCGGTCAGCGGACAGACCTACTCCCGCAAGCTGGACTACAATGTGCTGTCCACCCTGGCGGGGGTGGCCCAGAGTGCCAGCAAGTTTGCCACCGACCTGCGGCTGCTCTGCCACCTGAAGGAGGTGGAGGAGCCCTTTGAGAAAAACCAGATCGGCTCCTCGGCTATGCCCTACAAGCGCAATCCCATGCGGTGTGAGCGCATCTGCTCCCTGGCCCGGTACGTCATTGTGGATGTGGGCAACCCCGCTGTCACCACGGCGACCCAGTGGTTTGAGCGCACCCTGGACGACTCGGCCAACAAGCGGCTGTCTGTCCCCGAGGCGTTTTTGGCGGTGGACGCTATTTTGAACATCTGGGCCAATGTGGCCTCCGGACTGGTGGTCCACCCCAAGGTGATCGAGAAGCACGTGCTGGAGGAGCTGCCCTTCATGGCCAGCGAGAACATTATGATGGACGCCGTCAAGCGGGGGGGCGACCGGCAGGAGCTCCATGAACGCATCCGGGTGCTGTCCCAGGAGGCGGGCTACAACGTGAAGGAGCTGGGCCTGTCCAATAACCTCATCGACCTGATGGCCGGTGACCCCGCCTTTGGCATGACCAGGGCGGAGCTGTCCGCACATCTGGACCCTGGCGCCTATATCGGCCGGTGCCCGGAGCAGGTGGAGGAGTTTTTGCGGACCTGGATCGACCCGGTGCTGAAAAAGTACGCCGGGGCGCTGGAGGGCAGAGAGACGGAGCTGAAGGTGTAACGAAAGGAGGCGGGAGTGCGTGAAACGCAATGACAGACACCCCTATCTGGCCGCCGGGCTGACAGCGTTTGCAGTGATTGCGGCATCACTGTGCCTGTTTTTCCTGCTGTTCCACATGAAGGAGGTCACCGGCTTTTTGGACCGGCTGGGAGGCATTCTGCGGCCTATCTTTATGGGAATGGTGATTGCCTTTTTGCTGCTGCCCATCCACAGGAACATTTTAAAGTTCCTCCTTGCCATTACACCGGACAAGCGGATGGAGGACAGAAGCAGTCATACCTTTTTAAATTTTGTGGCCATTGTACTCAGTCTGCTGTTTGCCCTGTTCCTGTTCTACCTGCTGCTGGCTATGGTAATCCCCCAGGTGTATGGCAGTGTGGTGGGCCTGGTCCAGTCCATTCCCGACTACATTGAGGTGGTTCAGGGGTGGCTCCAGACCTTTTTTGAGGACAATCCGGAGATTCAGGCCTCGGTCATATCCATCTACAGCTCAGCCGCCGTCTCTTTGGAGCAGTGGCTCAACTCCGACATCTTGCCCAATCTGGAGTCGGTGTCCACCACTTTCCAGTGGGTGCGGACTACGGTGATGCCAAACCTCACCGGCGTGGTGGCAGGGGTCTCCGGCATGGTGGTAGGATTCCTGGTGCTGGTGAAGGATCTGCTCATTGCCGTGATCGTCTCGGTCTACCTGTTGGCCAGAAAGGATATTTTTGCCGCCCAAAGCAAAAAGGTGGTGTACAGCCTCTTCCGTACCGATATTGCCGATCTGATTGTGGGGGAGGTGCGGAACGCCTATAGGATCATGAGCGGCTTTATCAACGGAAAGCTGCTGGATTCGCTTATCATTGGCATCCTGTGCCTGGTGTGCTGCAACATTTTTAAGTTCCCATACCCGGCCCTGATCGCCGTGGTGGTGGGGGTGACCAATATTATCCCCTTCTTCGGCCCATTCATCGGAGCCGTCCCCTGCGGGCTGCTGATTTTCCTGTCCAGCCCTCTCCAGGCGGTGTATTTTGCCGTTTTTATCCTGGCCCTCCAGCAGTTTGACGGCAATATCCTGGGCCCCAAGATTTTGGGGGAGACCACCGGTCTGGCTTCCTTCTGGGTGCTGTTCTCCATCCTGCTCTTCGGCGGGCTGTTCGGCTTTGCCGGGATGGTGCTGGGGGTACCCGTCTTTGCCATGATCTACAGCGTAATCAGCCGGCTGGTAGGCTGCGGCCTGCGCTCCCGAAATCTGCCTGTGGAGACAGAGGAGTACATGGGAAAGACAGGGCCGCTTTCCAAATAAAGCTTGACCGCCGCTCCAAGCAGGAGCGGCGGTTTATTTAGGTTTTATCCAGCTTGGCCTTTCCGGAAATATGTTCCATGTGGATTTTCCACACGGCTGTGACGCTCAGGCTTTTTTCCATGGCGGCCTCAAAGCCATCCATGTGCTCCGGGGTGACCTTTTGGCACAGGGCCCGGAGGGCCGCCGTTTTTTCAGCGGGACCGGTAATTTCGCAGGCTGTTCCGGTGACGATGACAGACTGAAAATAGGTGGTATACATAGCCGGGGCGACAAAAGCGGGGCGGTCCTCCCCCACAAAGGTGACGCAAACCTGGGGGCAGCGGCGCAGCAGCTCCAGCTTGCGGCCCTCCATGGCGCAGTGGAAATAGAGGCTGTCCCCAATCCGGACGAAGGACAGGGGCAGGCAGTAGGGGATGGAATCTCCGGTTGAGATGGCCATGACGCCGTGGGTACAGCGGTCAATAAGGGCCAGGGAAAAAGCCTGGTCCTGGGCGCGGTCATTGCGTCTCATGAGATTCCTCCTTATTCAGCAGCTTGATGATGTTCAGATAGAGGGCGGAGGGGTCCGACTGGAATACCTGGGCCCAAGTTTCCGCCTGCTCCCGGCTGGGGGAGAGGAGAGTCAGATGGAGTAGGGGGGAGGCGTCGTCCTCCAGCGTCAGGCACAGCGTGGCAGTACCGTCCTCCCTGTCCATGATCTGCGTCCGGACCTGGGATTCCCGCCGCAGGGCCTCGTTTACCTGGACCAGGTTGTTATCACAGTGCTGCCGGACCGACTGGGGCAGGCTACTCTGGCAGATTCTGCTGTTGCGCCGGCCCTTGTCTGTGATGGTGTAGCGGTCTTCCTCCTGGGTCAGCTGGCCGGTGGCCACCATGTGGTTAACCGCCTGGGTGAGGGAGAAGTAGTCCACTCCTGCGTCGCACAGGGCAAGCTCAAAGAGCTGGATAAAGGTAATTGGGCCGGCAGCCCGGTCCATAATATAGAGGACCAGCAGCTTCAGGTCCAGATCGTCCTGAATAAATCCGACGGGGGCCATGGCGGGCCTCCTTTCATTTGTTGTTTAATGACTCTATTATAGCCGCAAAGGGGAAAAAGGGCAAGAGAAAAACTGTCCAGCCTGCACCAAAACCTGCCAGGTACATAAGATGTGTTGTAAGCAAAACCCCTAATGGGCGCTTAAGCGCTCATGACCATCCAAATTTAGGAGGGAATTCTATGCCAGAAAAGGTCGTGCCCGGCCCCGTCAGCGACGATCGCAGTATCCGGGAGGCCGTGTGCATACACACGAAAAAAATTTTTGATTCATGCCGGGATAAGGACTGCGTCGAAGATTTGAGAGTTTACCCCACCCGCTGCTCCCAGGAGGTGATTGACCGGGCCCAGTCCATCAAGGCCGGGTCCGCCGAACTGCTGTACGCGTACATCGACGTGGAGCCGGTCACCTTTAATCGGGGTTTCTATACCGTGGATGTGCGGTATTTCTACCGTATTACCGCCGACGCCTTTGTAGGTGCTGCCCGTCCCGTCCAGGTCTGTGGCTTGGCTGTGTTCAGCAAGCGGGCTGTGCTCTTCGGCAGCGAAAGCGGATCTAAGAGCTTCAGCTCCAACGAGGGCGAGAACCAGGTCCAGTGTGTGCCTCAGTCCAACCTGCCCACCGCTGTGGTGGAGGCCGTGGACCCTCTGATCCTGAACCTGAAGCTGGTGGATGTCTGCGAGTGCCGTCCCTGCGAATGCGGCTGTGTGGATATTCCCATGGCGGTAGCCGCCTGTTTCGGAGATGAGCTGGTGACTGGCGGCGACCAGCACAGGATGTTTATTACCCTGGGCCAGTTCTCCATCATCCGCATGGAGCGGGATACCCAGCTACTCATCCCCGCCTACGACTACTGCATCCCCACCAAGGACTGCAGCTGCGGCGAGGACAACTGCCAGGAGGACCCCTGCGATATGTTCCGTCAGGTCCAGTTCCCCGTGGACGAGTTCTTCCCGCCCAACACCATTACCACCACTAGCAGCGCCTCCGGCAGCTGCTGCTGCCGGTAAACCAAAGGGACCGCTCTCAGCGGTCCCTTTTTACATCAACGGGGCAAAGACCCGCAGAATGCTGCGATAGAGTTGGAGGAGAATGTTCAGATGCTTGAACTGGCGCAGGGAGCAGGGCTCAGAGCGTTTTAAGGTTGCCTCAAAGTCTTTACGAATCTCCCGGATGCAGGGGGCCTCACACAGCCAGACGCCGTCCTCAAAGTGGAGGAACAGGCTGCGGTAATCCAGGTTGACGGTACCTACGGTGGCAAAGCGGTCGTCCACCACAAAGTTTTTGGCGTGGATAAAGCCGGGGGTGTATTCATAAATCTGGACTCCGGCCTCCAGTAGAGGGGGATAGTGGGCCCGGGTGACCTCAAAAACATACCGCTTGTCCGGGATGTGGGGAGTGATGATGCGCACATCCACCCCGGACTTGGCGGCGTTGCACAGGGCGGTGTTGGTGGCCACGTCGATAACCAGGTAGGGTGTGGTGATATAGATATAGTTCTTGGCCTTGGCAATCATATTCAGGTAGACCGTCTGTCCCACCGCCTCCCGGTCCAGGGGAGTGTCAGTGTAGGGCTGGACGTAACCCGTCCAGGGCCGCACCGGGGCGGCAGGGGGATGGAAGTGCTCAAAGTCCTCGTTCCAGTTGGCAATATAGTCCCACATGGAGAGGAACATAACCGTCATGGACCAGACGGCATCCCCCTCCAGCAGAATGGCGCTGTCCTTCCAGTGGCCGAACCGCTCCCGTACATTGATGTACTCGTCGGCCAGGTTGATACCCCCGGTAAAGCCAACCTTTCCGTCGATAATGAGCAGCTTACGGTGGTCCCGGTTGTTCAGCCGCAGGGACATCACAGGCATCAGCCGGTTAAACACCCGGCACTGAATGCCCTTTTTGGTCAAAATTTCGTTGTAATCCCGGGGAAGGGTAAACATGCAGCCAAAATCGTCGTACAGCACCCGGACCTCCACCCCCTGAGCGGCTTTCCGTTCCAGGATGGCCAGGATGCTGTCCCAAAAGATACCGGGCTGAATGATAAAATACTCCAAAAAGATATATTTTTCCGCCCGTTCCAGCTCCTCCAGCATCCGGGGAAAGGCGTCGTCACCCAAAGGAAAATACTCAGTCTCCGTGTTTGTGTAGGCGGGACAGGCGGCCCGGCGCTCCAGGTAGCTGGCCTGTCCGGCGGCGTCGCCCCCCAGGGGGAGGAGGTCCTCGGATTTGAAATCCTCCTTTAAAGTGACAAAGGACTTGTCCAGCATTCCCTGCATCCGCTTCAGGGTCCTTTTCGGTACATATCCGCCCCCTACCAGGACGTAGAAGACGCCGCCGAAGATGGGAAAGGGCAAAATCAGCAGGAGCCAGGCGATCTTATAGCCCGGTTCCATTCGGCTGCCAACGATGGCAAGGGCGGCCGCAACGCTGATTGCGATGCAGCACCAGTAGAAAATTTCAGTGTAAGCAGAGAAGGAGAAGATCATAACCAGCAGTGCGGCGGCCTGGGCCAGCAGGGCCAGAGCCATAAGCACCGAGCGGTGGAACAGGATGTAGAGAAATTTTTTCATGGAGCGTCACCTCCCGGAGGCTGTATCCCGCCAGTGGGGCGGGGAGCGGCTGTTAGATTTTGTGCAGGGTACAGATCATTTGTCCGTCCTCAATTTCAATCAGCCCATAGCTGGACCGGGCGGGGCCTGGGTTCATCATCCACAGGCCGTCCTCCAGCTGTTGGCATAGGGGAATGTGGGTATGCCCAAAGAGGAGAATATCCGCGTCCACGGCCCTGGCATCGGCGATGGCTGCGTCATAGCCGCTTTTGACCCCCCAACGGTGGCCGTGAGAGAGGAGAATAGACTTTCCTGCCAGGGTAATCTGCTTTTTTGTGGGCATGGCCAGCCCCCAGCCGTCGCAGTTGCCGGGGACCATGCAGAAGGGCAGCTTGGGGTAGTGCTCTGACACCTCGTCAGCGTCATACAGCATGTCCCCCAAATGGATCACCTGCTGGGGCTTGTGATGGTCGATGGCGGCGTACATCCCGGACAGAGAGCGGTGGGAGTCGGAAAAAACCAAAATCTTCAAGGAGTGTCACCCAGACCTTTCTTTGCATATACTAAAAATAGTCAACAGAGTGGGAGGGAACAACCATGGAATTGTCAGAAAAAAATCGAAAAGCCATCACCCAACTGGCACAGTCCGGCGATGCGCAGAGGCTGATGGAGCTGCTGCAGCGGCAGAGCGGACAGGTGAAGCAGGCCGCCCAAGCGGCTGCGGCGGGTGACCCTGCTCAGCTCATGGCCATGATGGACCAGCTGATGCATAGCAAGGAGGGGGCCGAGCTGGTGAACCGGATCGACAGCCAGGCCAAGCAGGCGGGACTGAAATAGGGGACGGTTGCGGGCCCGCCGCCCCCGGCGGGCCATTCTACTGGACTTATCTATGACCCGCCCAGAGGGGGGCCGCATAGATCATTTCGGCAAGGGGGTGGAATCCTGTGGCGGAATTTGAGGACAAACTGAACAGCATCCTGGGCAACCAGGCGGCCATGAATCAGATCATGGCGCTGGCCCGCTCCCTGTCCGGAGACCAGCCGCCCAAGGAGGAGCCGCCGACGCTGGAGAACCCTGCGGAAGGGGATACATATGTGCCTGTGACAGAGGAGCCCGCCCCGACGGCGCCGGACCTGTCCGCCATGCTGGGGCAGATCGACCCTAACATGCTCCAGGTCGGAATGGATGTCATCCGCCAGGTCCAGAGTACCGAGGACCGGAACGCCGCCCTGCTCAACGCTCTGCGCCCCTTTCTCCGGGAGGAGAAGCAGGCCCGGCTGGACCGGGCCCTGCAAATTGCCCGGATGACCCGGCTGATCCGGGCGGCGCTGGGCGCCCTGGGGGGAAAGGAGGGGGAGCGTGTATAACCGCTATATCCCGGAAGATGTCTCCTATACCAGGGTAGAGCCGCCCTCCTCCCAGGAGAGTCGCCGCAGTTCCGGACCTGGAACCGGAGGACCCCGCCCGACCTTTCACCTTCCTGACTTTTTATCGGGAAAGGAGAGTCTGATAGGAGGCCGGGAGGGGAGCGGTCTGGCCGGCCTTCTGAAGGCCCTCCATTTAGACAGTATCGACGCCGGAGACATCCTCCTGCTGCTGATTATGCTGTACCTTATGGCGGAGGGGGACGATCTGGAGCTGGTCATTGCCCTGGGGCTGACCCTCCTCATGGGGCTGGGGGGAGAGGAGAAATAACTACTCTCCCACTGTGTGCAGGACCTCCCCGTCCGGCAGCGCGAAGCTGCTGTCTGCGGGACACGGGGACTGAACAGGGGAGTAGGCGGTCATGCGGTAGACCAGCTGGCCGTCCTGTTCGCTCTCGGCGGAGACAAGCAGGCCGCTGCTGACGCTGACCCAGAACCGGCGGACCAAGTCGGAGCCATCCGTTTTGACTTCTACCAGAATGCAGGGCAAGTCCCCACGCAGCTCATATCCTGCGGCGGTGATCTCCTCCGGTTCCAGATGCAGCACCGTCTCATAGGTGGGGATATGCTGGGCCAGGTCGGAGGACTTTTCATCGGCCGGGGCGGCGGCATAGTCCTGGGAGCCGTCGTACCAGTAATAGACGGTGTCCTCGCCGGTGAGGTCGTGGCGGATTACACCGGAGGGGAGGGTCTGGACGCTGTGGGACCAGCCGCTGTCCGTCCAGACCTGGACCTGGGTGGCGGAGGAGCCGCCGTTCCAGAAGGTCTCCACCGTCAGCTCCCGGTAGTAGCTGGAGGGACGGGCCAGGGTAGCCACTACGCCGGTGACGGTCTGGGTGGTGACCTCCGCCCGCTGGTAATCCTGAACCCGGCTTCCACTGCCCAATGGATCGTCCAGGCCGGTGCTGGAGGACGGAAGGATTACATCGGGGGTGTTGGCGGCAAAGATTACCCGTCCAAAGCTGGCCACAATGGCTCCTACAATGAGGGCCACAATGGCAACCACAATGACAAGCCGGTTTTTTTGCTCCAAAAGATCACCCCCGCAGTACATTATCCCCCAAATTCATCCGGAGGAGTCTCCCGCAGGCCGAAGTGCCAGGCTATGGCCCCGGCGATGCGGCGGCAGGCCCGGCCGTCGCCATAGGGGTTGGCGGCGTGGGCCATCTTGCCGTATTCAGATGGATCGGCCAGCAGCCGGGAGGCCATCTGGAAGATGGTTTCCTCCTCAATCCCGGCCAGGCGGACCGTCCCTGCGGCCACCGCCTCGGGCCGCTCCGTCTCTTTACGCAGGACAAGCACCGGCTTGTTTAAAGCGGGGGCCTCCTCCTGGAGCCCGCCCGAGTCGGTCATCACCAGGTGGCACCGGGCCATGAGGTTGTGCATCTCCCGCACATCCAGGGGGGCGATGAGGTGGATGCGGGGATGGCCGCCCAGATACTTGTGGGCCGCCTCCTGGACCACGGGGGACAGGTGGACGGGGTAGACCAGCTGGGTGTCTGGGAAAGCGTCCGCCACCCGGCGCAGGGCGGTCATGATGTTGGTCATGGGCTGGCCGTAATTTTCCCGGCGGTGGCAGGTGACCAGAATCACCTTCTGGGTTCCGTAGTCCAATTTGTTGAGGATTGGCTCGGAGAAGGTGGAGTCCTTGATGACGGTGGTATGAAGGGCGTCGATGACGGTGTTGCCCGTCAAAAATACCCCCTTTGTGATATTCTCCCGGGCCAGGTTGTCCCGGTTGGCCGCGGTGGGGCAGAAGTGGAGGTCCGCAATGGCGCCCACCAGCTTCCGGTTGATCTCCTCCGGGTAGGGGGACCACTTGTCGTAGGTGCGCAGGCCGGCCTCCACGTGTCCCACCGGGATCTTGTGGTAGAAAGCGGCCAGCGCCCCGGCAAAAGTGGTGGAGGTGTCTCCGTGGACCAGGACCAGGTCAGGTTTGGCGTCCTCCAGCACCCTGTCCATGCCGGTGAGGCACTTGGAGGTGATGGTGGACAGGGTCTGCCGGGGTTCCATCACGTTCAGGTCGTAGTCGGGCCTCAGCCCGAAAATGTCCAGCACCGAGTCCAGCATCTCCCGGTGCTGGGCGGTGACACAGCAGACCGCTTCAAATTCGGGCTGCTTGGCCAGCTCCAGAGCCAGGGGCGCCATTTTGATGGCCTCCGGGCGGGTGCCGAAGACGGTCATAACTTTTATCCTGTTCATTTGTCGGAACGGTCCTCCTCGCCGAAATAATTTCCGCTCTCCATGGGACGGCTCCGCCGGGGCTTGGCCACCCGGCTGCTGCCGGTGGACGGGGGCGGTTCCCCCTGATTGACCCGGTCCAGATAGAGCTTGCCCGCTACAGCCCCGGCGGCGCACAGGGCCAGCAGGAAGAGCATGGCCCGCACCACGCCGATGGTGGTGAGCACCACGGCGGACAGGCCCAGAATGGCGCTGATGATATAGAGCACCGCCACCGCCTGCTTCTGGGAGAAGCCCATGTCGATGAGCCGGTGGTGGATGTGGCCCCGGTCGGGGGACATGGGGGACTGGCCGTGGGACACCCGGCGGAGGATGGCGAAGCAGGTGTCGAAGATGGGCAGGCCCAGCATGAGGAAGGGGACGGCGAAGGAGATGATGGCGTAGAACTTGAACAGCCCCTGGATGGACACCACCGCCAGAATGAAGCCCAGGAAGGTGGAGCCGGTGTCTCCCATAAAGATTTTCGCCGGGTTCAGGTTGTATGGCAGAAACCCTATACAGGCCCCGGACAGAGCCCCCATCAGCAGGGCCACATCGGGCTCGACCATGATGAGGGCGATGACCATCAAGGTCATGGAGCTGATGGTGGACACCCCGCAGGCCAAGCCGTCCAGCCCGTCGATGAGGTTGACGGCGTTGGTGATGCCCACGATCCACAGCACCGTAATGGGAAAGCTGAGCCAGCCCAGCTCCCACACGGGTTCACTGCTGAAGATGTTGGGATTGGACAGAAAGTCGATGCGGTTGCCGTGGAGAACGGCAATGAGGGCGGCGATAATCTGGACGATGAACTTGGGCATGGCGGGCAGGGCGAAAATATCATCCAGGATTCCCAATATGACGATAATAACGCCGCCCAGCAGCATTCCCCGCAGCTCAGAGGTGAGGGGCAGGTAGATGAGCACGCTGAGGATGAAACCGAAAAAGATGGCCAGGCCGCCCATGCGGGGGATGGGGTGGTCGTGCATCCGGCGGTTGTCCTTCGGGATGTCCACCGCCCCCACCCGGAAGGCCAGGGATTTGACCACCGGCGTAGAGATGAGCGCCACCAGGGCGGCGGTAAGCAGGGCGGCAGCGGCCAGTCCTACGGAGAGAAGTTGGATCATAGTTTAGAACCTCTTTGTATCTGTGGGTTTCCGTATTGCAGGGGCCGCCGCCTTCGGCGGCCCATTATAAAGCGGGGCGGCGAGGGCGCCGCCCCCCTACAGGTTAACGGGCCACAAAGCCCACCTTTTTATACACCTTGCGCAGGGTCTTGTTGGCCACATAGCCGGCCTTCTCCGCCCCGGCCTTGTAAACGCTCTCCAGATAGGCCTTATCTGCCAGAATGCGGGTGGCCTCCTCCCGGATGGGGCGGAGAATCTCCACCACCGCCTCGCCCACGGCGGGCTTGAATTTGCCGTAGCCCTGGCCGGCAAATTCGGCCTCGATGTCCGCAAAGCTCTTGCCGGTAACGGCGGAGTAAATGTTCATCAGGTTGGCCACGCCGGGCTTATTGGCGGGGTCGTAGCGGACGGGGTTCTCCATGTCGCTGTCAGTGACCGCCCGCTTGAACTTGCGCTGGATGTCCTCGGGCTTCTCCATGAGGAAGACGCAGCCCTCGGGGATGGACTTGGACATTTTGCTGTCCGGAGTGGTCAGACCCATCACCCGGGCCCCCGCCTTAGGGATGTAGGGCTCGGGCATCTTGAACACGTCGCCATAGATGCCGTTAAACCGCTGGACGATGTTCCGGGTGAGCTCTACGTGCTGCTTCTGGTCCTCGCCCACGGGGACAAAATCCGGTTGGTACAGCAGAATATCCGCCGCCATGAGGGAGGGGTAGGTGAACAGGCCGCCGTTGATGTTGTCCTTATGTTTGGCGGACTTGTCCTTGAACTGGGTCATCCGGGACAGCTCGCCGAACATGGTGTAGCAGTTGAGCACCCAGCCCAGCTCCGCGTGCTGGGGGACGTGGGACTGGATGAACAGGGTGTTTTTCTCCGGGTCCAGGCCGCAGGCGATGTACTGGGCCAGCTGCTCCAGGGTGCGCCGGCGCAGGTCTGCGGGGTTCTGGCGGACGGTGATGGTGTGCATGTCCGCCATAAAGTAGTAGCAGTCAAACTCCTCGGCCCGGTCCGCCCAGTTCTTGATGGCGCCCAGGTAGTTGCCCAGGTGCAGGTCGCCGCTGGGCTGGATGCCGGAGAGCATTACTTTCTTTTCGTCCATGTGTTGTTGCTCCTTACTGTCAGGGCGCGGCTGGCGCCCATATAATGTCACTGTATTGTACCACTATCGGGGGAGAAAGGCAACTGTTTTGGCAAATCTGACCGGGTCAAAAAGGAATTGTTTCCAATTTAGACATAATGTGCTATCATGGTGGAGAAGGGGGGAGTTTCTTTGGCCTGGTACGTCTACATCCTCCGCTGCGGCGACGGCACCCTGTACACCGGCATCACCGACGACGTTCCCCGCCGTTTGGCCACCCACCGGGCGGGGAAGGGAGCCAAGTACACCCGGGGGAGAGGGCCCCTGGAGCTGGTCTGGCAGGAGGAGGTCCCCGACAAGTCCGCCGCTTTGCGCCGGGAATACCAGCTCAAGCAGCTGAGCCGCTCGGAAAAGGAGCAGCTAATAAGGGAAGCGTAAAAAAGCCTCCCTTCGCAAAGGGAGGTGGCATTTGCGAAGCAAATGACGGAGGGTTTTCCTTCTTCAAAAGCGCCCACTTTTTGAAAAAGAAACAACCCCAGTCAGCCTGCGGCTGACAGCCCCCTTTGCGAAGGGGGCCTTTTGGCGCAAAAACCAGGACCGCCCGGGAAACCGGACGGTCCTGGTCTGTTCAGGTCGATGGGGTGGTGAGGCCGTGATATAAATCGGGATATAATACGCTCGGGATGCTCGGGTGGTCGTTTGAACGGCTTTGTATAGTCAGGGTGTACCCGTCATAAATGGAGGGCAGTGGTACGGAATCCAGAATGGACACAGGCTGGGCGTACTCGATGGTGACGGTGTCGCCTACGTTGAGGGTGACCACCTCCCGGTTCTGGGCGGCGGAGAGGGAGTAGAAGACCTCTTCGCCCTCCAGACGGATGAAATAGAAGGAGTTACCCTCGATGACGGCGGTGCGAATCTCGGTGACCTTGCCCTTTGCCTCGGTCTGGGGCAGTTGTTCCGTTTGAGTAACGCCCTTATCCCGGAGCATCTGGATATAGCTCTGCTCACAGGCGGAGACGGTGGTGCCGGTGGCCACGATCTGGTACTGGGCCACATTGACCATGGCGTACATCTTCACCAGATTGGTGGCGTCCTTCAAAGGGATAAAGTAGGTGGGTTCGCCGGAGATGTTCAGCAGCAGGGGGAAGGTGGCGGTATAGCCCAGGTCCTGGACCACGCCCTCGGCGGAGCGTTGGGCGGCTCCCTCGGTGGCGCCGGGGGCGGTGTAGAAGTGGGTCTCCTTGGTGCGCATGTTGCACAGCAGGAAGCCCAGATTGGACTGGTCGGCGTTGGCGGAGGTGACCCCGGTGTAGGCGTATACGTCGTCGTTCATGGCGATGTAGTTGTAGCCGCTGGTGGTCTGGGTCACGTCCCGCTGGCCCAGGATGGAGTTGATGAAACCGTGGACCAGGGTGCCGTAGTAGTCGTACTGCTGCATAATCAGGTCGGGGACGTAGAGGGTATCCACCCAGTTGGGGACCTCCTCATGGTACTGGCTCTCGCCGGTGACGGCGTCCACCAGTACGGCCCCCTGGATGTCCACGCCGCCGAACAGGCCAATCCGCTTGACCACTCTGGGCGCGATCCACCAGGGACGGCCATCCTCGTCAATCTCAAACTCCGGGGTGGCAAACATCATAGTGGGGTACTGGAAGCGCAGGTGGCGCATAATGTTCCGGTTCAGCGGCTCGGAGAAGGAGTATTTCATCCCCTCGTTCAGCCGCACCACCGTGGCCTCCTGGGTGACCATGTCCACCACCACGTAGGCGGGCAGGCCGTTGCCCCGGTTGGTGAACCACTTGATGAGGTCGGCGTAGGCGATGGGGGCCACCCGGACGGGCCGGCCCTGGTAGTTGATCTGGGTGGAGTCACCGGAGTACTCAAACTGGCTGACCATGTCGCTGAGTGTGCCCATCTGCCGGTCGCCCAGGTACTCGGCGGAGGAGCGGTCCAGGGTTGGAATCTCGTTGAAGGAAATCTGGGCCACGTCAGTGGCGAAGTCGCCGGTCTGGACGGTGAGCAGCTCCCGGTAGGCAGAGGCCCGGAAGATGGGCATGGAGATGATCTGGCCCACAATCGCCACCACAACCACAGCGGCAAAGAGAAGCAGGACCGGCAGGCAGCTTTTCTTGACGAACTGGAACCACTCTTTCAGCTTTTCCTTGGGGGTGCGCACCAGATTGTCGTCCGCCGGCTTGACCGACAGGGCGAAGACACTGACGGTGTATACCACGCACAGCAGACCCAGGAAACTGTAGAAGTCCCCTGATTGGGGGTTGATAGCGGGCAGGGACACGTAGAAGTAGGCAAAGCCCGCCACAGCCGTAATCGCCAGGCTGAGCAGCAGACTGCCGGCCCGGCCCATAGGTTTGCGGTTCTTTTTTTCTTTCAAGATATAATTCTCCTCTCTTGTTTGTAGGGGCGGCCTTTGGCCGCCCGATGGTGGCAGAAACAGGATGCGGGCGGCCAAAGGCCGCCCCTACGACATTTATATTAGCATATACTTTTTTCCCCAAAAAAGCAATGAACAGAAGATTAAATTTTAAACCTCTTGCCAAACGGGGTAAAATTCACTATAATAAGGAAAACCTGTGTACTGGAGGAGAGAACATGGCTTTAGACATGAAGTATTTTGAGGAGATGGAGGCCAAAATTCCCAGGGGCAAGGTGCGTACCCGGTTCGCGCCTTCCCCCACGGGGTATATGCATGTGGGCAACCTGCGTACAGCCCTATATACCTGGCTCATCGCCCGGAACGCCGGGGGCACCTTCATCCTGCGCATTGAGGACACCGACCAGGGCCGCCTGGTGGAGGGGGCCACCGACGTAATCTACAAGACCCTGGCCGAGTGCCACCTGGACCACGACGAGGGGCCCGATGTGGGCGGCCCCGTTGCCCCCTACGTCCAGTCGGAGCGGCGGGATACCTATGGAAAATACGCCCGGCTCCTTATCGAGAAGGGCCACGCCTACTACTGCTTCTGTGAGAAGGTGGAGAGCGGAGAGGACACCGGCGACTTTGACCGGGCGGACGACCCCTGCCGGACCCTGTCCCTGGAGGAGGCCCAGGCCCGGGTGGACGCCGGGGAGCCCTATGTTATCAGGCAGCGAATCCCCAAGGAGGGGACCACCACCTTCCGGGACGCCATTTTCGGGGACATCACCGTGGAGAACAAGACCCTGGACGACCAGGTGCTCATCAAGCGGGACGGGATGCCCACCTACAACTTTGCCAACGTCATCGACGACCACCTGATGGGCATTACCCACGTGGTCCGGGGCAGCGAATATCTGTCCTCCGCCCCCAAGTATAATCTGCTGTATGAGGGCTTCGGCTGGGAAGTGCCCACCTACGTCCATTGTTCCCCCGTCATGCGGGATGCCCAAAACAAGATGTCCAAGCGCCACGGAGACCCCTCCTATGAGGACCTGAAGGACCAGGGCTTCCTCACCGAGGCCATCCTGAACTATGTGGCCCTGCTGGGCTGGTCCCCTCGGGGGGATATCGCCGAGCAGGAGGTCTTCTCCCTGGAGGAACTGGCCAGGGCCTTTGATTTGGCGGGTATGTCCAAGTCTCCCGCCATCTTCGACATCGAGAAGCTGACCCACTTCAACGCCCTCTATCTTCGGGCCATGTGTCCGGAGGATTTTACCAGAGCGGCGGAGCCCTATATCCGGCAGACGGTGAAAGACCTGCCCGTGGCAGAGATTGCCGCCCTGCTCCAGGCCCGCTGTGAAAAGCTCACCGATATCCCGGAGAAGGTGGCCTTTTTCCAGGAGCTGCCCGAGTACAGCGCCGATCTGTTCACCAACAAGAAGTCCAAGACCAACCCGGAGGTGGCGAAAGAGATGCTGTCTGCCGCTGTCGTGGTGCTGGACGCTGTGCATACCTGGAACGAGGGGAATATCCATGATGTGCTCACCGGGCTGGCTGAGGGCCTTCAGGTGAAAAATGCCACCGTCATGTGGCCGGTGCGCATCGCTGCCGCCGGACAGGCCGTTACCCCCGGCGGTGCCGTTGAGATCTGTCATATCCTGGGGAAGGATGAGACCCTCCGCCGCCTCAAGCTGGGGCTGGACAAGCTGTAAGATGAAACGAGCCGCAAAATGGCGGCTCGTTTTACGTTCTCTCGTACAGGTGCAGATCAAACCCAATCTGGCAGCTCAGGTGGTCCAGTTCCTCCAGCCGGGCGACGCCCTCCTTGGGGGTCTTCCAGGCGTAGGGGGTCATGCCGAACAGGGCCATAACGTCGCCGGTGCACTCTAAATTTACCGTATAGCGTATTTCCTTTACAGACTGCCAAACAAAGCCGTTGTAGTCCTCCCGCTTTACCGGGTTTTCGTAGGGCTGGGGATAGAGAACCTTCTTCATTTCCCACAGGTGCCTGGCTGACGGGACAGCGTAGCAGAACAGCCCGCCGGGACGGAGGACCCGGACAAACTCATCCGCAGCCAGGGGAGAGAAGATGTTTACCAGCACGTCCGCGCTTGCGTCGGCCAGAGGCAGGCGGTAGACTGAGGCCACGGCGAACTCTCCCTCCGGGACCCGCTTGGCCGCCCGGCGCAGGGCGGCTTTGGACAGGTCCACCCCCGCAATTTGAGGCGTACGGCCTGACTCGGAAAGCGCCTGATACAGCCCCGCGGTGTAGTATCCTTCCCCGCAGCCGCTGTCCAGAACGACGGGAGCGGACAGCTTTTCGGTGTGATGCAAAATCACTTTACACAGGCTGTTCCGCAGCGGGTCGTAGTACCCCTTTTCCAGAAAGGCGGACCGGGCGGCCACCATACTCTTGTCGTCGCCGGGGTCCTTGGAGTGCTTTTGGTTGGCGGGGAGGAGGTGGACATACCCGGCGGCGGCCCGGTCGAAGCTGTGTCCGTTGGGACAGAGCCAGCGAGATTCCTCCCGCTCCAGGGGAGAACTGCACAGGGGACAGCGGAACAGACTTTTCATAGGCGGTCACCTCATTTCCTCCATCATATCGGGTACGGCGAAAAAAGACAAGGATATTTTGCGGAAAAAGCTCGAAATTTTTCCGGAGGTGTGGTATATTGTAGAGGCGGCATTTAGCTGCCCGTATCAATCGTCAAGAGGTGATTCCCTTGAGTAAAACCCCTGAGGATATTCGCGCCATCGTTGAGGAATTGAAAATCCTCTATCCCGACGGCATCTGCTCCCTGGAGTACCGAAAGGATTATGAGCTGCTGTTTTCCGTCCGTTTGGCCGCCCAGTGCACCGACGAGCGGGTGAATAAGGTGACTCCCGCCCTCTACGCCCGGTTTCCTACCCTGGAGGCGCTGGCCAACGCCGATATCTCTGAGGTGGAGGAATACATCCACTCCACTGGTTTTTTCCGGGCCAAGGCAAAAGATATTGTGCTGGCCTCCCAGATGCTGCTGCGGGACTATGGCGGTAAGGTCCCGGATACTATGGAGGACCTGCTCAAGCTCCCCGGCGTGGGGCGGAAGACGGCCAACCTGATTCTGGGGGATGTGTACCACACCCCCGGCGTGGTGGTGGCGGACACCCACTGTATTCGCATCACCGGCCTGCTGGGCCTCACTGACGGCACCAAGGACCCGGCCAAGGTGGAAACCCAGCTCCGGGCCGTTTTGCCCCCGGAGGAGTCCAACGACTTTTGCCACCGTATGGTCCTCCACGGCCGGGCGGTGTGTATTGCCCGGAGGCCCCAGTGCCAGAGCTGCACCCTGCGGCCCTGGTGCGACCACTTTGCCAAAAACGGATGAACTCAGCCCCCTTTCTGGAGGGGGCTTCTTCTACTGCCTCGATTTATTGAAAAACAATAAAAATATATTGACAAACAGTTTTCTCTGTGCTAGGATGGGGCCAACCGAAAGGAGGAATTAACCATGGAAAAAACAGCTGTTCAGCGTTTGGCAGGGGTTTTAAGGCTATTGGTTTTGATTGTTTTTGTGCTGAATTTGATTTGTCTGCTGCTGGTGCCAGGTATGGCGGTGGTCTGGCTTGATAGAGGTACACTGGCAGACCCAGAGTGGCGAAAGGCGTTGGAATGGGCGCTTCGAGAGAATGGTCTTCTTTGGGTTGGAGTTGTATGCTTGGGCGGATTTCGCAGTTTATTTGAATATGCGCCAGTTGGGATGCTAAGTCTATTTTTCTGGATATGTGGAACCTGCACTGCCTTGATGCTCTGGCAGGCAAAAAAGGTACTGGACACTATTTTAGTGGGAAATCCGTTCCAGTCCAGTAACGCGAAGGCCCTGAACCGGGCGGCGCGGTACTGCTGGATTATCTCGGCGGCAGCGCTGGTGAAGCTGGTGCTGTGGCTGTTCATGGAGAAGAATCCATCTCCACTGTTTACCTATACCACCCTGTTTATCCCGGCTTTTGCAATGGCCGGTCTGCTCTTTCAGGTGATGTCCGCCCTGTTCCGCCAGGCGGCGGAGCTGAAGGAGGACCAGGACCTGACCATTTAGGGGGTGGCGGCTGTGTCGATTATGGTAAACCTGGACGTGATGATGGCCAAACGAAAGATGTCGTTGGGGGAGCTGGCCCAGAAAGTTGACATAACCATGGCCAACCTGTCCATTTTAAAGAACAACAAGGCCAGAGCTGTGCGGTTCTCAACCTTGGAGGCGATCTGTAAGGCGCTGGACTGCCAGCCGGGGGATATTTTGGAGTTTGTGCCCGACAGGGCGGAGGATGCAAAATGAAAAACCGCTGGAAATCTATCCTGGCCGCTTTCTTTTGGACCTGCGTACAGGGATTGAGTACTTTGTTTCTGCTGTTTCTTGGACTTTGGCTTTTCGCAGGCACAATCTTTACCTGGGGGTTTCGGGGATGACAAGACAAAAACGGCAAGATTTATGTAAACTTTTTGTCAAGCTGCTGAACATGTTGACGCTAACCCTTCTGAGCAGCTTTCTATTTGTGATTTTTGTGGCCCTGATCCTCGCGTGGGCCCTGCTTCTGACAGGCTGCTGCGGGGGAGAGAACGCCGACCTGGTGGTGGTCAACGACAGCGGCCGGGATGTGTATTCCATCGTCCTGGAGTACAAAAACAGCACAGAGGCGGTCCAGGCGGCAAACGGCGGCGCGCTTTTGAAGTCAGGCCAGAGCTACGGGCTGGAGCTGGAGGAGGACATCGTCACGGTAATCCTGCGGGACCGGGCTCAGAGGACCATCGGCCGGAGCCGGGTGGCCCGTCAGGAGGGGCAGCGGCTGTTCCTCAGCTTCGACGGTGTGTCGGGGGGAAGCCTATGCGTGGAGGAGCTTGATTCGTTTAATTGAAATGCCGGAGGAAGGAAAAATTATGTTAACAGCAATTTACTCGCTGAGGTATGTCTATGGAGCGGATATCTGGATGATTTTTGTCGCGGTCTGTGCTGTCCTGTACTTTGGGGTGTGCTGTCTCTTTCGTAGGAACCGGAGAAAAGGAGGGATTCGAGCAATGCTGCTGGGTCTGTTGGCAGCAGAGATAATCTGTGACGGGGTGTGGGCGGTCTGCTATTATCCCGGCGGCGAATACTATAACTATGGAATTGGTGCGGTTTATGGGTTGCTGCTCTGGCCCTGTCTGCTATGCCTTACCGGCTTTATCGTGACTAAGATA
>CATKXO010000020.1 GCA_949840775.1 uncultured bacterium | reverse complement strand
CCCGGCGACCATGAGCGCGCAAGGGTCAGGAACATTGCCAAAACACGCTTTTACATCCAAATATCTCCTCACTTTATTTACGTTCAGCACAACTTTATAATTATACCCCCCCCCCGCATTTTTTCAAGTGTTTTTGCAACTTTTTTGCGATTTTTGTGCAAGATGTACAGTCATAAAAGAGCCCCCGGACGGGGGCTCTTTTCACTCCACTTCAATAATTGTCACCTGATCGGCGGTATATCCGGCGGTCTGCTTCACGATATCCAGGATTTTGGCGGTGTCCGCCTCGGCCAGTCCCCCCTCCGGGGCGGCCACAGCCAGGGACAGGGCGTCCTCCCCGATAAAGGCCACGCAGTCGGTATATCCCTTGGCCACCACCAGGTTTTCGATCTGGGCCTCGGTCACGGTGTAGTCGGCCATGGTCTGGATGTTGTCATTGAGCTGATTTTTCACCGCCTCACCGGCGTCCTCCCGGGCGGCGGCGTCCTGGAGGAGGGACAGGGCGCTGTCCCTGGCCTGCTGCCGGTTGAGCCGGGCGGTGGCGAAGTAGGCGCTGCCCGTCCCGGCCTCCGTCCCGGTCTGGGCGTCCCCGGCGGTCTGGGTCTCCCCGGAGCTGTCGCCGGTCCCCGCCGAAACGGAGCTGTCCCCATTCACCAGGGGGTCCTTGGCCGTGTTGCCCACCATGGCGGACTGGCCCAGGGTCTTGCCCACGCCGGTCCCCGGCTCCTTGTCGTAATTCCAGTTCAGATAGACCGCCGCGCACACAAACAGGGCGATGGCCGCTACCACCGCGTTCCGCTTCCACAGCTGGGACCAGTCGCTTTTTTTGGTTCTCATGATAATTCCTCCCGATTATGATTGATATATTGGCTTCCTCTGTGGGGCCCGCCGCCCCCTATGTTCCCCCCGCGCACACCGAAATCCGGTCGCTCCCCAGCCCGGTGAGGGCGGATACCGCCTCAATGAGCTTCAGCCGGACGGGGGCGTTTCCCCCGCCGGGGCAGACCACCAGGGCCCCCCGGAACTCCGGGGCCACCGTCTGGAGGGGGACCACCTCCTGCTGTCCTGAGCCCTTTCCCACGGTGACCACCGTGTTGGAGCCGCCCCCCTCGCCGTCCCGGTCCTGGTTCCGGGCCACCACCTGGCGGCTGCCCCCGTCCAGGGTGAGGACCACTCTGGTCTCCCCCGCCCCCTCGATCTGAGACAGGGTGCGCTCCAGCTTCTCCTCAAAGGCCCCCAGGTCGAAGGAAACCCCCTCCTCCCGGGCGGGGACCTCCTCCCTGGGGCTGTCCCGCCCCCCGGAGGGCAGCAGCAACAGGACCGCCCCCGCCGCCATCACCAGCAATACATATCCATACTTCTCCAGCGCCCCCTTCCACCGTTGGGCCGCCTCGGGCCACTTCCACTTCACGGCATTTCCTCCTCTTCTGCGTAAAACTGCCTCTCAGCCGGAACTCCCAGGTCCTCCGCAATCACCTGGATCAGCTGCTTCTGGGCAGCGGCCGTCCCCAGGCCGGCCACCTCTGTCCGATGGGGGAGATACAGCCCGTCCTCCGACAGCCGGCACTCCACCCGGACGGTGCAGTCCAGCCCCAGCTGAGCCGCCTTGTCCAAAATATATGCGGCGTACTCCTCTTCTATGATGACTTTCATCTGGCCGTTCACCGTCTCCTCCAGCTCCACCTCCCGGACCCGGACGGAGGCAAAATAGCTGTCCAGCCAGCGCCTGCCCCCGTCCACATCCAGATTGGCAACAGGAGACAGAATTGCCCCCATAAGCACCAGGCCGCACACCAGCCGGCCCACCCGCTTCACGGCCCCGGAGGGCATCAGGGCGTCGGCCACCGCGCACAGGAGGGACACCGAGATCACGGCCAGCAGCCAGCTTTTCACCGCCCCCATCATGGCGTCACCGCCGCCACAGCGGAAACCAGACTGACCAGCAGCACCAGGGCACCCGCCCCCGTCATCCCCAGCACCAGCCCGAAGGCGGAGCCGATGGCGTCAATCAGCCCGGACAGCCTGGGCTGGGCCACCACTGCGCACAGGGCAGCCGCCCCCTTATACACCAGATACTGGAGGGCCAGCCGCAGGAAGGGGGTCAGGCACAGGGCCAGCACCACCAGCAGGCCCACCAGCCCCACGGTGCCCCGCAGGGCTCCCGCCCCGGCCAGCACCGACTCGGAGGCGTCGGCCAGGATTCCCCCCACCACCGGAATGGCCCGGGAGATGGCCAGCTTTGCCGCCTTGACCGCAGCGGCGTCCACGCTGCCCGCAATGGCCCCGCTGGCAGTCAAATAGCCCACAAAGGCCAGCAGCAGGGCGGTGAGGAGAAAGGTAACGGCGCCCTTCAGCAGCTCCGCCACCTTTTTCAGCCCCGGATTGTCCACTGCGGCGTGGGCGCAGCTCACCGCCACAAAGGCGTAGGTCAGGGGAACCAGCAGCCGGTCCATAGCGGTAATCAGCAGCTGGGAAAAGAGCACCGTGGCCCCCTGCCGGGCGGCGGCGGCCGTCGCTGAACCGGTGGCCGCTGTCAGCACCGCCATCACCGGCAGAAGGACGGAGGAGAGCTCCTCCATCCGCCCCAGGGTGTCCCGGCCCAGGCCGATCATAGCCGCCATGTCCGTCATGGTCAGGGCGGTGATGGCCAGCGCCCCGGCGATGTTCACCGCCTGGAGGGAGCCCCCCTCCCCTGCCCTGGCACTCTCAGCCAGGGAGCACAGCAGTACCACAATCACCAGCTTGGCGGCAGTGGACAGGCTGCCCCGGAGGAACGTCCCCAGCTGGCTCAGGGCCCGGTCCAGCAGGCCGGACAGCCCCTGGTCCAGCGATGCCTCCCGGTCCACGCCATAGCCCTCCGCCGCCTCCCACACCTGGCCCAGGCCGGGGACAGTCAGCTCCGCCCCCGAGGCGGGGAGGGCACACAGCAGGGCCAGGGCGCAGAAAATAACCGCTCTCCTCATACCAGCAGCTCCCCCATCAGCTGGGCCACCGCCCGCACTAGGGGCAGGGCTGCCGCCAGGGCCAGCACCATCCCCGCCGTCTCCACAAAGGCGGCCACGCCCCCCTCCCCCGCCGACCGGCACAGCTCCACCGTCAGCTTGGTAAGGATGGACAGGGCCACCGTCTTCATTACCGGCTCCAGCAGCGCCTCAGACAGCCCGGCCTGACGGGCCAGCTCCTTCATCAGCTCCACCGCCGCCCCCAGGCCGTCCGCAGCCAGGGCCAGCATCCACAGCCCGGCGGCCAGAGCCAGCAGCAGGGCCAGTTCCGGGGTGTTCTTCCTCAAAACGGCACTGAGCACCACCGCCGTCACCCCCATGGCGGCCAGCTTTGCCATCGCCGCCATCACAGCCCGAACAGGTCCTTTACCAGGTCGAAGAGGCTGGCAATCTCCTGGACCACCATCATCAGCACCACCACCAGCCCGGCCAGGGTGGTCATCATAGCCTGCTCGTCCCGCCCCGCCCGGCTGAGCACCTGGTTCAGCACCGCCACCAGAATGCCGATGGCCGCAATTTTGAAAATCAGATCCACTTCCATATGTAAGCGCCCTCTTTCGTAGTTACTAACGTAGGGGCCGCCGCCCTCGGCGGCCCGTTTTCAAACCGGCGGGCCGCCCAAGGGGGCGGCCCCTACAGCAATAAAATCACCAGAAACGCCCCGCCGGACAGGCCCAGGGCCTGATAGACCCGCCCCTGCCGGCGGCTGTCCGCCTCTGACCGGGCGGCCAGCTCCTCCAGCCGCCGCCGGGCGGCGGACAGGGCCTCCCGCTGGCAGTCCGCCTCATACCGCCCCAGGATATCCCCCAGGGGGGCCAGAACAGCCTGCCCCTCCGGCGTCAGCCCGGTCCGTTCCCGGACCTGCCGCCGCCACAGGTGGGAAAACCCCTCCCGGTCCAGGCTGTCCAGCCCCCGGAGGCACGCCTCAAACAGGGCCTTGGCAGGGCCCTCGCTGTGGGCGGCTCCCCGCTCCAGCAGACGGGGCAAGGACGGGGCGTTCAGCTCCAGCTCCCGCTCCAGCAGGGCCAGCCCGGCCTCCATCTGACGGACGGCGCGCGCCTGCCGGCGCAGCCCCGCCGCCGCCTGAAAGCCCAGCCAACCCCCTCCCGCCGCAATCAGGGCGGCCCCTAACACACGTATCATCTACCTCAGCTCCTTCACAGTATAGGCGCGCCCCTCCCCCTCCCGGCGGATGCCCACCAAAAAGCGGAACAGGCCCTCCTCCAGCAGGGGGCGGTACAGTGACCGCCGCTCCAGGTCGGCGCGGCTCTCCCCGTGGGCGGTGGCCAGCAGAGTGACCCCGCATCCCGCCGCCGCGGTCAGCGCCTGAACGTCCTCCGGTGCGGTAATCTCGTCCACCGCCAGTACCTGGGGGTTCATGGCCCGCAGCAGGAGCATCAGCCCCTGGGCCTTGGGACAGCCCTCCATCACGTCGGTGCGCCGGCCCACCTCCAGCTGGGGCAGGCCGTTGTACATGGCGGCCACCTCTCCCCGCTCGTCGGCCAGGGCCACCCGGAGCGGGATGCACCCCTCCCCCTCTGACGCCGAACGGATCAGGTCCCGGAGGAGGGTGGTCTTGCCCAGGCCGGGGGGCGCCAGAATCAGGGTGCCGGCCAACCGCCCGGCCGGGCACAGCCTGTCCAGCACCGGGGCAGCCGCCCCTCTCACCTGCCGGGCGATGCGCACATTGGCGGAGGAGATGGTCCGCAGGGCGTGGATCTCGCCCTCCCGGAGGGCGGCTTCGCCGCACAGCCCGATGCGGTGTCCCCCCGCTATGGTGAGGTAGCCCCGGCGGACCTGGTCCAGCACCGCGTGGAGGGAGGCATGGCTGGCAATCTCCACCAGCTGTTCCAGCTCTCCCGGCGCCACCGGCGGGCCGCCCAGGGGACGCTCCTCCCCCCGGACCAACACCGTCATGGGCCAGCCCGCCCGCAGGCGGAGCTCCTCCGCCTTGGCCCGGTCCTCCTCGGGCAGGGACAGCGCCGCCTCCCGCAGCCGCAGGGGCAGAGCCTGTACGGCTTGTACAAAGCTGTCCGCCGCTGTCATTTGTGTCATGCCGTTCACCAGCCTTTGTCTCATCCTATGAGGACAAGCCGGGGGGTATGACAAAAAAATATCAGCCTTACGAACGATGTCGACGGCTGATATAATGATTTTGGGCTCTTCCCTGGAAAGCAGTGCGCCATCCCAGCTTACTGGCCGATAAATCGGATTGTCTAATATACTCTCAATTTTCCATTTCAAGAAGCCGCTGGTAAAATCGCTGGCGATCAGAGTTGCCAACACGAAAAAGAAAAGGGAATTTATTTTTCCCACTCCATAAAATATTCCCGCTCCCCGGTACGTTCGTCAGTCTGTTCCCGCCGGACCGTGAAGCCCTCCCGCCGGTAAAAGCGCAAAGCGCCAACATTTTTTTGGTACACGCTCAGGGCCAGCTGCCTCCGGGTGCGCTTTACAAAATCCAGCAGCGCTCCGCCAATCCCGCGGGACTGCGCCCCGCTCCGGACGAAAATCCCGGCAATGTAGTCCCCATCCAGGCCGGCAAAGCCCTGTATCCCGTCCTCATCCTCATAGACATACAGCTCCGCTTTCAGAAGCATCCCCTTCACCGCTTCAAAATGGTCCCGCCAATATTGGGGCGCAATAAAGCTGTGAGCCGCCAAATTGGTATCCAGCCAAATATCCGCCACAGTGTCAAGCTCAGCCCTTCGCATCGTTCTAATCATACTGCGGTTTTCCCCTTCAAAAAGTCACTGAACGCCTTCAAATCCTGCTTTGTCTCCTCCGGGAGGCAGTTGTAATCCTGATCCGTAATTGCCCCCTCCAGGACGTATAAATGTACCAGGCAGACGTTGGGGAAGGTCCCTTTCAGTCTAAAAAAGGCCTTCTTTGCCCCCGCTTCCGTCAATTTTTCCGGGGAATCAATCCCCACCGCCGTCAGCTTCCGGGCCATCTCTCCGCCGATGTTCCTCATAGAGGTCAGCTCCGCCACAGGTATCCCTCCTCATCAGCTAATTATTTTAACATATCCGCTTGTGAAATTCAACAAATTCCACAACGCTTTCCAGCCCCAATCAGGAAATACGGAAAAATCCCTTCCGAAGAATTGCAATCCGGACTTCACTGTGGTAAACTGTCAAAGAACAGACTGGGAGGGAAGAATCTTATGATTCAAAAGTGGAATGTGACCATCCCGGAGCTCACCGGAGACGAGACCCGGGGCGTTTATCTCTATCTGCCGGCAGACTACGACTGGGAGCTGGATCGGCATTACCCTGTGCTGTACATGTTTGACGGCCACAACGTCTTCTTTGACTCCGACGCCACCTATGGCAAGAGCTGGGGGCTGGGGGAGTATCTGGACGCCTGTGAGGTGCCCCTCATTGTGGCGGCGGTGGAGTGCAACCACCATCCGGACAACGGCCGGCTGTCGGAGTACTCCCCCTACACCTTTTACGAGCCCGACTTCGGCCACGTCACCGGCCGGGGCAGGACCACCATGGACTGGTTTGTAAAGACCTTCAAGCCCCAGATTGACCGGAAGTACCGCACCCTGCCCGGCAGGCAGCACACCTTTATCGCCGGCAGCTCCATGGGCGGGCTGATGAGCCTGTACGCCCTGCTGGAGTATAACCACGTATTCTCCCGGGCGGCGGCCCTGTCCCCCTCCCTGTGGGTGGCCCCCGACCGCCTGGCCCGGCTGGTCCGGGGGGCGGAGGTCCGGTCGGACACGGTGCTGTATATGGATTACGGCTCCCGGGAGCTGGGCAACCACGAGCTGATGCAGGGGCAGTTTGCCCGGGTGGTGGGCCAGCTGCTCACCCGTGGGATCAAGCTCACCTGCCGCATCGTCCCCGGCGGCGACCACTGCGAGGCCAGTTGGGAGAGGCAGATTCCCTTCTTTATCGAAACCCTGATGTATGAATTGGAGGTTTAAATATGGACACACAGTATATCGCGGACTACAGCCCCGCGCTGGGGCGGGACATGGAGTGCATGGTCTACGGCCATGCCGGCCGGCCGGTACTCTATATCCCCTGTCAGGACGGCCGTTTCTTCGACTTTGGCGACTTCCACATGGCGGAAACCCTGGCCCCCTGGATTGAATCGGGACAGATTATCGTCTTTTCGGTGGACACCATCGACAAGGAGACCTGGTCGGACAAGGGGGGCGACCCCTACTGGCGGGCCAGAAGGCATGAGCAGTGGATGGATTATCTGACCAAAGAAATGGCGCCTTTTATCCAAAATTGGACCAAACAGGAGGGCATCATCTCCTTCGGGTGCAGTTTGGGGGCCACCCACGCCGCCAACCTCTACCTGCGGCGGCCCGACCTGTTCAGCGGCTGTCTGGCCCTCAGCGGCATCTACACCGCCGATTACGGCTTTGACGGCTATATGGACGAGGTGGTTTATCAGAACTCTCCCGTCCACTATATGGCCAATTTACCGGAAAACCACCCCTATATCGACATTTTCAACAGCCAGCGGGCCGCCATCTGCGTGGGGCTGGGACCCTGGGAGATTCCCGACACCACAAGGCAGCTGGCCGACATCTTCCACCGGAAGGGTATCCACACCTGGGTGGACTTCTGGGGCCACGACTGCGCCCACGACTGGCCCTGGTGGTACAAGCAGGCGGTGTATTTCTTTCCCTGGCTGCTGGGGGGAGAGCCCGGCCAATAATGTCCGCCAGCGGCGGACTCCAATACAATGCGTATTTTTGCATCAAAATAATACACCTGTTTCGGGGCCAAAACGGACCTTTTACGGGGCAAAAAGGGCCTATAACGGGGGCAAAAGGGTGCTGTCCGCCGTGGGCGGACACAATAGTAGGGGCCGCCCCCCTGGGCGGCCCGCCGAATACGCAGACGAATCCTAATTCGCAGCGGGCCGCCGAGGGCGGCGGCCCCTATATATAAAAAGGAAGAAACTGTATAAGGAGAGAGAACCGTGAAAAACGTCATTTTCATTTCCCCCAACTTTCCTACCAACTACTGGCAGTTCTGCCGGGAGCTGAAAAACAACGGAATGAACGTGCTGGGCATCGGGGACCAGCCCTACGACGAGCTGACAGCTGATTTGAAGGGCAGCCTGAACGAGTATTACAAGGTGGACTCCTTGGAGGACTACGATGCTGTCTACCGGGCGGTGGCCTTCTTCATCCACAAGTACGGCCGCATTGACTGGCTGGAGAGCAACAACGAGTACTGGCTGGAACGGGACGCCGCCCTGCGCACCGACTTCCGCATCACCAGCGGCTTCCAGACCAGCGACATCCCCCGGATTAAGTACAAATCCAAAATGAAGGAGTTCTACCAGGCCGCCGGCATCCCCACCGCCCGTTACCATCTGGTGGACGACCTGAAGGGGTGCAGGGCCTTCATCAAGGAGGTGGGCTGGCCCGTGGTGGTCAAGCCGGACAACGGCGTGGGGGCCTCCGACACCCACAAGCTGTCCAGCCTCCAGGAACTGAAAGACTTCCTGGCCGCTAAAAATCCCGGTGTCACTTACATCATGGAGGAGTTTATCCACGCCGAGGTCAACTCCTACGACGCTATCATCGACTCCCAGGGCAACCCCATTTTTGAGACGGGCAACGTCACCCCCATGTCCATTATGGATATCGTGAATGAAAACGACAACTCCATTTACTACATCGTGAAGGACCTGCCCGCCGACACCAAAAAGGCTGGCCGGGCTACCGTGAAGAGCTTTGGGGTAAAGAGCCGGTTTGTTCACTTCGAGTTCTTCCGCCTGACCCGGGACCAGGAGGGGATGGGCAAAAAGGGGGACGTGGTGGCCCTGGAGGTGAACATGCGGCCCTGCGGCGGGTTTAGCCCCGACATGATGAACTTTGCCAACTCCACCAACGTGTATAAAATCTGGGCGGACATGATCGCCTTTGACAAGTCCACCGTGGAGGGCGGCCCCCACTCCTTCTGCGCCTTCGCCGGCCGGCGGGACGGCAAGCCCTTTGTCTACAACCACGAGGCCATTATGAAAAAGTACGGCGAGCAGATGAAAATGGTGGAGCGCATCCCCGACGTGCTGGCCGGCGCTATGGGCAACCAGATGTATGTGGCCACCTTCCCCACCCAGAAGAAGCTGGACAAGTTTTATCACGACGTGTTGCTGTGTAAGGAGGGGTAAGGCTCCTTTTGAAAGGGGGCTTCGCCCACAGGCGAAAAAAGCCCCCTTCGCAAAGGGGGCTCCCGGCGAAGCCGGGTGGGGGTTTCCTATAAAAGCGAAGTCATCACAGAGAAAACCCTCCACCACCGCCTTCGGCGGCGGTCCCCCTCCCTTTGCGAAGGGAGGCTTTTAGGGCAGTAACCTGCAACCTTTTTCTCACTCCGGTCTCCGGATGACCTCAAACTGGGCATTTGTGTCGATGTAGTCGTCGAACAGCACGCCCTGGGAGAGCACATCCCGGAAGGCCCGCTGCACGCCGTTGACATCGAAGCCGTACCGGTTCACGCCGTTGAAGAAATTCTCGTAGTGCCGATTGTCGCCGCAGGAAATCAGCCGCCCGTCCATCTCATGGGCCGGCTTGACCTCCGCAATTTGGCTGCTGCCGGGGCAGACCGAATTGATATAGTAGGTCTTTGCCTCAAACCCGACGCCGTTCCAGCCGCAGACCAGGCTGAACACATCGCACTCGCCCTGGTCCGTCATCTCCTGATACCGGGCGGCAACCCGGTCGAAGACCTCCTCCAGGCTGTCGGTACAGCCCTCTTTCAGGGTGAAGTCCACATTGATGTAGTCCTGAAACAGATAGTAGTTGTCCTCAATGGCCCCGGACAGGCCGATGATGACGCTGTCGTTTACCTTAAAGACTTTCCTGAAATTGTGCAGCACCCCGCCGGTGGTCAGATTCAGCTGCTGCTCGCCGCAGACCAGGACGAACCGGTCGCATATGGCTGCTTGAACTAAACTCATGGCTGCTCCCTCTCCTTAGCAAAAGATGGTACTGCCCGGTGCTTCGGGCAGTACCTTTTTTGTGTTATCCCGCTCTTACGTCTGGGCCGGGGCTCCCCCGCCGAAGGTCTCGATGGCCTGGGCGGTCTCCGCCCGCTTCTCCTGGATGGCCTCCTTCAAGATCATGTCCTTGACTTTCATCAGCCGGATGGTGTTGGCGCGCTCGTTCTCATCCAGCTTCATGGTGATATACTTGATGTTGGCCTGCATCTCGGGGATTTTCACGTACTCCAGGGCGTTGACCCGGCGGCGGGTCTTCTCAATCTCCTCGGCCAGCAGCTGAGAGGTTTTTTCAATCTCTGCCAGACGGAGCATGTCGGACAGCACCCGGGACAGGGCGTCCACCGCGTCGTCCAGCTCGCCGCTGGTCTGGGCGAAGCCGTAGGGGTAGACCTCGCCGGGGTCCTGGCTGCGGGTGCGGAACTGGTACTGGGGCACGTCCACCGACATGATGTTCTGGAAGGTCATGTCCAGCTCCACGGACTGCTTGGGGTAGAGCAGGGACTGCTCCAGCATCTCCGGGGACATGAGGGCGGCGGCCACCGTAAAGGCGCCGTGGGCCTTCATCAGGCCCTCCTCCACCCGCTTGCGGAGAGCCCGGTTTTCCCGGACCACATCCATGAACTGCTTCATCAGCTCGTCCCGCTTGTCCTTGAGCAGCTTGTGGCCGCGGATGGAGGTGCGCAGACGGTTTTTCAGCCGGTTCAGCTCCTGCCGGGTGGGGTTGATTGTTGTGGAAGGCATTTATACCCCCCCTTGTTCCTTCTTGGGCATATACTTTTCGATCATCTCGGGCTTGATCCGCTTCAGCTCGGTCCGGGGCAGGATGGACAGCAGGTCCCAGCCCAGGTCCAGGGTCTCGAAGATGGAGCGGTTCTCGTCCGTCCCCTGGGAGACGTACCGGCGCTCAAACTCGTCGGCAAACTTGGCGTACAGCAGATCGGTGGGGGACAGAGCCGCCTCGCCCAGGATGGACATCAGCTCCTTGTTCTCCTTGCCGGTGGCGTAGGCGGCAAAGAGCTGGTTCATGGTGCCGGCGTGGTCCTCACGGGTCTTGCCCTCGCCGGTGCCCTTGTCCTTCAGTCGGCTCAGAGAGGGCAGCACGTCCACCGGGGGATTGACGCCCTTGCGGAACAGCTCACGGGACAGGATGATCTGGCCCTCGGTGATATAGCCGGTCAGGTCGGGGATGGGGTGGGTCTTGTCGTCCTCGGGCATGGTGAGGATGGGGATCATGGTGATGGACCCCTCCTTGCCGATCTGACGGCCGGCCCGTTCGTAGAGGGTGGCCAGGTCGGTGTACAGGTAGCCGGGGTAGCCGCGCCGGCCGGGGACCTCCTTCTTGGCGGCGGACACCTCACGCAGGGCCTCGGCGTAGTTGGTGATGTCCGTCAGGATGACCAGGACGTGCATCCCCTTCTCGAAGGCCAGGTACTCGGCGGCGGTGAGGGCCATACGGGGGGTGGCGATACGCTCCACGGCGGGGTCGTTGGCCAGGTTGGTGAAGAGGACCGTCCGGTCGATGGCGCCGGTGCGGCGGAACTCCTGGACGAAGAACTCCGACTCCTCGAAGGTGATGCCGATGGCGGCGAAGACCACGGCGAAGTTACTCTCGCCGTCCAGCACCTTGGCCTGGCGGGCGATCTGGGCGGCCAGGGCGGAGTGGGGCAGGCCGGAGCCGGAGAAAATGGGCAGCTTCTGGCCGCGGACCAGGGTGTTCAGCCCGTCGATGGTGGAGATACCCGTCTGGATAAACTCGTTGGGGTAGTTCCGGGCGGCGGGGTTCATGGCCAGACCGTTGATGTCACGGTACTCGTCGGCCAGGATGGCGGGGCCGCCGTCGATGGGCTGGCCCATGCCGTTGAACACACGGCCCAGCATGTCGCCGGAGACGGCCAGCTGGAGGGGGTGGCCCAGGAAACGGATCTTGGAGTCCCGCAGGTTGATGCCGGCGGATGCCTCGAACAGCTGGACCACGGCGGAGTCGCCGTTGACCTCCAGCACCTTGCAGCGGCGGACGGTGCCGTCGGTGAGCTCCACCTCGGCCAGCTCGTCGTAGGTGACGCCCTGGACCCGCTTGACCACCATCAGAGGGCCGGAGATTTCTTCGATGGTTTTATATTCCCGAATCATGCTTCATCCGCTCCCTTCTCGGCGATGGCGGCAATCTGCTCCTCCATCTCCTGATTGATGATGTCGTAGGCGGCCTGGTACTCCTCGGCCACCACCGACTTGGCCCGGCCGATCTTCTCCCGTACGGGCACGCCGAACAGGTCGTTCAGGCTGCCGCCCTTGGCGGAGGCGTCACGGCACAGGTCCTCGTAGCGGCGGATCATGGCCAGCATCCGGGCCTGGCGGTCGTACTCGGAGTAGCAGTCGATGTCCACAAAGGAGTTCTGCTGGAGGAAGTCCTCCCGGAGCATTTTTGCGATCTCCAGGGTGATCTGGTCCTTGGCGGACAGGGAGTCCTTACCCACCAGCTGGACGATCTCGTTCAGGTTGGCCTCCTCCTGGAGGGTGGACATGGCCCACTCCCGGTTGAGCAGGAAGTCCTTGCCCAGGTTCTCGTCGTACCAGGGGCGCAGGGAGTCCAGATACAGGGTGTGGGAGGTGAGCCAGTTGATGGCGGGGAAGTGGCGGCGGTAGGCCAGGGAGGCGTCCAGAGCCCAGAACACCTTGACGATACGCATGGTGGCCTGGGAGACGGGCTCGGACAGATCGCCGCCCGGAGGAGAGACCGCGCCCACGGCGGTCAGGGAACCCCGGCGGTCCTCCTCGGACCCCAGGCAGGAGACGGAGCCGGCCCGCTCGTAGAACTGGGCCAGACGGGAGGACAGGTAGGCGGGGTAGCCCTCCTCGCCGGGCATCTCCTCCAGACGGCCGGACATCTCGCGCAGGGCCTCGGCCCAGCGGGAGGTGGAGTCGGCAATGACGGCCACGGCGTAGCCCATATCCCGGAAGTACTCGGCAATGGTGATGCCGGTGTAGATGGACGCCTCACGGGCGGCCACGGGCATGTCGGAGGTGTTGGCGATGAGCACCGTCCGCTTCATCAGCGTCTCGCCGGTGCGGGGGTCGATGAGCTCGGGGAACTCCCGGAGCACGTCGGTCATCTCGTTGCCCCGCTCGCCGCAGCCGATGTAGATGACCACGTCCACGTCGGAGAACTTGGCCAGGGCGTGCTGCATGACGGTCTTGCCAGAGCCGAAGGGGCCGGGGATGGCGGCGGTGCCCCCCTTGGCCACGGGGAAGAAGGTGTCTACAATCCGCTGTCCGGACTGGAGGGGGATCACCGGGGGATATTTGTGCTTGTAGGGCCGGCCCACACGGACGGGCCACTTCTGCATCATGGTCAGCTCGTGCCTCTCGCCCTTCTCGTCCACCAGCACGCCGATCTTGTCCAGCACCGTGTAGGAACCGGAGGCGATGGACTCGATGGTGCCGCTCATTTTGGGGGGGATCATGATCTTGTGGAGGATGGAATTGGTCTCCTGGACGGTGCCGATGATGTCGCCGCCCACCACCTTGTCGCCGGGCTGTACGGTGGCGGTGAAGTCCCACTGCTTCTCCCGGTCCAGGGCGGGCACCTCCACGCCACGGGGCAGGTTGTTGCCCTTGACCTTCTTCATGATGACCTCCAGCGGGCGCTGGATGCCGTCGTAGATGTTCTCAATCAGGCCGGGGCCCAGCTCCACGGACAGGGGGGCGCCGGTGGTGACCACGTCGGCGCCGGGGCCCAGGCCGGAGGTCTCCTCGTAGACCTGGATGGAGGCGGAGCCGCCCGTCATGGTGAGGATCTCACCGATGAGGCGCTGCTCGCCTACACGGACCACGTCGGCCATGTTGGCCTCCTCCATGCCGGTGGCCACCACCAGCGGACCGGAGACCTTAACGATTTTTCCCATAGGCTATCTTAACCTTCTTTCTGGGTGAATTTTTCCATATGATTAGGATATCTTGTGGGGCCCGCCCCCCTGGGCGGGCCATCCTTCACAGGATCAGGTCCTTTTACCGATGACCCGCCCAGGGGGGCGGGTCCCACATTCAGTGTTACAGAATATCCGCGCCGACGGCCCGTTCGACCGCCGTTTTGACGTTGGCCATGCCGATGCCCAGGGAGCCCTCCTTGCCGGGAATCAGAATGATTGCCGGGGTGAGGGCGTCCTTGTACCGGTCCACCTCCTGGGGGAGCTGGGCGGCCAGCTGCTCGGTCATATAGATGATGGCGTAGTTCTCTTTGGCCATGCGGTGGAGGGCCTCACGGCCTTCCTCGGGGGACTCTACCGGGCAGACCTCCAGCCCCAGGGCCTTGAAGCCCAGCACGCTGTCCTTGTCGCCCATGGCGGCAATCTTATACATCTGCACCAACCCCCTTACACATAGGTTTCCCGGAGCCGGGAGCGGATGGTGTCTCCATCCAGCCCCGCCGCACGTCCGGCAAAGATGGCCCGGATGGCGGTGAACTCCTGCTCTTTGGCGTACAGGTAGCCGATGACCGTCTCCTCCCCGAAGGGGATGCGGCGGGCGGCGGCCAGATAGGCGGTGAGGGCGTTGTCACACTCCCGCTCGAAGGCGGTGAGGGACTCCCCTCCCGGCTGGGCCAGCTTGGCCCCCAGCTCTGCGGCCTGGGCCAGGGGACCGGACCGGAAGACCTCGCCCAGAGCGTCTCCCCGGGCGGCGGCGATGGCCCCCTCCGACACATTGCCCCCTGGCAGCAGTACCTGGCGGAGGAACTCCCCCTCCCGGCCCATGCGGTGGACCCGGACGGCGGCCCGGAGGTTGGCTACGTCCACAGCCAGCTTCACGTAGCCCTGGAGGAAGGGGCTTTTCAGCTCCTGGGCCAGCTGGGCCATTTCGCCGTAGCAGGCCCGGTCCAGAATCAGGTCGGCCCGCTGGGGGTCGCCCCCCTCGGCCAGGGCCTCCTTTGCCTGCTCCATGGCCTTTTTAAAAACCTCGCTGGCACCGCTGAGGGCCTCCCGCTTCCAGCCGTCCCAGAGGGCGGCGGGGTCGTAGCGGCCCCCGGCCAGCAGCAGGCGCTCCGGGTCGGAGCCCATAGCCTGGGCCTTCAGGATGGCCTTGGCGTTGTGGTAGTCGTACTTGATCTGGAAGACCTCCACCAGCCGGGGGTCGGGCGCCCCCTGCTCCATGTCCTTGAAGACCTGGGCCCGGGCCTGGGCCAGAGCCCCGTCCAGCCCGGCGGACTCGTTGTAGCCGCACTCGGTCAGCAGCTTCATGGCCTCGGCGCCGTCACGGGCCTCGATCATCCGGTCCATCCGCTCCCGGGTGAGGAGCTTGTTCTCCATGGCCCGGATGCGGGCGGAGATGGCTAAATAGTCAGTATCTTTTTTGCGGTGGGACAAAATATCCCTCCTCTCGTTTTCGCTTGCTTTTGCTTTGAATCGCTCTGTAGGGGCGGCCTGCGGCCGCCCGTGTATCGTCCGCCTGTGCGCGGGCGGCCACAGGCCGCCCCTACACATGGGACGTTACAACTCCTACAGATTATTGAAACAGTGTATCAGCGACCTGCTTCTCCATTTTCTCCCGCTGGAGGCGGACCAGGGTCTCAAAGGCGCAGTTGATCTCCACGTCGCCGTCCACCATGATAAAGCCGCCCCTGATGTCACGGGTCTGCTCACTGAGGGTGAGGCCGGTGCCGGTGACCACCGCAGTGGTGCTGTGGACCAGCTTATCCACCAGTGCGCCCACCTTGCTCTTGGCCACCTCCTCGGGGAGGCTGGGGGAGCGCTCCTTCAGCAGGGCGTCGTTGACGGCCATGACCACCTGCTTGCCCACCCGGGCCCGGTCCTTGGGGGAGAAAATAATCTGCTCCCTGCCGCTGGTGCTGGCCTCCAGGGCCAGTTTGGCCAGCAGGGCAATGTACTCCTGCTCCGGCAGGGTGCACAGCTTCTCCAGGGCCAGGTTGAAGGCCTCGCCCAGCACCTCCTGCTTGGCGGCCAGCTCCAGCTTGCGCCGCTCCATCTGGGCGGCGGAGCTCAGCCGCTCCAGCCGCTCGGCGGCGGACAGGCGGCCCTTCTCCACGATGTCGTTGGCCTCCTCCTGGGCCTGGGCCTGGGCGTTGGCCTGCACCGCCTGAATCTTTTCCCCGGTCTCCGCCATCAGCCGGTCAATCTCAGCCTGGGCGTCCTGGGCGATTTTCGCGGTGATTTTTTCGATTCCTTCCATTGGCTGCCACCCGCCTTAGGCGCTGATGTTGATGATCATCAGCATGGAGGCCAGCAGGGACAGGATGGCGTAGAACTCCACGGTGATGCACAGCACCATGCCCTTGGACCAGTCGTCGGGCTTCTTGGCCAGGATGTTGATGGAGCCGGCAGCCACGCGGCCCTGGGCGATGGCGGAGAACAGTCCGCCCAGCGCCATGGGCAGGCAGGCGGCCAAGTACTGGCATCCCTGGGCCACCGTCAGCTGGGGCAGGGTTCCGGACAGAAGGCCCATGCGGAACACGGCGAAGAACCACACCACCAGGCCATACAGGCCCTGGGTGCCGGGGATGACCTGAAGGATCATGACCTTACCGAATTTGCTGGGGTCCTCACACAGCAGGCCGGTGCCCGCCTCGCCGGCGATGCCGGTGCCCTTGGCGGAGCCGATGCCGCTGAGAACGGCTGCCAGACCGGCTCCCAGAAGGGCCAGGGCCAGGCCGCCGAAGGCGCCCACGAAGGACTGCGCCGCCGCGTTCTGCTCGATCATCTGGATCATATCAGTTGCAGTGCTCATAGTATTTTTCCTCCTCTTATTTGACTACTTCGTAGTATTTTGTATTGAGATCCAGGGGGCGGAAGGGTCTTCCGCCGTCCTGATAGAACTTGCCGAAGTACTCCAGGCACTGCAAGCGCAGGTCGTGGACGTAGCAGCCCAGCAGGTTCAGCGCGAAGTTCAGGGTATTGCCCGCGAAGGAGATGATCAGGAAAATCACGATGTTGCCGGGGATGGCCCCCAGGGTGTTGAACACCTGGGCGATGACGCTGCCGGCCAGCATCAGGGCCATGAGACGGGAGTAGGACAGGATGTCGCCAAAGTATCCCGTCACGTGGTTGTACAGGGAACCGAAGATGCCGGTGATTTTTCCAAAGCCCTGGTTCTGGATTACCGGGCCAGCCACCACCATCACGCCGCCCACGGCCAGCACAATGGGGGTGATCCCCCCGATCATCAGGCCCAGTCCGATGAAGACCACCCACCAGGTGACCTCCTCGAAGACGGCGTCCAGCACCTGGCCGTTTTTCAGCTTACTGATGAAGCTGATAGCCATGCCGGTGATGATCTGCACAAAGCCCAGGCACATGGCCCCCACCAGAATCATCATGGTATCCTCCAGGGGGGTAAACAGGGCGGGCAGGGCGAAGTCGCCGCCGGTGGTCAGCTTGACCACCTGGGTCAGGAAATCACCGAAGAAGCCTCCGGTGAGGGCCCCCATGATGAACGTGGTGATGCCGCACAGCACCAGCAGGCCGCACAGGTGGCCGAAGGTGCCGCCGGGCTTCTTCTTTTTCAGGATAATGGCCCCGGCCAGCATCATCAGCAGGCCGTACCCCATATCCGCCATCATGATCCCGTAGAACAGGATGAAGAAGGGGGCCATCAGGGGGTTGGGGTCCAGGGTGCCGTAGGCGGGCAGGGAGTACATCTCCGTGACCATGTTCAGGGGTTTGGTCAGCAGATTGTTTTTCAGGCGTACCGGCACCTGGGGGTAGTCCTCCGGGGCCGGGTCGCTCACCTCACAGGCGCAGGGGTAGAGGGACAGCTCCTTCTCCAGGGCGGGCCACTTGTCCGCCTGGACCCAGCCCTCCAGCAGGAAGGTCTGCCCCGTGTCCATCAGGCGGCTGCGGGCCTCCTCCCGGCTGATGGTGACCCCGGCCAGGTCGGACAGCTGCCGCAGGGGGGCGTTGAGCGCTCCCATGGAGGACAGCTTTTCCTGGATGGAGGATGCCTCCTGCTCCAGGCTTTTCAGCGTCCCGTCCAGGCGGGCGGTGTTGTCCGCCGCGGTGCCCGTCCACTCCCGGAGGTTGGCCCTGGACCAGCCCAGGCCCTTCAACACCTCCAGCACCGCCTCCGCCCCGCTGGCGTGGCACACCAGAGTGCAGTAACGGGCATCTTTGTCGGAGGACACCTCGGTGAGCTGGGCCAGCTCACTGGCGGCCCGGACCTCTCCCTCCGCCTGGTTCATGGGCAGGGCGGCGGGCAGGGTGCCCAGCTGAATGGCCACCTGTCCGGTGGAGCCCGTTTCAAGGGGCAGGTCCAGCCCCAGCCAGGGGGCCAGGGCCGCCTTTTGGGCGACCAGCTTGTTCTCCTCTGCGCGGATGGCGGCCAGACGGCGGTCCAGGCCGTTGACCTCCCCGGCGGCGGCCCGGGCCTTCCGGGCCTGGTCCTCGTCCAGGAAATCCCCCTCCTGCACGCCGGGCTTGGGGGCCAGCAGTCCGCCCTTGGCGGGGGCGTACCGCTTGAGGACCTCCAGGGCCCGCTCGGCCTGGTTCTTCTCCTCATGGGCGGCGGCCAGTCCCCCCGCCTCCGGCCGGGTGAGGGAGGCCCACAGGGGGTCGTCCGGGTCGGCCTCGGGCTGGATAATCTCCACACAGCCCATGTGCTGGAGCCGGCGGAGCAGCTCCTCCCGGTCGTCCGCCATGGCCACCATGCGCAGGCGTTTCATTTTTTCTATGGCCATTACCGTTCCACGACCCTTCCAACAATGAGCTGCGCGGCCTCCTCAAGCCGCCCCCGGGCATTCTGCTTCAGCGTCTCGCAGTCCTGTGCGGCCTTTTCCAGTTCCTCCCGGGTCAGCCGGGCGGCCTTGGCCTCCGCCTCCGCCATCATCCGGCGGGCCTCCTCCCGGGCCTGGTTCCGGGCCTGTTCCACGATCTGCTTCGCCTCCCGCTGGGCGTCGGCCAGCTTCTGCTTGGCCTGGGCCCCGGCGGCGTCCCGGTCGGCCTTGGCCTTGGCCTCGGCCTGGGTGACCGTCTGAATCGCTTCCAATGCCATGTTTTCACCACCTTTTTTTAGTGCTAGAATGAAGGAAGTTGCTATTCTTTATTGTAGTAAACTTCGCCAAAAAATTCAAGCCCTTTTTCTGCCTTTTTACCCGGACAATTCTCCTCATTTGTCTGAATTTTCTTCACATTTTCCTCCAGGCACAAAAAGCCGCCCGGCCGTTGGGCCGGGCGGCGCTGTTTTCTGTTACTCCTCCGGAGGGATGACCGCCTGGAAGCTGGTGCGGTTCTCGTCCGCCTGGGGGACGATATCCACCGTCCGCCTGCTCCCTATCGACGACGGATATACTTCAAACAGGACGGACCGGCTCTCCGGGTCGCACCAGAGCCGGTTGCCATATTGCAGCATCAGCTGGGGGGTCACGCCGCTCAGGGCGCTCCCCTCGCCCAGCATGTCGCCGGTAAACCGCAGGGACACCTCGGTGTTTGCCGCGTAGGGTGATACCGCCTCCACAACCTGATTGAGGAGGGACTCCAGCTGAGTGGTGAAGGCGTCCGGGTCATAGCGGTCGCCGCGGGTGATGTTCTCCGTCTTTCCCCCCACGGGGAAGTGCCACTGCTCCAGCACAATCTCGTCAAAGCCCAGGGCGGCCAGCTCGCCGCACAGCCCGGCGATATACGCCTGGTTCTCCTCGTGGGCGGGGCTCATCCACCGCAGGCCCAGCTCGTCCCGCCAGTTGTAGTTCCCCTTGCGCAGGGCCCGCTTGTTCAGGGAGTAGGGGACGCTGTCGTCCCGGAAGCAGCACACCCGGGCCACGGTGTACACCTCCCCCTCGTTCCACTGCTTCAGGGCCTCGTTGTTGGACTGGGGGGCGTTGACCTCCGCCCAGTCGGCGGTAAACAGGTCGGAGTGCCAGATCAGCTGGCCGCTGGGGGCCTTCGCCTCCAGGATCAGGGCCGACGCCCCGGCCTCCTCCAGCTTGGCGGCGGCGGTGCCGTTCAGAACATCTTCCACCGGCAGCTGGATGGCAAAGCTGGGCTTCTCCGGCTCCGCCGGGGGCTCGGATGCGCTGCCGCCGGGATCAATGACCACGCTGACATCGCTGGGGTCGGGGAGGGACGCGGAACCAACCGGGTCCTTCTCTCCGCCCCGGAACATCTGGAGGAAGGGGGGCAGCTCCAGCTTGGGGCCCTCGTCGGTATATACGATATAGCGCTGGGCGAAGAACAGCCCGGCCAGCACCAGAACCACGACCACCCCCAGGGCGATCGCGATGAACTTTAAAATATCCGTAAGCGTTCTGCGGCCCCGATAGCCGCCGACATCTTTGTTAGCGCGGCCCATAGCTTCCCTCCCGCCACTTGTTGGAAATATATGGTCTACATAATGATGCAGGCGATTTATTATACCAAGTTTCAGCGGATTTTACAACCGCAAATCAACCCCTCAAATCTTAAAATTCGACAAATTTTTTCTTAAATCACCATACCGCCGTCTGCCAGGAGGACCTGGCCGGTGATGAAGGAGGCGCGGTCGGAGGCCAGGAAGTAAATAGCCTGGGCCGCCTCCTCCGGGGTTCCGATGCGGCCCAGGGGGGCCTCCTCCCCCAGGACGGCCAGCTCCTCAGGGGAGAGGTGGCCGTTCATATCAGTGTCGATGACTCCAGGGGCCACGCAGTTTACCCGGATGTGGGAGGGTCCCAGTTCCTTGGCCAGGGCCTTCGTCAACCCGATCACCCCCGCCTTGGCGGCGGAGTAGGGGGCCTCACAGGAGCCGCCCGTCACCCCCCACATGGAGGACACCGTCACGATGGCCCCCCGCTTTTGGCGCACCAGGCCAGGGACAGCCGCCCGGAGGGTATAAAATACCCCGTCCAGGTCCACCGACATCAGGCTGCGCCACTGCTCGGGCGTGGTATCGGTGAGCAGCTGCTGGGGCAGGGCCACCCCCGCGTTGCAGATCACGGCGTCCAGCCCCCCCAGGGCTGTCTCCGCCTCCCGGACCATCCGGGCGGCCTGCTCCGGGTCGGAGATGTCCACCTGGACAGGGACGGCCTTCCCCCCCAGCCCGGACAGCTCAGCGGCCAGGGCCTCGGCCTCCATCTGACTTTTGTTGTAGTTGAGGGCCACGTCCCAGCCCTCCCGGGCAAACAGCCGGGCCGCGGCCGCGCCGATGCCCCGGGAGGCGCCGGTGATGAGTACGTTGGGCATAGAGGCTCCTCCCTAATTCTCATAGTGTCCCCGGCAGGACACAATATAGATGATACCGTCCCGCTCAAAATAGACGATTCGGTTGGTCTCGTCGATTCGTCGGCTCCAATACCCGCCCAGGTTCCCTTTCAGCGGCTCCGGCTTGCCAATCCCATCGAAGGGGCTGCGTTTTATATCCTGAATCAACGTATTGATCCGTTTCAGCGTCTTTTTGTCCTGCGTCTGCCAGTGGAGATAGTCCTCCCAGGCCCGGTCTTCCCACAGCAGCCCCATCAGTCGTCCGCCTCTATCAGCTCATGCTCCGCAAAATGCGCCCGGCCTGCCGCCACATCCTGGGCGATCTGCTCTAAATGGCGCATATTGCTTTCAGAATAGAAGGGGTCTACGCTCACCTCAAAGGGAATCCGTTTCTCACGGCTCACTTTTTTCGCAAAAATCGTAAATGCCGTTGTCATAGTCATCCCCAGTTCAGAGCAGGCCTGTTCCATGCTCCGCTTTAAATCTGCATCCATACGAAAGTTTACATTTACCGTCTGGGCCATGTTCAACACTCCTCTCTATTCTTATTATAAGCACCCGCAACGGAAAAATCAACGTTTGTCATGATATTGTCATTACGTTTTGGTATCTTTTATCTGAAGACGCCCTGCACCAGCACCATATAGAAGACCGTGGCCCCGAAGATGGAGATCAGGTCGTTGCCCTTCCACAGGTGGAGGAGGACGGCGGCCAGTCCCGCCGCCAGGGGCGGGAGCCAGCCCCCCAGGGTGGTGAAGGTGACCCCCTTCAGGCAGTAGACGATGAGCATGGCGATGATGGCCGGGGGCAGCACCCGGCCCAGGTAGAGGACCAGCTTGGGGGGGTGGTCCCCCCGGTCAAAGAGGATGAAAGGCAGGGCCCGTGTCAGAAACGTGACCACCGCCATGACGGCGATGGAGGCCAGGGTCTGGGCGGTATTCAGGGGCATTGTTTCTCCTCCTTTCTCTCATGCGCTCCCTCCAGCCGGGGCCGAAGCAGGGTCAGGGCGATGACGATGATGGCCAGGGCGGGGAGGAGCATGTCCTCCGCCCCCACGACCAGCAGACTGGCCAGGGTGGCCGCGCCCCCCAGCAGGGCGGGCAGGTGGCTGCCCGCCTTTTTCCACTGGCCCACGGCGATGACCAGGAACAGGGCGGTCATGGCGAAGTCCACCCCCGTGGTGTCGAAGCCCAGGGCGGAACCCAGCAGGGAGCCGATCACCGACCCCAGCACCCAGTAGCTCTGATCCAGCAGGGCCACTGTGAAGAAGAAGTCGTGCTCCTCCACCCCCTCCGGGGCCTGGGCGGAGGAGAGCAGGGCATAGGTCTCGTCGGTCAGGGCAAAAATCATATAGAGCTTCCGCAGGCCCATGCCCCGGAACTTCTCCAGCATGGACAGGCCGTATACCAGGTGGCGGAAGTTGACCATCAGGGTGAGAAAGGCCACCTGGGGCAGCGGGGCCCCCACTGCCAGCAGGGACACCCCAAGGTACTGGCCGGAGCCGGCATAAATCGTGGCGCTCATCAGCAGGGCCCAGAAGGCGCCGTAGCCGATGGACTGGAGCATCAGGCCGAAGGCAATGCCGATGGCCAGATAGCCCATGAGCACCGGGACCGTCAGCGGAAAGGCGGCGGCCAAGGTCTTTCGATTCATCTCAGATACACCCCTATAAAAACGATTTTTCCCTTATTTTACTCGCTTTTTCCCCGCTGTGCAACCCTGATTTTCCCGGGGGAGTGCCCGAATGCGCATTTTATCCGGAGATCAGCTGTAGGGGCCGCCCCCCTGGGCGGCCCGAAACCAGGGGAAGCGTTGTATTTTGGTGGGCCGCCGAGGGCGGCGGCCCCTACATGAAAATCTGCGAAAAGGACACTCCCTTTCCCGGCCTGTTAAGACAGGATAAAGTTTTCCCTTTTCCCTTGATTTTTTGATTTTGCTTTTTATAATGGTACTCATATCTCTTTCATTTACGGAGGGCTTTGTCATGAACCGCCTGCTCTTCATTTACAACCCCACATCGGGCACCGGCCAGGTGAAAAACGCCCTGGCCCAGGTGCTGGATGTGTTCACCAAGGCGGGGTGGATTACCACCTCCTACCCCACCCAGTGCAAGGGGGACGCCGCCCGCACCGCCCGGGAGCTGGGGGGACAGTTCGACCGGATTGTCTGCGCCGGGGGGGACGGCACCCTCAGTGAGGTGGTATCCGGACTGTCGGAGGTACAGGACCCGCCCCCCCTGGGCTACATCCCCTTCGGCTCCACCAACGACTGCGCCGCCACCCTCCGCCTGCCAAGAAAACCCCGGGAGGCCGCCCTGGTGGCCGCCGGCACCGGTGTTACCGTCCCCATTGACGTGGGGGCGCTCAACGGCAGACCCTTTATCTATGTGGCCGCCTTCGGCGCCTTTACCAAGGTGGCCTACGAAACTCCCCAGGAGCTGAAAAACACCTTCGGCCATCTGGCCTATATCTTTGCCGGCATCGCCTCCCTGCCCACCATCGCCCCCTACCGCATCAGAGTGGAGCACGACGGCCAGGGGCTGGAGGACGACTTCTACTTCGGCATGGTGAGCAACTCCCAGTCCATCGGCGGCATCCGCCCCCCCACCGCCAACCGGGTTGTGCTGGACGACGGGCTGTTTGAGGTCACGCTGGTGAAAAAGCCCCTCAGCCTGGCCGACCTCACCGACGGGCTCCAGGCCCTGGCCAATCCGGGGGCGGTCCGCTCCGGGGCCCTCCTCCAGTTCCAGGCCAGCCGGGTCACCTTTACCTGCGACCAGCCCATCCCCTGGACGGCAGACGGGGAGTTCGGCGGCAGCCAGACCGTGAGCCGGGTGGTCAACCGGCAAAAGGCATTGAAAATTATACGCAGAGAATAGAAAAAGGCCCCAAACGGGGCCTTTTTGCTGTTTAATCCTGCACCAGGATATTTGTCATGTCCAGCTCCTCCGCGTCGCCCCAGAGGCGCTCCAGGTCGTAGAACTTCCGGGCCTCGTCGGTGAAGACGTGGACCACAACGCTGGAGAAGTCCATGAGCAGCCAGGTGCCTCCCCGGTGGCCCTCGATGTGGTGGGCCCGCTCGCCGTTGTGCTCCGCCGCCTCCTCGCAGGCGTCGGACATGGCCTTTACCTGGGTGTTGGAGGTGGCGGTGCAGATGACGAAGTAGTCCGCCAGGGTGGTCAGGCCCTCCGTTTTCAGCACCTTGATGTCGCCGCCCTTTTTGCCGTCAAGAGTGCGGGCCAGCAGAATCGCCAGTTCATAGGATTCCATTCCATTGCTCCTTTCTGTTCTCTCAGGCCACTGCCTGCTCTTGCGCCGTGTCCCCCTGGACATCCGGAGAGGGATCGGGGAAAACAAGGCTGGGGTCGATATCGCCGATGTTCCCCGGACCGGTGGCGGTTCCGGGGTCCGTGGCCGCGCCGGGATCAGTGGTCGTGCCGGGGTCCGTTATGGTTCCGGGATCGGTCGTTGTGCCGGGATCAGTCGTTGTGCCGGGGTCTGTTGTGGTGCCAGGATCGGTGGCGGTTCCGGGGTCCGTGGTGGCGCCGGGATCGCCGGCGGGGTCGTCCTCGTCCGGATCATCCGGTTCGTCCGGTTTGGAGGGCTGGACCACAGCCACCGCCGGGTCGGCCAGGGTCCCGTTGGTCACCCCGAAGCCGCCCCCCGACTTCTTGTACATCAGCTGCAAATCGCTGCCCCTGATCTCGTCCTGATAGGGGTTCATGCCGGCGTTGAGCAGCTCAAGCATCTGTTTTTCCTGGACGCACACCAGGGCCGCGCCGTCGTACATGACACCGTAGTAGGGCATGGAGACAAAGTTCACGCCATGTTCCACGTCCATGCCGATGGCCAGCTGGGCAAAGGCCAGAATGTTGCCCACCGTCAGGTCGGTGTTCACGTTGTCCATGAAGATGTCTACCAGAGTGGGCAGTTTGAGCAGAATCTCCGGGGTGAGGCACTTTTTCAGCACCGCCGTGAGGAAGTCCCGCTGAATCTCGGTGCGGCCCACGTCCCCCAGCTGAACGCTCTTGTCGTTGTTCTTCCGGAAGCGGACCACCTGCATGGCGTCGTCGCCGTCAAGCACCCGCAGGCCCTTCTTCTGGTGGATGTGCAGGTCCTGGGCGGGGTCGTCGTAGTCCATGTCGAAGGGGACCTCAAACTCCACGCCCTCCACGGCGTCCACCAGGCGGCCGATGGCCTCCCACTCCACCTGGACGTAGAAATCCGGGTAGATGCCTGTCAGGCGGCTGACCTCCTTTTTCAGGGCGGTCATGCCGTTGTCGATGCGCTCCGCCACCGACAGCTTCCGGTCTCCGGAGTTCCGGGTAAAGACCACGTTCAGCCGCTTCTGGGCTCCCCGCTTGGCGCTGGTGTTGGTCATGGTGTCACGCAGCAGGCTCATGGCGCTGACGGTCTTGCCCTTGGTGTCGTAGGTAATGAGGATCATGGTGTCGGTGGAGCCGCTGACCACGTCACGGCCGCAGAGGAGGAAGGTGTAATAGCCATCCTTCCGGCCGCTTTTGGCCACGTCGGGCAGCTCCGCCCCCTCGAAGGAGACATTCCCCAGGGAGGTGTCGCCCTGGGAGGTGTTGTTTCCCGGATTGGTGTTCGCCCCAGGCAGGTTGGGCACATCAGGCAGCCTGATCCAGGACCGGAGGAAGAGGTACAGGGCGATGATGAGAATGGCCACCACCACCAGCACCTGAAACAGCCGGTACCGTATTTTTGCCCCCCGGTCCAACCCGGCTACCCAGGCCCGGTGCTGCCGCCACCAGAGGACCAGGGGAAATTCCCCGCCGGGGGCCTCTCTCTTTCCATGCTGATTTTGATTTCCGCTCATAGTCTCACCCTTCTGTTGTGACCCCGTGTTCCCGCAGCCAGGCCAGCGCCTGGAGCGTATTTTGATGCACCGGCAGCTGCCGGTCTTCCATCTCCTGGACGGTGGTCTCCACCCCGAGGAGCAGGGCCCTGTCCAGGTCCTGGTAGGCCAGCTCCCGCAGCCGCTCCACCCCGTCAAAGGCCCGGTTGGGCTCCATATAGTCGGCCACATACAGTATCTTCTCTAAGGTGGTCATGTCCGCCTTGGCGGTGGTGTGCCAAAAAATGGCCTCATACACCTCATCAGGTTCCCCAAAAATGTGCCGGGCCATGCACGCCCCCGTCTTGGAGTGGAGCAGCTTGGGGGCGGTGCGCTCCAGGCCGTCCAGGGGGACGCCGTACTGCTCACAGATGGCGATGTGCTCCGGACCGGGGAGGTACTTGGTGCAGTCGTGGAGGATGCCCGCCCGGCGGGCCAGATTCTCGTCCGCCCCCCAGCGCCGGGCCAGGCGGACCGCCTCCTCCTCGGTGCCCCGGATGTGCCGCACCCGCTTCTCCATCACCATGGAGTAGGAACAGGCCCGAAGCTCGGGGATATCCAGGTGCTTTAAATCGGCGCAGGTGCCGTACAGCCTGTTCATCAGGATATAGCCGTAGACCGAGGGGTGGAGGTACTCCGCCCCCTTCCCCTCTGCCAGCAGCTCCCGCAATTCGGTGGAAGAAATCTCCACCAGATCGGGAATGTCAATGGCCTCGATTTTGACCCATGGGTAAGTCTTTTTCAAATAGTTCTTCTGGGAGAGGATTTGCTCCTTTTTATCCCAGTAGTGACGGCTGAAGGTGCACACGGTGGCGTTCTTCAGGATATGTTCCGGGTCGTGCCAGTGATGGAGAGTGAGGAACATGTCCGTCCCCATGAGCAGCCAGAACTCGATATCCGGATCCCCATCCCGCAACCGGACCAGGGTGTCGCTGGTGTAGCTTTTTCCAGGGCGCTCCAGCTCAATGGTGGAGACCTCCACCTTCTCCGGCAGCAGCAGGGCGTCGGCCAGCTTGGCCGCCATGGCCAGCCGGTGCTCAGGGGCGGGAGTCCCCTCCGGCAGCGCCTTGTGGGGCGGGATGGCCGCCGGGATGATGAGCAGCTTATCCAGCTCCAGCGCCCCGATGGCCGTCCGGGCCGCCGCCAGGTGCCCCAGGTGGGGCGGGTTGAAGGTTCCGCCAAAAATTCCGATTTTCACAACTGACATCCCCTATTCAGAATGAAAATTTCTGTAGGGGCCGCCGCCCTCGGCGGCCCGTCATAAATCTGTCAACAGCGGGGCATCCCGCCATAAAACTGTCAATAGCGGGGCGTCCCGCCATAAAACTGTCAACAGCGGGGCGGCGAGGGCGCCGCCCCCTACTTTCGCTTCTTGTCTGATACCAACACAATTTTATCCTTTTTGTCCTTTTTATGGCTTGGACGATATAATACGAATTTTGTTCCAATCACCTGGACAATTTCGCTCCGGGTCAGGGGGGCCAGCTCCTCCGCCGCCTCACGGGGGGAGAGAAGGGAGTTCTCCAGCACCCTGCCCTTGATGAGCTCACGGGCCTCCAGGGCGTCGTTGGCCTGCTTGACCAGGTTGTCCCCGATGCCGTCTTTGCCCACGATCAGGATGGTGTCGATGCTGTTGGCCAGGCCCCGCAGCTGGGCCCGCTGTTTGCTTGTTAATTCCATATAAATCCTCGTTTTCGGTATTTTCTGTAGGGCGGGACGACTCGGCCCGCCGTTTACTGTACATATGCACGCCGTAATCTGTGGGGCGCGCCGGGGTCTATGCGGCGTGCCGGGGTCCATGCGGCGCGCCGGGGTCGTCGCGCCCTACACCGCATCGCAAAACGTTCTATGCGGGCGGCCACAGGCCGCCCCTACAGAATCATTTCAAGTACCCCTCCAGCTTTTCTTTAAACGCCTCCAGCGCCTTGCCACGGTGGGAGATGGCGTTCTTCTCCTCGGCGGACAGCTGGGCGAAGGTCTTTTTCAGCTCCGGGACGAAGAACACCGGGTCGTAGCCGAAGCCGCCCTCCCCCATGGGGGCGTAGGCGATGGTGCCGGGGCACTCCCCCCGAGCGGAGAGCACGTCGCCGTTGGGGAAACAGCAGGTAATCACCGAGACGAACTTCGCCGCCCGGGTCATCTGCCCCCGCATGTTCTCCAGCAGCAGGCGGTAGCGGGCCTCGTCGTCCAGCCCCTCGCCGCCGTAGCGGGCGGAGTACACCCCAGGGGCCCCGTTGAGGCAGTCCACGCACAGCCCGGAATCATCCGCAATGGCGGGCAGGTGGCTGGCCTCCATCACCGCCCTGGCCTTGAGCAGGGAGTTCTCCTCGAAGGTGGTCCCGGTCTCCTCCACCTCAAGGTCCACCCCCGCCTCCGCCTCAGAGCAGACCTCCACCCCCAGGTGGGACAGGATATCGTTCATCTCAACCAGTTTTTTTGGATTCTTGCTCGCCAGCACCAGCTTCATACAGCTTTCCCCCTTATTCTACCATATTTTCTCTGTCTGTCTATGGATAATTGATTAAATTTTTGCGGGGCATTTCTGTAGGGGCGCGCAGTGCGCGCCCGCGGGCGGACAATGTCCGCCCCTACAAAGGCTGCAGCCTTCAGATCAGCGCCTGGGCAAATTCCTGGGCGTCGAAGGGTTTCAGGTCGTCGATGCCCTCCCCCACCCCGGCGTACTTCACGGGCACGCCCAGCTCTTTGGCGATGGCGATGGCGATACCCCCCTTGGCGGTACCGTCCAGCTTGGTAAGGACGATGCCGGTGATGCCCGCCGCCTCCTTGAACTGCTTGGCCTGGATCAGGCCGTTCTGGCCGGTGGTGGCGTCCAGCACCAGAAGGGTCTCACGGGCACAGCCGGGCAGCTCCCGGTCGATGACCCGGCTGATCTTGTTCAGCTCGTTCATCAGGTTCTGCTTGTTGTGCAGCCGGCCGGCGGTGTCCACCAGCACCACGTCGGCGTTTCGGGCCTTGGCAGCGGACATGGTGTCGAAGACCACGGCGGCGGGGTCGGCCCCCTCCTGCTGCTTGATGATGTCCACCCCCGCCCGGTCCGCCCAGATGGTGAGCTGGTCGGCAGCGGCGGCCCGGAAGGTGTCGGCGGCGCAGAACAGGACTTTCTTCCGCCGGTCCCGCAGCTGATGGCCGATCTTGCCGATGGTGGTGGTCTTGCCCACCCCGTTTACCCCGATGAACAGCACCACGGAGGGCTTTGTGGACAGGTCCAGGGCGGTATCCCCGGCACTGAGGGCGTCGGCGATGACCTGGACCATCACCTCCCGGGCCCCCTCCAGGGTTTTGACCCCCTCGGACCGCACCCGGCGGCGCAGCTCCTCCACCAGCTCCAGGGTCACGTCCATGCCGGTGTCCGCCAAAATCAGGGACTCCTCCAGCTCGTCGTAGAAGTCGTCGGTGAGCTCCGAGCCAAACCCGGAGAATATGTTGATCTTTTTCAGCTTGTCAAAAAAGCCCATGGTCTGCTCCCTCTCTTACCAGTTTTCGTTTTTGGCCCCGCACCGGGGGCATTTGGGGTAGTCCATCTCGTAGAGGGTCCCGCAACCGGGACACCGGGTCTGGGCAATGCTCCCCGGCTCCTCCCCCTCGTCGTCGAAGAAGTCTCCCCGGAAAAGCTCCAGCTTGCCGCATTTAGGACAGGTGAAGATGGCCGTCTCCAGCGCCCCGGCCAGCAGATTGCCCAGGTCGCCCAATATCCAGCCCGTTTGGCCCAGCTGTATCTTTTCCCGTGTGACAAATTCCATCTCCACGCCGCAGCGCAGACACTTCAATTTTTCCATCACTCCACCTTCTCCCCACACCAGGGGCAGAACTGTCCCCACTGGAAGGACTCGGGCAGGGCCTTGCCGCAGTGGATGCAGAAGCCGGGGGCGTCCGTCTCGCTGCTCCCCGCCGGGGCGCTCCGGCTGACAGAGACGCTCTGAGACACGTCCGCCGGGGGCTTGGGGATGACCTGTTCCAGGCCCCAGAAAATGAATTTGATTGCGGTGAACAGGACGATAATGAGTAGAATACCCCCTACTATCATCTTCCAATCGCCGGGTTTTTTCTCGTTTTCGTTCACGGTCCTTCCTCCAAACTCTTTGTGGGGCCCGCCCCCCTGGGCGGGCCATTCCCAATGAACCAGATTTGACCCGCCGAGGGCGGCAGGTCCCACAAGAACTACCGGATATTCAGCTCCTTCTCCACGTCGTTGAGGTTGATGGTGAGCATCCGGGAGACACCCTGCTCCTGCATGGTGACGCCGTAGAGAACGTCGGCCTCCTCCATGGTGCCCCGGCGGTGGGTGATGACGATAAACTGGGTGCGCTCCGACATGTTCCGCATATACCGGGCGAATTTTACCACGTTGGTGTCGTCCAGGGCGGCCTCAATCTCGTCCATCACCACGAAGGGGGTGGGCCGCACCTTTAAGATGGCGAAGTACAGGGCGATGGCCACAAAGGCCTTCTCCCCGCCGGAGAGCAGGGTGATGATTTTCAGCGCCTTGCCCGGAGGCTGGACCTTGATCTCAATGCCGCAGTTCAGGATGTCCTCCGGGTCCTCCAGCTCCAGGGTGGCCTTGCCGCCCCCGAAGAGCTCCAGGAACGTCTGGCCAAACGCCTCGTTGATGGTGTCGAACTCCCGCTTGAAGATGGTCTTCATCTCGCCGGTGATGCCGGCGATGATCTCCTCCAGCTCCTTTTTCGCCTTGTCCACGTCGTCCCGCTGGTCCGTCAGGTAGGTGTACCGCTCGTTCACCCGCTGGAACTCCTCGATGGCACCCACGTTCACATGGCCCAGGCCGGAGATGGACCGTTTCAGCTCGGCAATGCGGCGGCTGGCCTTGGGGACCGATTCGATCTCCACCCGCTGCTGGCGGGCGGCCTCGTGGCTCAGCTCGTAGTTCTCCCACAGCTTGTCAAGCAGCTGCTTCTCCTCCAGGGAGGCGGCCACCTTCTTCTGCTCCAGCCGGGAGACCTCCCCCTCGGTGCGCAGCAGCTCCTCGTTGAGGGCTTGGCTCTCACGGGTGGCCTTCACCCGCCGGCCCTCCAGGTCCAGCTTCTCCTGGTTCAGCCGGGCGATGGCCTCATTTTGGGCCTGATTTTCGGATTGCAGGGCGGCCAGGGCGCTCTCCTTCTCTCCGATCTCCCGGGTGAGGCCGGCGTTTTTCTCCTCGTAGCCCGCCATGAGGGCCCGGCTCTGGTCCCGGTCCCCGGCCATGCTGGCCTTGAGGTTCTCCAGTTCGGTGAGGCCGGAGCGGGTGGCCTCCCGCTCCGCCTCCAGGGCGGCCTGGGCCGCAGTGAAAGCGGCCGCCTCCCGGGTGATGCGGGCGGACCGCTCCTGCACCTCCGCCTGGCCCCTGGCCTTGCCCTCGGCCTCGCTTTTCAGGGCGGCGGCCTCCCCCTCCAGCGTCCGGATGCGGGAGCGGGCCCCCTGGGTGTCCGTCTCGATCTGGGCGGCCCGGCTCTTGAGCTGCTCCAGCTCCTCCTGCTGGCCCGCCTGCTGGCGCTCCAGCTCGGCGGTGACGGTGCGCCGCCGGGACAGCTCGCCCTCCGCCTTGAGGATGGCGTCCTCCCACTGGCGCAGCTGGGTCTGGGCGGTCTCCAGCTCGTAGGCGGCGGCGGTGGACTCCCGCTCCGCCTCGGCCACCGTTTTCACGATCTCCGCCACACGTGTGCGGATATCGCCCAGCTGGCTGTTCAGCCGCTCCAGCTCGTTGGCCCGGCTGAGGATGCCGGCACTGCGGCTGGCGGAGCCGCCCGTCATGGACCCGCCGGGGTTCAGCACCTGGCCGTCCAGAGTGACGATGCGGAATTTATAGCCGTACTTCCGGGCGGCGGCGATGGCGGCGTCCAGATTTTCCATGACCGCCACCCGGCCCAGCAGATTGGAGAAGACATGCTGATACGGGGGGTCGAAGGAGATGAGCCGGTCGCCAATCCCCACAAAGCCGGGCTCCTTTTCCAGGGCCTCCCCCTCCTTGAGCCAGCCCGGACGGATGGAGCTGAGGGGCAGGATGGTGGCCCGGCCGCCGTCCCGGCGCTTCAGATACTGGATGACAGCCTTGCCGTCCTCCTCCCGGTCCACCACAATGTTCTGCATGGCCCCGCCCAGGGCGGTCTCAATGGCCACGGTGTACCGGTCGGGCACCTTTAACAGGTCGGCCACCGGGCCGTGGATGTTTTGCAGGGCGCCCCGCTGGGCCTCTCCCATCACCAGCTTGACCGCCTTGGTGTAGCCCTCGTGCTCCCGCTCCATTTCGGTGAGGAGCTTGATCCGGGAGGTGAGGGCGTTCTCCTCCATCTGGAGCTTCATGTGGGCGTCCCTGGCCTGGTCCCACTTCTTCTTCCGGGACTCCATCCGGAGCTGGTAGCCCTGAATCACATTCTTGACGGCGTCCCGCTCCTCCACTGCGTCGTCATATTTCCGCTGGGCGGCGCGGACCTCCTTCCGGGCCTCCGCCAAACGCTCCTCCAGCTCATGGGCCTCCCGGCGGACGGTCTCGTCCCGGTCCATGACCTCCTGGGCGGCGGCAGCCAGGGCGGACAGCAGGGCCTTGGCCTCAGCGGCCCCGGCGGCGCCCAGGTCGGCCTGGGTGCGCAGCTCCTCCAGCTCCCGGGCCAGGGTGCCGGCGGAGCGGGCGGCCTCCTCCGCCTCCCGGCTCTTGGCCTCCAGGGCGGCCCGGCCCTCCTCCAGCTGGCCCTCGATCTCACGGAGGCGGCTTTTCCGCTGCTCGATCTGCTCGGCCAGGGAGCCCTCACGGCCCTCCTGCTGCTCCAGGTCGGCCTGGATGCGCTGGGCGGACTCCAGGTTGTGCTGGATGCTGCTCTTTAACACTGCGATGGCCGACTCCAGCTCGTTGGCCTGGGCCTGCCGGCCCTGCATCTCAAAGCGGAGGCGGTCGGCCTCCACGTCCTTCGCCCGCATCTCTTCGGAATACTGCTCGGCGGCGGCATAGGCCTTCTCCTGGCTGACCCGGACCTCCTCCTTCCGGCGGGCGGCCTCCTGGTAGTCGGCCTCCAGCTTGATATTCCCCGCCCGGATGCGCTCCAGGGTGTCCAGCCAGACGGAGATCTCCAGGGTGCGCAGCTCGTCCCGGAGGACCAGGAACTTTTTGGCCTTCTCGCTCTGCTCCCGAAGCGGCTCCACCTGGAGCTCCAGCTCGGAAATTTTGTCGTTGATGCGCACCAGGTTCTCATCGGTGCGCTCCAGCTTGCGTTCCGCCTCCTCCTTCCGGTGGCGAAAGCGGGAGATGCCGGCGGCCTCCTCAAAAATCTCCCGGCGGTCGGCGGATTTCACCGACAAAATCTCGTCGATGCGGCCCTGGCCGATGATGGAGTAGCCCTCCCGGCCCAGGCCGGTATCCATGAACAGCTCGTTTACGTCCTTCAGGCGGACGGAGCGGCGGTTGATATAGTATTCGCTCTCCCCAGAGCGGTAGTACCGCCGGGTGACCATCACCTCGCTCTCCTCCATGTCGAAGAGGCGGCTGGTGTTGTCCAGCACCAGGGAGACCTCGGCGTAGCCCGTCTGGCGGCGCTGCTGGGTGCCGCCGAAGATCACGTCCTCCATCTTGCCACCCCGCAGGGCCCGGGTGGACTGCTCCCCCATCACCCAGCGGATGGCGTCGGAGATGTTGGACTTGCCTGACCCGTTGGGGCCTACGATGGCGGTGATGTCCTCACCGAAGGTGAGGACCGTCTTGTCGGGAAAGGATTTAAAGCCCTGGATTTCCAATGCTTTCAGGTACACGCAGCCATCCCTTTCTTCTCAATACTTTTCCAATAACGTTTTATTTTACCACACCGGTTTTTCTTTTGCAAGTTTTCCGCTGCTGCGGGAGTGCCCTAACGCGCATTTTATCCGGAGATCAGCTGTAGGGGCCGCCCCCCCTGGGCCGCCCGAGGCCAGAGGGGCGTTGCATGTTGGCGGGCCGCCGAGGGCGGCCCGAAGCCAGGGAGGTGTTGCATATTGGCGGGCCGCCGAGGGAGGCCCGAAGCCAGGGAGGTGTTGCATGTTGGCGGGCCGCCGAGGGCGGCCCGAAGCCAGGGAGGTGTTGCATGTTGGCGGGCCGCCGAGGGCGGCGGCCCCTACAAAATATCCAGGAACACGGCGCTAAATTGGGAGAAAGATAAAAAGAAAGGACCTAAGCAATGACACATTACTCAGGTCCTTCGTTGAAACGCTGTCCGTTTAAATTCCCGCTGTTCCGGAACATAACCGGCCCGTTACAGCAGGTAGTCTCCCAGGTTTCCGTTTACCACCTCGTCATAGGTGGGAATGCCGGAGACCACAATCTGTTTGTCGCTGTTGTTGTTGAAGGCGTTGATGTAGGCGTTGATGCCGGCCAGGTGGCGGCCCACCCGCAGCTCCATGGGGAAGTTGCCGGCGCTGTAGTCCACATACAGCAGCTTCAGGTCGTAGGCGATTGCATAGCAGGGGTCCTCGCCGGTGAGGCACAGCTTCTCGTCGGTGTAGCCCCGCAGGCGGCCCTGGACCGGGTTGCCCACCTCCATCAGGAGCGCGTAGGTGTTGGTGAAGTCGCCCAGCTCCCGGTGGGTCAGGCCGCGGAGGCTGACGGGAGAGGGCTCCAGGGACATCTTGATGCCCTCCAGCTGGAGGTCCAGCACGCCCTCGGAGGCGATGGTCATGGCCCGCTCATGGGCTACGGTGGCGTTGTTCACGGCGTACTCCGGGCTGGACTCGTGCATGTCGATCTCCATGTCAATCTCCAGGGTGTTGATCATGTTGGTGACCGCGTAGCCCACCTGCTCGGAGATGGTGCCGTCCTTTACGCCGGGATAGCAGCGGTTCAGGTTGCGGGTCTCAGAGCCGGACAGGGTCTGGCCGGAGGTGTGGGTGTAGATGTCCGGGTCGGGCCACTGGTCGATGGGGTTGGTGGCCCGGGAGCCGTAGTGGAAGGTGCGGGTCTCACCGTTTTTGGTGGTGAAGTGCATGTACTGGGGGCTGCCGTCCAGGGGGTCGTTGTGGGTAAAGGCGGAGTTGTTGATGTTGGGGATGACGTAGACCGTCCCCTGCTCCACCTTTACATTTTCCTCAAACACGATGGCGGCCATGTGGCCGGCGGGCTCGCTGGGGTGGGTGCCGCCCAGCAGCAGCAGGGAGCCGCCCTCCTTCTCCCCCTTGAGCACATAGACATCGGTGTCGGCGACAGTGCCGGCCAGGTTTTCATTGTATTTGGACAGCTTGAACACCTCGGTCACATTGGGGCCTGTCTTGATGTCCTCCACAAAGTGGCGCTTGGCATAGAAATTCATGCCGGCAAGCCCTGCGACGATGGCGGCGGCCAGAACAACAGCGATACCTGTCATGTAAGTCTTTTTCATTCCGTCCGCCCCCTTACTTAATCAGCAGGATCCGCAGCAGAAGCGGAATCAAAATCATACCGGCGTTGATCTGGTCGGCCAGCTTCTCTTCTTTGAAGATCAGATTGTACAGGGTACTGGCAAACACGATCAGCGCGATACCCAGGTAAATATACGTAATCATATTCCATACCCTCCCTTAAAACAGTACGGCGATCTTCTTGGAGAATTGCAGGAAGATGCAGGCGTACACCAGCAGGATTACAATGGGCACAATGCAGCGCTTGAGAATCTTGGTGTAGGGCTTGACATCGGTAATCTGGGCGGCGAAGAGGCCGGCCAGGGCGGTGGGAGGCATCATGTCGCCCACTGCGGCGATGAGGCTGATGGCGGCCAGAACAATCACGGAGTTGCCGCCCAGCAGGGAGGCGTAGATGTAGGCAAAGGGCACGCCCAGCACAGAGCAGGCGCCGTAGGAGGACACCGCGCCGAACAGGGGGATGCTGACGGCGCAGGCCACCAGCCACAGGAACTTGGGCAGGCGCAGGCAGCTGATGACCACCAGGCCGCGCACGCCGGTGGCGGTCATGACCTCGATGAACATGCCCACGCCCATCAGGATGCCCATAACGGGGGCGGCGGTGCGGATAGCGGCGGGGACAGCCTGGAGCACGTTGATCTTCTTGCCGGTGAACAGGCCGGTGACGGCGCTGAGCAGGAACATCAGCGGCATGCCGATGTCCTCCCCCAGCTTCAGGACCTTAAAGACCACCATCAGGAGCACCAGCACCACCAGGGGGATGTAGATTTTGAGGCCGTACTGCTTCCGGACGGCGTCCTGCTCCACCAGGGCGGGCTTGAGCTTTTCATAGTCCAGGTGGCGGGCCTGCTTGTAGCCCAGCAGCAGCACGAACAGGATGGCCAGGGGGAAGGTGAGCAGGGCCAGGGGGCCCTCAAAGCCCACATAGGGCACGTCGATGCCGGCGCAGATAATCAGCGCGGCGGTATTGACAGGCGGGGCAATCATGCCCAGCAGAGCGCCCATGGCGATGATGGAGCCGGCGGTCACCGCGTCGATGCCCATGAGAGCCAGCACAGGGGCCATGATGGACCCGGCGGACAGTACGGCGGCGGTGGAGGAGCCGGTAATCATACCGGGGAACATGATGATGAGCATGATGAGGATGAGCAGGACGGCGGGCGCCTTGTGGAACTTCTCGATAATCAGGCTGCTCAGGGCGTCCAGCGCGCCGGAATCCTCGATCACCTTCATAAAGATCATGGCGCAGCCGATGGTCAGGATGGTGTCTACATAGCCAAATTCGCCCTCCACCATCATGCGCAGGGTTTCAAGACCCAGGCCGCCCTCGATCGCGCCGCACAGAGCGGCAATCATCATAGACACGCCCACCGGCAGCTTCAGCGCGAAGCAGCCCACCATGAACACGCCTACCATGATAACAAATGTGATGAAATAAGCGGTCATATATCTTCCTTCTTCCAGATTTTCTTGTTGGTCCCCGCCCCCGGAGAGGCGGGGACCGCAATTCTGATTACGCTACGCCAAACAGGGTTTTCAGAGTGGCAATGCAGTCAGCCACCTGCTCCACGTAGGCGCTGGGGGTGCTGTTGCCGGCCAGGATGCCGCTCATCAGGCCGTCAGAATCGCCCTCGGACACCACCACCGCAATGTCAGCGGCGGTAAAGGAGGGGGTGATGAAGGAGTCGGACAGGGTGCCCCGGCGGGCGGAGCCGCCGGTGTGCATGGCCACAACGGTCAGGCCCATTTCATCGGCCTTTTTCAGCAGGGCGTCGGTGCGCTCCAGCTCCTGGTCGGCGTCGATGCCGGCGGCGCCCAGGCCCTTGGAGGAGCCGCCCACTGCCAGAATCAGGGTCTTGCAGTCGGAGGGCAGGTCCTCGGCCGCGATGGTGTTGTCCAGGGTGACCTCGATGCCGGCCTTGCTGCACAGGGTACCCACGATCTCCACGTCGGCGCTCTGGCCGATGCTGGTGAGGACGGCGGGGGTCTGGCAGGAGCCGGCCTCGATCTCAGGCAGGCTGGAGGTGTCGCCGCCGGCCTGGGAGCCGGAGGCGCTGGAGGGGGCGTTGTTGGAGGCGGCGGGCTTGTCGCCGCCGCCGCAGGCGGCCAGGGACAAGGTCATGGCCGCGGCCAGAGCAAAAGCAATTAATTTTTTCATATTTCTAGCTCCTTTATGAGTTCCCGCCCCCCGAGAGAGGCGGGAACTGTCATCATAAATTTTTAGATTTAGTAGCCGACTGCCACACCATCACTGAACTCGGCGCCCATCGTACCAGTAAGTTCAGCGCTGCCCTGGAGGGTTCCATCGGGCATATACATGATGCCTGTCGGCATAGAGATGGGATACTCACTGAGAGAGGTGTGACCCAAAGCCTCCAGCTGCTCCAACATCTCCGGCCTCATCTCCACATCATATCGGATGGCAGGACCCATAGCGGCAATACGGGGCGTGTTCAGCGCATCATGAATATTCATCTTATGGTCGATTGCATTGAGAATAACCTGACACACACCGGGGTAAATAAAGATACCGCCGGGCGCACCACATGTCATAAAAGGCTTGCCGTCGGGGTCCAGGACCACAGTGGGGGACATGGAGGACAGGGGGCACTTGCCGGGCTCCACGGAGTTGGAGAAGCCGGACCCCACAACGAAGTCGCCCAGCTGGTTGTTCATGAAGAAGCCGTAATCGTCTACATAGACCCGGCTGCCCCAGACTCCGTTAATGGTGTGGGTGATAGAAACCATGTTGCCTGCCTTGTCGGCCACAGAGAAAGAAGTGGTGTTCTGGCTCTCAGTCTCGTAGTCCCAGGGGTTGCCATAGGAAAAATCTTGGGTCTTTGTCATGTCCACCTTGTCAGCTAAAGTTTTGGCATACTCCTTGCTGATAATACCGTCAATGGGCACATCGACAAAACGGGTATCACCCATATACTGCCCACGGTCAGCCCAAACCATCTTTTGAACCTCAGCCAGCTGATGCCAGTATTCAATGGTATCAAAGTCATAAACCGGCAGATTTTCCAGAATATTCAGGGTCTCCACAATAAAGGTGCCGCCAGAGGAGGGGGAGGCGGAGGAAGCGATTGTGTATCCGCGATAGGTCCCGGATACGGCAGGCTCCTCCCAGGGCTGATAGCCGTCCAGGTCCGCCTGGGTCATAACGCCGCCGGCACTCTGCACTGCTTTAATCATGGCGTCCGCCATAGCGCCTTTGTAGAAGCCGTCAGGGCCTTTGTCCCGGATAGTCTCCAGGGCCTTGGCCATGTACTCGTTCTTAATGACGGAGTTGACCGGCTTGACCATGCCATTTTCATCCAAATAGATCTCGGAAAGCTGTGCATTGGAGGTCATAGTCGCATAGGCATACTCGATCCACTGATAGAGCTCAGGAGTGACCAGATAGCCCTCCCGGGCCAGGTCGATGGAGGGCTGGATGATATCCTTCCACTCCATGGTGCCGTACTCCTCCAGCGCCCGGTACAGGCCGGCCACCTCCCCGGGGACGCCCACAGACAGTCCGCCGTACATATTGTGCTCACCGATCACGTTGCCCTCGTTATCCTGGACCCACAGCTCTGCGGTCTGGAACATGGGGGCAGTTTCCCGGAAGCTGAGGAAAATCGTCTCTTTGGTCTCGGCATTGTAGAAGGTCATAAAGCCGCCGCCGGCCACGCCGCACATCTGGGGCATAGAGACGGTAAGAGCCAGAGCGGTAGCCACTGCGGCATCCACAGCGTTTCCGCCCTTCTTCATGATGTCCACGCCGATTTGAGCGGGCTCATACCGTAGGGCGGCCACAATACCGTTTTCCGCAGTGGTCAGCCGCTCAAAATTGATATTTTTGCCATTCTCATCCCAACTGCGGTACTCCTGAGGGATGTCCATATACACAGAGGGCGTCTCCGGCTGCTGGGGCGCCGGATTGCTTTGGCTGGAGCTCACGGGGGGCGTGCTGCTCGCAGCGGGAGCGGGATTTTGAGGCCCGCAGGCAGCTAGTGATAGCGCCAGCGCCAGTGCGGTCAACAGGGCTGCAAACTTTTTCATTAAAATTCCTCCTTTTTTATTACGCAATTACGCAATCCAGGCGGTCGTGCGCCCGTCCTGTTGCGTTTTTGACAAAACAATCATATAAAACCCGATGCGGTTTTGTCTATATTTCTCTCATATCTCTCTTGTTTTACCTGTAGAAATTTTCCGCCCCACCGTAAGGCAAAAGGGCTCCCGCCTTACAGGCGGGAGCCTCTTGTCAGGTCTGCCGGATGCGGTACAGCTGCTTGGGACGGCCTACCTTGCCGTAGACGCTGTCCACATCCACCAGCTTCTGCTGGGTCATGTGCTGGAGATAGCGGAACACCGTCTGATAGGCCAGGCCGGTCTCCCTGGAGATGTCGTTGGCGGTTACCGGGCTGCTGCACTGGCGCATACAGTTCAGAATCAGCTCCAGCGTCCCGTGGCTGATCCCCTTGGCAAAGCTGATATCAATATTCTGCTGCTCCAGCAGGCGCAGGTGGAGCCGGACCCGGCTGATAATGTCGGGGGCCTTGATGGGCTTCAGGGCAAAGTCGCTGGCCCCGGCGGCCAAAAACTCGTCGGCCACCTTTTGGCACTCGTCGATGGTGAACACAATGATGGGAACGGTTGCGGACAGCTGCCGCAGCATCCGCACGCCGTCTACCCCATTGATGCCGGGCATATGGTAGTCGATGAGCACGATGGTAGGCCGCTGCTGGGTAAACAGCTTCAGCCCCGTATTCACGTCGCAGGCTGTGACGGTATTCCACCCCTGTGTGCGGAACAGGGTCTTGAGGGCAAAGCAGATGTCCTCCTCGTCGTCGATACATAAGATCATTGTGTTTTGTTCCTGGTCCATTGCGCTACCCCTCCCTCGGTATTTCTATGGTAATCACGGTTCCTTTTCCCTCTGCGCTCTGTATGTCTATCTTCCCGCCCAGGCGCTCTACAACATTCCGGACAAAAAACAGCCCCAGTCCGCTGGAACCGGCATCGGAATAGCCCCTGGTCCAGATCTCTTTCAGCTTTTGCTCCGCAATCCCTTTTCCGTTATCAATGACCTGGAACCGGACCCAGCCATCCCGGGTATCTGAGCGGAGCGTAATACTGGGCGCACGCCCCTTTTCCACCGCGTGGGCCGCATTCTGCACAAGATTTACCAATACACGGGAAAATAATATCCCGTTGACCCGGACCCTGGCCGCCGGTTCCATCACCTCCAGGTGCACATACCCGGCGTAGCTCTCAATGGAAATCTGTGCCAGGGCCCGTTTCAGCAGCTTTTCCACCGTGACCGGGACGGTTTTGTCCTGATAGAGAATCTCTGAGATCATCTGGCTCATCTGGTCCACCGCGTTTTCCACCCGGCCCAGCAGCTCCGTCTGGTCAGACTGGCCCTTCTGTTCGCACATCAGCTTGCAGGTGCCCACCAGGGTCTGCACAACGGTCAGCGGGGATTTCAGGTCGTGGACCAGGTGCTGAATCTCCTGATAGGTCCGGGTCCGCATTTCGTTCATGCGGGCCTCGGAGCGGATGGCGGCGTTCTGCTCCTTCAGAACGTCCATTTCACGCAAATAATTTTCGTCTCGCAGCAGCGTAAACAGCAGGATGGCACAGAACGCAAACAGCAGAATCCCCAGCACCCCCATCGTGTTCAGCGCGGATTCCCCGTCCAGCAGCCGGCCTGCCAGCTTGACAGCCTGGGACATCTCGCCCCGCCCCACGGGCAGGATGGAGGCCGCGGGCATGATGTCCAGAAACTGCCATGCAGCCAGCTCGGTGGCCACAAACGCTGTCTTTTTTGTGGTGGAAATATATTTGTAGTCCAGCTTATCAAACAGGATGATCAGAAACGCTGCGGCAATGGCGGGCAGTCCGAAGTCGTAGTAAATGCCATACACCAAATCAATGCCCCGATATGTGGCGTACAGCAGCAGCAAAATCAGCCCGGCATTGCAGTGCCACACCTCCCGTTTGTTCCAGCGAAATTCCAGGGCATCCGTCACCAGGAATGCCCCGCAATAGTGGGGCAGGGCCCGCAGGGCGTTTAGGGCCACAAGGCGCAGGGCCGCGTCGATCAAGTCCAGCCGCTCGCCATTTACCAGAGCCGAATGCAAAAAATGCTGTACCCGGAAGCTGTCCACGGTAAACATCAGCGGCATGAAAAAGGTCAGGGCGATCAGCCCAAAGCCGGCCACAAGCTCCCCGCGGCTGTGTACGAATACAGCCATCTTTCCTATTTCCCCTACCCTTTTCATAGCGGCACCCTCTCACTTCCCGGCAGCAGCAGGCAGCCTGGCGGATGATGGAAACGGACCGGCCTCAGCACCGCGCCCAACGGGGCGGTCAGTCCTCCCGCCGCAGGCGGCGGAAGCCAAGGCCCGTTGTGGCGGCAACTCCCACCAGACATAGTACCGCCCCCCATTTCGGATAGACTGTCTCAAAGTAAATGGCGCTCTCCCCCGGCGGCAAAAGCTGTTCCGGGTCAAAGGTCAATCCGTAATCCGCCACCAGCCGCCTGATATTCAGCAGGTGGATTACCGGAAGGCCCTGGGCGTTGTACCGCTGAAGCAGGCCGCTTCTGTCAGAAACATTCCGAATAGTCTCCGGGGGAATAACCCCGCAGGGGATATCTTCGTCCTCCAGCCCCAGCGTGGAGATGTTGCCGCCTACTCCGATGAAGCACCGGATGGGGCCCTCCGCCTCATAGAGCTCCATGCGGTCAGACAGATTTGCCTGAAAGTCCCGCTCCTCCATGATCTCCACCCCGTAACTTCGGATGCGGCTCAGGACCTGTTCCCGCAGCTCCGGGTCCATCTCCGCCCCGCAGTCGTAGTCCCCGCCTGGGGTGACGAGAGAGGGCATACGGTCCAGCATCCCCGCCTGGTGCAGGCGGCATACCATGTCCGGGAAGGTCAGCTCCGGCTGATTCGCCCCGTAGGTGGAGGCCCCCACCGAGGCAATATAGACGCATTTGACATCCAGAGCCTGGCAGGCGGCCAGCACTGCCAGATTCATGGCCGGGAAGCTGCCGGAAAAGCCCGCCCCTACCGTATCTCCAGGCCGTACCCCCGCCTGGTCCAGCAACTCCGCCGCAAGAGCGGCCATATCCGGGTTGCAGGTGGTCCGTTTGGCGGCCGGGTCCCCCAGGGTGGTGGTAATCAGTGTGTAGCCCGCGCCCATCAGGCCGGTGCCGTGGAGGTCCTCCTCCGTCAGGCCCAGGCCCGCCTGGGCTTTCATCTCCTTGACTGCGTCCATCCACTCCCCCATGCGCTTGGCCGCTTCCACCTTCACACCGCAGTCCGCCGTTCTCTCCGTCCTGGCCCCGGCAGCGGTCAGGACGGCCCCCGCAAGCAGCCACACCGCCGCAAGGCAGAGAATCAACCGCTTCGCCCGCTCCATGGCCTACCTCCTTAACAGCAGCATACACAAGAATGTGGCGCCGGTGGTGACAATCAGGCTCAGCCCTGTGTTGACAAAGCCCTGGCGGTCAAACTCACGGGCCAGCAGTCCGGGCAGAATGATCCCAATCACGGGGACGGACAGGCCAAGCGCCCCCGCACCCCAGGAAAAGAAAAAGGTCAGCAGCAGCATCAGGGCAAAGCGCCGCCGGCCATACAGGATCATGACATTGGAGAGCAGGCGGCACACCCCCACCGCCGCCGCCGCACTGGCAAGGGTAAAGAACAGCCGGACAGGATTTTGGAGGTTCAGTGCCAGATAACCGGAAATAATCAGCCCCGCAGAATAGCCGGTCAGCTCCGTATAAATCAGGCTGATGATGACGCTGAGTATGATTACTTGACTATACAAACGGAGCCCCCTCCTTTCGGATGCGGGCCATCAAAGCCCGGCCCTCTCCCGCGATATTGCCTACCGCGAATACAACACAGCTCTCATCCGGGACGGTGAGGTCCAGGGCAGCGGCACCGGAAAACCGCCTGGCCGGGATGGAGTGCCTTTTCAGCTCCAGCGCCATGTATCCCTGGGAGGCCCCCAGCAGCCAGACCTCTGAGGGCGCAAGCTTGATACAGACCTGAAGCATATCCTTTGTACGGCTGCCCCGGTCCGCCCGGTTGTTGACCAGGAGAATCAGCCTCCTGCCGGCCCAGCTGTGCCGCTCCTTCAGCTTTTCCCACACGATGCAGGTGGACTGCACGTCGTTGATGGACAGCCCGTTGACCCAGACGGCGCGGCCGAGCTTGTGTATGGTCAGCGCGTAGGGGTCCCGCTTATATTGGGCCATACCGGACAGGGCAGTCTCCCGGCGCACGCCCAGGTACTCGCAGACTGACAGTGCCAGCGCAATGTTTTCCGCAAAGTCGAAGGGCGGCTCCGCCCCGGTGGGGTACGCAGGGATGAAGCGGCTCCCCAGCTTCCGGGCCGCATGGGCCAGCTGCTCCCGCCGGGCCGCTTCCCCGGTAAACAGGACACCGTTTTGGGGAACGGTGCTGCTCAGGGCCCCGCAGATTTCCGTCAGGGTATTCCCCATCACATCCGTGTGGTCCCGCCGCACATTGGTTATGACGCCGATATCCGCCCGCAGAATACGGTGCTGGGCGGCAAATTGGAGCTCCGGCTGGAGCGCCATACATTCAATGACCAAGACCTGGGCGCCCTGCCCCGCGGCCTGGCGGAGAATCCCGATCTGTTCCTTGATATTGGCCTTCCCCCGGCGCACCAGCGGCTCCTCGTCTCCGCTGACGCCGATGACCATGGGGTCTGTGCCCGTGGTTTTGCAGAAGACCCGCAGTCCGCCCGCACGCAGGCCGGCGTCAATCAGGCGGCAGACTGTGGATTTCCCCCGGATGCCATTGACGTGGACCACATGGGCCAGCTGCCTGCGGGCCCTGGCTGCACACCGGTTCTCCCACAGCAGATAACACAGCCACAGCAAAGTCAATCCCAAAATAAGCCAAGGCATGGACTGTGCCCCCTCTTTTTTCATGTTCAGCCTGAGATAAATATGAGAGTAATTCCAAATCGGATAAAACTGCCTTGATTTCTGCCCGGCCTTCCCATATAGTTAAGAGAAGTTTAAACGGGAGGGTCAGCATGAACAAAATTTTTCTATGGGCAGCGGTATGCCTGCTCCTCTGCGGCTGCGCCGGGCAGAAGGGACCTTACGGACTGGACGCCGGGCGCATTCAGGCGGATACGGAGTATCTGTGCAATGAGATCGGAGCCCGTCCAACCGGAACGGAAAAGGAGCGCGAAGCCTGCGGCTGGCTGGAGAGCCGGCTTGAGGACATGGGGTTCTCCTCCGAGACGAACACCTTGGAGCGTATCCCTTTCCGCGGTCCCTTCGATTTGACCAGCGAAAATCTGATTGCAAGATGCAACCCCGGTGCAGAGGGGCCGGTCATCTGCGTCATGGCCCACTATGACAGCGTGGAGGGGTCCCCGGGCGCGCGGGACAACGCCTCGTCTGTGGCTGTTCTGCTGGAGATCGCCCGTTATCTCGGGCCGACCCGGAGCAGCATAAAGGGGGAAATTCGCCTGCTGTTCCTTGGCTCGGAGGAAAACGGGTATCATGGCGCCTCTGCTTATGTCGAAAGCCTGTCGCAGGAGGAGCGGGCGCGCCATCTTGCGGCCTTCAACATGGAGAACAGCGCCGCATCCCCCGGCCCCGGAGCGGTCTTAACCTGCGGGACCCTGGGGGGAATCGCGGACGGGAAATATCAAGAGGGAAATTTTCTGGAGCCTATGCCCAATCTGGCCTCCCAAACGCTCAGTCAGGCTTATGTGAATTGTTACAAAGGAAACCCTCTGCCAGTCTATCACAGGGGGATGAGCGACCACGTGGTTTTTCACCAGGCAGGCATCGAGGCGGCCAACATCAGTTGGCGTTTTTTGGACAAAGACGGCCGGATCACGGTGCCGCCGGAATATCATTTGCCCGCCGATGTGCCTGAAACGATGGACTTCACCGCGGGCGCAGTGACCGGCGAGTGTGTTTTGGACGCGTTGCATCTGTTGGCCGGACAATGACGGCTTTACATGAACATGATAAATGACGATATTTTAGTCCGTCAAGAGAGAGATATGAGAAAAATAGCTTCCAATTCCTTTTCCTGTTCCCGTCCTCCCCAGTGGCGGGGCCGCAAGGACATGTTGAGGAATGCAAAAAGGGCCTGGGTGACTTGGTGAATCACTCAGGCCCTTTGTGGGTCATTTTAATTGGGATAAGGATTGTCGTTGCCTATTTTAAAACGCTCCCAAAATCCCACCCATTTTGGCCTCCTGTCATTTGTGTCAGGGTGGAATTATAAGAATTTTCTAAAACTTTTAGAGATGAAATTCTAATGAAATTGTATTAAACCAGAGAAAAAACAAAGAAAAGGCCCCGAGTAATGGTGAATTACTCAGGACCTCTTGTGGGTCATTTTGATTTGGATACTCGGTCGGGTTTGAAGGGGATAACGACAGAGTACATCCAGAAAATTCACCTGCTACGCGAAGTATAGCACAAGGTGTCTGGTATTGCAAGTATTGTCCTTGAAATTGGGTTGTTTGGGGGGTGGTACACCTCTTCCCAAACGCACTCTGTTATGATATAATAAGGGTGCGGAAGGTGGTGACAGGACTGTATGGCAAAAGAGAAAGATATTACAGAAAAGCAATTGGAGGCACTCGACGATGTGTTCGCCGACATTATCAACGCTCTGATTTTCAATGGGCGGCAGGTTGTCAAGGAAGATGAATTGGAGCCGGCAATACCACAATCGCAATTCAAGGCGGGCGGCGCCATCCACGAGCAGGAGCGGGATGTGGCAAAGTTCTGGAGGAACGGCCATATCCGGTTAGCTCTCTTTGGCTCGGAAAACCAAACGGAAGTGGATCCGGATATGCCCCCGCGGGTGTTCAGCTATGATGGGGCATCCTATAAGGAGCAGGTTTTGCAGCATGAGTCAGCAAAACGGAATAGGGATTCCAACATTGCTCCCCTTCCCACCTATCCGGCTATCACTTTGGTGTTGCACTTTGGGAAGAGACCATGGGGCGGGCCAACGACATTGTTTGAGTGCTTTGGGGTCGATATCCCAGATGAGCTGAAGCCGTTCATCAACGACTACAGGCTCAACATCATTGACATCGCATATCTCACCCCGGAGCAGGTCAAACTATTCAAAAGTGACTTCCGAATTGTGGCCGACTACTTTGTTCAAAGCCGGATCAATGGAGACTACATCCCATCCCCTGAAAAGCTGACCCATGTGGACGAAGTGTTGAAGCTGATGGCGGTCCTGACAAGAGATGACAGGTTCATCAATGTTGTAAACAACAGCGATTTATTGCGCAATGAAGAAGAAGGAGGTATTTCGATGTGCGAAGTTCTTGACAAGGTGGAGCAGCGGGGATTTGCTGCTGGACAGGCTGAGCGGGATTCTTTCTATGGAAAGCTTATGCAGCTGCTGGCGCCTCTTGGCCGACTTGATGAGCTGGTCGCGGCTACCTCTGACAAAGCAAAGCTAGCTTCTCTGGCAAAGGAATTCGGGTTAGAAGTTTGATTTTCCCAGTATATGTCACCATATAATAGCAAGAAGTAGCCATCAATGGCTGCTTTTTGTTATTCTCTGTGGTTTGGATTTTCGATCCATGGCCCTGCTGCGGGTTTCACATCTGAAAAATTTTTGCAGCAGAAAAAATCACCCACCAGAGTTGAGTCAGGCAGGTGATTGTATCTGATGATTTGATGGGTATCTGATGATGGCTGTATTTCTTTATTTCGGCGAATCAGATTTTGAGTATGCCTGATGTGCCAGATCTTATGCGACATCTTTATACCGGGTGTAGACATACTCATAAATTCGTTGACGGTAACCAGAGATGCTCAGTTCGTCATAGCACTCAGGCAGTCCGTTCCAGAGTGTGTCGCGGATGAGGTTGTCAATGGCTGCCTTTGTCTCCTGCTTATCAGTCCAGTGGTCAAGCTCCGCGATCCTGGACTTGACCTTTTGCAGGAGCTCAACCGCTACCTGTTTGATTTTCTGGATGTCCTGTTTAGAGAGACTTTCAGAGAACAGCATATCGTAGAGGGATAATTCTTCATCGCTGGAAAATCCCTCCCGCACATAACGCTGCTCCTCTTGATCCATGCTCTGCACCAGCTTTATCAGCTCATCAAAGGTCTTTTCGATATTGGCACGATCCTGCTGGCTGTTGTAGTCCTCAATGATTGCCTGATACCGCTCATGGTACTGGATGCGGTTGGGATTGTTGAGCAGCATCTTGTCCAGGCGTTCACAGATTAAGTCCTGCAAATCTTTCAGGATGAGGTTCTTTTTCTTTGCGCGGGCAAACTCCCGGCGCAGCAGATCGAAGTCGATTCTGCTGATATCAAACTGACGGGACGGTGCGATCCCCTCAGCCGCCTGTTCGATGTGGACGTACTCACTGATGATGCGGTTGATCTCCACCATCAAGTCCACGTTGTTTGCCGCCCTGCGCTTCTTTTTCAGCTGTCCGTAAATGGCGGCAATCGCTTCATACCGCTGGCGGACGTCAGGCTCGATATCCTCCCGGTTCGTATATTTCACCAGGCGTGTTAACTCGGAGGCGTAGGTCTGGAAAGTCTTCTTTTCCTCCAGGGTGGCGGACACTGTGTTGGCCGCTGTTTGCAGCAGAGCCAGCTTCTCAAAACCCTTGGCGTTGATCAGCGTTTGCAGGGAAAAATCCCGGCTGGACAAAAACGACTCCGCCGCGGCGATGGTCTCCAAGATCTTGGCGATCAGCTTCTCCTTATCTACGGTGGGGTCGGTGCCGCCGGCGCCGTTCCCACTGGCTGTGTAATCGGCCAGCGCCTTTCGCAGTGCTTTCACGATCCCGATGTAGTCGATGATCAGACCGTTGCTCTTTCCCTCCGCTACACGGTTGGCCCGGGCGATGGTCTGCATCAGCGTGTGGGCCTTCAGCGGCTTGTCCAGATACAGACAGGACAGGCACTTGACGTCAAAGCCGGTAAGCCACATGGCGCAGACAAACACCACACGAAGAGGATTGCCGGCGTCCTTGAACTCCTTGTCCAGCTCCCGCTTTTCCATCTTCGTCCGGTGGCTTTGGATATCCAGTCCCCATTTCTGGAAGGTCTGGACCTCGTTCTGCTCCTGGCTGATGACCACCGCCATTTCGGTCTCCTGCATCCATTGCAGCTTGCGCTCCAGCTCCTGAGCCTCCTGCTGGGACACACCCTTGATCTGCTCTTTCAGCGAGTCGATCTCATCGGCCCAGTATTTCTGTACCAGGTCATACATACGGACGCAGGTTACCTTGTTCAGGCAGACGAACATGGCCTTGCCGCTGGTCCACAGGTCGGAATAGTGCCTTGTAAAATCCTGGGCGATGCGCTCAAGGCGGGGTGTAGCGGTGAGGAGGTGAATTTCCTTTGCGAACTCCAGCTCCAGCTTGTCCTGCTGGTCCACATCCAGGTCGGCCTGCTCAATGGCATCCAGAATCCGGTCTGTGATTTCCGGGTTATCGTTCACGTCCAGAATTTTCTCGCCCCGGTTTTCGTAGTACAGCGGCACCGTCGCGCCGTCATCCACGGCCCTCTGGAAATCGTACACCGATATGTAGCCGCCGAAGGTGCGCTCTGTGATGTGGTCGCTGGACAGCAGCGGCGTGCCGGTAAAGCCGATCCGGGAGGCGGTGGGCAGAAGGCGGACCATGTTGTCCGCGAAAATGCCGTACTGACTGCGGTGGGCTTCATCTGACATGATGAGAATATCGTGGTCAGGAAAAATCGGCTCCACATCTGTTTTGTTGAACTTTTGGATCAGGGTGAAGATAAAGCTGGGGTTGCCCCACAGTTTTTCTACCAAATCCGTACCGCTGGAGGCGATGAACTGCCCGGCCTTGGCTTTGCCCAGGACGCCGCAGTTTTCAAAGGTGTCGCTGATCTGCCTATTCAGCTCCTCCCGGTCTGTCAGCACCACGATGGTGGGAGAGCCAGAAAATTTGCGGCGAATCTTCTGGGCCAGGAACACCATGGAGTAGCTCTTGCCGCTGCCCTGGGTGTGCCAGAAAACGCCCAGCTTTCCGTTGTTCAGTCGGCGGGCCTCATATGCCTTGACCGCCTCGTTGACGCCCAAATACTGGTGGTTTCGGGCCAGGATTTTTGCCGTGTGTCCGCCGGAGTGGTCGAAAAGGATGAAGTTCTCCAGCAGATCAAGGAAATTCTCCTTCTTGCAGATACCCCGGAGCATGGTCTCCAGGGCCACGCTACCCGGTTCCCTTTCTTCCAGCCGTTTCCACTCGTGGAAAAACTCGTACTTGCTGCCCAGCGTACAAAAGAAGGGGTGACCTTGGTACTCGGTGTGCTCAATCACCTGGGGGAGCAGCCCAAGAGACCTTTGGACCGTAACCGTCTTCCCGATGCCGGGTACTCCCAGGATAGACCCTGTATCCGCCTGGGCCACAAAGAAAGCCGCGCCCAGTCCCTGAAAGATGGCGTTGGTCTGCCTGGTCCCGTCAATTACCGTCCGGGCGGTGTAGGTCGTCCGGATAGCTCGGTAGAGCTGGTCATAGATGGCGTACATGTAGTCCATGGGGACGAAGACTGTGGAGAGGATCGGGAGAGCCTGTCTCCGTTCCTCCGAGGTCATGGTTCCAATGTTATGTGGGATAGGCGGGAACCCTCTGATTTCAGATAGAAACTCCCCCCGCCCCACCATCTCCGGCATTGCTGCCAGAAATGGGTTGTCCGCTGGAGCGTTGTCGTAGAAAGCCCCCACGCTCTGTCCCGCCGGGTATTTTCTCACGTTGAATCCCTCCCTTGAGCCTGCTTCACAATTCCCTGAATAGCCCTCACCGCCTTCACTCCGGCCTGCCGCTCCGTCTGCTCAGCTTCT
>CATKXO010000019.1 GCA_949840775.1 uncultured bacterium | reverse complement strand
CGGGGTCGCCGTCAGCGGGGTTGTAGTGGTAGGTGGTGGGGCGCATCTTGTACTTGCTGCCCCCCATGTCCTGCTTGTCAATCTGGTTGCCGTCCTTGTCGTAGACATACCGGTAGGTGTGGGCGCTGAGACCGGTATAGGCGTTCTGCTGCCGGTCCTTTACCAGGGTGCCCTGGGGCACACTGGGGTCGGCGACATAGGCCACAGTGGGGGTCACCCGGTCGAAGGTGCTGCTCTTGGGAACGGCGTACACCCCCTCCGGGTTGGTGCCGTAGATTTTCACGTTCAGGTAGCGGCTCCCGTTGGAGTCGTAGCTGTTTGTGACGATCTTGATGGGGTAGTCGGTGCTGTTCCTAAAGCGGAAGTCCAGGCTGCCGTAAAAGACCGTGGCGTCCATGCCCGGGTCCACATAGCCGGTGTTGAACTGGTGGCAGTGGCGCTCCACCACCTCCAGGTTGGTGTGGAGGACGGCGTAGTAGATGGTGGAGGAGGTCTGGCAGATGCCGCCGCCGATGTCGTCCACCGACTGGCCCTGCTGGTAGATGGGGGCGTTCTTATACCCCTTGTCGGCGGTGCGGCTGCCGGTGGTGGTGTTGTAAGAGAACTCCTCGCCGGGGAGGAGAATCTTCTCATTGCAGGCCTCGGCGGACAGCTTCACGTTGTACTTCCGGTTGGCGGAGCCGGACACCTTAGTGGTGCCCTCCCCCAGCAGGTCCTTGAACAGCTGGCCCCCCAGGTCCTCCTTGGTCACCTTGGGCTGGGTGACGGTGAGGGGGATGGAGAAAGTCTCGCCGCTTCGGGCGTTCCGGTAGGCTTTTACCAGCTCCTGCACGTCGAAGTCCATCCCCACGGTGTGGTCGGTAATCTCCATGGACTCCAGGTCCAGGGAGGCGTCCTTCACCTCGGTGTACACCTCCCGGTGGATGGCCTCAAAGTCGGGGTCCCGCTGCTGGCTCTGGGAGGCAGAGAGGGGAATGGTCTTTTCCACCGGGCCGCTCTCCTGGCTGAACCGCTCCGTAAAGGCGTTCTGGAGCTCCTCCGCCATAGTGGTCTTCACGTTTTCCCAGTTGATGGTGGTAACGGGGGCGCCCTTGGTCATCACCAGTTTGTCCCCCTCCACCTGGTAGCCGTGTTCCGCCGTGGCGGCGGTGACCGCCTGCTCCATCCTGTCCACCAGGCCGGCCTGGGCGGGCTCATCCTGGGTCAGGACCAGGGGCACCTGGCTGGACATGCCCAGCATGTGGCCCACCAGCTGGGGGCCGCCGGTGAAGAAGTTCCCGTGGCCGACCTGCCGGGCGGCCCGGACACTCTCCGTCACGTCCACCGCCACATCGGACCCTTTCAGGCTCTCCGACAGGTCCTCATAGGTCAGGGTGAGGGTGATGTCTCCCCCCTCCTGGGCCAGGGCGGTCTCTACCTTGTCGCGGGCCTGCTCCACCGCCATATTGGAAACGTCAATCCCCGCCACCGACACGTTGGGCAGGATGGCGTCCTTCCCGGAGGCCCAGGCGCACGTCCCGATGTAGGCCGCCGCCAATACGCCCACCACCGCGCCGGTGATGATCCAGGGCAGCTTTCCGCCGCCCCCCTCTTTTTTTGCAATACGCTGTCCATCCATTGCTGTGTTCCCTCCTGTCCGGTCCGCTGCGGACCGGGCGCACACGCGCTTGCCGCGTGGTTTCATGTATTTTCCAGCTCCACATCATGAGCCAGTTTTATATTATAGCATGGGGAACTTCTAAAAGAATTACAGAATAGTTACAAGTCCCCTGAAAGATTTCCCCAGTCCGGCCGCTCTTTTCCAGGAAAAAGGATTTACTTTTCTCCCCCGCCGCGCTATGATAGAGCATACGACATCCGCAGGTGTTTCTTTACCGAATTTTAAGAAAAAATCAATTTCATTTTTGAGTTCCTGTGTTATGATAAAAGCAGTGCCGGCGCTTTGCGGGCCGCAGGGAATGTGAGGGGTACGAAATGTCTGACTATCCGGGCAAAAAGAACGACGGCGACATCTTTTACTGGCTGATCGCCCTGGGACTGATTCTCATCGGCGTAACCGCCCCGGTGGGCGTGCTGATGATTGTGATGAAGCTGCTGGGCGGCGGCGGCAAAGCCAAAAAGAGGCGGCAGCAGGGCCGCCACCCCTATTACCAGCAGCAGTACGGCCGGGAGCCCGCCGGGGCCCGGACCACACAGGAGAGGACCTCCTGGGAGGGCTCCTCCCAGGACGCTCCTGCCGGGCAGGAGCCCGTACGGAAGCAGGACCCTCTCAAGCCCCAGAAAAAGAAGGGCAAGGGCCGGGACCTGATCGCGGAGCTGGACAAAAAGGGCAAAAGCTGGGCCATTGCCGGGGGCGCCACGGCCGCGGGGTGCTTTATCGGTCTGATCGGCAGCCTGGGCGACGCGCTGTTCTGGCTGTTCCACGGCGACATCGCCTTCTTTATGGAGGAGCTCACCGGGCCGCTGGTGCTGCTGTGCTGCATCGCAGGGGGGCTGGGCTTTGTGTGGGCCGGACTGCGCAAGCGGAAGCAGGCCAGCCGCTGGCGCAGCTACCTGGCTATGATCGGCCGGCAGTCCTCCGTATCCGTCTCCGCCCTGGCCTCGGCCACCGGCCGCTCCCCCGGCAAGGTGCGGGACGACCTGGCCGACATGCTGGACGACGGCCTGTTCCCCCAGGGCTTTCTGGACTACGGCGGCGACCGGCTGGTCCTCACCGGCGAGGGCATCGCCGAACCTTCCCGGCAGGAGGAAGCCCCGCCTCCGCCCCCCAGGACGGACGAGAGCGCCGTCCTCAGCGAGATCAGGGCGGTGAACGACGCCATTGACAACGAAAAGATGTCCGCCCAAATCGACCGGATCGGGGTCATCACCGCCAAGATTCTGGAATACCAGCGGAGCCATCCGGAGAAGGCCCCCCAGCTCCACAGCTTTTTGAGCTACTACCTGCCCACCACCCTGAAAATCCTCCGGGCCTACGGCCAGCTGGAGGACCAGGAGGTATCCGGCCGGAACATCACCGCCGCCATGTCCCGGATCGAGGGGATGATGGACAAGGTGGTGGAGGGCTTTGAAAAGCAGCTGGACCTCCTCTTCCAGGGGGACGCCATGGACATCACCACCGACGTGGAGGTGCTGGAGCGGATGCTGGCCAAGGACGGCCTGTCCGACCAGGAGGGGCTGACCCTGGGACTGTGAACGGCCTCATCCGGGAGTGTCCTTTTCACAGATTGAAATGTAGGGGCCACCGCCCTCGGCGGCCCACCAAAAATACAACGCTTCCCCTGGTTTCGGGCCGCCCAGGGGGGCGGCCCCTACAGGTGATCTCCGGATACAATGCGCATGAGGGCACTCCCCCTCATCCGTCATTTGCTTCACAAATGCCACCTTCCCCTTTAGGGGAAGGCTTTCCGCCTGCGGGCGGGAAAAAAGCGCGGGCCAATAAAATCGGTCCGCGCTAAAAATTTCCTTGTGTATTCCGGTAAAGTGTGCTATCATAGGGCTACGAGGCAAATAAAGGCAAGGCGTGGGGTGTTCACACCACCCCACACCCCTATGCGGGAGCTAGCCCTCCCACACAACAGCATTGCTGCGCCAGCCCCCATTATACTGGATTTCCTCCTTGTTTACAAGTACCGGTTTGAGGGTTTGTGTCTGGATAGATGCGGTGTGGGATAAATTATCCTGCACCGCTTTTGTTTGTCTCGGCGGAAAACACCCTGGGGAGGGTCTCAATCTCCTCATTGGGACCCTCTCCCGGGCGGAACCGCTGAGAAAACTCCCTAAAAACATATGAGAGGAAGGATCACATGAAAAAGAAAACCCTGTCCCTCGCGCTGGCCCTGGTGATGTGCCTGGGTCTGACTGTCCCTGCCTTCTCGGCAAAGGTCGGAGATACCACAATCGAAGATAGCGCAGGATACCGCTATACCCTGTCCCAGCCGGTCGAGGGTGTTTCTGAGACAACTGTGAGTGACGCGCAGGGAAAGCTCACTGCCCCTGTCTACCAGATCCCGGCGGGAACGGTCATCACGCCAGTATGTCCCGAGGGAAACAAAGGTGAGGACGCAGGCGGTATTTTCTACGCACTGACAGATGAAGAGGGCCTCAGACAGGCTGGTGACGCTGTTCAGAACAGCGATTCTTCCCAGGCGATCTCCTTTATCGTGGACTATAAGATAATGACTAAAAATAATGAGGGAGTGACCATCATTGGTGATTTGGAGGGCGAGATTGACGATTTGGGAAATCCCATGCAGCCTCTGCCTGAAGGACAGTACCTGATAGGTCGTAATATTTCCTGGGCATATAGCTTTATTGGTAATGGCGTTAGCGGTTCCTCTACTACAAGCGTGGGAAAAAGCAGCTACCTTTGCGTTGAAGTAGTACCGAAAAGTGAAAATGCCACCGAACCCAAGCCCACCACTCCCACCGACCCCGCCGTCACGGTGGAGGACATCCCCGCCAGCGGAACGGCCATTGCCAGCACCCAGACCGTCACCGTAGACGGCAAGGCGGTGGAGTTCCAGATGTACGCGTTGAAGGATGCCAACGGCAACCTGACCAACTACATCAAGCTCCGTGACATGGCCTACGTCCTCAACGGCACCAAGGCCCAGTTCGCCGTGGGCTACGACGGCGCCATCTCCCTGACCACCGGCGAAGCATACGAGGCCGGCGGCACTGAGATGACCACCCCCTACTCCGGGGACCGGGCCTATACCGGCGGGTCGCAGACCGTCAAAATCAACGGCGAGGACGTGGCCATGACGGCCATCACCCTCACCGACGACAACGGCGGCGGCTACAACTACTTCAAGCTCCGTGACCTGGGCAAGGCCCTGGGCTTCAACGTGGGTTACAGCAACGAGAACGGCGTATTCATTGAATCCGACAAGCCCTACGCCGGGTAATCAATAAAAAACCGCCTCGAAAGAGGCGGTTTTTTATGTACGCCGGTAGGTCACATACCGGAATCTGACCCCCTGGTCCTCCAGCTCCGGGCCCTCCTCCTCAATGTGCCAGTCCGGGCGGGCGTCCAGGTCGGGGAAGAAGCAGTCGGCCTCCGGGAACGCTCTGGCAATTTTGGTGACGCAGGCGGCGCTGCAAACATCCAGCAGGGCGGCGTACACCGACGCGCCGCCGATGACAAAGGAGTCCTCGGGGGCGGCGGCCAGCAGGGCCTCCAGGTCACGGAAGACCTCCGCCCCCTCCGGGGCAAAGGCGGGGTCACGGGACAGGATCAGATTCCGGCGTCCCTTCAAAGGCCGTCCGCCGGGGAAGGTGGCCAGCGTCTTCCGTCCCAGAATCACCGGGTGGCCGGTGGTCAGGGCCTTAAACCGCTTCAAATCCTCCGGGATGTAAACCAGCTGGTCGCCGTCCTTCCCGATGGCCCAGTTCCGATCTACGGCAACAATCAGTTTCATGTGGCGCTCTCCCTTCTGCCGCCGGGGCGGCGGCCCCTATCAATCACACCGCAACGGGTATTTTCCCCTCCAGGGGGTGGGCCTGATACCCCTCCAGCTTTACGCTCGCGGGGGTGAAGCTGTAAAAATCGGTGACGCTCCCGTCCAGACTGAACTTCGGGGCGCCGAAGGGGGTGCGGGCAATCAGCTCCTCCACCACCGGGACATGGCGGTCATAGATATGGCAGTCCGCGATGACATGGACCAGCTCCCCGGCCTCAAAGCCCGTCACCTGGGCGAACATGTGGAGGAGGACGGCGTACTGCATCACATTCCAGCCGTTGGCGGTAAGCATATCCTGGCTGCGCTGGTTCAGGACGGCGTTGAGGGTGTTCCCGGACACGTTGAAGGTCATAGAGTAAGCACAGGGGTAGAGGGCCATCTCGCTCAGGTCGTGGTGGTTGTACATGTTGGCCAGGATTCGCCGGGAGGCGGGGTCGTGCTTCAAATCCCAGAGGACCTTGTCCACCTGGTCCATCTCCCCCTGGGGGTAGCGGTGCTTGATTCCCAGCTGGTAGCCGTAGGCCTTGCCGATGGAGCCGGATTCGTCCGCCCATGCGTCCCAGATATGGCTGTTCAGGTCGCGGACGTTGTTGGATTTCTTCTGCCAGATCCACAGCAGCTCATCCACCGCCGTCCTGATAAACTGCTTCCGCACTGTCAGGATGGGGAACTCCTCCCGCAGGTCGTAGCGGTTCACCACCCCGAAGAGCTTCACCGTGTGGGCGGGGGTGCCGTCCTCCCACCGGGGGCGGACCGCCTGCCCGGTGTCCCAGACGCCCCGGGAAAGGATGTCCTTGCAGTTCCGGATAAACACCTGATCGGCATAGCTCACGGAAAATCTCTCCTCTGTTCATAAGGTAGCCCAATTCTAGCACAAAATGAGGCGGGGCGCAAGCCAAACCGCCGCGCCCCGCCGGGATGGAATCATCACTGTCCGTCTTGAATCAGGCCATAGTCCCCGTCGTTGCGGCGGTAGACCACGGCAAAGGCCCCGTCGGCCTCCTCGTCCCGGAATGCGAAAAAGCTGTGCTCCAGCAGGTTCATCTGGAGGATGGCCTCGTCCCGGGTCATGGGCTTGATGGGGAAGGTCTTGCTGCGGACGATGCGGTATTCACCCTCCTCCGGCTCCTCGGGGGCGAAGGTGGATACCTCGGCGTCCAGCGCCCGCTCGAAAGCGCCCTGGCGCAGGCGCTTCTCCAGACGGGTCTTGTTCTTGCGGATCTGCCGCTCCAGAGTGGTGACGGCGGCGTCGATAGAGGCGTGCATATCGGAGGTGCTCTCAGACACCCGGAAGATGGTACCGCTGGAGCGGATGGTGATCTCCACCTTGTTGTTCCGCTCCTTCTCCACGCTGAACGTGATGGCGGCGGTGGCATCCTCCTTAAAGAAACGGTCCAGCTTGCCCACCTTTTTCTCTGCGTACTTGTGTACGGCGTCGGGCAGGGTCACCTTTTTGTCCGTAAATACGAATTTCATCGCAGTCGCTCCTTTCGCCCAAGAGGGCTGGTATAGGCCGGCGGGAAGAAAGCTCCCCCGGTTATCCTTATTATACCACAAAGAGCGGAAAAGTCCAATGGTTTTTGTTAATATTTTCTATCGGGCCGCCGAAGGCGGCGGCCCCTACACACCGTCTGTAGGGGCCGGCCCGTCTGTCAGCAATTTCAAATTCTCTTTCCGCCGATGACGACCGCCCTCACATTGCCCAGCAGCTCCAGGGGGTGGCGGTCGGTGACCACGATGTCCGCCTCCCTGCCTGGGGTGAGGGAGCCCAGGCAAGCGTCCAGCCCGGCAATTTTGGCGGCGTTGACGGTGATGGCGGCCAGGGCCGCCTCCTCGCCCAGCCCCCCCTTGACGGCCAGAGCGGCGCACAGGGGCAGGTACTGGATGGGCACCTCCGGGTGGTCGGTACAGATAGCAAAGGGCACCCCCGCCCTCTGAAGAACGGCGGGATTTTCCAGGGTCATGTTGGCCAGCTCCGGCTTGCACCGGTCCCCCAGGGCGGGGCCGGTGATGATGGGAATGTTCTCCTGAGCCAGCAGGCCGGGGATGAGGTGGCCCTCGGTGCCGTGGACGATCACGCATTTCAGGCCAAATTCCTTTGCGATGCGCACCCCGGTGGCGATGTCGTCCGCCCGGTGGGCGTGGATGTGGACGGGTAGCTCCCCCCGGACCACGGGAAGGAGGGCCTCCAGCTTGGCGTCGTAGTCGGGCGGGTCGGTATCCTCGTCCTGGGCGGCCTTGTCCAGCTTTTCGCCGTACTCCACCGCCTTGCGCAGGTTTTCCCGGATGATGGCGGCGGTGGCCATGCGGGTGACGGGGGTCTCGTCCCGGTGGTGGTAGACCTGCTTGGGGTTCTCCCCCAGGGCCAGCTTCATGGACACGGGAGCGCGGACAATCATGTCATCCACCCACCGGCCGTCGGTTTTTATCGCGGCAAACTGGCCGGCGATGGGGTTGGCGGAGCCGGGGCCGGTGAGGACGGTGGTCACTCCCGCCGCCCGGGCCTCGGAGAAGCACCGGTCCAGGGGGTTGACCGCGTCGATGGCCCGAAGCTGGGGAGTGCAGGGGTCGGTCTCCTCGTTGCCGTCATCGCTCTCGAAGCCCAGGGCGTCGCCGAACATCCCCAGGTGGCAGTGGGCGTCGATGAAGCCGGGGCAGATATGCCCCCCCTGGGCGTCAAACATCTCCCCCTCCCAACTTTTGGGGCAGTCCTCCATGGGGCCCACCTGGGAAATTTTGCTTCCCGACACGGCCACATAGCCGTTTTCGATGACAGGGCCGTCCATGGTGTGGACGGTGCCGTTCACTATCAGCATACTTCCTTCTCCTTCTGCAATTTCAGCCCCTCCGCCTCCATGCGCAGGAGGTAGAAGGGTCGGACCCAGTCCAGCTCCTGTTCCATGGTCTCCTCCAGCGCCGCCAACCGCCGCTTGCCCAGCCGGCGGTCCAGCAGGGCGAAAATGCGGACGATGGGGTGTTCGTCGGCCAGGCTGGTCTCTATGCTCTGGTTGTCGAAAATCTGGAAAGCCACATAGAAACTCCACGGGTCGAACAGGCCGTCCTTCAGAACGCTCCGTTTTGCCTGCAAGGACACCTCCCGCCAGCTGAGTCCCTGTTCATCCAACTCCCGCGCCCGCTCCCCGAGGACGCGGAAATAGGTGACGCAGTCGCCCTTTAATACCTCCGTTCCGTCCACCAGAATGGCCGCTCGGGCCATCCCCTGGTCGTGGCTCTCCCGGTAGGTGGTGGCGAAGTACCGCACCCTCCCCCGCAGGGCGGGGCAGAGATAGTCCGTTTCCAGCTTTTTTCTGGTTCCGCTCCAGGTTGGCATAAAAAACTCCTTTTCTTAACAACGTAACTCTAAAAACGCAAGCAACGCCCGGAGCTGGGGGGCAAACAGCGCCGCCAGCGGGAATAAAACGCCAAGCCCGCATAGCAGCGCGGACACCCGCCGGTCATGTTTCTGCAAAACGGGGATATAGAACCGCCTCGGATTTTCCGGGTCGTAATACAGCTCCACCTGCGCTCCCTCGCTCAAATGATGAAAGCTGCTCCCAGACGGCGATTTGACCCGGTATATGGTTCCGCCGGCCTGAAACTGAAATTCCGGAAAGTAGACGGTATTCTTTCCGGTACGCACCACCTTACCCGCAGACACAACGGTGGCCGCGGTCAAAGCGGTGGAGCTTCCACGCTCCCTCAGCAGGCGGCGGCGGACGGACATGCCGATGGCAAAGAAAATCAGGGCAATCAGCATGAGGCCAGAATCGGCGGTCCGCTGCTCCAGCGTCCGCCCAGGTCCCACCAGAATGACCCCTACAAAGGTCAGACACAGCATAGGCCAGCCCACCGCCAGCATGCGCCAGCTTTTTATCCCTTTCATATTTTGAAGCCGCCTCCAAGAAAACGACAAAACTTCCCATTGACTTGGCTGGGAAATTATGGTAGACTTGTCCCAGCTCGACCAATATGCTTTGTGCGAGTCTCTCCCCGCACATGGGCGCCCCGGAAGGGGCGTCTTTTTTATATTTCGTGGGACCCGCCGCCCTCGGCGGGTCATTCTTTTTTCAGATACCTCCTGGGGATGACCCGGCCAGGGGGCCGGGTCCCACAAGGCTGACTGGCGAGCCAATCATCTCATGAAAAAGGACCGTCCGGCAGACGGCCCCTTCACTATACACGCTTACCGGCGTCCGCCGCCGCCCCGGCGGTTTCCGCCCTTCTTCTCGATGTAGCGCAGCTCAGACAGCTTGCTGTCGGAGGACTGCATAAACTGCTTGAGCCGGTCCTCAAAGTCGGTAGGCTCTTTGGGGGCCTGGTGGACAAAGCCCATGGGGCGCTGCGCGCCGCCGCCCTGACGGGGAGGGCGGCCTCCTCCCCCCTGGCGGGGGCCGCCCTGCCTGGGGGCGCGCTGGGGCGGGGGCTCCACCTGCTTGATGGACAGGTTAATCCGGTTAGATTGGTCGATCCCGATGATTTTCACCTTGACCTCCTGCCCCTCGCGCAGGTGGTCGCTCACCTCATTCACATAGGAATAGGCAATCTCTGAGATATGGACCAGTCCGGACTTTCCCTCCGGCAGGGCCACAAAAGCCCCAAACTTTGTGATGCCTGTCACCTTGCCATCCACGATGGCCCCTACAGCTAACTCCATTGAAGCGACAAATCCTCCCTTGTAAAATTCACAACACACGGGCGGCGCGGCCGGTCAGTTGGCCACGTCGATAAACAGAGTCTCGTTTTCCTCCACATAGCCCCGGTCCCTGGCCACCTGCTCCAGCATCTCAGGGTCGTCGCTGTTTGCGATGGCGGCCTCCAGCCTTTTTTTCTCCCATTGCTGGTCGGCCACCTGCTGGGCCAGAGCGTCCCGCTGAAGCTGAACGTCCTTGATCTTCCCCCTCAGGTCCAGCAGAGAGATTGCCATGTACATCAACAGTGCCAGCACCACGAGCTTTGTGAGCAAACCGGCTCTTTTGAAGGTCATGGACGCTCTCTCCTCTCTCCCGAAGGGTGCGGCGGCGGGCCGCTGTATCCAACTGCTCTGTTACAGCCCCTATTCTATACCATTTCATCCCGGAAAGGAAGACGTTTTTTATAATTTTTCTGATTTTTTTCAGAATTGCCCTGGCGGCCCCCAGCGGAAAGGTCAAAATGCCCAAAAGAGCGGTCATCAGGTCGGCCCCCAGATACCCCAACCGCAGCAGCCAGGGGCTGACTGCCCAAAAATACAGGGCTCCGCCCACCACGCAGAAGGCCGCGCCGTACAGCCGCACCTGTCCGCCCCAGGCGCTCTGGGACCAGAGGAACAGGGCCGCTGTGGCTGCCAGCCAGAACAGCAGGTCCAGCAGCGGGCCCAGCAGCGGGACCTTCACCCGCACCCGCAGGATGCGGAACAGGTCGTAGACCACCCCCATGGCCCCTCCCAGCAGCAGAGCCTGGCACAGGGCCCGGCCCTGCTGGACCACGTCCACCGTCATCCGCCCAGCAGCCGGGCAAAAAAGCCTCCGCCCCGGCGTCCCTCATCCGATTCGTAGAGCAGGGCGTTCACCCGGCCCTCCACCCGCAGGTCGCCCCCGTCCAGAGACAGCTTTTCGATGTGCAGCCCCTCCCCCTGGATTTCCAACGCCCCCTGGGCGGTGGTGAGCAGGATGGTGCTCTCGTCAAAGCTCTCCACCTCCTCCACCCCGGAGATAGACAGCTGCTCCCGCTCCTCCAAAATAATGTGGTGAGCCATCTCGGGACGGGCCCGGTCGTCCACAAATGCCATAGAACTTCCCCCTTTCCCTCTATCCTATGGGCGGAGAGGATAAGATTATGACTATTTCGTAAAAATTCACAATTCCCTATAGCTTTTCTCAGCCGAATGATGTACAATAGAGATAATCAACCCCACATACAAAGGAGGCCGTTCCATGAAACTGACATTTTTCGGCGCCGCCCACGCGGTCACCGGCAGCTGCCACTGCCTGGAGGTCAACGGCAAAAAGATTCTCATCGACTGCGGTCTGGAGCAGGGCAAGGACGAACACGACGACAACACCCTGGACTTTGCCCCCGGCTACATCGACTACGTCTTGGTCACCCACGCCCACATCGACCACTCCGGCCGCCTGCCCCTGCTGGTGAAGGAGGGCTTCAACGGCCGCATCCTCACCACCGGCCTGACGGCCCAGCTGCTGTCCGTCATGCTCCGGGACTCCGCCCACATCCAGGAGGGAGACGCCAACTGGCAGAACCAGAAGGGCAAGCGGGCCGGCCTGCCCCCGGTGGAGCCCCTGTACACCCTGATGGACGCCGAGGAGGCCATCCACATGCTGGAGACGGTGGAGTACGGCTGGCTCTTCGACCTGTGCGAGGGGGTCCAGGTCCGCTTCAGCGACGCGGGCCACCTGCTGGGCTCCTCCATTCTGGAGATCTGGGCCACCGAGGAGGGCGTCACCAAGAAAATCGTCTTCTCCGGTGACCTGGGCAACCAGGCCCAGCCCATCATCCGGGACCCCTCCTTTGTGGATGGCACCGACTACGTGGTGATGGAATCCACCTACGGCGACCGGAACCACGAGCCCCCGGAGAGCTACACCGGGGCCCTGGCCCACCTGATTGACGACGTTTTCTCCAAGGGGGGCAACGTCATCATCCCCTCCTTCGCCGTGGGCCGCACCCAGGAGCTGCTGTACTACCTGCGGGAGATCAAGCGGGACGGCCTGGTCCAGTCTCTGCCCAGCTTTAAGGTGTATGTAGACTCCCCCCTGGCCTCCGAGGCCACCAAAATATACTCCGGTAACCTCCACGGCTATCTGGACGAGGACGCCATCGCCGTAATCCAGGGGGGCGAGAACCTGTTCACCTTCCCCGGCCTCACCCTCACCCAGTCCACCGAGGAGTCCCGGGCCCTGAACGACGACAGAACCCCCAAGGTCATCATCTCCGCCTCCGGTATGTGTGACGCCGGCCGCATCCGCCACCACCTGAAGCACAACCTGTGGCGGCCCGAATGCGCCGTGGTCTTTGTCGGCTACCAGGGCGAGGGCACCCTGGGCCGCTATCTGCTGGAGGGGGCCAAAAACGTGAAGCTCTTCGGGGAGGACATCTCCGTCCGGGCCAAGATCGTCAACTTCAAGGGCCTGTCCTCCCACGCCGACCGGGACCATCTGCTGGAGTGGGTGGAGCACTTCTCCCCCAAGCCCCAGCAGGTCTTTGTGGTCCACGGTGACAGCGAGGTCACCGAGCTGTTTGCCCGCGACCTGAATCACAGGGGCATCCCCGCCCACGCCCCCCTCTACGAGGAGGTCTACGACCTGCTCACCAACTGTATGCTGGCCAAGGGCGTGGTGCTGGAGGTCAAGAAGACGGTGGGGTCCGCCGCCGTTCCCTCCTCCGCCTACCGGAAGCTCCAAGACGTATCCAAGGACCTGGCCGACCTGGTCAGCCGCAGCCGGGGCCGGTCCAACAAGGACCTGGCTAAGCTGGCCGATCAGATCAGGCAGCTCATGGAAAAGTGGGAATAAGCAATTTTTCCAGGGCGGGGGCTTGCCCCCGCCCTGCTTTTGGCATATAATGAAGATACCTTTCAGATTGGAGACTATTTCATGGAAATCGACTGCATGGAACTCAAACGTCAGGCCCGGGAGCGCATCGCCCTCACCGACCCCAAATTCTGGGTGGTAGCCTTGGCCTACCTGGCCATGACCACCGGGGTGTCCTGGCTCATCAGCTTTATCCCCATCCCGGAGGACAGCATGTTTCAGCTGTTCTTCCAGGTCCTGCTGACCCTCTACACCACCGTGGTCCGCTTTGGCCTGTGCCTGTGGGCCCTGTGGACCTACCGGCAGCTGGACCCGGATGTCAACTCCCTGATGCAGGGCTTCTCGGTGGCGGGACGGGTGCTTCTGATGGAGCTGGGCATCTACATCCGGGTGCTGGGCTGGTACTTTCTGGTGGCCTTTGTGCTGGCCATGCCGGTGTTCATTCTGCTGCTCTCCGGAGCCGGGGCAGGGGCTGGCACATTTACCCTCCTGGTCTTCTTTGCCGGACTTGTCACCACCATCATCATCCTCAGCCTGCGCTACGCCCTGGCCCCCTACCTGCTGGCCGACCGCCCCGACGACGGCTCCACCGCCCCCATCCTCCGCAGCGCCTCCCTGATGCGGGGCTGGAAGTGGGACCTGTTCAAGCTGGAGTTCTCCTTCATCGGCTGGGAGGCGGTCAACTTCCTCCTTTCCGCCGGGGTGACTCTCTTCTTCCTGAACCAGGCCGGGCTGCTGGACCTGGAGCTTCTGCTGAGCCAGGCGGGGCAGCTCCAGGCCATGAGCGTCATCTACTCCGCGCCGGTGGTCATCCTGAGCACCCTGGTCACCGTCCCGGTGTCCCTGTGGCTGATCCCCTACCGGGAGACCGCCCGGGCCGGGTTCTACGACGCCCGGCTGCTGGCCGCCTCCGACTTTTTAGACCGGCCTGAGATGCCGCCGCTGTAAGGGAGGAATGTACCTATGGAAGAGCAGTCCCAGTGGCTGAACTGGGCGATGGAGCTCCAGGCTCTGGCCCAGGCCGGGCTGGAATATGGCCACGACAAATTTGACTTTGAGCGCTATGAGCGCATCCGGGAGATTGCCGCCGAAATGATGGTCCAGCCCTCCGGTCTGCCTCTGGAGGAGGTCAAGGAGCTGTTCTGCGGTGAGCGGGGCTACCAGACGCCCAAGCTTGAGACCCGGGCCGCCATCATTCAGGACGAAAAAATCCTCCTGGTGCAGGAGAGCGACGGCCGCTGGTCCCTGCCCGGCGGCTGGTCCGACGTAGGCATCACCGTGGGAGAAAACGCCGTTAAGGAGGTCCGGGAGGAGGCCGGGCTGGAGGTCACTGTGGACCTGGTGGTGGCGCTCCAGGACCAGCACAGGCACAACATCCCCAAAAACGCTTACAGCGTCTGCAAGGTAATCGTACTGTGCACCTGTCTGGGCGGCGCTTTCCGGCCCAACCTGGAGACGCTGGACAGCCGGTATTTCTCCCTGGACGAGCTGCCCGAGCTCTCCACCGGAAAGATCACCGCGGAGCAGATTAAGCTCTGCTTCGACGCCTACCACGCCGAGCACTGGACCACCCTCATCGAGTAATGGACCGGGCCGCTTCCTGCGGCCCGATTTTTTTGCAATATTTTTCCCAACGTGTGAAACATTTGTTTGACAAGTTGGATTCTTTGTGCTATAATAACACCATCGAATTTATAGCCGCACCGGGGTGTCTCCCCGCCGAAAGGAGCCGCTACTATGGCTAAACTGACTCGAAAGCAGCAGGAAATCTATGATTTTATCCTCTCCTTCACCAACAGCCACGGCTATCCCCCCTCTGTACGGGAAATTGGAGCCGCCGTGGGCTTAAAGTCCCCCTCCACCGTCCATTTCCACATGAAGGGGCTGGAAGAGGCCGGCGTCATCGTCAAGGCCGAGGGCAAGACCCGGGCCATCTCCCTGCCCGGCGTCTCCCTGGGCGGCCCGGTGGCCGAGGAGCCCGCCCCCCTGGTCAACCGGGTGCCTGTGGTGGGCAATGTGGCCGCCGGCTCCCCCATCCTGGCCCAGGAATGCATTGAGGACTACCTCACCTTCGACACCCAGGGCCTGTCCGGCGAACACTTCGCCCTGCGGGTGCGGGGGGAGTCCATGCTGAATGCCGGCATCCTCCCCGGCGACCTGGTGGTGGTCCACCGGCAGCAGGAGGCCCGAAGCGGGGAGATCGTGGTGGCCCTCTTCGAGGACGAGGCCACCGTAAAGACCTACCAGCGGAAGAACGGCCAGGTCTGGCTGCTCCCTGAAAACCCGGAGTATGAGCCCATCGACGGCACCTACGCCGAGATCATCGGCAGGGTGGTGGCCGTGGTACGGCGGTATTGAACGACGAAGCGCGCCCCTGTCGGGGCGCGCTTCGTCGTTCAGGGGGACAGGTCCGCCTTTCTTCTCAGCAGGGACAGGGGCGGGACGGGGCAGGGCAGCTTCATGCGGAAGACCATCTGGGGGTGGCGGACCTCCTCCAGGGGGACACCCTCCCCGTCCCAGAGGGCAGCCACCGTCAGGGCCTGGGGGCGGACATCCGGGCCCACCAGCTCCAGCTCATCGCCCACGGAAAATTTGTTGTTCAGGGTGAGGAGGGCGTTCCCCTCCCTGTCGCAGGACTGGACCTTGGCCACAATCTGCCAGTCCCGGACGTACCGGGCGTCGTCGGTAAACTGCCCCGGCTGGCCGTAGAAAAAGCCGGTGGAGTAGTGCCGGTGGCTGATGTGCTCCACCTCATCCCGCCACACCGGGTCCAGGGAGCTTCCCGCCGCCGCCGCGTCGATGGCGTGGCGGTAGGCCCCGGTAACGATGGCGGCGTAGTAGGCGGACTTGGCCCGCCCCTCCAGCTTGACGGAGTCCACCCCAGCCTCCATCAGGTCCGGAACATGGTCGATCATACACATGTCCCTGGAGTTCATGATGTAGGTCTCCCCATTCTCCTCGTAGACGGGGAAATACTCCCCCGGCCGCTTCTCCTCCATCAGGGCGTACTGGTAGCGGCAGGGCTGGGCGCAGGCCCCCCGGTTGGAGTCCCGGCCCGTCATGTAGTTGGACAGCAGGCACCGCCCGGAATAGCTGACACACATGGCCCCGTGGGCAAAGACCTCGATCTCCAGCGCAGGGGGCGTCTTGGCCCGAATCTCCCGGATTTCCTCCAGAGACAGCTCCCGGGCCAGAATGACCCGGCTGGCCCCCAAATCGTGCCACGCCCGGGCGGACTGGTAATGGACGATGCTGGCCTGGGTGGAGATGTGGCACTGGACGTGGGGGGCATATTTTTTTGCCAGGGCCAGAACCCCCACGTCGGCCAGGATGATTGCGTCCGCCCCCAGCTCCTCCAGATACTCCAGCCACTCCGGGAGGCGGGATATCTCCCCGTTCCGGGGCATGGTGTTGCAGGTGACGTGGACCCGCACCCCATGGGCCCGGCACAGCTCCACCGCCCTTTTCAGCTCCTCGGGGGAAAAGTTGCCGGCGAAGGAGCGCATCCCGAAGGCGTTCCCCGCCAGATAGACGGCGTCCGCCCCGTAGGCCACCGCCATTTGCAGCCGCTCCATGTCCCCCGCGGGGGAGAGAAGTTCGATTTTGTTCATGGTATCTCTCCTTTAAAAAGGCTCCCTCTCTGAGGGAGCCTTTTTGGTAATTCAGCCCTTATACCGGTCCTGACTGGCAATAAACTTTTGCAGCTGGTCGTAGGTGCGGAAGAAGTGGTGGGTGTTGTCGTCCCCCAGGGCGTAGTAGAAATCCTTGCTGTCCGAGGGGTTCATGGCCGCCACGATGGACTCCATGCCCGGATTGGCGATGGGGGTGGGAGGCAGGCCCTTGTACAGATAGGTGTTGTAGGGGGAGTCGATCTCCCGGTCGGCGGCGGTGGGCTCCTTGCCGCCGTTGATATACACCAGAGTGGCGTCGATCTGCAAATAGCCCTGGGTGCCGGCATCCGGATTCTTCAAGCGGTTGTGGATGACGGCGGAGATGTCCGTACGGTCGCTGCCCGTGGTTTCACGCTCAATCAGGGAGGCGATGGTGAGAATCTCCCGCAGGGTATAGTCGCTGTCGGCCACCTTGGCCCGGAAGTCGTCCTTCACCTGGCTGTCGAAGTGGACCAGCAGCTTATTGATGGCAAAGATGGGGTCGTGGTTGACGTAGAAGTCGTAGGTAGAGGGCATGAGATAGCCCTCCAGCCGGTGGTAGTCCCCCAGGGGGATGTCCTGGAGGAAGGAGAACGCGTAGTCGTGTTCGGCGGCGGCCTTGCGCAGCTTCTCTGCGGTGCACACCCCCTTCTCCTCCAGCAGGGCGAATATCTGGTCGATGTTGTAGCCCTCGGGGATGGTCACCGTCACCTCCGACCGGTTGGCGGAGTTGGCGCTCATGCCGGCCAGCAGGGCCCGGTAGTCCATGTCGGTGTTCAGGGTGTAGCTGCCGGGGATAATGGCGTCCTTCTTGTGGGTGATCTCCGCAAAGAGCTTGAAGAGGAATTTATACTCGATCATCCCCTCCTCCTGCAGCCGGTCGGTGACGCTGTCAAACTCCTCATCCACTGCCACCGTAAAGGTGATGGACTTCTCCGGCTTGTTCAGGGCCAGCACATCCTCGGCGGCCATCCAGCCGATACAGGCCAGAAGGATGGAAATTCCAATCACCGCCACCACGTACAGCAGAACCAGGGCCGCAGTACGTCCGGCGGAGCGGCGCTTTTTCTTTCTGGGACGGCGGGGGGAGTCATTTTCCCCGCCGCGGCTCCGGGGGCTCCCGCCATACTCCCGCTCCCCGTGGGAGGGCGGCGGGCCGCTTCGCCGCTCTCTGGGCTCGTAATAGCTATCCTGAGACATAGGGTCAGCTCCTAACAATTTTTCCCGTCCCCCTGTCACCAGGGACAAGAGGGGACCATAGAATGATACAGAACGCGGGGACAGCGTCCCGGCGCGATTTTTAAGAGAGGTGACTATTCATGTGTGGTAACAACGGTTGGGGCGGCAACAGCGCGCTGTGGATCATCATTCTGATCATCATTCTGTTCGGCTGGGGCTGGGGCGGCTGCAATAACGGCTGTGGCTGCAACAACTGCGGCAACGGCTGTGACTGCGGCTGCGACAACGACTGCGGCTGCTGAACGCGCCTACACAGCGAAGCGGGCGGGGGAGCAATCTCCCGCTCCTTTCCCCTCCCTCAGAGGGACAGGCTCTCCCCCTCGGTGAGGAGGAAGTCCACCCTGGCATCGTGGCCCTCGACGGGCACCCGCTCCTGGAGGACCGCCTCCCGGCACAGCCCCACCGCGGCGCCGGCAAAGCCGGCCAGCCAGCGGTCGTAGTAGCCGCCGCCAAAGCCCAGGCGGAAGCCCCGCCGGTCGTAGCACATGGCGGGCACCAGTGCCAGTGCAATGTCCTCCCGGCGTATCAGCGGACAGTCCTCTCCCGGCTCGGAAATGCCGAAAGACGCCGTAACCAGGGGCTTGTCCGGGGCGTAGCGTCGCACCTCCATCCGGTGTTCCGGCAGCATCCGGGGCAGGCCCACCGCCTTGCCCCGGCGAACCAGCTCCCTGACCAGACGGGCCGTATCCGGTTCCTTTCCGGGGATGCCCCAGAAGGCAAAAACGGTCTTGGCCGCCTCCACCTGGGGCAGGGCCAGGAACCGGGCAAAGAGGGCGTTGTCGCTTTGGACAAGCTCCTCCGGGGTCAGGGCGCTCAGCTGTTCCCGCACCCGGCGGCGCAGCGCCCCCTTCTCCAGGTCAATAGTAGATGCCATTGCGGACCTGATCGGCCGCCTCCCGGCCAGCCAGAACCGAGACCAGGGTCAGGCCGAAGTCAACAGCGGAGCCGGCGGCCCGGCCGGTGATGATCTTTCCGTCCACCACCACGCCCTGGTCCATCCTGGCCTGGGCGCCGGTGAGTCCTTCCTCCATGCCGGGGTAGCAGACCGCCTGTTTGCCCACCAGCAGGCCCCATTTGCCCAGCAGGGTGGGGGCTGCGCAGATGGCAGCCACCCACAGGCCCTTTTCGGCGGCCGCCCGGACCAGCCGCTCCACCCGGGGGTCCGCGCCCAGGTTCTTATAGCCCGGACCGCCGCCGGGCAGGACAAGCATGTCCGCCTTGGACAGGTCAATCCGGTCCAGGGCGATGTCGGCGGTAACGGTAATGCCGTGGCTGCCGGGGACGGGCTCCCCGGTGATGGACACGGTCGCCGTCTCAATATTCGCCCGGCGGAGCAGATCGACAGGGGCTAGCGCCTCGATTTCCTCAAAGCCGGGGGCCAACAGAATGTATACCATAATTTTATCCTCCTAGTCTATCTTGTGGAGCCCGCCCCCTGGGCGGGCTACCGGTAAAATCAACTGACATTGATGACCCGCCGAGGGCGGCGGGTCCCACATCGCGCCCTACGGCTTTGTTTTCAACCGCTTCCCCGCCGCCTTCACCAGCACCAGGGGGAGCTTGGCCATGCGGCCCGCCCGCTGGGGCTCCTTTGTCAGGCGGTAGGCCCACTCCAGGCCCAGCTTCTGCCAGGATTCCGGAGCCCGCTCCACCTTGCCGGCAAAGACATCCAGCGCCCCGCCCAGGCCGATGGCCAGCCGGGCCCCGGTGTGCCTGCCCCAGCGGGCCATCCACTTCTCCTGCTTGGGAGCCCCCAGGCAGACAAAGAGCAAATCGGGCCGGGCGGCGGCCACCTTGAGCAGGACCGCCTCCTCGTCCTTGAAGTAGCCGTCCTGGGTGCCGCACAGGGTGATATTGGGGAATTTCTCCACAATGCGGCGGCCGGCCTCCTCCGCCACGCCAGGCTTGGCCCCCAGCAGATAGAGCCGCCCGCCCTGGCTGTTCAAAACGGACAGCATGTCCCCGGCAAAGCCAATGCCGGTGACCCGGCCCTTCAGAGGGGTGCCCTGAATCCTGGCGGAGTAGACCACCCCGATGCCGTCGGCCAGCACCAGGTCGGCCTCGTTGAGCACCCGGCGAAATTCACCGTCCTTCTCTGCGGCCAGGATAAACTCCGGGTTGGGCGTGACCGCATAGTGGAACTTGTCCTCCCCCAGCAGGGCGGCGCCCGCCTGGGCCGCCTCCTCCCGGGTGAGGTCATCAAACATGACGCCTAAAACTTCTTTTTTCAAACGTACCTCCATGCGCCCGCGGGCGCGTCCCGCTCCGCCGCTGTTTTGTCCTCCCGGATCATCATTTCCGGTTGGGCAGTCGCTCAAACAGGGACAGATGCATTTTTCCTGATACTACCTGACATTTTACCATGGTCTGCCGGAAAAGTCTATGAAATTTCCGTGAAGGTTTTTTTAAGTTGCCCGGGGAATTTGGTCGAATTTGTAACCGCCTTGTAACTGGACAAGCATCAACGACAAGTGTAGTATAATGATCGACTACATTTGAAGTGGATGTGATTCTATGAAGCGGCTGCCCGACACCGAACTGGAAGTTATGAAGGCCCTCTGGTCCACCGGACCGGACACCCCCAGGGCCCTTCTGGAGGACAGGCTGGCTCCCTTCTGCTGGGCCGCCAACACCATCAACACCTATCTCTCCCGCCTGGCGGACAAGGGCTTTGTGGCCGTCCGCCGGGCGGGCAGGAGCAACCTGTACACCCCCCTGGTGGGCCAGGAGGAGTATCTGGCCTTTGACAGCCGGGCTGTGCTTGACCGGCTGTACGGCTCTCCCCGGAATTTTGTGGCCGCCCTGGCCCGTGAGGGGATGCGCCGGGGCGAGCTGGAGGAGCTCCAGGCCCTTCTGGACCAGCTGAACGGAGGGCAGGCGAAATGAATCAGCTTCTTCTCACGCTGGGGGCCCTCACCCTGGGGGGCTCCGCCGCCATACTCCTGCTGGCCTGGATGGGCCGCTCCACCCGGGGCCGGTACGGAGCCCGGTGGCGGTGCTGGGGGTGGCTGCTGCTCTGCCTGCGGCTGGCCGTCCCCCTGCCCCTGATTTTTCGGGGGGAGGCCCAGGCCCCCATCCGGGTAGACATCCCCTCCCCGCCCCCGGCAGTTCAGCCCATAACCCCCTCCGGCTCTGATCCAGGGGACCTCTCCCCTGTCCAGCCCGTCCAGCCCGTTCAGCCCGTCCAGCCCGTCCAACCTGTTCAGCCCGTTCAGCCTGTCCAGCCCCAGCCGGAAAAATCCTCCTTCCGGCCCAGCCTTCCCCTGATCCTGCTGGGGGTCTGGCTGTCTGGGGCGGCGGTCGTGCTGGCCTGGAACCTGATTGCCCACCTCCGGTTTCTGTCCTGGCTGCGCCGGTGGTCCTCTCCCGTGAAGGACTGGGACGCGGTGGACGCCTTTAACCACCTGGGGGATCAGCTGGAGCTCCACCGGCGGCCCCGGCTGCTGGCCTGCCAGGGGCTGAAGGTGCCCATGCTGGCCGGGACGGTTCGCCCCGCCATCCTCCTGCCTCAGGGGAAGATCACCGGGGAGGAGCTGGCCTTCTCCCTGCTCCACGAGCTCACCCACTTCCGCCGGGGGGATATCTGGCTGAAAACCCTGGCCCTGTGGGTCAACGCCCTGTACTGGTTCAACCCCCTGATGTGGCTCATGGTCCGCCTGGTGGAGCGGGATACCGAGCTGGCCTGCGATGAGGACGCCCTGCGCCTGCTGTCTCCCCAGGACTACTCCGGTTACGGCCAGACCATCCTCACCGCCGTGGCCAGGTTGCAGAGCAGAAAGGAAAACACCCATGAAGAATAAAATGCCCCGCACCCCTCTGATTCTGGTGCTCTCCCTGTGCATCTTCTGCGGCAATCTGGTGTCCTGCCACACCCGGAGCGGGACGGCGCTGGCCGATACCGGCCCTGCTGTGCTCCGTTCGGGAACGGACCACATGCTGGACCGGGTCCAGGCGCTCCTGTTCCGTACCCAGACCGTCCCCCTGGGGGAGTGGAGGGGCAGGGCGCTGTCCCTGGAGCTGGAGGAGCATCAGACCGAATGGCGGTACTCCTTTCAGGTGGACCGGATCAACGTCCTGCTGGACGGCGAGCTGATTCAGACCATCACAGCCCCGGAGGTGCTGCCCAACGGGGTGGAGCGGCTGCCCGACGGGGCGGACAACCCCTATCAGGCGGACTGGTCCGACTGGGACTGCTACGGGCTGTTCGACTACTCCCCTGAGTTTGAAGATGGCTCGCCCATCGTCTTGGACCTGAACTTCGACGGCCATATGGACTTCGGGCTGATGTGCATGGAGACGCTCGGCCGCAATGTCCCCTATGTCTTCTACCTCTGGGACCCGGAGCGGGAGCAGTTCGACTGCTTCGGCACCTTTAACTACACCCTGGAGGCCAACCCGGAGTCCCAACAGCTGATCGAGGTGGACTACGGCGGCAACGAGGGCGACGACACCAACTGGTACGCCTGGGAGGACGGCAGGCTGGTCCTGGTCCGCCGGGAGGAGGAGGACTGGTGGAACTACCACGGGCCCACCTACCACGCCTACATCTATGTGCGGGAAAACGGACAAATGGTCCGGAAAGAGGACGAAATCCGCTACTACTACGCGGGTTAACCGGTCGTGAGCACGAAAGGAGCACACTATGAAAGAGAACATACCCCGCACCCCCTTCTCCACCCCCCTGTCCGGGTCGGCCAGGGAGACGGAAATCCGTATCCGGAATATCATGTCCGGGCCCAAGAAGCGGCCCCCGCTGCCCTTTTTGATTCTGGTGTTCTCCCTGTGCATCTTCTGCGGCAATATCGTGTCCTGCCAAGTGAAAGAGGCGGAGCCGACCACCCCGGACGCCTCCCTCCAACCGGGAGACATCTCCCAGACAGAGCGGAAGGAGCCCGAGCCGCTGTCCGCCCAGGACCTGCACCCGGACCTGAATCAAAACGGCGTCCCGGAGGATATCCGGCTGGTCAAGCACGATTACAGCTCCGGCATCGATTGGAACGTGGAGTTCTGGGAGAACGGGGAACGGCTTTACTGGAAAAGCCCCGGCGTCTGTCTCTACACCCAGGATGGGAAAGACTACCTTCTGTACTATACTCTGAACGAGAATCAGGGCGTCTTCGGCTACTCCTACCGCGTCGCCGACTTTGGCGGCGAGTTTGAGGAAAACCCCGTATGGAACAGCCTCCGGTTCGACATCAACTTCGGCGCCCCCTTCCACAAAGACTTTGACCCGGAGAAAATCGCCGTCTTTATGGACGAGCTGAACGAGCTGCTCTCCCACAGCATCCGGCTGAACAACGTGGACGGGGAGCTGACGGCGGAAAAATGCCAGCCCGAGGACCTGCCCTGGCTGGACAATTACCCGGACATCTTCACCCGTGACCCGGACAAGTCTCTGGAGGAAAACCTGAAAGACTTCCAGGCCGCCATGACTGCCGCCTATCCCCCGCCGGAGCCCATCGGGGAGACGGACGCCCTGCCCTTTGACCAGCCTATCGCGCTGGAATTTTGCAGCGGCGCGGGGGCCTGGCAGACCGAGCTCACCCTCCACGGCGACGGCACCTTCACCGGCGATTATGAGGACGCCGACATGGAAATCCGCTACGTCTGCCAGTTCCACGGAAAATTTGGGAACTTTGTCCAGCTCACGGAACACTCCTGGTCCCTCACCCTGGAGGAGCTGGTGCTGGACACCAAATATCCCGTGGGTACCGAGTGGGACGAGGGCGAGTACCACTACGTCTCCAGTATCCCCTACGGCTTCGATGGGAAAAACCTGGGCCCCCTCGACCCCGGCGCGCGGTTCATCCTCTACTCCCCCGAGGCCCAGGGCCACGCCCCCGGAACCGAGCTGTACGGCGCTTACGAGTTCTGGACCTGGTGGCCCAACCGCCACTATTTCCAGACCTCCTCCGACACGCTTGGCTGCTATGGCCTGCACAATCTGGAGATGGGCTACGGATTTTTCTCTTGAACGCGCCTAAAGGGCCCCCTTTGCGAAGGGAGGCTTTACGAAAGGAGCTCCTCCTATGAACAAAAAAATGCCCCGCACCCCCTTCTCCACCCCCCTGTCCGGGTCGGCCAGAGCGACGGAAATCCGCATCCGGAATATCATGTCCGGGCCTAAGAAGCGGCCCCCGCTGCCCTTTTTGATTCTGGTGTTCTCCCTGTGTATCTTCTGCGGCAATATCGTGTCCTGCCAGGTGAAGGAGGCGGAGCCAGAACAGGAGCCGCCCGGAATCTCTCAGCCAGACAGCTCTCAGCAGCTCCCGGATACCTCTGGCGGTATGGAGCAAAACACACCGAAGGTCCCCGATCCGGCCGCTCCTCCAGCCATTGACCCCGATTCCGCCGCCCGGGCCGCCTATGCCAAGGTGCTGGAGGACCTGCTTTTCCATCGCAACTTGCCCGACGGTCAAAACGGCGAGGCGATTTTCGACGATATGTCGGAAAATGAGTTTGCCCTGGCCGACGTGGACGGCGACGGCCGTGAGGAGCTGGTTCTGCTCACCCGGCCGGTGATCTATGCGGGCTATTGGGGTTACATACTGGACTACGACCAGGACACCGGCGCTGTCCGTATCCAGTTTGACGGCTTTCCCTCCCTCACCTTCTACACCAACGGCGCGCTGGCGGAGGACGACTCCCACGCCCAGGGGATCTGGACGGATGACTTCTGGCCCCACTCCCTCTACCGCTATCTGCCCGAGACGGACAGCTATGAGCTGGCGGGCCACGTGTCCGCCTGGGAGAAGTCGGTCTCCGATATCAATGAGGGGCACCTGCCTCCCTTCCCCACGGAAAAGGACAAAAGCGGGGCGGGCATCCTCTATTACATTCACCCGGTCTCATCATACGAATACCTTAACAACATTGAGGAGCGTATTGACATGGCGGTGGACCAGTCGGTCTATCTGGAGTGGCTGGCTCCCATCATCGGGGACGCCCAGCCCCTGGAGCTGGAATATCTGCCCCTGACAGAAGAAAATATCAGCCGAATCAAATAGGAGTAACAGCTATGAAAAAGAACATGCCCCGCACCCCCTTCTCCACCCCCCTGTCCGGGTCGGCAAAGGAGATTGAGCTGCGTATCCGCAATATCATGTCCGGGCCCAAAAAACGGCCCCCGCTGCCCTTTTTAATCCTGATGTTTTCCATCTGCATTTTCTGCGGCAATATTGTGTCCTGCCAGATGGCGGAACCGGACGCACCCGCGCTCCCCGACATTTCTGCCAGTCTTCCTGAGATACCGGACATCTCCCTCCCCGACCCGCCGGAGCAGAAGCCGGAGGCGAAGGTCTGGGAGTACCAAGCGGTGCTGGGAGATCTGGAAGATGTCGACCTGGACGGCGACGGCCTGCCGGATACCGTCACGGTCGCCACCCGGCTTGATCCCCAGAGCGAGGCCGGAACCTATGACACACTCACCGTCACAGCGGTTCTGGGCAGCGGCGCGGAGCTGGAGTACCATGAGACCGGGGAGCCCGGATGGTGCTTCATCAACATCATATATGCCCACCGCATCACCAACCCAGACCGGGATTCCCTGGTCCTGGAGCTGGGGGCTTTCGGCAGCACTTACGACGCCGCGGAGACGATTGTTTTAGAGCTTGTCGACGGCAAGCTGACCGAGCGTTACCGAACCGAGAACAGCTCCACCATATCCGGCGTTTACAGCACAGGCGGGGAGGATTCCCCCCTCCTCGACCTCCGCATCCCCGTCCTGGTGGACAAGTGGCACGACCCGGAGTATTACACCCTGAGCTGGAACGGGACCGGCTGGGACGAGACACCGGACGGCTACTTTACCGACGCCAAGACAGTCACCGTCACCGGCGGGCGGGTGCTGACCCTGGCCCTGCGGGGCCGGTACACCGGTGAAGCGTTCGGTCCCCACCTGATCTACGACCAGATTCAGGTGTTCGACGGGGATATGATGTTCAACCCGAATATGCTGCTCCAGACCATCCTTCCGGAGGATGTCCCGGGGGACGACCGCTTCCCGGATCAGATTTTCTCGGCCGACAACCCCTCCCACGTCTGGATTCAGGACATCAACTTCGACGGCGCGGAGGACTTCGCCGTCCTCTGCGACAGCACCAGAAACCAGGGCTGCCGCTGGTTCCGCTGGAACGAGGGGCAGGGACAGTTTGAATACGCCTTCTCCCTGGCCGGGGAGGTGGAGCTGGTCCCTGAGGGGCAGAAGGTCATTGAGACATGCTGGACGGAGGACTGGGAGGACAAGCTTTATAACATCTACAGCTTCAATAACCGGGGCTGGCTTATTTTGGAAAGCACCTGGGATACCATGGTCGAGGCGCAAAACAAATGTAAGGAGGACTTTCAGCCATGAATCAGCCACTTCCCCGCACCCCCTTCTCCACCGGACTGTCCGGGTCGGCCAGGGAGCTGGAGATACGCCTGCGCAACATCATGTCCGGGCCCAAAAAGCGGCCCCCGATTCCCTTCCTGATTCTCATGTTCTCTATCTGCATTTTCTGCGGCAATATTGTGTCCTGCCAGCAGCGGCCCGCCCAGCCCACTATCGTGATGGAAACCCAGTACTATGACAACTATCACAACTATCTGGAGCTCCCCATGCTGGCCCTCCCCGCCGGGGAGGAAAATGAGGCGGTGGAGGCCATCAACGCCGCGCTGAACAACCTGCGGGAAGAGTATGCCCAGCTCTCATCCCGGACGGGAACGGACGCTCTGGAAAATCACTGCCTGTTCTACCCCTCTACCACCGACCGATATCTGAACCTGCTGTTTTTCCGGTCACAGTTCACCACCGACCTGAACACCGGCCATGTGTTTTCCCTGGTCTATGACAAAAAGTCGGGAGAACTGGTGTCCGCGGAGGACGCCCTGGCTCTGGCCGGGCTGAACGAAAAGGCGCTGCTGGACCAGGTGGCGGAGCAAATGGAGCCGGAGATAAATCCCGAGGGGCAGACGTACAAAATCGCCTTACATAACCTGACGTTGGAGGGCTTCCGCATCAAATCAGATGGCCAGCCGGTGTTTTACCTCACCGGGCGGATGGACGACGTGGACGACGAGGTGCTGGACGCCGTCAGCGGGGCGGACCAGCTGTTCGTCTGGGCGGACCGGGCTGTCACGATCTACGACCAATACGGCCTGTCCGTCCCCCTGGTCCCCGCGGAGGAGACCGACAAGCTGGACCCGCCCCTGTGGAACCAGTGGTATTTCGCCGGGGAGGAGCCGGCCGGGGGCTTTGTGGACAAGTCGGCGCTGGAACCCGTCTACACCTACGTCCCCGGTGAGAACCCCTATGGCAATAATTTCTTTGCGGTATTGCTGGAGCAGTATACCCAATATCAGGACAAGTGGAACGTATTCTGTGCCTGGGAGCAGACGGATACCGACAAGGCGGGCGATCTGCGGGTGACGCCCACCTATCTGGGGGAAATCCCCTGGGACGGGGATGCCTATGCCGCCGCCTATCAGATATGCTATACCTTCTACATCAACGGTCCCCAAGGGCTGGAATGGCACGCCAATTTTGAGAATATTGTCCTGAGCCGCAGCGCCCAAGATGGTGAATTTACCGGCCTGCTGGCCCGGATGGACTATGAGGACCGGATGCACTGGATGACCGCCGAGGAGATCATCTCCCATGCAGTTGGCACCGCGCCAACGAAAACGGCTTAGGCCCGCGCCTGTACTTCTTCTTTGTGGACAACGCAGTCCGCGTGATTTCAGATGGTGGATATATTCAACTGACAAAAACCGTCCCGGAGGCAAACCCTCCGGGACGGCTCCATTTACGCTTTGAACACCCAAAACTTATTCATCAGGTAGTTGTAGAAGATGGTAACGCAGGCGGTGGGCAGCTTGGCCAGCAGATTGGTCCAGCCCTGGGGCACCAGCGGGGCGATCACGGGCAGGGACAGGATGCGGATACACACCGCCAGGCTCACCGTGGAGATGAGCACATACCCCGCGCTGGTGAGCAGGTAGCGCGCCGCCTCCCCCTTTGTAACCCGGTCCCGCTTCTCGAAGGTCCACAGCTTGTTCCACACGAAGGAGTGGACATTGGCCACCACATAGGCGATGGCGTTGGAGATGTAGGGCCCCGCAGCCACAGCCGCCCCAAACAGCGCCAGGACGGGCCCCTCCCGGACGACCCAGCGGTCCATGACAAAGAACACGCAGAAGTCCACCAGGGTATTGAGCACCCCAATCAGGCCGAATTTGACGAACTTTTTCGGGTCGAACAGCACAATCAGACGTATGATTTTCTCTCTCATTTCCCGCTCCTGACTTGTTTGCGAATGCGGAACACATCCCGGAACATCCGGGCGCTGTCCTTGATCACGTTCACCTTGGATTCCCGGAAGTTGACGACGGACACGGGAATCTGCTCCACCTTCAGCCCCAGCCTGTCCGCCCGCATGAGGACCTCAAAGTCAAAGGAGAAGCCGTCGGTGGTACAGCGGGAAAAAATCCGCTCCGCCGCCTCCCGGCGATAGCCCTTGATGCCGCACTGGGTGTCGTAGGGCAGGCCGGAGATCATGTGGGACAGCAGTCCGAAGCACTTGGACATCAAAATCCGCAGGGGCGGGTAGTTTTTGTAGCCCTCGCCCCCCAGCCGCCGGGAACCGATGACCAGACCGGCATCCCCGGCCCGGAAGCGGTCCAGGATGACGGCGAAGACATCCACCCCATAGGCCAAGTCGGCGTCGGTACACAGGACAACGTCCCCCCGGGCGGCCAGCATCCCGGTGCGGACGGCCCTCCCCTTGCCGTGGTTGGGGACGTAGCCCTCCAGACGGACACGGGGGTCGCCGCAGCCGCGCACCAGCGCCGCCATGCCGTCGGTGCTGCCGTCGTCCACGATCAGCACCTCGTAGTCCTCCGTCAGCTCCGCCAGCTTGGCGGACGCCGCCCGGATGGTATCCAGCACGATCGCGCTCTCATTGTAGGCCGGGATTACCAGCGAAACTTCCATGGGTACAGCTGCCTCCTGCTCCTCTTTCGCAATTTCTCCCTATCATATACTTGCAGCGCGGAAAAGTCAAGAAATTCCCCCGGAAAGGCCGGGAACAGGACTGACGAATTTTCTCTTGCCTTTCCGGAAAAAAACAGTTATACTGGTAAGCAAGAGAGCGGGGCCGGGGTTTCCGGCCGTCCCGCCGGAGGATTCCGGCTAAAGACCCCAAACGAAAAATTATTAGGAGGAAACAGTTATGAAAGTAGCAATCTTCGGCGCCGGCACCATGGGCAGCGGCATCGCCCAGGTCTTCGCGGCCAAGGGCCACACCGCCCTGATGTACGCCAGCAGCGTGGCTTCCGCCCAGCGGCACAAGGACAATCTGGACAAGTCCCTCCAGAAGCGGGTGGACAAGGGCAAGATGGACCAGGCCGCCAAAGACGCCCTGATGGCCAATGTGCTGGTGGAGGAGAAGTCCGCAGCCGCCGACGCCGACCTGATTATCGAGTGCGTGAAGGAGGACATGGCCACCAAGAAGGAGCTGCTGGGCGAGCTGGACGCCATGTGCAAGGAGGGCACCATCTTCGCCTCCAACACCTCCTCCCTGTCCATCACTGAGATGGCCCTGGGCCTGAAGCACCCCGTTATCGGGATGCACTTCTTCAACCCCGTCCCCAGCATGAAGCTGGTGGAGGTCATCCGGGGCGCCAACACCGACCAGGAGACCTTCGACTTCATCTTCAACCTGTCCAAGGAGATCGGCAAGGAGCCCGTGGAGGTGGCCGAGGCCCCCGGCTTTGTGGTCAACAAGATTCTGATCCCCATGATTAACGAGGCCGCCGACCTGCTGTACACCGGCGTGGCCAGCGCCGAGGGCATCGACACCGCCATGAAGCTGGGCGCCAACCACCCCATGGGCCCCCTGGCCCTGGGCGACCTGGTGGGTCTGGACGTGTGCCAGGCCATTATGGACACCCTGTATAACGAGACCGGCGACTCCAAGTACCGCTGCTCCCTGCTCATCCGCAAGATGGTCCGGGGCGGCCTGCTGGGCCGCAAGACCGGCAAGGGCTTCTACGACTACAGCAAGTAATCTTCTACAAGCTGACGCCCCCGTCCATTGGACGGGGGCGCTGTTGTTATTTCGCCAACACGCGGTGGAGGAAGGTGACGATCTGCCCCCGGGTGCAGACGCTGTCCGGGGAGAAGGTGGTGGCGGAGGTGCCGCTGGTGACTCCCTTGTCTACCGCCCACTTGACGGCCTGGGCGTAGTCCGCGCTGCCGGGCACGTCGGTAAAGCCGGTGTTGACAGGCTGCTTCTTGCTGTTGTAGTGGATGGTGGCCTTTGACAGCGCATGATTACTAGGGTCAATGTTGATGCTCTTCCACTGCGCCTCACTGCCCTCGTAATACACATCAGTCAAATCATTGAATCCATCAAATGCATCCCAGCCAATTGTAGTAACGCTGGTTGGGATGGTCACGCTGGTCACACCTTTGCAATAGTAGAGTGCGATAGGACCAATACCGGTAACGTGATCAGGGATAACCACATTAGGGACAACCGTATCGCGGCCATCGTCGCCGAGGTAGAAATATCCCACCAAATAACCTAAATAACCATTATCTTTATCTTCAAAGTCGAAAGATTTTGAAACGTCGGCTTTCCACATGTAAGTGACCGCCATGCTCCGGGTGCAGGGCCTGTCTCCGCCGAAGGTGCTGCCGGTAACTATACCCTGTTTCGCGGCCCACATCGCCGCGTTGTAGTAATAGTCGCTGCTCTTTACGTCGGAGAAGGGGTTTTTGTACCCCATGTATGTGTGAGAACCGTTGGCCCGCCAGAGGAAGGTCAAAATCTGGGCCACGGTGCAGTTTTGATTGGGGGAGAAAGTTGTCTCAGAGGTCCCGGCGGTAATTTTCTTGTCCACAGCCCACATCACCGGGTCGGCGAAATAGTCGCCCTCCTTCACATCGGTAAAACCTCCCACAGTCTGAATCGTCACGGTGGAGGAGTTGATGTTAACGGACTTCGCGCCAAAAGAATATATCCACTCTTTCATCTCCGCTATGAGTTGCTCGTCAGTGGTAATGCCGGAGCCAATATTAATTGAGACCGTATTGATCCTATTTAATCTATCCGTCACTTGATCGAGAAAATAAAGACCGTACTCCATAACTTCACCCGTGAATGCTCCTGAACCGGTAAAGCTGAGCGTCCCGTCAGAATTGGCCGTGATAGTAATGCCATTGATGGTTTCTGTCATAGTCTCCGCCGCGAATGCAGGGACGGCCAGCCCCAGGCAGAGGGCCAGGGCCAGCGCGAGGGATAGGATTTTCTTTTTCATCATCTCTGTCTCCTTTTCCGAATTGAACGCACCTTATTGTTTCCTGAATAGGAAACAATAGGACGTACGTCCTATTGTTTCCTGAATAGGAAACAATAGGACGTACGTCCTGCAATCATTTTACCCCAAACGCCGCCGAAAGGCAAGCCTAAATTAAAAACTCCCTCACGGCTTCGTCATGGCGCACTCCACAAAGTAGGATTGGCTCTCCCCCTCCTCAGCAAGCAGAGCTTCGTTTCCAAAGTAGGAGTAACCCGAGAACCGGGCCTGGCTGTCGATGGTAAAACCCTCCCGCTCCCAGCGCAGGTTCCCCTTCTTCTGTTGCAGCGCCTCCAGCAGCTCCGCCATGCCGTCATTCCCCAGGGGCTTCCAGAGGAAGGACCGGGCGGCCACGGCGATCTCCTCATAGGGGAATCCCACGCCGTAGGTCTGCTCCCCGGTGATGGGCCCGCCGCTGTCATAACACCGCACCAAGGTCACCTGGGTGAGGACGCCGCCCTCCCCGGCAAACCGGAAGGACGCCCTGGGCACCGGGGACTCCCCAAACATGTGGAGCACCACTGTCCCGCTGTCCTCGGGGACCTCCTCAAAGACCCCTGACTCCGTCAGGTGACAGGACAGGTTTTCCTTCCCATAGGCGAACTCCATAAACCGGTTGTAGTTGTCCACAAACTGCGCCGCGGTGATGTCCGGCCCCCGGTGGGGCGGCATGGAGGCCAGCAGGTGGCCCCCCGTCATCAGGCCGATGCAGGCGGAAAAGGCGGCCAAATAGCCGGCCACCCGAAAATAGCTCCTCCCGTTCTCCCAGAAGGCCCGCTCCCTGGTGCTGCCCTCCAGATAGAGCTCGCCGTCCCCCTCCCAGAACAGGGGCTTTTCGTGATAGACCTGCCAGCAGGCCCAGATGTTCATTCCCAGGCTGACCAGAGCAAGCAGCGGTATCGGAATCTGTCCCAGGAGCAGGCTGCCGCCAAAAAACACCATCACAAATATGGTGCGCTGGGCGGCCTCTCCCCAGCTGAGCCTGCTGCCGTCCTCCCGGAGAATCTTTAAGCCCAGCAGGGCCTTGCCGGGGGTGCTCCCCCAGAGATGGAGCATCAGGACTTCCGCCCCTGCCATCAGAAACAGGCCCGTCAGCGCCGGCAGCAGACTGCCGGAACGGACCATATTAAATTGGAAGGCAAGCTGAAGGACTAGGGTAATAAACGTGCTGTACAGAAAAAGGTCCAGCGTCCGGGCAAAGTACCGCCGCCAGGGGAAGATGCGCACCGGGTCCCGGTCCTTCTCGATCACCGGCTCCGCCCGGACCAGCCGGTCCAGGTAGCGCCGGGCGTCCAGGGTGTAGAAGTCCGCCCCGTCGGCCCGGATGTCCCGGCACAGCCGGGCGGCCTGGTCCAGCTCCTGACGCTGGTGCTCCAGGTCGGCCTCCCGCTGAACCAGGGCGGGCTCCAGGGACCGCTCCCCCCTTTGCAGCTCGTGAATCTCCTCCAGGGAGAAGCCCAGCTGCCGCAGAAGCTTTACCTTCAACAGCGTGTTTACGTCTGTATCGGAGTAGTTCCGGTAGCCGTTTTCCCCACGGGCGGCGGCAAAGAAGCCCTGGTCCTCGTAGTACCGGATATTGGCCCTGGTCAGCCCGGTATGAAGCTCCACTTCCTTGATGGTCATATCTTCCCCTCTTTTCCTTAAATTTCTCCCAACTCGCTTTTGTGCCCCTCAGGGAGAAAACATCTCTGTGCTTCCCGCCCCCTGCGGAGACGGGAACACAAAAAGAATTGGGGCTAAATTTAAGGGCAGTATACACTATCAAGCTGCTTTACAGTCAATACCCTTTCTAAAAAATGACCAGGATCATTTTTCATCCCCCGGCCGCTTTTTCTCCCCTGGATGGCAAATCTATGCAGGTTCCCCAATGGTTTCAGCCAATATTCACAGCCTTTTATTTTTTACACAATTTTTTAGAGAAAAAACTGTACAAATTGCCAGGGCTGTCCCACTTGCTTTAAAGGCGAAAAACCGATATAATTTTAATGGTTAGACACTACATATGCCAAACCTGATAAGTCCGCAACGCCGGGACCGGCCCGTGTTGCTCTTTTTTCGCCCATCTTTGTTAAAAATCTAACAAAGATAGACGGAACAGGTTTGGTGCGCCCTATGTATCGTTTTGCCCCTCCGTCCCCAGACCGAGCGATGAGGGGACGGCCGGGGCGCTCACGATAGTGTCAAGAATTTAAACTAGGAGGACTGCAAAATGGATTTTCATCTGACGAAAGAGCAAGAGATGGTCCGCAAGATGTACCGCGAGTTCGCCGAGACTGAGGTCAAGCCCTTGGCCGAGGAGATCGACGAGGAGGAGCGCTTCCCCATGGAGACCGTGGAGAAGATGGCCAAGCTGGGCATGATGGGCATCTACTTCCCCAAGGAGTACGGCGGCGCCGGCGGCGACGTACTGTCCTACGCCATGTGCGTGGAGGAGCTGGCCAAGGTGTGCGGCACCACCGCCGTCATCGTGTCCGCCCATACCTCCCTGTGCTGCGCCCCCATTTTTGAGCATGGCACCGAGGAGCAGAAGAAGAAGTATCTGCCCGACCTGCTCTCCGGCAAAAAGATCGGCGCTTTCGGCCTGACCGAGCCCAACGCCGGCACCGACGCCTCCGGCCAGCAGACCACCGCCGTGAAGAACGAGAACGGCGACTGGGTCCTGAACGGCTCCAAGTGCTTCATCACCAACGGCACCGTGGCCGAGACCTTCGTGGTCTTCGCCATGACCGACAAGAAGCTGGGCAACCACGGCATCTCCGCTTTCATCGTGGAGAAGAGCTTCCCCGGCTTCTCCGTGGGTAAGCACGAGAAGAAGATGGGTATCCGCGGCTCCTCCACCTGCGACCTGATCTTTGAGGACTGCGTCGTTCCCAAGGAGAACCTGCTGGGCCAGGAGGGCAAGGGCTTCAAGATCGCCATGATGACCCTGGACGGCGGCCGTATCGGCATCGCCGCGCAGGCCCTGGGCCTGGGCGAGGGCGCCATCAACGAGGCCGTGAAGTACACCCAGGAGCGCGTGCAGTTCAAGAAGCGCCTGAGCCAGTTCCAGAACACCCAGTTCCAGCTGGCCGATATGCACACCCGGATGCAGGCCGCCCAGTATCTGGTGTACGCCGCCGCCATGAAGAAGCAGAACCACGAGAACTACTCCATGGATGCCGCCATGGCCAAGCTCTTCGCCGCCGAGTCCGCCTCCGACGTGACCCGCCGCGCCGTCCAGCTGTTCGGCGGCTACGGCTACACCCGTGAGTACCCCGTGGAGCGCATGATGCGCGACGCCAAGATCACCGAGATCTACGAGGGCACTTCCGAGGTCCAGCGGATGGTCATTTCCAGCCACCTGGGCGTGAAATAAGATAGGAGGCAGATTGAAATGAAAATTATTGTTTGTGTCAAGCAGGTCCCCGATACCTCCGGTAAGGTGGCCGTCAACCCCGACGGCACCCTGAACCGGGCCTCCATGGCCGCCATCACCAACCCCGACGACCTGAACGCCGTTGAGGCCGCCCTGGTTCTGAAGGAGCAGACCGGCGCCGAGGTCATTGTCGTCTCCATGGGCCCCCCGCCCGCCGAGGGTATGCTCCGCGAGGTTATGGCCCGGGGTGTGGACCGCGCCATTCTGGTGTCCGCCCGTGAGTTCGGCGGCTCCGATACTTACGCCACCTCTCAGATTCTCGCCGCCGCCATCGACAAGATCGGCGTGGAGAAGGACGACGTTGTGATGTGCGGCCGCCAGGCCATCGACGGCGACACCGCCCAGGTGGGTCCCCAGATCGCTGAGAAGCTGGGCCTGCCCCAGGTTTCCTACGCCGCCGAGATCACCAAGGAGGGCGACACCATCACCGTCAAGCGGATGCTGGAGGACGGCTACATGACCATCAAGGTCAAGACCCCCTGCCTCATCACCTGCATCAAGGAGCTGAACACTCCCCGTTACATGAGCGTGGGCGGCATCTACGAGTGCTACTCCAAGCCCTATGAGATTTTCGACTACAACACCCTGAAGGATCATCCCTTCATCGACAAGGACACCATCGGCCTGAGCGGCTCCCCCACCAACATCCTGACCTCCTTTACGCCCCCCCAGAAGGGCGCCGGCATGATGCTGGAGGGCGCCGACAAGGCCACCTGCGATACCCTGGCCGGCATCCTGGCCAAGAAGCACATGATCTGAGAAGGGAGATAGAAGAATATGTCTACTTTTAATAGTTCCGACGTTGCCGCCTTCAAGGGCGGAGTCTGGGTATTCTGTGAGCAGCGCCAGGGCAGCATGATGCCCACCTCCTTCGAGCTCATCTCCGAGGGCCGCAAGCTGGCCGACGAGCTGGACACCAAGCTGTACGGCATCCTGCTGGGCGACGGCATTGAGGGCATCGCCAAGGAGCTGGGCGGCTACGGCGCCGACGGCGTGTACGTCTGCGACCACCCCCTGCTGAAGAACTACACCACCGACGGCTACACCAAGGTCATCTGCGACGTGATCGAGGAGTACAAGCCCGAGATCATGCTCATCGGTGCCACCAACATCGGCCGCGACCTGGGCCCCCGCTGCGCCGCCCGCCTGCACACCGGCCTGTGCGCCGACTGCACCCACCTGGACGTGGACATGGGCATCTACAAGGACTTCCTGAAGGAGAACTCCACGCTGGCCCCCGAGCGCATCGAGGCCACCAACAGCGCCGTGGTGCTGGGCCAGAAGCACGATGTGTCCCGTGACCTGAAGATGACCCGTCCCGCCTTCGGCGGCCACCTGATGGCCTCCATCATCTGCCCCCGGTTCCGTCCCGCCATGGCCACCGTCCGTCCCGGCGTTATGAAGAAGGCCGCTTTCGATCAGGCCAAGGCCGACGCCTGCCAGATCATCAAGCCCGCGTTTGAGCTGTCCGAGGCCGACATGCAGACCGAGGTGGTCGAGGTCGTCAAGGCCGCCAAGAAGCTGGTGGACCTGATCGGCGCCGACGTGGTCGTCTCCGTGGGCCGCGGCATCTCCAAGGACGTGGAGGGCGGCATCAAGCTGGCTGAGGAGCTGGCTGAGGTCCTTGGCGGCGTCGTGGGCGGCTCCCGCGCCACCATCGACTCTGGCTGGCTGTCCGCCGACCACCAGGTGGGCCAGACCGGCAAGACCGTCCACCCCAAGATTTACGTGGCTCTGGGCATCTCCGGCGCCATCCAGCACAAGGCCGGTATGCAGGACTCCGAGTGCATCATCGCCGTCAACAAGAACGACACCGCTCCCATCTTCGAGATCGCCGACTACGGCATCTGCGGCGACCTGTTTAAGGTCACCCCGCTGCTCATTGAGGCCATCAAGGCCGCGAAGGCAGCGAAGTAAGGGATTCCAAAAAGACATCCAAGCGCCTGTCCCAAATGGGGCAGGCGCTCTTTTTTCACCTCCGCCCGCCTCAAGCCATACAATGAATTAGAAACCCACCGCCCTGCGGCCGGCGGTTCTGGAGGTATTGCTTATGAAGCACGAACTGAACATTTGGGTGGTGGGCGGCGACCTGCGGCAGGCAAAGCTGGCCCAGCTACTGGCCGAAGACGGCCACACCGTCCACACCTACGCCCTGGGGGAGCCCCAGGAGTCCATATCCGGCCTCACCCCCGAGGTCACCATGCGCCGGGCAGAGAAGGCGGACTGCGTCATCCTCCCCCTCACCGTCACTGCGGGGAACGGGCTGCTCAACGCCCCCCTCTCCCTGCTGGAGCACCCCCTCGCCCCCATATTGGATCAGCTGGCCCCCCATCAGTTCATCTGCGGCGGGCGGGTGGAGCAGTCCGTCTACGCCATGGCCAAGGAGCGGGGGCTGGTTATTTATGACTACTTCGCCCGGGAGGAGCTGGCGGTGGCCAACGCCGTTCCTACGGCGGAGGGGGCCGTCCAGCTGGCCATGGAGCATTTGCCCATCACCATCCACGGGGCCAAGGTGCTGGTCATCGGCTTTGGCCGGGTGGGACGGCTCACTGCCCACTGCTTCCAGGCCCTGGGGGCAAGGGTAAGCGTGGCCGCCCGGAAGTACGACCAGCTGGCCTGGGCCCAGGCCATGGGCTTTGGCGGAGAGCATCTGGCCAACCTGAAGGGCTGGCTGTGCGGTTACGACCTGATCGTCAACACCGTCCCCGCCCAGGTGCTGGGCCGGGAGGAGCTGGAGGACATCAAGTCCGACTGCCTCATCCTGGACCTGGCATCCAAGCCGGGCGGGGTGGACCTGGGGGCCGCCGGCGAGCTGGGGCTCACCGTCATCTGGGCGCTGGCCCTGCCGGGAAAGGTGGCCCCGGTGACGGCGGGCGCGGCCATCCGGGATACCGTCTACAATATGCTGCGGGAAATTGGGATGTAATGCGCTGTAGGGGCGGCCTTTGGCCGCCCGAAGATACCGCGGGCGGCCAAAGGCCGCCCCTACCCGTTTTATCATAGAAAGGAAGATTTCTTTGGAAGACAAAACCATAGGATTCGCGGTATGCGGGTCCTTCTGCACCCACGCAAAAGCCATGGAGGCCCTGGAGCAGGTCAAGGCCCGGTTTGCCCGGGTGGTGCCCATCGTATCCGAGGTGGTGGCCGACACCGACACCCGCTTTGGCCGGGCCCACGACCTGATGCGGGAAATGGAACGGATTTGCGACTGCCGGGTCATTGACAGCGTGAAGGGAGCGGAGCCCATCGGCCCCCAGAAGATGCTGGACCTGCTCATCATCTGCCCCTGCACTGGGAACACCCTGGGCAAGCTGGCCGCCGGGGTCACCGACACCAGCGTCACCATGGCGGCCAAGGCCCACCTGCGCAACTGCCGCCCCCTGCTCATCGCCCCCTCCACCAACGACGGCCTGGCTACCTCCGCTGCCAGCATCGGCGCGCTGCTCCCCCGGAAGTACATCTACTTCGTCCCCTTCGGGCAGGACGACTTTGAGAAAAAGCCCACCTCCCTGGTGGCCGACTTTGCCCAGGTGGCCGACGCCGCCTCCGCCGCCCTGAAAGGGTATCAGCTCCAGCCCATCTTATTGCGGGCATGAAAAAACGGCTCCCTCAATGAGGGAGCCAAATTTTTTCCAAAAGCTCTTGACAAATTGACTAGTCACGCTCTATAATAGTGACTAGTCACACGGGAGGTGGGTATGTGGCTGATGATAAAAGGACCGAATATTTCAGAAACCGCCGTCAGATTAAGAAGCAGATTGTTTTTTTCCTAGACCGCAATAAAGCTGAAAAGCTGGATCAAATTTTGAAGGAAAAAGGAATCGGTAGAACAGAGTGGTTCAGGACGAAGGTTGATGAAGAAATCGGTGAAAAATGAGACAGCCTGCCCCTATTGCCAAAGCCGCAGACTGCCTCATATACCACACCCGGAGGTCTGGTAAATTTAATTATGCCACACTTCCTGGTGAAAATCAACAGGAGCCTTTCTTTATCATTTCCCGCAGAAGTTCTTGGCAACCTCCACGATGTGCTCCGCGGACAGGCCGAACTGCTTGAGCAGGGCGGCGGCGGGTCCGGAGTGGCCGAACTCGTCGTTGACGCCGATGCGCCGCACCGGAGTGGGGCACTTCTCGCTGAGCAGGGCGCACACCGCCTCGCCCAGGCCGCCGATGACAGAGTGCTCCTCGCAGGTAATGACCTTGCCGCACTCCTTGGCAGCTTTCAGCACCAGCTCCTCGTCCAGGGGCTTGATGGTGCACAGGTTGATGACCCGGGCGGAGACCCCCGCCTCCTTCAGGGCCTTGCCCGCCTCAATGGCCTCGTTGACCAACAGGCCGTTGGCGACAATGGCCACGTCAGACCCCTCCTGGAGGACCTCGCCCCTGCCGATTTCAAACTTGAAATTGGCCTCGTCGTGGAAGACGGGCACCGCCAGCCGGCCAAAGCGCAGGTAGACGGGGCCCTGGTACTCGTAAGCGGCCTTGACGGCGGCCCTGGCCTCCACGTCGTCGGCGGGGGACATGACCACCATGCCGGGGATGGAGCGCATCAAAGCAAAATCCTCGCAGCACTGGTGGGAGGCCCCGTCCTCGCCCACGGAGATGCCCCCGTGGGTGGCGCCGATTTTCACGTTCAGGTGGGGGTAGCCGATGGAGTTGCGCACCTGCTCAAAGGCCCGCCCGGCTGCAAACATGGCAAAGGAGGAGGCGAAGGGGACCAGCCCCATGGCGGCCGCCCCGGCGGCCACGGCAATCATATTGCCCTCCGCGATACCGCAGTTGTAGTGGCGCTCCGGAAACGCTTTCTTGAAGGTGCCCGTCTTGGTGGCCCCGGCCAGGTCTGCGTCGAAGACAATCAGGTCGTCGTGCTCCCTGCCCAGCTCGGCCAGTGCCGCGCCGTAGCTGTCCCGGGTGGCAATCTTTTTCACGTCTGCCATCTTACATCCCCTCCACTTCCGCCAGCTGGGCCCGCAGCTCAGCCATGGCCTTCTCATACTCCTCGTCGTTGGGGGCCTTGCCATGCCAGCCCGCCTGGTTCTCCATGTAGCTGACCCCCTTGCCCTTGGTGGTCTTCATCACAATAGCGGTGGGAGCGCCCTTGTTCTCCCGGGCCTGGGCAAAGGCCCCCTCAATCTGGTCGAAGTCGTGGCCGTCGATCTCCACCACGTTCCAGCCGAAGGCCCGCAGCTTCTCCGGGATGGGGTAGGGGCTCATGACCTGGTCCACCGGGCCGTCGATCTGGAGCCCGTTATTGTCGATGACGGCGCACAGGTTGTCCAGCTTGTAGTGGTGGGCCAGCATAAAGGCCTCCCACACCTGGCCCTCCTGAATCTCGCCGTCTCCCAGCAGGGCATACACCCGGCAGCTCTTCCCCTGGTGCTTGGCGGCCAGGGCCATGCCCGCGGCCACGGAGATGCCCTGGCCCAGAGAACCGGTGGACATGTCCACACCGGGGACGGTGTTCATGTTGGGGTGGCCCTGGAGATAGCTGTCAATGTGCCGCAGGGTGGGCAGGTCGTCCACGGGGAAGAAACCCCGGTTGGCCAGGGCGGCGTACAGCCCCGGCGCGGTGTGGCCCTTGGACAGGACAAAGCGGTCCCGGTCCTCCCCCTTGGGGTCCTTGGGATCGACGTTCATCTCTTTGAAATAGAGGTAGGTAAAGATGTCGGCGGCGGACAGGCTGCCGCCGGGGTGGCCGGCCTTGGCGCCGTGGGTGCCCTCAATGACGCCCATGCGCACCTTGCAGGCCGTGGCCATCAGCTGCTTTTTCTCACTGGCTGTCATAATGCTCTCCTTCTGTCTGAAAATTTTCGTCGGTTTTGCTGTCCTTCATTATATGTCAGGCCGGTGGAAAAAACAAGGGGCATCCTGTTTGAAATGGTGGGGTTTTGGTTGGTTTTATAGCGGACGCTCCCGCCGTCTGGAAAAAGGATGTTGACACCGGAATAAGGAACGGCTATAATAAAACATAGAAAGGGCGCTGCCGGTATACGGTTGGCCCCCAGAAGTTATCTCAAAGAGTAACCGCTGGTTTGGTTGGCCGGGCGGTTACTTCTTTTTATTGGCCGCAATAAACAGACCGATAATGCCGATGATAACAAGACTGTATGTAAACATATCAGAGTAAGTCACCATAGGGCAGGCCTCCTTTCATAAGAACAGGAGGCAGAAGCTGCCCCCTGTTAAAGGGGCCAACCGCATGCCGTAGCTGGCAGCGCTGAAAGATGATTCTTTCCTGTTTTCAGAATAGCATATTGCAGCAGATTATTCAAGCGTTTATGTACAGCAAAACAGCGGGCCGGTTTCCCGAGCTGCCTATATCCATGAAACGGATGTTGACAATGGACCAAGAAGCGGCTATAATAGGGCATAGAAAGGGCGCTGCCAAGACACGGTCAGCCCTTAAAGTTGACGAAAGTGATCGCCGTACTTGTCAGGGTGCCGGCGGTCACTTCTTTTTGCCCTGAATAAACAGGCTGCAAATGCCAATGATGACCAAACAAAGCTGCAACACTTCGGATGTACTCATCAGGCAGCCCCCCTTTCCGAAGATCAGAGGGCAAGGAGCTGCCCTCTGTCATGAGGGCTGACCGCTGTTGCTTGGCAGCGCTGAAAGATAATTCTTTCCTGTTCTCAGAATAGCATACTGCTGCAAATTATTCAAGCGTTTATGGAAAGCAAAACAGCGGGCCGGTTTCCCGGCCCGCTGCTGCTATTCCGCCCAGTTTTCAATGACCAGACCGGGCACCCGTTCAAATTCCTTCCCATTGTTCGTCACAAGGACAAGCCCCTCTGCCCTGGCGTGCCCGGCAATCAGCATATCCAGCGGTCCGATGGGCGTACCCTGCCGCTGCAAATAAGCTCTGATCTCTCCGTACTCTGTTGCGGCAGCCGGTTCAAAAGGCAGAATACTGAACGGAACCAAAAACCGAAGCAGCGCCTGGGCGTTCTTCTCTGGATTTGAGCTGTGCTTCATCCCATACTCCAACTCGGCAAGTGTGATTGACGAGATACAAATCCCGCTGTGCAGCGCCTCTTTCAGCCTTTTCAGCACCTGTTCCGGCTTTTTCTTCATGGCGTAAATGCAGATATTCGTGTCCAGCATGTAGGTCACAGCGGTTCCCTCTCCTTCTGAACCCCCTGGTCCCGCCCATTCTCGAAAATATCGCCGGTAAAGCTGTCCAATCCGTCCAGAAAGGTCTGCCACAGGGATTCCTTGGGAACCAGGAGAATTGCGTCCCCCAACTGCTGCACCACCACCTCGTCCACATTGAAGCGATATTTCTTAGGCAGCCGTACCGCTTGACTGCGTCCATTTTCAAATACCTTTGCCGTTTCCATGACTCACACCTCCTTGTCAATAGTATATACCACGATATATATTTTAGTCAAGCGGCTGGATATAAAACAGCGGGCCGGTTTCCCGGCCCGCCGCTGCTTATTTCTCTACCTCGTGCTCGCTTGTCGTGGTGGTAACCATGCCGTAGGTCACCCCCGCATCCGGGGCCTCCGCACTACGGACGCTATCGGAATCATAGGCGAAGAACTGTCCATCTATGTCGCCCTGGTTCTCACTGTCTCTGATTACGCTGCCAAACTCCTCGTAGGTACCGTCCTCCTTGACGACACCAATTGCGGCCTCAATCGTCCACTTGTCAATGCTGCCGTCCACCGTCACGGTGACCTTGGTGTCCTCGCTGAAATCCTCAAAGACATAGTGCTGATCCCGGGCCAGGGCGTCGGTGATATCCGCGGCGTCCTCTCCGTTGAGGATAAGGATGGCCCTGCCGTCACGATTTTCCAGCTTTGCATTCGGAACAGACAGCATGGAAAATGTTTCACCGTCCTCGGTGGTCACATCGGAGCGGTAGCGGTCCACCCGAACAATGGAGCCCATGTTGATTACAAACTCCTGAAATCCCTCCGGATTGGCGGCGGCCACGCTGACCACCATCATGGCCACGGCGGCGGCAGCGATCAGGGCGGTGCGCAGGGGGCGGATTTTCTTCTTGTTGGTCTTCTCAGTCATGGCGATAATCTCCTCAATTTTATCCTCGGGAGCGGTGAGCTCCCGGCACGCTTCACGGTATAATTTCGGGTCGAACATGGACAGATTCCTCCCTTTCCTCAGTGAGCTCCTTCCGCAGCCGGGCCCGGGCCCGGAGCAGCCAGGTCTGCACAGTGGACACGTTGGCCTTCATGGCGGCGGCAGTCTCGGCCACGGACAGCCCCTCGTAGTAGTAGAGATAAACTGCCACCCGGAACTTGGGCTCCAGGGCCATCACCGCCTGGAGCACCTCGGCCTTCACCGGGTCCTCCGGCGCAGCCGTCTCCTGCCACTCCTCCAAGGGGACGGAAGTGCGCCGCCAGAGGGACCGCATCACCCGGCGGCTCTCGTTCACCGCCACCCGCAGCAGCCAGTGCTTCATGTGCTCCTCGCTCTCAAATTCCTTTTTGCACTCGTACAGCTTCAAAAGCACCGTCTGCATCACGTCCTCGGCGTCCTGGGGGCTGCCCAGGGCGTGGTACGCCACCCGGTAGACGGCGTCGCCGTAGGTCCGGGCCGCCTGCGCAAATGCCTCGTCAGTCAAGCCGCTCACCTCCTTGGAAATCTGTTTGAAAGGCCTTTCATCAAGTAATATCCATGAGCGGGGGATAAAATCTCAGGGAGCAGAAAATTTTTCAGGACCGCCGCTTTTGCGGCGGTCCCGTATTTACGACAGCAGAATCCGGTCATTGTTCATCGCCCGGCCCGCGTTGGCCTTGAACTTCTCCAGCAGGTCGTCCACGGTGAGGCCCTCCCGCTCCTTGCCCCGGATGTCCAGGACGATGCCGCCCCGGTCCATCATCAGCGTGCGGTTGCCCAGCTCCAGGGCCTGGTTCATGTTGTGGGTCACCATCATAGTGGTGATTTTGTGCTCGGAGACGATGTCACGGGTGAGCTTGAGCACCTTCTCCGCCGTACCGGGGTCCAGGGCGGCAGTGTGCTCGTCCAGCAGGAGCAGCTTGGGGGGATTCATGGTGGCCATGAGCAGGGTGAGGGCCTGGCGCTGCCCGCCGGACAGCAGACCCACCGGCTGCTTCATCCGGTCCTCCAGCCCCATGTCCAGCAGGGCCAGCCGGTCCCGGAAGCGCTTTTTGTCGCCGGCCCGCATGTGGGAAAACCAGCCGCCGCTCCCTGCGGCCAGGGCCAGGTTCTCCTCGATGGTCATGCCGGGGGCACTGCCCCGCATGGGGTCCTGAAACAGCCGGCCAATCACCTTGGCCCGCTTGAAGGCAGGGGTAAAGGTGATGTCCCGCCCGTCCAGCACGATAGTCCCCGCATCGGTGAGGAAATCCCCACAGATGGCGTTGAACAGGGTGGACTTGCCCGCCCCGTTGGAGCCAATGATGGTGACAAAGTCGCCGGGGGCCAGGTGGAGGGACAGGCCGGTGATGGCCCGCTTCTCGTTCACTGTGCCGGGGTTGAAGGTCTTGGAGCTGTTGGTAATCTTCAGCATGTCAGTTTCCTCCCTTCGCGGTCTGTCTGTAGGCCAGCCGGCGGGAAATGACAGGCCACTGCTCCTTCAGATAGGGCAGGGCGATGGCCAGCGCCACGATGACGGAGGACACCAGCCGGAGCATAAAGGCGGGCATATCCAGCCGCAGGGCGATGGCATAGACCAGGCGGAAGACGAAAGCGCCCACTACCATCCCCACCGCCCGGGTGAAGATGGAGCCCCGGCCCATGAGGGTGGCGCCGATGAGCAGAGAGGCCAGGGCGATGGTGACCATACCGGTGCCGATGTTGATCTCCGCCGACTGCTGGGACTGGGCCATGAGGCATCCGGACAGTCCGGTAAGGGCGTTGGCCACACACAGGCCCACAATGGTGGTGAATACCGGGTTGATGGAGGAGGAGCGGACCATGTCCGGGTTGTTGCCGGTGGCCCGGATGGCCAGGCCCAGCCGGGTATTGAGGAAAAAGGTGAGGAAGGCCACCACCAGCACCACCGCAATGGCGGACACCACGGCCACATGCTGGCCCTTCAGCGGAGTACCGGCCAGCAGGCCCTTCATCATAGTGAAGACCGTGTCCTTTTTGTTCAGGTTCACGTTGGACGACCCGGACATCACGGCGATATTGACCGAATACAGCCCGGTGTTGACGATGATGCCCGCCAGCAGGCTGTTGATCCCCAGCTTGGTCTGGAGCAGGGCGGTGATAAAGCCGGAGCACATCCCGGCCAGCATCGCGGCGGGGATGGACAGCAGCGGGTATCCCGCGGCGGCCACCACCGCCCCCACTGCCGCTCCCAGGGTAAAGCAGCCGTCAGTGGACAAGTCGCAGACATCCAGCATAGAGTAGCTTAAAAACAGGGCCAGCACAGTGAGGGAGCAGATCAGCCCCAGCTCCAGGGCGGTCTGGCCCACGGCCAGCAGCGCGGACGGGTTCATGGAAGTTCCTCCTTCTATCATTCAGAAAATGTGGGACCCGCCGCCCTCGGCGGGTCATCAATTACTTTTCGATGCCCCGCCCAGGGGGGCGGGGCCCACAAAGATTTTACCCTTGCAAATCCCCAAAATTCTCGGCGGTGGTGATGGGCTGAACCTTGGTGCACAGGTTCTGGGAGGTGAACATCTGGGCGATCTCGTCGTAGTCCAGGCCCAGAGCGGCGCAGGTCTCAGTGTTGATGGTGGCGGTGCCGTTGTCAAAGGTCTTCACGGCCAAGGTGCCGGGGTCCTTGCCGTCCAGGAGAATCTCAGCAATCATGTCGGCGGTCTCACGGCCCAGGTTGGCATAGTCCACGCCGTAGCCCAGGAATGCGCCGTTGAGAGCGAAGGAGTCAGCCCCGGTGTAGTGGGGGATGCCGGCGTCCACAAAAATCTCATAGATGCCCAGGTAGTCCTTCATGATGGTGTTGTCAGTGGGAGTAAAGATGGCGTCCACCCCGTCGGCCACCAGGGCCTGGGCGGCCTGCTTCACCTCGGCGGCGTTGGTGCCGGTGCGCTCCACATAGGCGATGCCCTTGGCGTCCAGATACTCCTTGGCGTGGGCGATGGGGGTCTTGGAGGAGTCCTCACCCACGTTGTAGAGGAAGCCGATCTTGTCCGCGTCAGGGTCAACGGCAAAGATCAGGTCCATGATGGCGTTGGTGTCCAGATAGTCGGAGGTGCCGGTGATGTTGCCCCCAGGAGCGTCCAGGGAGGCCACCAGCTCGGCGCTCACCGGGTCGGAGACGGCGGAAAAGACCACGGGGGTCTGGCTGTCCTCGGTGGCGGCCTGCATCGTCATGGCCACGGGGGTGGCGATGCCCACCATCAGGTCCACCTTGTCGGCCTGGAAGTTGGAGATGATCTGGCTCATGATGGTGGAGTCGGCGTTGGGGTTGTCGTAGTCGACCATGAAGGCCACCCCCTTCTCCTTGCCGATCTCATCCAGACGGCTCTGAATGTTCTCATTGATCTGGTTCAGAGAAGCGTCGTCCACAAAGTTGCAGATGCCGATGGCATAGGTAGTCTCGGCGCCCACGGTTCCCAGCAGGCCGGCGGGGGCGGAGGCGTTCTGGTCAACGCTGTTGGACTGAGAAACATTGCTGGAACCGGGCCTGACGGTCGAATTTTGTGAGGTTGTTCCCATCCCGCCGCCGCAGGCGGCCAGGGAGAGGGACATGGCCAGAGACAGGGCCAGGGTCAGGGTCTTTTTCATCATAGCAGTCTTTTTCATTTTGGGTTCCTCCAAATTTTAGATTTAGGCGGCAGATGAGAGGGCTTTGCCGAAACCCAGGTTTGTTGGAGCAATAAAAAAACAGCTTCTCATCCCACATGGGACAAGAGCTGCACTCCTGCGATACCACCCAAATTGACGTTTTGGAAACGTCCGCTCGCTTCACGCGCCATCACGCGTGCCCGATGGATAACGGGTGGGTCCCCGTCGGCATCTACTTGGGTCGCCCCGTTCAAGCCGCCCTCGAAAGTCCATTCGCCCGGCCGCGCCCCGCCTTGATCCCACCACCCAAGGCTCTCTTGAGGTTTGCTCTGCCAGCTACTACTCTTTCTCACAGGTTTCTTGCTGTTTGGTTGTTGTGGCTATTATAGCGGCTCCTCCCCCACTTGTCAACCCCTAATTTTTTAATCCGCTAAAGAAAATTTTGTAAGGGCCCGCCGGGAGGCGGGCCCTTTGCTCTCCCATCAGAGGGCAGAATATCCGAATTTATCCACTACCGCGTCCAGCTCCTGCTTCTCCCTGCACATGGGGCACTCCTCAGGCAGATAGCTGGCATAGCCGGGCAGGTCGTTGGTATCAAACAGAGACACAATGGGAATGCCGTCGATCTCCTTCTGGTGGCTGTAGACAGCAGCGATACCCGCCACATTCCCCTGGTAGTACTGGACGCACTCAATCCCCTTACGCACTGTGCCGCCGGTGGTGACGGAGGCCAGGAGCAGGAGAATGTTCTTCCCCTCCAGCATAAAACGGGCGTTATCCCGGAAAATCAGCTTTCCGTTGGTGCCCGGATTTTCCCGGAGGACATAGACCTCCTTGCCGGCATTGATGGAACGGAAGCCCCCCTGCGTCAGCTTCTGGGCCAGGCAGGTGCCGATCACCCGGGTGCCGTCCATGCAGAGGATGGTATCCACCATCAGGTTCTGGTTCAGGCGCTGGGCCAGCTGCCGGGCCACCGCCTCGGCGTCCCGGACACAGGACTGCTGCCTGGTCACGTCAACAAAATAATTGGTGTGGCTGTTCCGGGTGGCAAAATGCCCCTTCGCCACGTTCAGCGACACGTCGCCTACACATACGGGAATTTTAAAAAACTTGGGCTCCATCTCGATTCCTCCTTTTTCTTAACGTCCGCTTAACGGTTCTTCTTAAATATACCATATTTTAAGCGTTCTGTCCAGCTGTTTTTGTAAATTATTACAACGGCACCCAGAACGGTATATAGAAACAGAGACACGCCGTCCGGCGTGCCTCTGTTTCGCTCTTGGGGTCAGCGCAGCGCCTGGGCGCTGTGTTTCAGGTAAATCAGATAAAATGCCTCGCCCGCAATGGTTACCAGGCTGATAATGACAAGCAATACAATCAAGCCGCCCAGACTGTCGGACAACACCTGTGTCAGCGCACTGATCACCACAGCCACCACAGTGCTGGCAACCAAGGCGTAAAAGGCCCGTCTGCCCTCCGCCTCCAGGTCCGTCCGGCCCGCCATGGCCAGAAAGGTATTGGTGGCGCGGACCACCAGATAGACGCGCACCAGCGCCAATACAGAACCGGCAAAATCCATGATGACGGACAAAGCTCCCGTGGCATTTTTGCTGATAAGATTGCAGATGACGCCAACGACCAAAAGAATCAGGGCGGTCATATAGTCCCCGTGTTCCCCCCGCAGCCGGGCCAGGCCCACTACGCCGACGATGGCGCCCACCAGGGCCGCCAGCAGAATCAGCAGGCTCAAACCCACGGCGCCCGGCAGAAACAGGATCAAAAGGCCGACAAACAATCCAATAATTGCGGCCAGCTCCCCAATGTACATCAAATTCAGACCATTGTACAGTGTGTCTCTGTTCATTTCCATAGTTTTCCCTCCCTGTTTGAAAAGCGCCCAATTCGCTTGTGATTCCCGCCCTTGCAGGGGGCGGGAACACGAAAAAAATTGGGACTTGCAGAAAAGGACGGGCCGAAGCCCGTCCTTTTGCAGGTGAAATCTTACTCGTTGATGCCGATGACAACACCGGAACCCACGGTGCGGCCGCCCTCACGGATGGCGAAGCGCAGACCGTTCTCGATGGCGATGGGGGTAATCAGCTCCACGTCCATGTCCACGTTGTCGCCGGGCATGCACATCTCAGTGCCCTCGGGCAGGGTGATGATGCCGGTCACGTCGGTGGTGCGGAAATAGAACTGGGGACGATAGTTGTTGAAGAAGGGGGTGTGGCGGCCGCCCTCGTCCTTGGACAGGACGTAAACCTGGCCCTTAAACTTGGTGTGGGGGTGGATGGAGCCGGGCTTGCACAGCACCTGGCCGCGCTCGATGTCGGTCTTGGCGATGCCGCGGAGCAGGCAGCCAGCGTTGTCGCCGGCCTCGATGAAGTCCAGGGTCTTGCGGAACATCTCCATGGAGGTGACCACGGTGCTCTTCTTCTCCTCCTGGAGGCCCACGATGTCGACGGTCTCACCGGCCTTCAGCTGGCCGCGCTCCACACGGCCGGTGGCCACGGTGCCGCGGCCGGAGATGGTGAACACGTCCTCGACGGGCATCAGGAAGGGCAGAGAGTCGTCACGGGGAGGATTGGGGATATAGTCGTCAACGGCGTCCATGAGCTCCTTGATGCAGGCGTACTCCTCGTTGTTGGGGTCGTTGGATTCGCAGGTCAGGGCGTTCAGGGCGGAGCCCTTGATGATGGGGATGTCGTCGCCGGGGAACTCGTAGAAGGTGAGGATCTCGCGGACCTCCATCTCAACCAGCTCCAGCAGGTCGGGGTCGTCCATCTGGTCGCACTTGTTCAGGAAGACCACGATGGCGGGCACGCCCACCTGACGGGCCAGCAGGATGTGCTCCTTGGTCTGAGCCATAACGCCGTCGGTGGCGGCAATGACCAGGATGGCGCCGTCCATCTGAGCAGCGCCGGTGATCATGTTCTTGATATAGTCGGCGTGGCCCGGGCAGTCAACGTGGGCATAGTGACGCTTCTCGGTCTCATACTCCACGTGGGCGGTGTTGATGGTGATGCCGCGCTCGCGCTCCTCGGGGGCCTTGTCGATGGAGCTGTAGTCGGTGTAGTCGGCCTTGCCCTGGAAGGCCAGCCACTTGGTGATGGCGGCGGTCAGGGTGGTCTTGCCGTGGTCGACGTGGCCGATGGTGCCGATGTTTACATGGGGCTTGGTGCGTTCAAATTTTGCCTTAGCCATTGGAATTTTCCTCCTTATATTTCAGTTGTGCTTATTAGGTGGGGGCTGTGGACATAGTAAGGATATTCTATCCTATTCTGTCCATAATTGCAAGCTTATTTTTCAGTTTCAGCGGAATCAGGGGGAATGTGGGCCCCGCCGCCCTCGGCGGGGCATTTTCAACCCCTGCTCGGATGACCCGCCCAGGGGGGCGGGTCCCACAGATTACCTCAATCAGTCCTGATTGCGGCCGCGCTCGGCCACAATCTTCTCGGCAATGTTCTTGGGAATCTGCACATAGCTGTGGGGCTCCATGGAGTACTGGCCGCGGCCCTGGGTGGAGGACCGGAGGTCGGTGGCGTAACCGAACATGTTGGCCAGAGGCACCAGACTGTCCACCTGGGTAGCGCCGGTGCGGTTCTCCTGGCCCTGGATCTGTCCCCGGCGGCTGTTCAGATCGCCGATGACATTGCCCAGGTAGTCGTCCGGGACGATGACATCCACCTTCATGATGGGCTCCAGCAGTACGGGACCGGCCTTGCGGCAGGCCTCCTTAAAGGCCATGGAGCCGGCAATCTTAAAGGCCATCTCGGAGGAGTCCACCTCGTGGAAGGAGCCGTCGTAGAGGGTGACCTTCACGTCCACCACGGGGTAGCCGGCCAGCACGCCGGCCTGCATGGCCCCCTGGATGCCCGCGTCCACGGCGGGGATATACTCTTTGGGGATGGCGCCGCCCACGATGGCGTTCTCGAACACGTAGCCCGCGCCCGACTCGTTGGGCTCCACGCGGATCTTGACGTGGCCGTACTGGCCCTTGCCGCCGGACTGGCGGGCATACTTGGTGTCCTGCTCCACCTGCTTGGTGATGGTCTCCTTGTAGGCCACCTGGGGGGCGCCCACGTTGGCCTCCACCTTGTACTCGCGGAGCAGACGGTCCACGATGATCTCCAGGTGGAGCTCGCCCATGCCGGCGATAATGGTCTGGCCGGTCTCCTCGTCGGTGTAGGTCTTAAAGGTGGGGTCCTCCTCGGCCAGCTTCATCAGGGCGATGCCCATCTTCTCCTGGCCGGCCTTGGTCTTGGGCTCGATGGCCACCCGGATCACGGGCTCGGGGAACTCCATGGACTCCAGGATGATGGGGTGCTTCTCGTCGCAGAGGGTGTCGCCGGTGGTGGAGTTCTTCAGGCCAATCACTGCGGCGATGTCGCCGGAGTAGACGGTCTCGATGTCCTCCCGGTGGTTGGCGTGCATCTGGAGGATGCGGCCGATGCGCTCCTTCTGCTTCTTGGTGCTGTTGAGCACAGAGGTGCCGGTGTCCAGCATACCGGAGTACACCCGGACAAAGGACAGCCGTCCCACATAGGGGTCGGTGGCAATCTTAAAGGCCAGGGCGGAGAAGGGGGCGCTGTCGTCGGCGGGGCGGGAATCCTCCTCGTCGGTGTCGGGGTTGACGCCCTGGATGGCGGGGATGTCGATGGGGGAGGGCATATAGTCCACGATGGCGTCCAGCAGCTTCTGGACTCCCTTGTTCTTGTAGGACGTGCCGCACACCACAGGGACCAGCACATTGTCGATGGTGCCCTTGCGGATGGCCCGGCGGATCATGTCCTGGGGAACGTCCTGCTCCTCCAGCACCAGCTCCATAATCTCCTCGTCGATGTCGGCGCAGGCGTCCAGCAGCTTGGTGCGATACTCCTGAGCCAGCTCCATCATGTCCTCGGGGATGGGCTCCACCCGCATATCCTTGCCCAAGTCGTCGTAATAGACATCGGCGTCCATCTCCACCAGGTCGATGATGCCCTTGAAGGTCTCCTCAGAGCCGATGGGCAGCTGAATGGGCACTGCGTTGGCCTTGAGCCGGTCGTGGATCATATCCAGCACGTGGTAGAAATCGGCGCCCATGATGTCCATTTTGTTGACATAGATCATCCGGGGCACGCGGTAGTGGTCAGCCTGACGCCAGACGGTCTCGGACTGGGGCTCCACGCCGCCCTTGGCGCACATGACGGTGACAGAACCGTCCAGCACCCGCAGGGAGCGCTCCACCTCTACGGTGAAGTCCACGTGGCCCGGGGTGTCGATGATGTTGATCCGGGTCTGGGGGAACTGGGTCTTGGTGCCCGTCCAGTAGCAGGTGGTGGCGGCGGAGGTGATGGTGATGCCCCGCTCCTGCTCCTGGGCCATCCAGTCCATGGTGGCGGT
>CATKXO010000018.1 GCA_949840775.1 uncultured bacterium | reverse complement strand
CCCGCCGGCTCCAGCACCCCCGCCGCCTCCACCCCCAGCACCCCCGCCGCCGCCGTCACCATCAACGTGGGCTATGAGAACGCCGTCACCGAGCCTGCGGCCCAGGCCTGCGAGAAGTGGAAGGAGCTGGTGGCTGAGAAGTCCAACGGCACCATCAACCTGGAGCTGTTCCCCAACTCCACCCTGGGCAAAAAGAACGACCTGATCGACCAGATGCTCATGGGCGAGAACGTCATCACCGTGGCCGACGGCGCCTTCCTGGCCGAGTACGGCGTGAAGGATTTCGGCTTCTTCTACGCCCCCTACGCCTTCGACTCCTGGGATGAGCTGTGGAAGGTGCTGGACAGCGACTGGTACTCCGACCTGTGTGACCAGCTGGCCGCCACCGGCGGCATCCGCGTGCTGTCCTCCAACTGGATTTACGGCGCCCGTGACATCCTGTCCATCAAGCCCATCCACACCCCCGCCGACCTGGCCGGCCTGAAGCTGCGCGTGTCCTCCAACGACCTGTCCATCACCAGCTTCACCGATCTGGGCGCCACCTCCGTGGGTATGGATATGGGCGACGTGTACCAGGCCATGAGCGGCGGCACCATCGACGCCGTTGAGAACCCCATCAGCTCCCTGTATAACCGCTCTTTCCACGAGGTCGCCAAGTACCTGTGCAAGAACGAGCACATCCTGGCCACCTCCATGTGGATCTGCGGCGAGTCCTTCTTCAGCACCCTGACCCCCGAGCAGCAGCAGATTCTGATGGAGTGCGCCGATGAGGCCGGCCTGATGAACAATGACCTCTACGACGAGATCACCGCCACCGCCGAGCAGGGCATGAAGGACGCCGGGGTTACAATCTACGAGCTGACTGATGCCGACAAGCAGGCCTGGATCGACGCCGCCCAGAAGTTCTTTGCCGAGGCCACCGATACCCTGGGCTGGTCCGAGGGCCTGTATGACACCGTGAAGGCCATTGCCAAGTAAACAGACAGATACCTTGCATCAGGAATGATCTTCCTGCCTTAAGGCAGGCTGGGGGCGGAGCTGCGCTCCGCCCCCCTTTTCTCAACAATCCGGACAGCGTCCGGCAGGAAAAACGAGATTGGAGGGGGTTCCATGAAACAACAGCAGCGCGGCCTGAAATTCTGGCTGCTGAATATCGACGTGGCCATCGCGTCTCTGGCCATGTGCATCCTTGTGGCGCTCACATTTGCCGGCGTCATCTTCCGCTACATCCTGGGTTCGCCCTTTGCCTGGATCGAAGAGGTTCAGGCGGCCCTGATCGTATGGGTCATCTTCGGCGCGGCGGGCGCGGCTTTCCGCACCGCCAACCACGCCGCCATTGAAGTCTTTTACGAGTTCTTCCCCAAGGCCATGAAGGTCGTCGTCAACATTCTGATCCTGGTCATCTCTGTGGTCACACTGGCCTTCCTGGGCTATCTGAGCATCAAATATATGAACGTGTTCAAAACCAGCGGACGTACCACCGCTGTCCTGCATATGTCCTATATCATGATCTACAGCATCGTTCCCCTGTCCTGCGTGTGGCAGATCTTCAACTTCATCCTGGTCAACTTCCTGCACTACTCCGAGCAGGAGACCATCGAGGCCATCACCGATGAGGAATTTGAGGAGGCGAAGCACGAATGAACAATATTGTGATTGTGGCCTGCATCCTGCTGCTGGTTATGCTGTTTTTCAAGGTCCCGGTCTATATCTCGGTGCTGGCCGCCTCCGCGGTCTACTTCCTGGGCAACCCCACCACCAACGCCATGATCTTTGCCCAGCAGACCCTGTCCGGGGCCCAGGGCCTGTCTCTGCTGGCCATCCCCTTCTTCGTCATGGCCGGCGTGTTTATGAACTACACCGGCGTGACCCGGCGCATCATGGACTGCTGTTCCGTCCTCACCGCCCGGATGCCCGGCGGCCTGGCCCAGGTGAATATCCTGCTGTCCACCCTGATGGGCGGCCTGTCCGGCTCCTCCCTGGCCGACGCGGCCATGGAGGCCAAGATGCTGGTGCCCCCCATGGAGGCCCACGGCTTCTCCAAGGCTTTCTCCACCGTCATCACCGCCGCCTCCGGTATGGTGGTCCCCCTGATTCCCCCCGGAACCGGCCTGATTATCTACGCCTGCATCAACAACATCTCCGTGGGCAAGCTCTTCGTGGCCGGTATCGGCCCCGGCATCTTCCTGACGGTCACTCTGATGATCTTCACCCACTTCCTGTCCAAGAAGCGGGGCTATAAGCCCACCCGCACCACCCCCATCCCGGCCAGCGAGAAGTTCCAGGCCATCAAGCCCGCCATCCTCCCCATGCTGCTGCCCATTATCATCATCGGCGGCGTCCGCATCGGCATCTTCACCGCCACCGAGGCGGGCACCGTGGCCATCGTCTACGCCCTGGCCCTGGGCCTGGGCTACCGGGAGATGAAGCTGGGCGACTTTGTCAAGGGCTGCAAGGAGACGGTGACCACCACCAGCTCCATCATGCTCATCGTCGCCGCCGCCTCCTGCTTCTCCTGGGTGCTCACCAAGGAGCAGATTCCCCAGACCTTTGCCAACTGGATGACCAACACCATCAGCAACAAGTACGTCTTCCTCCTGGTGGTCAACATCTTCCTGATTATCGTGGGCATGTTTGTAGAGGGCAACGCCTCCATGATCGTGCTGGGCCCCCTGCTGCACCCCGTGGCCATGGCCTTCAACATCGACCCCGTCCACTTCGCCATGGTGTACATCTTCAACTGCACCATCGGCGCCTTTACGCCCCCCATGGGCACGCTGATGTTTGTCACCTGCGGCATCACCAAGTGCCCCACCAAGGACTTTATCAAGGAGGCCATGCCCTTCTACCTGCTGTTCCTGTTTGATATTATCCTGCTGACCTATTTCCCCCCGCTGTCCACCTTCCTGGTGGATCTGATCTATTGATTCCCAAACGAATGGAGGCTTTAGCATGAGAGAAAGACCGTTGGTGGCCGACCTGGTCAAAGATACCTATGTGCCGAAAATGTTCCGGGTCAAGCAGTACTTTCCCCGTCCCCGCATCGACCCGGAGGACATCCCCGGCATCATCTCCCAGCTGCTGAACCAGGAGAAATTCGCCTCCCGGGTCAAACCCGGCATGCGCATCGCCATCACCGCCGGCTCCCGGGGCATCGCCAACGTGGCCCTGACCACCAGGTGCATCGCCGACTTCTGCAAGTCCCGGGGGGCCAAGCCCTTTATCGTGCCCGCCATGGGCAGCCACGGCGGGGCCACCGCCCAGGGCCAGCGGGCCATCCTGGAGGGCTACGGCATCACGGAGGACTATGTGGGCTGTCCCATCGTCTCCTCCATGGAGGTGAAGAAGATTGGGGTGAACGCCGAGGGCAAGGAGGTCTTCATCGACAAAAATGCCGCCGAGTCCGACGGCATCATCTTGGGCTGCCGGGTCAAGCCCCACACCGCCTTCCGGGGCCGCTACGAGAGCGGCATGATGAAGATGATGGCCATTGGCCTGGGCAAGCAGCATGGCGCGGAGCAGGTCCACGAGGAGGGCTTCCACAACATGGCCAAGAACCTCCCCCTGTTCGGCCACTGTATCCTGGAAAACGCCCCCATCCTCTTCGGCGTGCCCACCATTGAGAACGCCTTTGAGGAGACCTGCAAAATCACCGCCGTGGCCGCCGAGGACATCGAGACGGTGGAGCCCGAGCTGCTGAAGGAGGCTTTCACCTATATGCCCCGCATTCTGGTGGACGAGTGCGACGTGCTGGTGGTGGACCAGATCGGCAAAAACTTCAGCGGCGACGGCATGGACCCCAACATCACCGGCACCTTCTGCTCCAACTCCGCCTCCGGCGGCATCAAGGCCCAGCGGGTGGTGGTATTGGACCTGAGCCCCGAGACCCACGGCAACGGCATCGGCCTGGGCTACTCCAGCGCCACCACCAAGCGGGTGTTCGACCAGCTGGACCTGCCCTCCATGTACCCCAACGCCATCACCTGCACAGTGCTGGGCGGGGTGCGCATCCCCATTGTGATGGAGAGCGACAAGGAGGCCATTCAGGTGTGCATCAAGAGCTGCAACGAGATCGACAAGACCCGGCCCCGGGTGGTCCGCATCCCCAACAGCCTGCACATCGAGCACATTATGCTGTCTGAGGCCTACTGGGAGGAGGCCCAGGCCAATCCCAACCTGACCATCGAATCTGAGCCGGAGTACCTGCCCTTTGACGGGGACGGAAACCTCTGGTAATTGTAATCGAGGTGTTATGACCATGGAAAAGTTAAATTACGCGGTATTGGAAAAAAGCGGCTACGACGGCTATATTTTGAAGGACGCCCCTGAAAAGGTCCTCCAGTTCGGTGAGGGCAATTTCCTCCGGGCCTTTGTGGACTACTGGTTCGACCTGGCCAACGAGCGGGCCGGCTGGAACGGGAAGTGCGTGCTGGTCCAGCCCATCGCCCCCGGCCTGGCTCCGATGATCAATGAGCAGGAGGGCCTGTACACCCTCTACCTCCGTGGCAGCGACAAAGGGCAGAAGGTGGACGACAAGCGGGTCATCTCCTCCGTCAGCCGCTGCCTGAATCCCTATGAGAGGGCGGATTACGAGGCCATGATGGAAGTGGCCGTCAGCGACGGCCTGGAGCTCATCGTCTCCAACACCACCGAGGCCGGCATCACCTATGACCCCGCCTGCCAAAAGGACGACTGCCCCCCCGCCTCCTTCCCCGCCAAGCTGACCCAGGTGCTCTACCGCCGCTGGCAGGCGGGCAAGCCCGGCGTTATCGTCCTGGCCTGTGAGCTCATCGACAACAACGGCAGGGAGCTGCTCAAGTGCATCGACCAGTACATCGCCCAGTGGGGCCTGGAGGAGGGCTTTAAGGGCTACGTCCACAATGACTGCTCCGTCTGCGGCTCCCTGGTGGACCGGATCGTCCCCGGCCGCATCCGCGATCCCCAGGAGGTGGCCCAGCTGGAGGAGAAACACGGCTACGCCGACCCCCTTCTGGACGTGGGCGAGTGCTTCGGCGTGTGGGTCATCGAAGGGGACGAGAAACTCAACGACGTGCTCCCCTTCCGCAGGGCCAGGCTGGAGGACAAGGTCTTCGTCACCCCCGACATGAGCCCCTACAAAAAGCGCAAGGTCCGCATCCTCAACGGAGCACACACCGGCTTTGTGCTGGGGGCCTACCTGGCCGGGCAGGACATCGTCCGGGACTGTATGCACGACAACACCATCAAGGGCTTTATGAACAAGATGCTCTACGACGAGGTCATCCCCACCCTGCCCCTGGACAAGGACGACCTGATGCACTTCGCCGCCGCCGTCCAGGACCGGTTCAACAACCCCTTTGTCAACCACGAGCTGATGTCCATCTCCCTCAACTCCACCTCCAAGTGGCGGGCCCGGAACATGCCCTCCTTCCTGGAGTACATAAAAGAGAAAGGCCAGCTGCCCCCCTGCCTGACCATGTCCCTGTCTGCCTACATCGCCTTCTACAGCAATGACATCCAGGCCCTCACCGGGGCCGGGCTGGTGTGCAGACGCCCCAAGGGCAACGAGTACACCGTCAGCGACGACCGGTGGGTGCTGGAGTTCTACCATGAGCACAGAGACGACGCCCCCGAGGCCCTGGTCCATGCCGTCCTCACCAACGAGAAGATGTGGGGCCAGGACCTGTCTCAGATTGCCGGTCTGGAGGACAAAGTGGTTTCCGGCCTCAAGCTGATTCGCACCGAGGGCGCACTGGCCGCCTACGCCAGCTGCCTGTAAGGGGCTGAGGAGGGCCTGCCTGTATGAAAACCATCCAAATCACCGCCCGGGACAATGTGGTGGTGGCCCTGCACCCCATTGCCAGGGGGGAAGAGGTCACCGTGGACGGCAGAACCGTCACCGCCCTGGAGGACATCCCCCAGGGGCACAAGATGGCCATTGCCCCCATCAAGGCGGGGGAGAACGTTGTCAAATACGGCTTTGCCATCGGCCACGCCCTGACCGACGCCGCCCCCGGCAGCTGGATGCACGTCCACAACGTAAAGACCAACCTGGAGGGGGAGATGGAATACACCTACCACCCCAACCTCCAGTTCCCGGAGCCCGTGGAGCCCGAGACCTTCCAGGGCTTTCTGCGGGAAGACGGCCGGGCGGCCATCCGCAACGAAATCTGGATTATCCCCACCGTGGGCTGCGTCAACGACGTGGCCAAGAAGCTGGTGCGGGACAACCAGGACCTGGTGGCCGGCTCCGTGGAGGGGCTGTACGCCTTCCCCCACCCCTTCGGCTGTTCCCAGACCGGCGAGGACCACGCCCAGACCCGGAAGCTGCTGGCCGCTCTGGTCCGGCACCCCAACGCCGGGGCGGTGCTGGTGCTCAGCCTGGGCTGCGAAAACCTGACCCACGACCAGTTCCTGGCCGAGCTGGGGGACTTTGATCCCGACCGGGTGAAGTTCCTCATCTGCCAGGAGTCGGAGGACGAGCTGGCCGACGGCCGCAGGCTGCTGGAGGAGTGCGCCGCCTACGCCGGCCGGTTCAAGCGCCAGCCCGTCCCCGTCAGTGAGCTGGTGGTGGGCATGAAGTGCGGCGGCTCCGACGGGCTGTCCGGCATCACAGCCAACCCCGCCGTGGGCCGGTTCAGCGACATGCTGGGGGCCAGGGGAGGTTCCACCGTCCTCACTGAGGTGCCTGAGATGTTCGGCGCCGAGGGTTTCCTCATGGACCGCTGTGCCAGCCGGGAGGTCTTTGACAAGGCGGTTGCCATGATCAACGGCTTTAAGAACTACTTTATCCGCCACAATGAGGTGGTGTATGACAACCCCAGTCCGGGCAACAAGCAGGGGGGCATCACCACCCTGGAGGACAAGTCCTGCGGCTGCGTCCAGAAGGGGGGCACCGCCCCCATCATGGACGTGATCGGCTACGGCGACCCGGTGGTCACCAAGGGGCTGAATATGCTCTACGGGCCTGGCAACGACCTGGTGTCCGCCACCGCCATGACCGCCGCCGGGGCCCACCTGATTCTGTTTACCACCGGGCGGGGCACCCCCTTCGGCGCGCCCGCCCCCACCCTGAAGATTGCCACCAACAGTCAGCTGGCCCAGCGGAAGAAGTCCTGGATTGACTTCGACGCCGGCACCATTGCCGACGGCGAGCCCATTGAGGACGCCGCCAGGCGGCTGCTGGAGCTGGTCATTGAGGTGGCCGGCGGCAAGCAGACCCGGGCTGAGGAGCGGGGCTACCGGGAAATCTCCATTTTCAAGGACGGCGTAGTGCTGTAAGCAAAGCGGAGGAGACGTTCGTCTCCTCCGTTTCTTAATACTCCCGCAGCTGTTTCTTGTTCTCATCCAGCCAGACCACCTGGTTCCGTCCCAGCTTCTTGGCGTCGTACAGCATGGCGTCCGCAATTTTCAGGCACTCCTCATAGGAGCTGTCCGGCCGGGGAAATACCGTAATGCCCCCGATGCTGATGGTGACCCAGGGGGATACCTCCGCGCTGTGGGGGATGTGGAGGTCCTCCACCGTCTTGCGGATGTAACTCAGGTGGCGAAAGGCTTTTTCCGAAGGGTCGCCCACCATAAACGCCACAAATTCCTCCCCGCCGTACCGGGCAAAAAAGTCGGTGCTGCGCCGCAGGTTGGCCGCCACCGTTTTGGCCACAGAGGTAATCACCTTATCCCCGGCGGGGTGGCCAAAGGTGTCGTTATACATCTTAAATTTGTCAATGTCGAACATGCAGACGGAGAAGGGGACCTGAAGGCGGGTGGCCTCCTGCCACTTTATGGCGCTGTAGCGGTCGTGGCGGCGGCGGTTGGGTACCCCGGTGAGCTGGTCCGTCATGGATTGGGCCTCCACCTGCTTGCGGTATTGATACAGCTTGATATGGGTATTCACCCTGGCCTTGACAATCAGAGGGTGGAAGGGTTTGACAATGTAGTCCACCGCCCCCAGAGTAAGGCCCCGCTGCTCATGTTCAATGGCCGCCAGGCTGGTAATCAGGATGACGGGAATGTGCTTGGTGATGGCCTCCTCCTGAAGCTGCTTCAGCAGGGCAAAGCCGTCTGTGCCCGGCATGATCACGTCCAGCAGCAGCAGGGAGTAGTCCCCGGAGCAGGCCTGGCTCAGGCCCTCCTCTGCCGTGTTGACGATGGTAACCTCATACTCCTCGTCAAGAATGGATCTCAGCTGGGCGGCCTGCACCAGGCTGTCGTCTACAATCAGTACCTTTTCTTTGGGTTCCATAGATACACTCCTTGCCCGGGTTGTATATTGCCGGCGGACCGGCTGCCTGAAACAGCGGCAATACAGTATGACCCATTATATTCCTCACTTCAGGAAATAGCAAGGGATATTTCTCTCAAAAAAACCAGAAAAGGGAATTGACAAATAGGGAGCTATGGGGTAAGATAATGAGCAATCCTTATAAAAGCGATGACCGGGATAGTAGGCTTGTCCGGATGCAGAGAGAGGGCGCGGCTGGTGTAAGCGCCCGTGAAGGACCTCCCGCCGAACCTCACCCGTGAGCAGTCTGGCTGAACCGGCGGAACGCCGCAGTAGGCCGGAACGGTTCCCTCCGTTACAGGGCAACGAGCGCATGGCCAAGGCCATGAATTTAGGTGGTACCACGGAGTATTCGGCTTCGTCCTATTGTAAAGTAGGACGGAGTTTTTTGTTTTACGGAGGTAAGACCCATGAATGGAGCACAGGCGCTGATTGAAAGTTTGAAGCGGGAGGGCGTGACCCACATGTTCGGCTACGCCGGGGCCACCATCTGCCCGGCGGTGGACGCGTTGAAGGATGTCCCCGAGATCGGCTACACCCTGGTCCGCACCGAGCAGAACGCGGGGCATATGGCCTCCGGCTACGCCCGGGTGAGCGGCAGGGTGGGGGTGTGCATGGTCACATCCGGGCCGGGGGCCACCAACCTGATTACCGGTATTGCCACCGCCTATATGGACTCCATCCCCATGGTGGCCATCACCGGCCAGGTGCCCAGCCACCTGCTGGGGAGGGACATCTTCCAGGAGGTGGACATCACCGGCGCCGTGGCCCCCTTCTCCAAGCACAGCTACCTGGTGAAGGACCCCAACCAGATTCCCCGGATCGTCCGGGAGGCCTTCCACATCGCCTCCACCGGCCGGCCCGGCCCGGTGCTCATCGACATCCCCATCGACGTGCAGGAGCAGCAGCTGAAATCCTTCGACTGGCCGGAGACGGTGAATATCCGGGGCTACAAGCCCAGCGTGAAGGGCAACGACTTGCAGATCAAGCGGGTGGCGGAGGCCATTTCCAAGGCAAAGCAGCCCATTATCTGCGCCGGGGGCGGCGTGTGGCTGGCCGACGCCAAGGACGAGCTGCTGGAGCTGGCCGAGGGCACCGGCATCCCCGTGGTGAAGACCATGATGGGCATCTCCGTCATGCCCACCGGCCACCCCCTGAACATGGGGATGATCGGGGCCCACGGCAACCACTGCGCCAACAAGGCCCTGGCCAAGTCCGACCTGCTCATTATGGTGGGCACCCGGGCAGCCGACCGGGCCATTATTCAGCCCGACGAAATCCAGCGCCGCATGGCCACCATCCACATCGACGTGGACCCGGCGGAGATTGGAAAGAACATGCAGGCCGCCGTCCCCCTGGTGGGAGATGTGAAGGTCATCCTGCGGCAGCTGCTGGACCTGGGACTGACTGCCCCCGACTGTACAGAATGGCGGGCCCAGCTGTCCGACTACCGGCGGGCTGAGCTGGGCCGGGAATTTCCCCGGCGGCCCGGCTTTGTCTTCCCCGGCACCGTCATGCGCAAGCTGGGGGCCAGGCTGGACGATGACGCCGTTGTCTGCGCCGACGTGGGCCAGAACCAGATATTTACCTGCAAGTACTTACCTCAGAAGCATGGGCGGCTCCTTACCAGCGGCGGCCTGGGCACCATGGGCTACGCCCTGCCCGCCGGGGTGGGGGTGAAGGTGGCCCTGCCTGAGCGGCAGACAGTCGTTGTTTGCGGTGATGGCTCTTTCCAGATGGCCATGAACGAGCTGGCCGCCGTGAAGTGCTCCGGCATGGACCTGAAGATCGTCCTGTTCCGGAACAACACCCTGGGGTTGGTCCACCAGATTCAGAGCCGGGCCCCCTACCACGGCCCCTTCGGCGTGGACCTGGACGGCTCCCCCGACTTTGAGACCATCGCCGCCGCCTACTCCATCCCCTGCGTCACCGTCAGCGAGGAGAGCGAGCTGGACGGCTCCATCGACCGCTTCCTGGGACAGGACGGTCCCTGCATCCTGATCTGCCAGGTCCATCCCGACGTGTCTACCACTGATTAAAGGAGGGAGAAGATGAAACAGACGATTTCCGTCCTGGTGGAGAACCAGGCCGGCGTGCTCAACCGCATTACCGGGCTGTTTTCCCGCCGGGCCTTCAACATCGACTCCCTGGCCGTGGGAGTCACCGACGACCCCACCATCTCCCGCATCACCATCATCGTGGACAGCGGCAACAGCGTGGTGGAGCAGGTGGAGAAGCAGCTGAACAAGCTCATCGAGGTCATCAAGGTGCGCACCATCCCCGAGGACAAGATGATCGGCCGGGAGCTGGTGCTCCTCAAGGTGAACGCCACCAACAAGACCCGGCAGGACATCATGACCATCTGCGACATTATGGGTGCCAAGGTGGACGACATCTCCCCCAACTCCCTCACCCTGGAGCTGTCTGACACCCCCGACCGCATCGACACCTTCGAGGCCATGCTCCGGCCCTTCTCCATCCTGGAGGTGGTCCGCACCGGCGTCATCGCCCTGCAAAAGGGCGGCGGAAAAATTTAAGGAGGTCATATTATGGGCTGTCTTGGCGGCTTTCGGGCCATTACAAAAGAAGAACTGGATAAGCTGCGAGCCGTACCCCGGGCGGACCGGGTGCCCGACTATCTGGACGATATCATGGTTCAGGAGGACTCCTGCGATCTGGACAAGGCCTGGGACGCCATCCATCGAGCGCTGGACAACGGCAGACTGGAGTTTGGACAACCTTTCTTTCCGGATGCCTGGGTGATCCTGGGCGGCGAGGTCCTCCGGGGCGACAGACCGGACGAGGAGGACTACATTGTTGTCTGCAAGGACCCCGACCATGTGCGGCGGGTATATCAATTCCTGCTCCACATGACGGAGAAGGACTTCCGGGAGCTGTACTTTGCCATCGACCCGGAGCAGTACGGCTTCGAGCTGAGCGAAGAGGACTTTGAGTACACCTGGTATTACCTGTCGGATTCCATCCCCTTCTGGAAAAACGCGGCGGAAAAAGGGCTGTGGGTCCTGTTTGACGTGGACCAGTAGGGGCCGGCGCCCTCGCCGGCCCGCATACGACAGCCCTCATATATGAACGACGGGCCGCCGAAGGCGGCGGCCCCTACAAGCAAAAACCGAAAAGAGGCGAAATGATGAAAATCAGAGCGACCGCGGCCATCATGGAGTGCCTGCTGGAGCAGGAGGTGGACACCGTCTTCGGCTATCCCGGCGGGACCATCCTGAATCTCTATGACGAGCTGTACAACTACAAGGACAAAATCCACCACATATTGACGGCCCACGAGCAGGGGGCCTCCCACGCCGCCGACGGCTATGCCCGGTCCACCGGCAAGGTGGGGGTGTGCTTCGCCACCAGCGGCCCCGGGGCCACCAACCTGGTCACCGGCATCGCCACCGCCTACATGGACTCCTCTCCCATCGTCTTCATCACCTGCAACGTGACGGAGCAGACCCTGGGCAAGGACGCCTTCCAGGAGGTGGACATCACCGGCATCGCCATGCCCATCACCAAGGCCGCCTATCTGGTCCGGGACGCCCAGACCATTCCCGACGTGATGCGCCAGGCCTTTGCCGTGGCGGCTACAGGCCGTCCGGGGCCGGTGCTCATCGACTTTGTGAAAAATGTCACCTTCCCCAGCGTGGAGATCGACTATGAGTTCGTCCCCTGGACCGAGAACCGGAAGTGCGGCAGTCTGCGCTCCCTGTCCACCAGCCACGACCTGAAGGCCCCGGAGCCCAACGCCGGAGACATCGACACCCTGGTGGACATGATCGCCCAGGCGGAGCGGCCCCTGCTCATCTGCGGCGGCGGCGTGGTCCGGGGGCGGGCGGATGCGGAGTTTAAGGAGTTCGCCGAGAAGCTGGACGCTCCGGTGGCCATCACCGTTATGGGCGGGGGCGGCTTCCCCGGCGGGCACCCCCTCACCACCGGCATGATCGGGATGCATGGCTCCCAGGCCAGCAACGTGGCCTGTAGCAAGTGCGACCTGCTCATCGCCGTGGGCTGCCGGTTCTCCGACCGGGTGGCCCTCCAGCCCGACACCTTTGCCAGCCAGGCCAAAATCGTCCACATCGACATCGACCGCTCGGAGATCGACAAAAACGTCCTCACCGACCACCACATCATCGGCTCGGCCAAGCGGGTGCTGGCCCTGCTCAATGAGCGCCTGCCCCAGTACAGCCACCTGGCCTGGAAGGAGGACATCCTCCCCCTGCGGGAGCCCTCCATCCCCCGGCAGAGCGAGACCCTCACCCCCAAGCAGGTGCTGGAGACCATCCGCCGCCTGGCCCCCCAGGATACCATCGTGGCCACCGACGTGGGCCAGCATCAGATGTGGTCCATCCAGCACTTCCACTTCGACTACCCCGGCCAGCTGCTCACCTCCGGAGGCTTTGGCACCATGGGCTTCGGCCTGGGGGCGGCCATCGGGGCCAAGGTGGGCAACCCAGACAAGGTGGTGCTCCACACCACCGGCGACGGCTGCTTCCGCATGAACTGCCATGAGCTGGCTACCGTGGAGCACTACCATCTGCCCATTATCACAGTGGTCTTCAACAACGGCACCCTGGGCATGGTCCGCCAGTGGCAGAACCTGATTTACCACAAGCGGTTTTCCGAGACCACCCTGGACCGGGGACCGGACTTCGTCAAGCTGGCCGAGGCCTACGGGCTCAAGGGCTTTCGGGTCACCACCATGGCGGAGATGGAAACGGCCTTCCGGGCCGCTTTGGAGGCCGGCTGCGGCTGCGTCATCGACTGTATGCTGGACATGGACGAGATGGTCCGGCCCATGGTGGCGGGCGGAGCCCACATCACCAACTTTTTGCTGAAATAGGGGGTGGACAGAGTGAAACGTGAATTTGACACCCAGAAAAAAGAATACACCCTGTCTATCCTGGTGCAGGATATACCGGGCGTATTGAGCCAGGTGGCCCGGCTGTTCTCCCGGAAGGGGTACAACATTGAGTCCATTGTCTCCGGCGAGACGGATAAGCCCAACGTCACCCGGATTACCATCGTCCTGCTGGCCGACGAGCTGATGATCGACCAGATCGCCGCCCAGTGCCGCAAGCTCATCCCCGTACTGGCGGTGAAAATCCTGGATGAGAACACCTCCATCCGGCGGGAGTTCTCCCTCATCAAGGTCTACGCGGCCGACCGCAACGCCCGGGACGAGGTGATTCAGATGGCCAACATCTTCCGGGCTAAGATCATCGATGTCAGCCGGGAGACCCTCACCGTGGCCATCTTCGGGGACAAGGAGAAGACCGCCGCCCTCACCGGGATGCTGGCCGACTTCGGCATCCTGGAAATCGCAAAGACGGGTACCATCGCCATCGAAAGAGGGCGCAGCACCATATACGACGACAACAAACTCAAGGAGGAATACAACTATGGCAAAAATGTACTATGAGAAGGACTGCGACATCAACTATCTGGACGGCAAGAAGATCACCATCATCGGCTACGGCTCCCAGGGCCACGCCCACGCCATGAACCTGAAGGACTCCGGCTGCGACGTGTGCGTCGGCCTGCGGGAGGGCTCCAAAAACTGGGCCAACGCCGAAAAGGCCGGCCTGAAGGTGATGACGGTGGCTGAGGCCGCCAAGTGGGGCGACATTGTGATGATGCTCATCAACGACGAGGTCCAGGCCGATGTCTACAAGCGGGACATCGCCCCCAACCTGGTGCCCGGCAACATGCTCATGTTTGCCCACGGCTTCAATATCCACTTCAAGCAGATCGTGCCCCCCGCCGGGGTGGACGTGTCCATGATCGCCCCCAAGGGCCCCGGCCACACCGTCCGGTCCCAGTACGTGGCGGGCAAGGGCGTGCCCTGCCTCATCGCCGTGGAGCAGAACGCCACCGGCGACGCCTATAAGCTAGCCCTGGCCTACGCTGCCGGCATCGGCGGCGCCCGTGGCGGCGTGATGGAGACCACCTTCCAGGACGAGACCGAGACCGACCTGTTCGGCGAGCAGGCCGTCCTGTGCGGCGGCGTGGTGGAGCTGATGAAGCTGGGCTTCGAGACCCTGGTGGAGGCCGGCTACGCCCCCGAGAACGCCTATTTCGAGTGCATCCACGAGATGAAGCTCATCATCGACCTGATCAACAAGGGCGGCGTGGCCATGATGAACTACTCCATCTCCGACACCGCCGAGTACGGCGAGTATGTCTCCGGCCCCCGCATCCTGCCCTATGAGGAGACCAAGAAGAACATGAAGGCCGTCCTCACCGACATCCAGGACGGCGTGTTCGCCGGCAAGTGGATCGCCGAGAACAAGAACGGCCGCACCTTCTTCAACGCCAAGCGGGCCCAGCTGGCCAAGCACCAGATGGAGACCGTGGGCGCCGAGCTGCGGAAGAACATGCTCTGGGGCGACGACACCGACCCCGATACCGCCTCCAACTAATTGTTAATGCACAGGAGCCCCAGCCGCTGGCCGGGGCTCCTTTTCTTGTTAAATCTTATGCTTGAGGACCCATTCCAACAGGTCTTCATAGACCATTGACCCATCCGCAACAGCGAGGCCCACATGGACAACTTCCTCATTTGTGCACTCCAGCCGAATGCCATTTACCTCCAAAAAGGTCAGCATGATATACATACCAATCCTCTTATTTCCATCCACAAAGGCATGGTTGGAAATCAAAGTATAACCAAGTCTGGCCCCCTTCTCTTCTTTAGAAGGATAAAATTCCTGATCGCCAAACCCGGCAAAAGCACCCTCCAGTGCAGATTCTAGCAACGCCTCATCCCGAACGCCTACGCTCCCTCCGGTTTCCGCTGCAATCAGCTTATGAAGAAGCAGGACTTTCTCCTTGGAAAACCTGATCATTTTGCCAACTCTAAGAAAGCGGGCTTAAAGCGTTCCAGGATACGTGCGGCGACAAAGTCGATTTTTTCATCATCTGTCATATTCCTGAACACAGCTTCCCACTGTGCCCGATCATCTTTATGCTCCATATTAATCCCTCCTTACGGATATTATACGCTGAAACCGGTGAAAGTCAACCTGGAACATTCTACTGTACTTTTTTTCCTGTGACATTGAAAGTGATGCTTTATTATGGTAAAATAAAGAAGAAATATTTACGGAAGGAAGATTTCCGCCATGAGGACTATTTCCGCCGCTGAGATTACCGCCGCCGTGGCCCGACTGTGCATCCGGGCCAACACCGTCCTGCCCGCCGACGTGGCCGCCGCCCTGGACCGCTGCCGTCAGTCCGAGCCCTGGCCCCTGGCCCAGGAGACCCTTGGCCTGCTCCAGGGCAATCTGGTCCAGGCCAAGGAGCGGGACCTGCCCATCTGCCAGGACACCGGCATGGCCTGCGTCTTTGTGGAGCTGGGCCAGGAGGTCCACGTTGCGGGGAATTTTGAGGAGGCCATCCACCAGGGAGTCCGCAGGGGCTACGGGGAGGGATATCTGCGCAAGTCCATCGTGGTCGATCCCCTGCGCCGGGTCAACACGGAGGATAACACCCCGGCCTCGATTACGGTGCGTATTGTCCCTGGGGACCGGTGCGCCGTCACCGTGGCCCCCAAGGGGTTTGGCTCGGAGAACATGAGCCGGCTGGCCATGCTCAAGCCCGCCGACGGGGTGGAGGGCGTGAAGCGGTTTGTGGTGGACACCGTCCGTCTGGCCGGGCCCAACCCCTGCCCGCCCACTGTGCTGGGGGTGGGCATCGGCGGCTCCTTCGACAAGGCGGCCGCTCTGGCCAAGCACGCCCTGCTCCGCCCCCTGGATGAGCCAAACCCCGACCCCTTCTACGCCGCCCTGGAGGGGGAGCTGCTGGAGGAGATCAATTCCCTGGGCATCGGCCCCCAGGGCTTCGGCGGGAAAACCACCTGCCTGGGCCTGGCCATCGAGACCGCCCCCACCCACGTGGCCGGCCTGCCTGTGGCGGTGAATGTGAGCTGTCATGTGACGAGGCGAGCTACAGAGGTTTTGTAGGCGCCCTCGCCGGCCCGCCTCACACAAACGCACATCAAACGGGCCGCCGAAGGCGGCGGCCCCTACAAGGGACCCAAGGAGGAAATTTATGCAGCATAGATTGACCACTCCCGTAAGGCGGAAGGACTTGGCCCCCCTGCGGGCCGGAGACACGGTGCTGCTGTCCGGGACGGTTTACACCGCCCGTGACGCGGCCCACAAGCGGATGATGGAGCTGTTGGACGGAGGGAAGCCCCTGCCCTTCCCGGTGGGGGGCTCGGCGCTGTACTACGTGGGCCCCACCCCGGAGCGTCCGGGGGAGGTGATCGGCTCCGCCGGGCCCACCACCAGCGGGCGGATGGATGCCTATTCCCCCCGGCTGCTGGACCTGGGCCAGGCCGTGATGATCGGCAAGGGGGCCCGGAATCAGACCGTCAAGGACGCGGTGGTCCGCAACGGCGCGGTCTACCTGGCTGCCCTGGGGGGCGCGGGGGCCCTGATGGCCGCCAGCGTCAAGGAGCTGGAGGTCATTTGCTGGGAGGACCTGGGATGTGAGGCCGTCCGCCGCCTGGAGGTGGAGGATATGCCCCTCACCGTCATCCTGGACGCCCACGGCGGCGACCTGTATGAGAGCGGCCCGGCGGCCTATCTGGCCGGCCTGGAGAAAAAGTCGGAAGGAGAACAACCATGAGCCGGGAATTTTTGGACCAGCTGGAGCAGTGGAACCGGGAGGACAAATACCAGGAGATCATCGACGCCATCCAGGCCCTGCCCCAGGAGGAGTGGGATTTCGCGCTGACCAGCGCCCTGGCCCGGGCCTACAACAATCTGGCCAGGGACCTGATGCCGCCGGAGGACCGGCCCCTGTACCAGCGGGCCCTGGATTTGCTGCTGCCCCTGGAGGACCAGCTGGAGGAGGCGGTGAAACAGGACCCGGACGCGGCCCATACCTGGCACTTCCGGGTGGCCTACGCCTACTTCTACCTGGACCAGGAGAGTTTGGCCCTGCCCCACTTTGAGAAGGCGCTGGAGGCCCGCCCTGGGGATGAGGACACCCAGGAATTTATCAATGGCTGCCAGCGGAGTTTGGCTCTGCCTCTGGGCGTCAAGCCCTTCCGGGTACGGACCGAGGAAGCCTGGGCCGCCTTCCTGGAGGGAGAGGTGGAACTGCGGGCCCTGATGGACCGGGAGGACCGTGAGGCGGCGGGCGGGGAGCTGATCGCCCGGTGTACGGAACTGCTGTCCCCCGCCTTCTGCGACGTGGCCTTCGAGCTGGGCCATAACGGGGAGAAGTATGAGCTGATTCTCGTCCCCGAGGGGGACCGGACCCGGCTGTTTCAGCTGGCCTACTTCCAGAAACACGCCCCCAGGGAGCTGCTGGAGAAGTGGAATATCCTGGTGGGCCGCACCCGCACCAGCGGCTTCACCCTGCGGATGGGCGGACAGGATGTCTCTCTGGAGGACGTTCAGGTGTGGGCGGAGAAGACCGGGGACAGCGGACTGGGACTGGAGCTGTACTGCGAAAAGCTGGCCCCCCTGATGGAGGAAAACGAGAATCAGGTCTACCACATGATCTATATCCTGCTGGACCAGGCCCTGGGGGAGCTGGCCGCCATGCGGTATGTGGACTATCTGGATGTTTTGAAGGCCCCCCAGGCGGGGGAGTGCATCACCCTGGACCAGCTGGCGGATTTTGTGGCCACCGGGGTGGACCCGGAGGGCTGGCCCCAGGCCAACGACCCGGAGCTGGCCGGCCGGCGGTACACCGCCTATGAGGGCAAGCCCAGTGAGGAGGAGGACTGGCCCCTGCGGGCCGATGTCTATGTGGGGGTGAGCTGCTGTGTCTCCCTCATTAAAGCCTACCTTCAGGGGGACGACTGCTTTATGGACCGGCTCCACCGGGACGGGGTGGTCCCCGGCTTCTTCTACTACCCCCTGGAGGGGATCGGCCGGGACGACATCCTGGACCTGCGGGACCAGCTGGAGCAGGCGATTCAGGCCCGGTGCGGCGAGGGAATTGTCACCTTTACCGGCGGGGCCACCGGCACCGAATTGGGCTATCTGGACTTTATCGCCTGGGATTTGCAGGTGCTGCTGGACAGCGCCGTAGAGGTCTTCGCCGGGGCCCCGGTGAAGTGGGCCGCCTTCCACACCTTCCGCTTCAACACCAGCGGCATCAGCCTGAAGGCGGAGGCGGATGGTCAGCAGTAAGAATGTGAGGATGAGGAGAAATGAGCATCGGGTTGACGTTCACAGGTAAAATTGACAGCCCCCAGGTTCTGCTGGAGCGGGCCAGGACGTTGTCAGAGGAGCGGGCGTACTGTCTTTCCGCAGGAAAGGGCGGGGTAAAGGTGACCCTGTGCCCTTTAGGCGGCGAGCTGAGCATCGCTTGGCGGCCTGAGGAGGACCCCGCCGGCCCCTGGCTGGTGCGGGGGAGCTGTGTGTCCACCCCCGCCGGGGCCGGGCTCCACCGGGCGGCGGTGGAGCTGCTGGACAGCCTGCCCATCCGGGCCCTGACGGTAGAGGACGAGACGGGCTTCTACCGCCACCGGGATTTCCAGCGGATGAAGGAGGAGCACTTCTACCCCTGGCTGCGGACCCTGGTGGATGTCTGCCGGCAGGAGATGGGGAAGGGCGTGTCCGGGATGCAGCTGTGTTGGGACCTGGACCAGTACGCCCCTGAGGACATACCGGATACGGTGGTCACCCCCATGGGCCGCTTTCGGCTGGAGGAGCTGACCGGGCTGGAGGAGACAGGGGGCATTGAGACGCTGGCTGGCCGCTTCTTCCTCTGGAACGGCCGCACCCGTGACGCCCGCTTCTACCGCAACCGGGCCATCAATGCCCTGTGGGAGGACTGCTGCTTTGCCCCCTCCTCCCGCAGCCAGGAGGATGCCGCCATCAACGCCGCCATCCTGGATGACCTGGAGCGCTCCGCCAAGCTGGACCCCTCCCTCCCCCAGCCCCGGAGCGCCTACGAGGAGGTGTGCGCCCTGGCGGAGCGGGAGCCCGCCCTGTCCGGCGCCCCCCAGCTCCAGGAGGAGTTTGCCCCCGGCTACCGAAAGGGCCTGGTTACCCACGGGGTGGGGGCCCTGCGGCTCACCCTGCCCGGCGCTTACCTCTACGCCTGGGAGTCCTGGGACAATGGCGGCGGCGCCCACCTGTGGAGCGACGGCCAGGGCCCCGTCTGGCGGGTAAGCGCCTACCGGATGCGGGAGGGGGACGCCCGCTTTACCAGCAATCTGGATGTCCTTCACGGCTTGGAGACCCTGACCTTGAAGGGCGGCGCCCTGCGCTGGGGCTGGAAGGAGATTCGGGAGGACGGCGAGCGGCTGTACCAGGCCCAATGCGAGGTCATCACCGGATCGTCCCTTTTTGTTGTCACCTCCACCTGCACAGACCCTTCCGGTTTGGGTCAGGTGGCCCAGACCATCGGGCGTATCGCTGTGGTGAACGCGGCGGCGCAAAAAGAGACAGTCCAGGCAAAAAAGGAGTGACGGCTGCATGAACGATATGTTATCCCTGCTCGACCAATGGAACGAAAACAGCGAATATCAGAGGATTATCGACTATCTGGAAAATCTCTCCAATACCCAAAGGCTGGACTACATTCTTACCTGTCACCTGGCCCGGGCCTGCAACAACCTGGCCGACCCCCAAAAGGAGGACTGCCAGGCACTGCTGCAAAGGGCGGAGGCGCTGCTGCGCTCAGTGGCGGGAGAGGGGGAGGCCGACCCCCTGTGGCACTACCGCCTGGGCTACTCCCTGTTTTACCAGGACCGGGAGAAGGAGGCCCTGCCCTGCTTCCAGCGGGCTCTGGAGCTGGACCCTGGGGATGAGGACACCGAATTTTTCATCCGGGAGTGCGAGAAATACATCGCCGCCCGGGAGTGCCACCCGGAGATGTATGAGCAGGAGGACTGGGACGCGGTGGAGGCCCACCTGGAGCGGTACTTTGGGCCCTGCGGCAACGTGTTCCACGAGGTGGTCTCCCCCGACATCCATGTGGACATCTACATCATGAATCCCACCCCAGAGCGTAACTACTACGTCCTGTCCACCTTCGGCATGGGGGCCCACCGGATGAACGTTCCGGAGGAGCTGGCGGACAAGAAGCTGGAGCGGGCGGAGATTGTCGTCGCCCTGCCCCCGGGCTGGAAGATCACAGAGCCGGGGGAGGAGTGGTACTGGCCTATCCGCTGGCTGAAAATTCTGGCCCGGCTGCCCATCCAGGAGGAGGGCTGGCTGGGCTGGGGGCACACCATCGCCAACCCGGACGACGCCCCCTTTGCGGACAACACCAAGCTGTGCGGCGTCATGCTCACCGGGCCCCAGGGCTTTGACCGGGACGCGGTGTGCTGTCCCCTCCCCGGCGGGGACGAGGTGAACTTCTACCAGATGATCCCCCTCACCTTCGAGGAGATGCAGTTCAAGCTCTACCACAGCGCGGAGGACCTGCTGGAGCGCTTTACTGAGGAGCAGCTGAAGGTGGTGGACATCCACCGGGAGAGCGTCTGCGGGGATCTGCCCAGGAAGCGGTTTGCCATCCCCAGGGAGGAGCTGAAGGAGCTCTATCAGGGGGACGGGCCCCAGGGCTGTATTGCCACCGACCGCATTGTGGTGGACGGCGCTCCGGTGGGCTACTGCTACCGGGAGGAGCCCGGCCCGGAGGATGCGGCCTGGGACAGCGGCTGGCGCTTTACCGCCGGGGACGAGAGCGGCGGATACATGGATGACCCGGACAAATCCGGCGTCTACGCCCTGAATACCATCTGCAACTACGACCCGGACATTATCCCTCTGCTGGACTCCGAGCCCGGCACCGCCTGGAGCCGGGGGGAGGACGGCGTGTTCCGCCCGGAGCTGTATGAGGACGATTGAATTTGACCCCGGCGATTTTTATCGCCGGGGTTGACTTTTTCTTCCTGTTCCGGTATAATCCAAACTGTCTCAAATAAGACAGTTTGGAGGTGACGCCTTTGTCCCTCTCTCAGGAGGAAATTTCCCTGCTGGTCAACGGCCCTCTGTTTCAGAACGTGGACAAGGAGCTGCTCCTCTCCCTGGCGGGGATGGAGGGGGCCAGCCTGGTCCGGTTTGAACCGGGAGTGGTATACAGCCCCCGGCATTTCCGCCGCTCCCTGGCGGTGGTGCTGTCCGGCCAGCTCCAGGTGACCAAAGGGGCGCTGGCCGTCAGCGTACTGGGGCCCGGAGACCTGTTTGGGGCCGCCGCCCTGTACAGCGACGAGCCCGAGTTTGCCGCCACCGTCACCGCCAAAAGCCCCAGCCGGTGCCTGATGCTGGAGCAGCGGATGGTGGACCGGCTGCTGGCTGAACAGGGGCAAATCCGGGAAAACTATCTGCGCTACCTCACGGGCCGCGTCCGGTTTCTGTCCGGGCGGCTCCAGACCCTGGCCCAGCCGGGGGTGGAGGGCAAGCTGGCCCGCTACCTGCTGGCCAACGGGGGCAGCTCCTGCCCGGCTACAGAACTGTGCCAGCGGCTGGGGGTGAGCCGGGCCTCCCTCTACCGGGCCTTTGCCGCTCTGGAGGACAGCGGCCTCATTGTCCGGGAAGGGAAAACCATCACCGTTGTGGACCCCGCGGGGCTGGAGACGGTGCTGTGACAGCAAAATGTGGGGCCCGCCGCCCTCGGCGGGCCATTTCCCCTAGCCCGTCCCACCGATTATGACCCGCCCAGGGGGGCGGGTCCCACAAAAGGCAATGCCAAACCAGAAAGGATGACCATTATGAAACGTACCCTCTCCCTGCTCCTCACCGCCGCACTGGCCCTGTCCCTGCTGGCCGGCTGCGGACCCAAGACTCCCGCCGGGAGCTCCGCCAGTTCCTCCGGCTCCGGCCAGGACAGCTCCTATGACATGTCCACCCCCACCAACGAGCTTCCCCGAATCACCTTCATGGCACTCTCCGGGCCCACCGGGGTGGGGGCCTCCCGGCTGATGAAAAACTACGATGCGCACAGCGACTTTTCGGATAAACTATTTACCGTTGGCAGCACCATCGTCACCGACAACAAGGAAGTCACCGACGCCCTCATCAACCGGGACACGCAGTTTGCCGCCGTAGCCACCAATGTGGCCGCCATGCTGTCCGCCAGGAGCGACGGGGCTATCCAGGTGCTGGCCGTCAACACTCTGGGGGTGCTCTACATTCTGGAGAAGGGGGACACCGTCCACAATATGGCCGACCTGAAGGGCAAGACCCTGTACGCCCCCTCCAACACCAAGGGGGCCAACCCGGAGCACATCCTCAACCACCTGCTGGAGGGCAACGGTGTGGACCCGTCCGAGGTGAACATCGAGTGGCTCACCCCCCAGGAGATCACCGCCAAGATGTCCTCTTCTGACGCAGGCATCTGCATGCTCCCTGTCCCCGCCGCCACCGCCCTGCTGGTAAAGGACAGCTCCGTCCGGGAGGCAATTTCCCTGTCCGACGCCTGGATGGACCTGGAGGAGTCCCCCCTGCCCATGGGCTGCCTGGTGGCCCGTACGGACTATATTGAGGAGTGTCCCGATATGGTGGAGCGATTCCTGTACGCCTATCAGGAATCCATCGAATATATGAGCGACCCCGCCAACATCGCCGGCGCGTCCGCTCTGGTAGCGGAGTACGGCTTTGCCCCCAACGCCAAGGTGGCGGAGAAGGCCATCCCCCAGTGCTCCCTGACCTTCGTCACCGGCCAGGAGATGCGGGACATGCTGGAAGACTACTACTCCATCCTGTTCCAGGCGGCCCCGGAATCCATCGGCGGCGGCCTGCCCTACGACTCCTTCTACTATGGGGTGGACTGATCGTTCCTCCCGTCCCGACCATTCTCCTCCCCAAAGGGGAGGGGAATGGCCAAAAAAATTGTTATACGCCCTGCCGGCCCCCGCCTTCTGGCTGGGGGTCTGGCAGCTTTGCGCCTTTCTGGTGGACCGCCGCCTGGAGGGGAAGGGTAACGAGCTGCTGCTGCCCTATCCCCTCTCTGTCTGGAACGCCCTGACCGTTCTGGCGGGGACGGGGGAGTTCTGGGCCACGATTTTCTCCTCCCTGGGCCGCATCGCCATTGGGCTGGCCTGCGGCCTGCTGCTGGGAGCCGGGCTGGCTGTATTGACCTGCGCCTCCCCCTGGGCGGACCGCCTCCTCTCTCCCGCGATCCGGGTGGTCCGGGCCGCGCCGGTGGCCTCCTTTATCCTGCTGGTGCTGCTGTGGACGGGGCGGAACACCGTCCCGGCGGTGATCTCCGCCATGATGGTCCTGCCCGTGACATGGGACAACCTGTCCCGAGGCATCCAGGCCGTGGACAGAAAGCTGCTGGAGCTGGCAAACTGTTACCGCTTCTCCCGGAGGAAGACCGCGGCCCTCATCTACCTGCCCGCCCTGCGGCCCTATATCCTCACCGCCCTCACCACCGCCACCGGACTGGCCTGGAAGTCGGGGGTGGCGGCGGAGGTGCTGTGCCTGCCTGAGCCCTCCCTGGGCCAGCGCATCTACTACACCAAGTACTATTTGGATATCCCGGAGCTCTTCGCCTGGACGGCGGTGACGGTGGCCCTGAGCATGGTGCTGGAGCGCCTGCTCCGGGCCTGCCTGACCCGGTGGGGAAGGGGATGGGCGGCGTGATTTTCTGCAAAAACCTCACCGTCTCCTTTGGCGGCAGGGCGGTGCTGGACCGCTTTTCCCTGAACATTCCGGACACCGGCATCACCGCCCTCAGCGGGCCATCGGGCTGCGGCAAGACCACCCTCCTCCGGGTGCTGGCCGGGCTGGAGAAGCCCCAAAGCGGGGCGGTGGAGGGGGTTACGCCCCGAGAGACCGCCATCCTCTTCCAGGACGACCGCCTCCTCCCCTGGCGGACGGTGGAGCAGCACCTCACCGACGTGCTGCCCAGAGACCGGCGGGACCGGGTCCCGGAGCTGCTGGCCCTGGCCGAGCTGGAGGGGGAAGAGGGTGCCCGCCCCGGCGCTCTGTCCGGGGGGATGGGCCGCCGGCTGGCCCTGGCCCGGTGCCTGGCCCTGGACGCCCGGCTCTACCTGCTGGATGAGCCCTTTGCCGGGGTGGACTTGCCCCGAGCCCTGCGGATTCTGGAGCGGCTGAGGGGGCTTGCGGCACCGGTGCTGCTGGTCAGCCACGAGGCGGCGGTGCTGGAACACGCGGACCGGGTTGTCCGGCTGGAGGGCCCGCCGCTGCGGGTGCTGTGAGGACATTCTCCTTATCAAAAAATTCACAATAAATAAGTTGAAAAACCGGCTGGGATATGGTAGAGTATAAATAAACAGAGGGCACACCCCCGATGTCAAAACGATAAGGAGTGATACACATGATTCGCGTTATCATGGGCAAGAAGGGCTCCGGCAAGACCAAGAACGTGATCGAACTGATTAACAACGCCGTCCAGACGGAACACGGCAACGTGGTCTGCATTGAAAAGGGCAACAAGCTGACCTTCGACATCCATTACCACATTCGCCTGGTGGAGGCCAGCGAATACGATATCGCAAACTACACCGCCCTGAAGGGCTTCATCAGCGGCATGTACGCCGGCAACTACGACATCACCCACATCTTCATCGACAGCCTGACCAAGATTGTGGGCGGCGAGTGCGACAACGAGACTGAGAAGTTCCTGGACTGGCTGAACAAGTTTGCCGAGCGGCACAACATCAAGTTCACCATCACCATCAGCGACGACGAGTCCCTGGCCCCTGAGGGCGTGAAAAAATATTTCTAAACTGATTACAAACAGCGCCCTGGAATAAGCCGGGGCGCTGTTTTTTCGTCTGTTTTAGGGGTTCGGAGGGATACTCCAGGATGTATAGTCCATTAAACCGGTCTCTGATAGAAAATATGTTCGATATTTAAGGTTGACATCTTTCAAAAAAGAGAGTATGCTAGACGCAGTTATAGAACAAAAGTTCTATAACTGCGATTTTCTCATCAGCGGGCAGAGAAAAAGCCACCCTCAATAGAAGAACGGCAACCCCTGACGGGGTCACCGTTTTCTGGTGGAGGAGGGTGGATTCGAACCACCGAAGCGAAACGCAACAGATTTACAGTCTGCCCCCTTTGGCCACTCGGGAACTCCTCCATATTCAGTTGGAGCTGGTGGACGGATTCGAACCCCCGACCTGCTGATTACAAATCAGCTGCTCTACCGGCTGAGCTACACCAGCACATGGCGGCTGTCCAACAGCAGACGCTATTATAGCAAAGAAAAGGAGGTATGTCAAGTACAAAAGAAACTTTTTTTTCCGCCCCTTCGGGACTGCCAGGCGGTGCCGCCGGCCTGGACCTGTCCGCAGTGCGGCGGGGAGCAGTATCACTATGACCGGGACGGGCAGGAGAGGGGCAGGCGCCTGTGCGCCCGGTGCAGGAAGATTTTACATGCTGAGGAGGGATTGCAATGACATTGGCTGAATTGTCGCTGGAGTACCGGGCCCACGCCCACGCGCTGGACCTGCGGATCTGCCAGCTGGAATATTTGCTGGAGCGCGAGGGGAACGCGGACAGGCGCTGCCAGCTTCAGGACCGGATCCGGATGCTGTCCACCATGCTGCGGGAGGCCAGGGAGCTGGCGGTTCTGACAGAGCACTACTATGACAGGGGGTACCGCCGCAATGCCAAATACACGATATAGAAAGGGGAAGCTGTACGCCGCCGACATGGCCATGTACAGCCGGCAGATGGCGGCGGACAACAGCCAGGAAATCAGCCGCCTGAAGCGCAATCTGATCCGCTGCCTGCGGGAGGACATCACCCCCAAGCAGCGGCAGATGATTCTGCTGTACTACGCCGAGGGGCGGAACATGCGGGAGATTGGCGAGATTATGGGCATCGACAAGTCCACCGTCTCCCGCACCATCAAGCGGGGGGAGCGGCGGCTCCAGCGGTGCCTGCGCTACGGCGCGGAGGCGTATTTGAGAAGCATGGACGACCTGTGAGAGCACCGGCCCCCGGTTTGCGCCGGGGGCCGGCTTTTTTGCGGAAAGCCCCTTGCCTTTTGACGGAGCTTGAGGTAGAATGGTTGCAGGACGTACGTCCTATTGTTTCCTGTTCAGGAAACAATAGGACGTACGTCCTATTGTTTCCTGTTCAGGAAACAATAAGTGCGTTCAATTCGGAAAAGGAGACAGAGACATGAGAAAGAAAATCCTATCCCTCGCACTGGCCCTGGCCCTCTGCCTGGGGCTGACGGTCCCCGCGTTCGCGGCGGAGACTTACACGGAAACCATTGATGGTATTACTATTACAGCCACTCCTGATGGCACAATCAACTATTCCGGTTCAGGGGTGCTCACGGAGGATCACATATTTGAGGGAGCTGGTCAGCTTTGGAACGCAACGGGTAGGGGTAAGCGGCAGGTTGATGCAGTCATCAATATTGGGACTGGTATTACCGCCGACCAGGGTCTATTAGCCCGCGTGGAAGAGCTGATATATGGGGCTGGCGTCGAAGTAAAGTCCGTCAAAATCAACACAAATTCCACATCGGTCCCCCAGACAGTGGGCGGCTTTACCGATGTGAAGCCGGACGACTACTTTGCCGACCCGGTGATGTGGGCCGTGAATAAGAAAATCACCGCTGGGACCTCCGAAACGACCTTCTCGCCCAACCAAAACTGCACTGTGGCACAGATTTTGACGTTCCTCTGGCGGGCCAACGGTTCCCCCACGTCCAAAAAGAGCAATCCCTTCTCCGATGTAAAGAGCAGCGACTATTACTATAACGCGGCGCGGTGGGCCTATGAGAAGGGTATGGTCACTGGCAACACCTTCGGCGGAGACAGACCCTGCACCCGGAGCATGGCGGTTACTTACATGTGGAAGGCCGATGTTTCCAAAGCTTTCTACATTGACGATGATGGTTTTTTGGGGCAATACAGCTACCTCGGCGACGGCGGCCACGATACGGTTGTCCCTAATGTGGTTATCCCTGATCACGTTACCGGTATTGCTTCTATCAAACTCTACTTTTGTAAAAGTCTGACCAGCGTGACCATCCCAACCAGCGTTACTACAATTCTCGAGCGTGCATTTTGGGAGTGCAACGGTTTGACTGATGTGTATTACGAAGGCAGCGAGGCACAGTGGAAGGCCATCGACATCGACCCTGATAATGATGAATTGTCAAAGGCCACCATCCACTACAACAGCAAAAAGCCGTCTGTCAACACCGGTTTTACGGACGTGCCCAGCACTGCGGACTACGCCCAGGCCGTCAAGTGGGCGGTGGACAAGGGGGTCACCAGCGGCACCTCCGCCACCACCTTTTCCCCGGACAGCGTGTGCACCCGGGGACAGATTGTGACCTTCCTCCACCGCGCGTTGGCGAAATAAGAGACAGCGCCCCCGTCCAACGGACGGGGGCGTCGCTTACAGTCCAAGAATCCGGGTGGCGATGGTGAAGTAGATGAGCAGGGACAGGGCGTCCACCACAGTGGTGATAAAGGGGGCGGCCATGACGGCGGGGTCGATGCCCACTTTTTCCGCCGCCATAGGGAGCAGACAGCCCACGATTTTGGCGCACACCACTGTGAGCATCAGCGTAAGGCACACCACCCCGGCCACCGCCACGGTAACGTCCGGGTTGTGCATCAGCATCCGGTCCACCAGCAGCATTTTGACGAAGTTGGCCCCGCCCAGGCAGGCCCCGCACAGCAGGGCCACCCGGACCTCCTTCCACACCACGGCCAGCACGTCGGAGAACTCCACCTCCCCCAGGGACAGGGCGCGGATCACGGCCACCGACGACTGGGAGCCCGAGTTGCCCCCGGTGCCCGACAGCATGGGGATGAAGGAGGTCAAAATCACGCAGGCGGCCAGGGCGGACTCAAAGCCGGTGATGATGAGCCCGGTGAAGGTGGCCGAAAGCATCAGCAGCATGAGCCAGGGGATGCGGGCCTTCCAGGTCTCAAAGACGCCGGTGCGCAGGTAGGGCTTGTCGGAGGGGAGAATGGCGGCCATCTTCTCGAAGTCCTCAGTGGCCTCCTCCTCCATAACGTCCATGGCGTCGTCCACGGTGATGATGCCCAGCAGGCGGTCGTCGCCGTCCACCACGGGCAGGGCGGTGAGGTCGTATTTGGAGAACATCTGGGCGACCTCCTCCTTGTCCTCGTGGGTGGTGACGGACAGGACGTTGGTCTCCATGATGTCGCTGATTTTGGTCTCGTAGGCGGACATAAGCAGCCGCTTGACAGTGACCACCCCCAGCAGCACCCGGCTCTTGGTGACGTAGCAGGTGTACACCGTCTCCTTGTCCAGGCCCACCTTGCGGATGCGGGCGAAGGACTCCTCCACTGTGTTGTTGGGGTGGAGGTAGACAAATTCCGTGGTCATCAGCGACCCGGCGGAGTCCTTGGGGTAGTTCAGCAGCTGGTTGATCTGACTGCGGGTGGAGGCGTCGGTGTTGCTCAGAATGCGGCTGACCAGGTTGGCGGGCATGTCCTCAATCAGGTCCACCGTGTCGTCCATATACAGCTCGTCCAGCACCTCACGCAGCTCCCTGTCGCTGAGGGCACCGATGAGCTTCTCCTGGTCCTCCTCCAGGTAGGCGAAGACCTCCGCCGCCACGTCCTTGGGCAGCAGGCGGAAGACCAGAATCTCCTGTTCCACGTCCAGCTCGTCCAGGAACTCGGCGATGTCCACCTCGTTCATCTCGTTCAAAATTTCCCGCAGGGCGCGGAATTTCCTCTCCTGAACCAGCTCCATCAGCTGGTCCAGATCGTAGTTGTCGTGCATGATGCTCTCCTCCTCTCGTTTTGGGCAAACGCGGGGAAAACCGCAAAGCCACAGGCGCGCCGTACCCCTTCGGGCGCGGCGTTCCTGTGGCTGCACGTGACAAGGAGAGGGACAGCGTCCCCCGGAATCAGCTCCGGCGGCGGGACCGGGACCCCTTCCGGGCCAAGTCCGCCGCCCCTCGTTCGTGGCAGCTTTCCGCTTTATGGCGACTTCGGCCTTCCATTCGGGTCCCACTTCCTTTCGTCGGAAATTTTACGGTTTCTTGATATCCTATGCCATTGTAACACCTTTTGCCCCGTTTGGCAAGAGCGGATGGGTCGGCTTTGCGGAAATCAATTCTGCCTTTTTGTGGGGCCCGCCGCCCTCGGCGGGCCAATGCAAAGGAGATGCTGCCTGAACGGTGACCCGCCCAGGGGGGCGGGTCCCACAGAATCCCCCGCCCCTACTGCCGTAAATTTAGGCTTGCCTTTCGGCGGCGCTTGGGGTAAAATGAGGGCAGGACGTACGTCCTATTGTTTCCTATTCAGGAAACAATAGGACGTACGTCCTATTGTTTCCTATTCAGGAAACAATAAGTGCGTTCAATTCGGAAAAGGAGACAGAGATATGAAAAAGAAAATCCTATCCCTTGCGCTGGCCCTGGCCCTCTGCCTGGGACTGGCTGTCCCCGCGTTTGCGGCGGAGACCATAACGCAAACCTTTGACGGCATTACCATTGCAACCACTCTTGATGGGACAATCAGCTATACAGGCTCGGGGGTGCTTACAGAGGTTCACGCGGGAGCGGGACTTGAGTTCTTTATGGTGGCAACAGATGGAAAAGTTAAAACGGCCAAAATCAATATTGGAGCCAACATTACCTATGACGCGAAATGGTTGGCAGAAATGAAAGATATGTTTTCCAATCATGGTTTAGATGTTATTATTTCCAATACCTCCGCCTCGGCGGTTCAAACTGTGGGCGGTTTCACCGATGTGAAAGCGGGCGATTACTTCGCGGACCCGGTGGTGTGGGCTGTAAACAGGAAGATCACCGCCGGGACCTCCGCGACAACCTTCTCCCCCAACCAGAACTGCACCGTGGCGCAGATTCTGACCTTCCTCTGGCGGGCCTATGGTTCCCCTAAGTCCAACGGGAAAAACCCCTTCTCCGACGTAAAGAGCAGCGACTATTACTACAACGCGGCGCTGTGGGCGAACCAAAAAGGCATGGTCACCGGCGGAACCTTCGGCGGGGACAGGCCCTGCACCCGAAGCATGGCGGTTACTTATATGTGGAAAGCGGCCTCTTCCGCTGATTTCGAAGCCAATTTCAACATTGGCGATGGCTATTTGTACGAATACACCGGCAGCAGCAGCGACGTGGTCATTCCCAATACTGTTACCTATATAGTTAGTCCTGCTTTCTACAGTGAAGACCTGACCAGCGTGACCATCCCGTCCAGCGTCACCTATGTTGAATATGGTACGTTCTTCGACGAGGGCAGTTTGCTCGATGTGTACTACGAGGGCAGCGAGGCGCAGTGGAAAGCCATCAACTTTGAAGATAGTGATGAGCTGTCAAAGGCCACCATCCACTACAACTGCAAAATGCCCCAGCAGAACCAGCAGCCTGTCAGCACCGGCTTCACCGACGTGCCCGGTACTGCGGACTACGCCCAGGCCGTCAAGTGGGCGGTGGACAAGGGCGTGACCAGCGGCACCTCCGCCACCACCTTTTCCCCGGACAGCGTCTGCACCCGTGGTCAGATCGTGACCTTCCTCCACCGCGCCCTTGCCAAATAAAAACAGCCAACGGCCCGCCGAATCCCGGCGGGCCGCGTTTTTATTCCCAGGTCACCTCAGCGGAGGAACCCACGATATTGATGTAGCTGGTCCCGGCGGCCAGGGGGACAGGCTGGCCCGACTGGTCCAGGAAGGAGTAGCAGTCGGTCCGCTTGTCCCGCTGCCAGGAGATTGGATAGAGCCGGCCGTCCCGGAGGAGCAGGCCCTCCCCCTCACCGGTGGTGCGCACCGACATGCGGCCCTTGTCGTCCCCCTTTACCCGGCTGATATCGGTGTACAGCACCAGCACATTGCGCACCGTCACCCGCTCCTCGGTGGCCCCCTCCACATAGGGGATGGGGTCGGAGCCGTCCAGGCTCTGGTTAATCAGGTACAGGCCCTGCCCGGCGTCGTAGGTGAAGTAGCCGGTCTTGTATTTGGAGAAGGGCACCGTCAGGCGGACCACCGCCTCGCCCCCCTGGGGGGCCTCCTCTGAAAAGGTCCAGCCCACCTGATAGCCCTCCTCGTGGTCCAGGCGGAAGCGGCTGGGCATCTGCTCCAGCACCTTCTCGCTGGAGGTGAGCAGGGAGTGCTCCAGGCCGGCGGTTTTCCGCCGGTCCGGGTCCCGCCAGCACATGTTGCCATAGGGGCCGTTGACAAAGTCGATGTGGGTGACTCCCCAGTTGGAGAAGGCGTCATAGGCCTGGGGGCTGCCCCCGGCGTGGATGTAGATGGCGTCGTGGCCCAGGGCCAGGCTGACGTAGTAGTCCCGGGCGGAGCGGACGCTGCCCAGGTCGCCCGCCCCCTCCAGGTCCTGGAACACCCCCATCATCCGGGTAATGCCCCCCTCGGCCTCGATTTCATAAATCACGTCGGCCTGGGAGATGCCGATCTGGGGCAGGGCCTTTTTCAGGTTGTTGAACATGACGGCGATGGGCCGCCTGCCGCTGATGTCCTCCAGCAGCCCCTCGCCGGTGAGGGGGTTAAAGTAGGGGAATACCGGCTCGGGCTCCGGTTCCGGCTCCACCGGGGCGATGACGGAGACGGCGGGCTCCTGGGGCGGCTGGGAGGAGGAGGCCCCTCCGGGGTCCTTTTTTCCGCAGGAGGCCAGCAGGGCCAGCGCCAGGGCGGAGAGCAGAAAGGCGGTCCGGCGTCGTTTGTTCGTCAAGAAAAATCCCTCCAATCGTCCCTCCTATCATACGACATCAGTTGTGGAAAGTCAACAAAAAAGTCCGCCCCACGGCGGACTTTTGACTTATCCCTTGGAGGGCAGAACCGAGGCGATGGCCCCGGCAAAGGCGCTCATGGGCATGGTCTGGAGGAGGATGCGGCCCGGACCGGTGACAACGGTGTTGAAGAAGCCCTCGCCGCCGAAGAGGACATTTTTGACCCCCTTGACGCTCTGGATGTCGATGGAGCAGGTGGCGTCCATCATAGCCAGGTTGCCGGTGTCGATGACCATCTGCTGGCCGGGGGCCAGGGTGTACTCCACGCCGTAGCCGTCGATCTCCAGGAAGGCCATGCCCCGGCCGGACAGCTTCTGCATGATAAAGCCCTCGCCGCCGAAAAAGCCGGCCCCTATCTTTTTCTGGAAGAACACCGACAGTTCCACCCCCTGCTCCGAGGCCAGGAAGGCGGATTTCTGGGCCACGATGGGTTTGTCGGGGGTGATTTCGATGGGCAGGATGGTCCCGGGGAAGCTGGAGGCAAAGGCGATCATCCCCGGCCCGCCCTTGGCGGTGTAGAAGTTCTGGAACATGGACTCCCCGGAGAACATCCGCCCAAAGGCTTTGCCTAATCCGCCGGCGGAGGTCTGCATGTCCATGTTGGGGGTCATCCACACCATGGAGCCCTTCTCGGTAATCATGGTTTCGTTGGCGTTCAGGTCGCAGATGACCACGGGGGTGGGCTCGCCTTGAATTTTGTACTGCATATGTATCCGCTCCTTTTACCCGTCACATCGCGCTGAGACAGCGGTCTGTCTGTTTCCGCAGGTTTTGGACGGCCTCTATCAGATGGTCAGCGAGGAAATAAAAGCCGTCCGCATAGGGATCATCCACCCGGTCCAGTCCCCTGGACATGGCGGCAATCGCATTGATCCCGCTGGAAATTTGGTTGACTGCTGCGTCCAAATCAAGTAATTGTTCCTGCAATGTCATGGTTTCCTCCTTGATTTTTTCCCGGCGGTGTGGCATAATCAAATTTGCCAGACCTCCGGGCTTGGTTTTTAGAGTGTTGGCGTACGTTCGACGGTGGGCCAGCACTCTAATTTTTGATGCCTTCCTCCACAAGGTCTATCCCTTTTTCGATTACTTCCGTCCGGGATATTCCAAGTGTATCCGCACAGCGTTGCAACTTCGCTGCTGTTTCCTCGGTCAAACGCAGTCCGAGATTTACGCTTTTGGTAACTTCCTTGCGGGGCCGGCCTGTTCTGGGAGACATTTGCTCACCTCACTTTTTGCTCCTGCATTAAGTATAGTGTTGCTCAGGCAAAAAGTCAAGAAAAAATTAATCCTGATTGACAAAATTCGACAAATTTAGTATAATAAAAATGCGTGGAGGCCCCCCTGTCGTCCGTAGAGAGAGACAGTGACGGGAGAAAGACGGTTGCCAGACATCCCGCGGCTGCGGAATGGAGGCGGATCACAGCACCTGCGGGAAATTATCCTGAAAGGAGGCTGGGATTTTGACTTTTTCTGAGGTTGTTGGTATATTTTGTATTCTCGACTTTGTGTTCCAAGTCGTTACCTATATACTTGACCATAAGAAAGAAGTGAGCCGTCTGCTGCAACAGATGGCTCACTGGTTTTTTGGGGCGTAGGCCCCACAAATCAATTGTAGCTGGATTCTGATGTGGCGACCGTCTAAAGGGGGCCCCACGCATTTATTATACAGCAACAAACTAAAAAGTCAACAGGAATCACAATTTTTCTATCATTTTTTTGCTGTTTCGTTTATTTCGTTGCCCAATTCCCGGTAGCCTCGGCGGTGAGGTAGGCGTTGACAAAGCCGTCCAGGTCGCCGTCCATCACGGCGTTGATGTTGCTGGTTTCAAAGGCGGTGCGGTTGTCCTTTACCATCTGGTAGGGCATAAAGACGTAGGACCGAATTTGGCTGCCCCACTCGATTTTCAGCTGGACCCCCTTCAAGTCGGAGACCTTTTCCGCTTTTTCCTGCATCTGGAGCTTTACCAGCTCGGCCCGGAGCATCTTCATACAGTTGTCCTTGTTCTGGAACTGGGAGCGCTCCTGCTGGCTGGCCACCACAATGCCGGTGGGCTTGTGGATCAGCCGGACGGCGGAGGAGGTCTTGTTCACGTGCTGGCCGCCGGCGCCGCTGGCCCGGTAGACCTGCATCTCGATATCCTCAGGGCGGATCTCAACCTCCACGTCCTCGGGCAGGTCGGGCAGAATCTCCACCGAGGCGAAGGAGGTCTGCCGCCGGGCGTTGGCGTCGAAGGGGGACACCCGCACCAGCCGGTGGACGCCGTGTTCCCCCCGGAGGTAGCCGTAGGCGTTCTCCCCCTCAATCATGATGGTGGCCGACTTGATGCCCGCCTCGTCCGCCTCCTGGTAGTCCATGATCCGGTAGGTGAAGCCGTGGCGCTCGGTCCAGCGGGTGTACATCCGGTAGAGCATCTGGGCCCAGTCCTGGGCCTCGGTGCCCCCTGCGCCGGGGTGGATGGTCAGAATAACGTTGGACCGGTCGTACTCCCCGGTGAGCAGGGTCTCCAGCCGGGCGGTCTCCATGTTGGCCTCCAGGGCGGCAAAGCCCTCTTCCAGCTCGGGGATGAGGGATTCGTCCTCAAATTCATTGCCCATCTCGCACAGGGCCATCAGGTCGTCCCACTGGCCCTGCCGCCTGTTCTGCTGGTCCACCTTGTCCTGGAGGTTCTTGATGCGCTGCTGGACCTTTTGGGCCTTGGCCAGATTGTCCCAGAAGCCGTCGGCAGCGGACTCGGCCTGGAGCATGTCCAGCTCCCGCTCGGCCCCCTCCAGGTCCAGGGCCTGGGCCAGCTTGTTCAGGGCCGGGACCAGATTGTTCAGCTTTACCTTGTACTCGTCAAATTGGAGCATGTGTTTCCCACGCTTTCTTATGATATTGATTCAGCCCATTATATATGAGAATCCGGGAAAAGTAAAGGGGATTTGCCCTTGCTTTTTCCGGAAAAAGCGGTACAATAGAGAAAAAGGAGGCGGGGACATGAAGGAGGCCAAACGCTACCATGTGGTGCGGAAGAACCAGGCGGATATGAAGGCGCTGCTTCGGGCGCTGGTGAGCGGATATCTGCTCTATCTGGGCTGGAAGCTGATTTGCAGCGGGGGCAGCACCCCTTCGTTCCCGCCCTTTGCGGCCTGTCTGCTGGGCGGGCTGTTGGCTTTGGCGGGGGCGGCCTTCGGCTGGTACACCTGGCAGGAGTACCGGCGGGCCCTGAAAGGGGCGGAGCTTACCCCGGAGGAAAAGGCGGAGCTGGACGGGGAGACCGGACGGTCCGGGGAACCGTGAGGGAGGAGCGGAAAAATGAAAAGACGAGTGATTGCAATGGCGGCGGCGATGTGCCTGCTGCTGTCCCTGACGCCGGTATATGTACTTGCCGCAGCAGACGGGCCTGGACAGAGCGCCAATCAGCAGGCGTCTGAAAAGACAGAGGCGGAGATGCAGCGGGAGAGGCTTGAACAGCTGATGTGGTATGTGTGGCTGTCGCGGAAGTACGCCACTATGACCTTTGAGGACGTACCGGAGGACAGCTGGTTTTATTCCGGTGTGTTCTATGTCTGGCAAAACTCCCTGATGAGCGGTGTTTCCGCCACCAGCTTTGCCCCGGAGGAGCCCGCGAACCGGGCTATGGCCTGGACGGTGCTGGCCCGGATGCACAAGGTTGATACCAAGGCCGGGGAGGGTGCGGCGTGGTATGAGCCGGGGACGGACTGGGCGGTCAGGCAGGGCCTGGGCGACGGTACCGACCCCATGGGGAGCGTTACGCGGGAGTATCTGGCGGAAATGCTGTGGCGGTGTGCCGGAGGGCCCATCACCCCGGCGGACCTGAGCGGTTTTTCCGACCGCAGGCAGGTGAGCTCCTACGCAGGGAACGGCGTGCAATGGGCTGTGGCCACCGGCGTGCTCCAGGGAGCGGACGGGAAGCTTTCCCCCCAGGGAAGCGTGTCCCGAGCCGAGCTGGCGGAGATGGTGATGCGCTTTAACGCCGTGACGGGCTGACCCGGGACACATGCAGCAGCCGCAAGGCTGCTACTGTAAAAGGCTGCCCGGTCTCACTGTTCAATCCTCCTGTCCTTTTTTCATTTGCGTGGAAAATATTGTTTATTTTGTTCCTTGACGGCAAAAATCCATCGTGGTAATATTTGCGCCATACAAGGACGGGAACATATGGAGAGCAAAAAGTGCAAATAACTCTTTCTCTTCCTTGTTTTTAGACAATATATGCGTTTTTGGAAAGGATTGATCTTTATGACGACATTTGAATACACCATTACCACCCCTGTGGGTATACACACCCGCCACGCCGGTCTGCTGGCCAAGACCGCCAAAGCCCTTGACAGCACCATCACCATCGGGAGAAGTGGAAGCGAGCCTACCCTCGCCACCAGAGTCCTGGCTGTGATGGGGCTGAATATCAGAAAGGGGGATACGGTCTCCGTATCTGTCGACGGCGGAAACGAAGAAACAAATGCGGGTACGATGGAGTGGCTCTTCAAAAATAATTTGTAAGGGATACCAATAGGCCATATCAAGAGGCGCAAAATGACAGCCTGGGAAATGCTTATGCATTCCCGGGCTGTTTTTTGCTGCGCAGGGCCTTTGGTAGTTAGTTGTACGTCTTCGTGCAACAAACTACAGGCTGCGCAGGGATAGTATAGAGGGCGGTCAAGCCCGGACAGAAAGGAATAGGTGAATACATATGACAACAATCGACTGGAAGCGGAAGCTGAGTTCCCGGAAACTGTGGGCGGCGGTGGCGGGTATCGTCACCGGCCTGGCCATGGTGTTCGGGCTGGACGAGGGCACCATGTCCAGCGTGGCGGGGGCGGTGGTGTCCGTGTCTTCCGTGGTGGCCTACATCATCACCGAGGGCAAGGTGGACGAGGCAGCGGCAAAAAAGGCCGTGGAGGAGGTCAAGACGGCGGCGGGGGCGGTGCGGGATGAATAAGCGCCCCGCCGTCTATATGCAGACGGACAAGCGGTGGAAGTCCCTGCCCTACCGGGTGAAGGGGGAGAGCGCCACCATCGGGGGCAGCGGCTGCGGCCCCACGGCGGCGGCCATGGCCATTGAGACCCTGACCGGCCGGACCTTTACCCCCGTGGACGCCTGCAAGTGGTCCGTAGATCACGGCTACAAGGCCCTGAACCAGGGCACCTACTACAGCTACTTTGTGCCCCAGTTCCGGGCTTTTGGCATCGAGTGCCGGCAGATGCTGGGCAGCTCCCTGCACAACAAACCGGACCACTCCATTCACGACCGGGTGAAGGAGTACATCAGGGATGGCTGCTGGGCTGTTGCCCTGATGGGGCCGGGCACCTGGACCAGCGGCGGGCACTACGTCCTGGTGTGGGACTGGAACGCCAAAATCCGCATCAACGACCCGGCCAGCACCAAGGACAAGCGGCTCAACGGCGACCCGGACACGTTCCGCCGGGAAGTGAAGCAATATTGGCTCATCGACGCCAGGGATTACAACAAGGAGGAAGATATGACCCAGGAGAAATTTAACGCGATGTTTGCCGCCGCCATGGGGGAGTACCGGCAGGAACTGCGGGACAATGACTGCGGGGCCTGGAGCGAGGCGGCCCGGAGGTTTGTGGTGGAGCAGGGGCTTTTTGCTGGCGGCAGTGCAGGACCGGACGGCCAGCCCAACTACATGTGGGAGGACCTGCTGACCCGGGAACAGGCGGCCCAGCTGCTGTATGCCTTTGCCAGGCGGTACGGTCTGGCATGAGGCGGGGGAGGCGTCAGGCCGGCGGGCGGGAGCCGGAGTTTTCCAAGCAGCTGATCGCCGATATCCGGGCGCTGCTGTGGGTGGTGACAGTGGGCGGGCTGCTGCTGGCCGCCTACTGTATCCGCACCGGCTACGCCGGGGCCCTGCCCTGGCTCACCGCTATGGTGGGTCTGCCCTGGACCGCCCACGGGGTGGTGTGCTCTAACTATCTCAGCATGGCCAAGTCCGACCACCGCAGGGGCGGCATCACCTACGAGGCCGCTAAGGCCCAGGACTTTGGCGGGAACAGCCCGCCGGTTTGAGCTTCAATCAGTATCCATTTTTACGTTGACAAGACAGACGTGCAGACAAAACCGTCGAAAGTCCTTGAAACATAGGGCTTTCGGCGGTTTTTTGTAATATGCGGGAAAAACGGCGAATTTAGCCTGGTGTACAGCGGAAACTTCCTGGCTCAGGTGGAGGTGGACAACTACAATGTCCTGCGGATTATGCGGGACATCAACCCCTTCGGCTTCCGGTGGAAGCTGGCCCCCGGTATCCATCAACAACTGGGAGGCTCTGGTGAAATCATCGACGGCAGCGGCAGCTGCGAGGACTTCCGCTCTCTGGTCTACGAAGTCGCCGGCCTGTAAACGCAAGTCTACCAAACGTCTACCAAAATCCCCGGCAGTTCCCTGTCCCACAGGGAGCCGCCGGGGGTTTGCATTTTCGGGCATCTACCATCCGTCTACCGCCGCAACTTTTTGACACACAACCGCCGCATTTTCCCGGATTTCCTCCGCTTTTTGCAGCGTCCGGAGCCGCGTAAGTGTCGTGACACAAGTCTGTTTTTTGGCGAGGAAAAAACGCCTCCAAAAATTTGGGCAATACAGAGAATTTTGCAAAATATCAGAGTTCAATCATTCTCAAGCCTCATCTCATCCATAGCATGGCGCATATGGACGGCCATGGCGCACCGGGCGCCCTCAGGGTCCCGCTTGGCAAAGAACTCCATGAGCAGGGCGTGGTCCCGGAGGGTGTACTCCGCCAGACGCCCCCCGTGGTCGCCAGAGACGATAGCGGTCTCCACCGCCTGGCTGATAATGGGCAGCAGGCGTGTCATGAACTCGTTGTGGGTAGCCCGGACGATGGCGGCATGAAAATCCCGGTCGGCCTGGGTGCGGTCCTCTCCCGCCCGGATAGCGGCGGCTGCCCGCTCCCCCTGAGCCAGAATGTCCGCCAGCTCCTCGGGAGTGGCCCGGCGGCAGGCTAGGGCGGCCATTTCCGGTTCAAAAACGGCCCGCAGCTCAAACAAGTCCCGGAGCTGGCCCCGCACTTGGTCCAGGGCGGAAAAGCCGAAGTCGTTGATCTCCCCCACCCGCCGGGACACAAAAGTGCCCCGGCCCCGGCGGACCTCCAGCACGCCCTGGGTTGCCAGCTCCCGGATGGCCTCCCGCAGGGTAGCCCGGCTCACCCCCATCTCCTGAGCCAGCTCCAGCTCATTGGGCAGTTTTTCCTCAGGGAGCAGCCTTTTCTCCGCCGCGATCAAATTGTACAGCCTCCGGGCAGTCTGCTGGGACAAGCTCTGCTTTTCCATAAAAACACCTCAAATTTCTCTTGACTTCTGCTTCTCTATGATATATCATATTGTCATACAATTCAATAGTAATCAGACAACTTATGAGAAAATTTTTGGAGGTTACATTTATGCGCTCTGACGTTGTGAAAAAAGGAGTCCCCGCCGCCCCCAACCGCTCCCTGCTCTACGCCCTGGGCTACACGAAAGAGGAGCTGGAAAAGCCTCTTATTGGTGTGGTCTGCTCCTACAACGAGATCGTCCCCGGCCACATGAATCTGGACAAAATTGCCGAGGCTGTCAAGGCCGGGATTCGGGCCGCCGGGGGCACCCCGGTGGAGTTCCCCGCCATCGCCGTGTGTGACGGCATCGCCATGGGCCATGTGGGAATGAAATACTCCCTGGTCACCCGTGACCTCATCGCCGACTCCACCGAGGCCATGGCCATGGCCCACCAGTTCGACGGCCTGGTGATGATCCCCAACTGCGACAAGAATGTCCCCGGCCTGCTCATGGCGGCGGCCCGGGTGAACGTGCCCACCATCTTCGTCTCCGGCGGGCCCATGCTGGCCGGGACGCTGAACGACGGCCGCCGCACCTGCCTGAGCCACATGTTCGAGGCGGTGGGCTCCTACTACGCCGGCAAGCTGGACGAGGCCGGGGTGGAGGAGTATGAGAACAGCGCCTGCCCCACCTGCGGCTCCTGCTCTGGGATGTACACCGCCAACTCCATGAACTGCCTCACCGAGGCCATCGGCATGGCTCTCCGGGGCAACGGCACCATCCCCGCCGTGTACTCCGCCCGGCTGCGGCTGGCCAAGCACGCCGGTATGAAGATTATGGAGCTGGTGGAGAAAAACATCCGCCCCCGGGACATCATGACCAAGGCCGCCTTCCACAACGCCGAGACCATCGACATGGCCCTGGGCTGCTCCACCAACACCATGCTCCACCTGCCCGCCATCGCCCACGAGTGCGGCATTGAACTGTCCTTCGACATGGCCAACGAGATTTCCGACAAGACTCCCAACCTGTGCCACCTGGCCCCCGCCGGCGACACCTATATGGAGGACCTGGACAGGGCCGGCGGCGTCTACGCCGTCATGGCCGAACTGGCCAAGGCCGGGCTCATTGACACCTCCCTGCCCACCTGCACCGGCAAGACCATCGCGGAAAACCTGGAGGGCGTGGTCAACCGGGACCACAACCTGATCCGGCCCATCGACAACCCCTACTCCAAGACCGGTGGCATCGCCGTCCTCAAGGGCAACCTGGCCCCTGACGGCTGCGTGGTGAAACAGTCCGCCGTGGCCCCGGAGATGATGCGGCACGAGGGTCCCGCCCGGGTGTTCAACTCCGAGGAGGAGGCCATCGAAGCCATCTACGCCGGCAAGATTGTGGCGGGAGACGTGGTGGTCATCCGCTACGAGGGTCCCAAGGGCGGACCCGGTATGCGGGAGATGCTCAACCCCACCTCCGCCATTGCCGGCATGGGGCTGGACAAGGACGTGGCCCTCATCACCGACGGCCGGTTCTCCGGGGCTACCCGGGGCGCCTCCATCGGCCACGTCTCCCCTGAGGCGGCCTCCGGTGGCCCCATCTGCCTGGTGGAAGAGGGGGATACGATCATGATTGATATCCCCTCCCACACCATCAACCTGGTTGTCCCGGAGAATAAACTGGCTGCCCGCCGGGCCATGTGGGCCTGCCCTGAGCCAAAGATTAAGACCGGTTACCTGGCCCGCTACGCCAAAATGGTGTCCTCCGCCGACAAGGGTGCGATTTTGGGGTAAGCCCGACTGCAATGAAAGGAGCCCCCTTTGCGAAGGGGGCTCCCGGCGAAGCCGGGTGGGGGTTTTCTCTCGAAGGAGTTATGCACTCTACAGGAGAAAACCCTCCGTCATCCGCTTCGCGGATGCCACCTCCCTTTGCGAAGGGAGGCTTTTTTTACGCAAAAATGTAAAGCCCCCTTGACACAAAATGTAAAGCGTGCTATACTCCAAATAGTAAAGCGCACTTTACATCATTCGGAAGGAGGTGGTCCGGTGACCAACCGAATCGCGGAGCTGCGCAAGGCGCGGAAAATCTCTCAGGCCGAGCTGGCCGACGGGGTGGATGTCACCCGGCAGACCATCATCTCTCTGGAGAGCGGCCGGTACAACGCCTCCCTGCTGCTGGCCCACAAAATTGCAAGGTATTTCGGGCTGACCATCGAGGAGGTATTCCTGTTTGAAGAGGAGGAGACGACATGAACGAGAGAAAAGCCAAACCCCTGCGGGAAGAGCTGATTGCCTGCATAACCCTTTTGGTTTGCGGCGCAGGGATACACCGTTATTATGTGCCGCAAATCGTTGTCGTGGTGTTGGGGCTTGTCCTCTGCATTTGGATGTTTATGCTGGAGGTGACAAAGGGCACCCCCGAAGAGCTGGACCGGGAGGCGCGGGATGAGCGCAACCTGATGCTTCAGGACCGGGCGGCCTGGTTTTGCCGGAAGGTCGAAAACGTACTTTGGATCGTCGGGTGGATTGCTGTCAGTTTGTTTACAGAGTTGGACACAATCAGCTATGTTATCTATTGGATCATCATTCTCCGCTATTGGCTGTTTTTCCTGACCCGCTGGTGGATGAACCGGAAATATTAAGGAGGTGCCGGCATGAAAAAACCCAAACATAAACCGAAAAAGTGGGAATGGTATCTGAGCGCCGCAATTTTGGCGGCGGGGGTGCTTCTGCTCCTCATCACCTGGGATGAGCCCGCCGGGATGCTGATCGCCATAGGAATCGGGAGCCTGACCGGGCTGACCATGCGGCGGAATATCTACCTGAATATGCCCGAGGAGGCGCAGAAACGGGTGGACCGGGAGGAGCGGGACGAGCGGAACGTAATGCTTCAGGAGCGGGCCTCCTGGCTGTGCTGGCAGGGGGAGACCGTTGTGTTCATGGCGGGCATTATCATCCTTGCGTTCGTTATAAAGGTCGATTGGCCTGTCTACCTCCCGGTGCTTGGGCTCTACCTGGTCCGCTGGCTGATCTATGAGGGCATCCACCGGCATCTGACCAAGAAATATTAAGACTGTGAGGTGTTAGCAATGAGAGATCAACTGAAAAAAGTATTCCCCTATGTAATGTTTGCAGCGGCTTGGGCGCTGATTCTCGCCGCCTTTCTGCTGGGCGAGCGGGCCCCGAAACCGATTCTCCTGGCCCTGTACACCCTGGGCGGAATGCTGATGGGCTTCGGGGCAGTGGGCATCGCCCTGAGCTGCATCCATAGGTCCCCGGAACAGCAGAAGGAGTATGAGCGGGGCGAGCACGACGAGCGCAATGTGGCCATCCGGGAGAAGGCGGCCATGTCCTCCTGGTACTGGACGCTGTACATGCTGTGGGCGGCCTTCATGGTCATCCAGATTTTCGTGGGCGGCCTGTGGGGAGTGGCGGTGTCGGTGGTCATCGTGCTCCACTGCACCTTCTATATGATTAACATCCACCGGTGGAATAAACGGATGTAGGGGCCGCCCCCTGGGCGGCCCGCCGTTCCTAAAAAATGCAGCCAATTATGCGGGCCGCCGAGGGCGGCGGCCCCTACAAGGATAAAGGAGATAATATCTATGCTGATCAAAACAATGCTGACAGGGAGCGGAGACTATAAAAAATCCCTGAAGCAGCGCCGCTGGGCGGCCATTGGACTGCTGTCCATTGGATTGGTGGGCTTCGCCTGCTGGTTTTTCCTGGTGCCGGACAGCCATCTGTCCGACCACGCCCAGGGCTTCTATCTGGGGGCGGCTAGCGGCATCACCGCCGGGGCGCTGGTTCTGCTGGTCCGCACCCAGTATCTGATGACCCACCCCCAGGCCCAGCGGAGGGCGAAAATCAAGGAGACCGACGAGCGGGAACTGCACATCACCCGCTCCGCCGCCCAGATTGCGGGAGGGCTCACCATTTTCGGGGTAGTACTGTCCCTGTTCATCGTCCTGCCCCTGAGCATGGAGGCCTACTACGCCCTGACTGGAGTGGTCTTCTTCTACACCGCTGTCTTTTTCCTGTCCAGCCTGTGGCTGTCCAAAAAGCTGTGAGCCGCCGGCTGGAACTGGTCATCACCCCAGAGCTGGCCGGTGTTAAGGTGGACACACTGCTGCGAAAACGGATGGGGCTTTCGGGGACGTTGGTCAAGCGGATCAAGTGGCTGGAGGACGGCATCCTGGCGGACGGCGTCCGGGTCCACACCAACTTCCGCCCGTCGGCAGGACAGGTGCTGTCAGTGCGGCTGTCTGACCCGGTCCGGAACAGCGGCATCGTCCCCGCCCCAGGACCGCTGGATATTGTGTACGAGGACGAAGATGTGATTGTCCTGAACAAGGCCCCCGGCCTGTCCGTCCACCCGGGACCGGGGCACTTTGACGATACGCTGGGTAATTTTCTGGTGGATTATTACGAAAAGACGGGGCAGGAGGCGGATTTTCACCCCGTCCACCGGCTGGACCGGGGGACCAGCGGACTGCTGGTGGCCGCCAAGCACCCCCACGCCCAGGAGGTGCTGAAAAACCAGCTCCACACCCCAGACTTCCGCCGGGCCTACCTGGCGGTGTGCGAGGGGGTCCCGGACCCGCCCGCCGGGACCATTGAGGCCCCCCTGGGGCCGCGCCCCGGCTCCCTCATGGAGCAGATGGTCCGTCCAGACGGCAAACCGGCCCGCACCCGGTACGAGGTGCTGGAGGTCCAAGGGGACCGGGCCCTTCTCCGTCTGGAGCTGGACACCGGCCGCACCCACCAGATTCGAGTCCATATGGCCCACATCGGGCACCCCCTGACGGGCGATTTCCTCTACGGCACAGAGAACCGGGACCTCATTCCCCGCCCCGCCCTCCACGCGGGGGCGCTCTCCTTCCGCCACCCCATTTCCGGGACAAGGCTGGAGTTTGCCGTTCCCCTCCCCTTGGACATCGCCCGGCTGCTTCTGTAAATTCCCACAAAAAGCACTGGAAATCTTGTCTCTCTTGTGGTACAATGGTAAATGTAAAATTTTAGCCACTGGAGGTATGTCAATATGTCCTATCGCGATACTTACGAGGCCTGGCTGGCCAGTCCCGCCTTGTCTGCCGGTGAGAAGGCCGAGCTGGAGGCCATCAAAAACGACGACAAGGAGATCGAATCCCGCTTCTTCTCCCAGCTGGAGTTCGGCACCGCCGGCCTCCGGGGCACCATGGGGATGGGCACCTACCGGATGAACGTCCACGTCATCCGCCACGCCACCCAGGCCTTCGCCCAGGTCATCCTGGCCGAGGGCCCCGAGGCGGTGGCCCGTGGGGTGGCAATCTGCTTCGACTGCCGCAACAACTCCGACCTCTTCGCCAAAGAGGCCGCCTGCGTCATGGCGGGCAACGGCATCCCCGTCCGCCTGTTCGAGTCCCTCCGCCCCACCCCCGAGCTGTCCTTCGCCATCCGGGAGTACGGCTGCATCGCCGGCATCAACGTCACTGCCAGCCACAACCCCAAGGAGTACAACGGCTACAAGGTCTACTGGGAGGACGGCGCCCAGCTGCCCCCCAAGCACGCCGACGAGGTGGCCAAAAAGATGCAGGAGCTGGACGTGTTCGCCTGCGTGAAAACCGCTGATTATGACAAGGCGGTGGCTGAGGGCAAAATCGTCATCATGGGCGAGGAGACCGACGAGAAGTTCCTGTCCAACGTGATGGCCCAGGTGAACGACAAGGCGGCGGTGGAGCAGGTGGCCGACACCTTCAAGATGGTGTACACCCCCTTCCACGGCACCGGCCACAAGCTCATCCCCGAGGCTTTGAAGCGGCTGGGCATGAAGCACGTCATCTGCGTCCCCCAGCAGATGGTCATTGACGGCAACTTCCCCACGGTGAAATCCCCCAACCCGGAGAATCCCGAGGGCTTCTACCTGGCGGTGGACATCGCCAAGAAGGAGGGGGCCGACTTCATCCTGGGCTCCGACCCGGACGCCGACCGGGTGGGCATCATGGTCAACACCGGAAACGGGGAGTTCAAGGTGCTCACCGGAAACCAGACCGGTGTGCTGCTGCTGGACTACCTCATCGGCGCCATGAAGCGGGTGGGCAAGCTGCCCGAAAAGCCGGTGGCCCTGAAGACCATCGTCACCACCGAGATGGCCCGCAAGGTGGCCGAGGTCAACGGCCTGAAGTGCTTCGACACCTTCACCGGCTTTAAGTTCCTGGCCCAGAAGAAGGACCAGCTGGAGAGCTCCGGCGAGGGCAACGTGATTATGTCCTACGAGGAGAGCTACGGTTACATGCTGGGCTCCTTCGTCCGGGACAAGGACGCCGTCACCGCCTCCGTGGCCCTGAGCGAGATGGCCGCCTGGTACGCCGGCCAGGGGATGACCCTGTACGACGCCCTGCTGGCCCTGTATGAGAAGTACGGCTATTACAGCGAGCGGACCATGAACCTGGTCATGCCCGGCCTGGACGGCCTGAAAAAGATGGCCGAACTGATGGCCAACCTCCGGGCCAAGCCCCCGGTGGAGATTGCCGGGGTGGCCGTGAAGGAGCAGAAGGACTACAAGGACGGCAGCGTAGTCACTGTGGCCAGCGGGGCCAAGTCCGCCATGGAGCTGTCCGGGTCCAACGTACTGCGCTACGAGATGACCGACGGCACCAGCCTCATCGTCCGGCCCTCCGGCACCGAGCCCAAGGTCAAGGTCTACATCCTGGCCAACGGCACCTCCAAGGAGGACGCCGAGGCCAAGGTTGCCAAATACGCCGCCTGGGCGGAGACGCTGAAAGACTGACGCAAAAAAGACCCGCTTCCAAAAAGGGAAGCGGGTCTTTTGCGGTCTGTTTACTGCGGCAGTGTCAGGTCTCCCTCCTTGATCCAGCCGGTTTTGCGGCAGACCTCACAGAAGACATAGGACAGCACTGCGGGGAGGACAAAGGAAATGAGGATCAGCCCCGCCCAGTCCATGGCGCCGGGGACGATGGCCGCCGCGCCGTTTTCCAGCGCCTTGGCGCTGGGGTCCAGCCAGCCGGTCCACACCCCCAGCTGTCCGCAGAAGCCGCAGGTGCCCATACCGGAGTTGATGGGGGCGCCGTTCATCTCCAGCTTGAAGAGGCAGGTGGCGATGGGGCCGGTGACGGCGGAGGCCAGGGTGGGGGGAATCCAGATGCGGGGATTCTTCACGATGTTGGGCATCTGGAGCATGGAGGTGCCGATGCCCTGGGACACCAGCCCGCCCCAGCGGTTCTCCTTGAAGGACATGACGGCGAAGCCCACCATCTGGGCACAGCAGCCGGCCACGGCGGCTCCCCCGGCCAGGCCGGTGAGCCCCAGCACCGAGCAGATGGCGGCGGAGGAGATGGGGAGGGTCAGGGCGATGCCCACCAGTACGGACACCAGAATGCCCATGAGGAAGGGCTGGAGTACGGTGGCCCGCATGATGAGGGTCCCGAAGGCGCTTGCCGCCTTGCCGATGGGAGGCGCGATGACCCAGGCCGCCCCGATGCCCACCAGGATCGTGACGATGGGGGTGACCAGGATGTCCACCTTGGTCTCCTTACTTACCGCCTTGCCGAACTCCGCGGCGATGATGGCCACGAACAGCACCGCCAGCGGGCCCCCCGCCCCGCCCAGGACGTTGCAGGCGTAGCCCACCGTCACCAGGGAGAAGAGCACCATGGGAGGCGCCTGGAGGGCGTAGCCGATGGCCACCGCCATGGCCGAGCCGCTCATAAAGGAGCACAGCCCGCCGATGGTGTAGCCCACGTCGTTGATTTTTAGAATCTGGGCGGTCAGAAATCCGATGTGGAACTGACTGCCGATGGTGTTCAGGATGGTGCCGATGAGCAGGGAGCAGAACAGGCCCTGCGCCATGGCCCCCAGGGCGTCGATGCCGTAGCGCTTGGCGGAAATCACAATATTTTTCCGCTTGAGAAATTCCTTCATGTGTATCTCCTCTTTACAAAGCATAATCTGTACAGATGTCATGACACCTGTACAGACCATTATACCGCCCTGTGCGGATTTGTCAAGCCCGATATGGAGCGCGAGTGCCCTAACGCGCACTTTATCCGGAGATCGGCTGTAGGGGCCGCCCCCCCTAGGCGGCCCGAAACCAGGGGAGATATTGCATTTTGGCGGGCCGCCGAGGGCGGCGGCCCCTACATTAAAACCTGCGAAAAGGACAGTCCCTATCGAACAGCAAAAAAGGGCGCACTGCGCCCTCATTTCCATTAAGTGTATGCAAACGTCCCACTTTGGGGCGGTTTCTTCTGTTTTATAGAGGGGCACGAAAGCCTCCCTTGAAAAGGGAGGGGGACCGCCGCCGAAGGCGGTGGTGGAGGGTTTCTTTTGGAAAACCCCCCGCCCCCTGCGGGGGCACCCCCCTTTGCGAAGGGGGCTTTTGTCCCTGCGGCTGACTGGGGGTTTCCCCATCCGGAGGGCGTCCGCTTCCTACGATGGAAAACCCCCCGCCCCCTGCGGGGGCACCCCCCTTTGCGAAGGGGGGCTTTCACCTTCAACAACGTTAAAGGAGGAACAACCATGCCAAGCAATTTTACCGAAAACTACCAGCTCTCCCAGTGGGAGAAGTCCGACCGGGTCCTGATGGAGGACTTCAACGGGGACAACGCGAAAATCGACGCCGCCCTCAAGGCGGAGGCCGACGCCCGGGCCGGCGCGGTGTCCGCCCTCGCCGTCCAGATGGCCAGGAAGGGCGACTGCCGGGTCCGGATGCACTCCTACGTGGGCACCGGCGTCTCCGACCCGGACCGCCCCACCGTCATCAACTTCACCGGACACCCCGACTTCTTCATCATCTACGGCGGGCAGGGGGTGATGTTCGGCGCCTACGGCCAGGAGGCCACCCTGTTTTACACCGACCGCAGCCTGTACTCAACGCCGGTTCCCGCCGACTGGAGCGGCAACCGGTTCAGCTTCTACGTCGGCGGTTCCACCAACGGCTACCCCCAGCTGAATATCTCCGGGAAGGTCTACCATGTGGTGGAGTTTTATGAGTTGTTCTGATGGTCAAAGAGGACCCGCCCCTCTCGGGACGGGTCCAAATTGATGCCTAGATACCTTGAACTTTTTCCAATTAAGCCACAGTAATGGTCAGATCACCATCACCGGCTCCAACGGTGAATGTCCAGGTAACAGTGGTGTCGATGGGGCCAATACCGGCGGCCACACCGATTGTTTGCCCATCTGTACGGCTCAGGGGAGCGGTTGCCACACTGGGGCTGAAGGTTCCGGTAGCGGTTGCACCGCCGCTGAAGGTAATCGTACCAGCAGCAGTTGCAGTCCCTGTGATTCTAACAGTCACAGTAACAGAGTCCCCAACCTTTGCACTGTCAGCGTTACTGCTCAGGACCACATTGGAAACGGTAATTCCCTTAGCAGTCGTCAGTGTGCTGTTGGCAGAGTCAAAAGTGATGGGAGCGTCGGCAGGAACAGCAGCGAGGCTGCCAGCTAGAGCGGTAATGTTGTCAGTCAGGCCAGCGGTGCTAATCTCATGCTTGGTAGCCAGAACCTTGCCAGCGGTTTCCCAATCGGTTTCGGCAACTTCAATAGAATCAGTCCGGTTGCCGCTAGCGATAGTAGCGGTCAGGATGACGTTCTGATCGCCGGTCACGGTAGCTGCGGGAGTGGGAGAGGTGACCTGGACTTTCAGAGGATCGCCCACCTTGATCGCATAGACAGAACCGGTGCAAGTCACGATGTTGCTCGTGTCCACAGTCCAAGTCCCGATACCAGTGGCTGTAACGGTATTGACAGTCGTGATATAGTCCTCAGTGATTACCACAGGGGCGGTAACAGTGGCCACATTCCAAGCAGCGCCGTAAGTGTGGTAGGTGCTTGTGCCGCCCATGGTGCTCAGGTAACCAGTACCACGGCCAGAGATAGCGCTAGCCGCGATAGTAGCAGTTCCTGTAGTGTCTTCCACAATAGCCAGAACGTTGGTGCCCCACTTCACGGTCCAGTGCTCAGTGACAGAAGCCACGTCGAAGCGGATAGTGTCGCCGTTGGCATCCACGGCGGTGGCGTAACCGCCGGAAGCAGTCACGTTCGCGGTGTTGATGCTGATGTAACCGGCATTGCGCAGGACAGTCCGGACCTCAGCGGCCACAGTGCCAATAGTAGCGTCCACGTCGGTCAGGTTGACCGTGATCAGAGCGCCGTTCAGCACACTGTCAGTGGGATTGACGGGAGGAACAACGGGAGTGGTGCCGTCCTTCTCAGGAGCGAAGTCGTTGATGATGATGGTGGTGGCGCGGCCATTCTCCAGGATAGCGCCGATCTCCACCTGACGCACAGTGCTGCCGCCGATGGTGACATTGGGATAGTCGGCCACGGCGTTCATGTTCTCCAGGGCACGCTTCAGGCCGGTGTAACCGGTGTAGATATCCTGAACATCATCGAAGATAGTGTCAGCGACCTTGTCGTTGTTGGCATCCTTGTCGTTGCCGACAATCAGAACCACCTTCACGTCGGGATCGACGGAGAAGCCCTTGCTGTTGTCGGTGGTGGTGTACAGGGTGCCGCGGCGCCCGGTGTCGTTAAAGTGCAGGTTGGTAACGGTGGTGCGGTCAGCCAGGACCACGGTGTCCTTCTCGTTCACGGCGACCTCAACGTCCTCGACCTTATAGATCTTGCCGTCGGTGTTGTCGGCGTCTTTCAGCTCAGTCTCGATGGACTTGGAGCTGCGGACGTTGCCGTCAGCGTCGAACTTGACCTCGTACCACTGGCCCTGGAGCATGCGGCCCTGAGTGTTGTGCACGCCGATGTGCTCCAGATTGTCGCCGACCTCAGTCAGCTCGGCAATCTTGCCGTCCATGATGACCTCGCGGGTCCAGGTGTACTTGCCGTCGCCGGCGGCCTTGGTGGAGCTCTTGCCGTTGTCGATCTCCTTGTTCACGCCGGTGCTGGTGACATAGACGAACTTGCTGGAGGCGCCGTCGTCCTCAGCGTCCAGGGTCACAACAGCGATGATGTAGCCGTCCTTGTCATACAGGGTGTAAATTTCCTCGTCGGCGTACTTGAAGCCGTCCTTTACGCCCGCCAGATTGTTCACAATCAGGTTGGCGTTCTTCACGCCCACGGTGACGGAGTCCACGTCGTCCACGATCCAGCGGTTGTTGCCGTTGGTTGTGTCATCCACATAGACGCCCTTCTGCTCGGCGTTGATATACACGGTCTCGTCGTTGCCGTAGACATAGGCAGTGGCGGGGGTAACAGCGTTGTAGGCGCCGATCAGGGAGACATACTTGGTGTTGATGGTCTTGGTAGTAACACCGCTGTCATGATGGGTGTTGACATCCTGAGCGTACTGAGCCGCCTTGACGGTGCTGCTGGTGGGATCGGCGGTCGTGGCCACGGCGACCTGAGTCAGGGTGTACACGCCGCTGTCACTGATGGAATAGGTGCACCAGGTGTTCATCTGGGACAGGTTGTCGTTGACGCCGCGGTCATCGGCCAGGCCATTGCCCAGATGGTTCTTGCTCTTGGTCATGTCAACCTTCACGGTCTCCATGGTGCCGTCCAGGTGGATGATGTTGGCGTCCACGTTCTTGGCAGCCAAGTTGCTGGCGCCGGTCTCAAGGCCGGTGAGGAACACGTACTGGTCGGGGTCCTCATTCTGCTCGATGCCGATGAGGTAGCCGTACTTGTCCAGAATCACATTATAGGTGATGTCCTTCATGTTGGCATCGTCGTAGATGTCCAGCACCTCGGGGTCGTACTTGGCGGTGTCGCCGTACTCATACTTGGTGCCGTCGGCAGTGACCCAGTCGGTGCGCTTGAAGGAGTTGATGGTGGTGTCGGACAGAATTTCAGGAGCGGCCATGCTCTGCACTGCGCCGTCGGCCACAGTGACCAGGAAGAAATCGTCGTCCTTGACTTCCTTGATGTTGAAGTCGTCGCCGTCCACGGTGATGTCGGCGTTCACGGAATCCGCGATGGACTGGGTATCCTTCTGATAGATGGGGCTGCGGCTGGAGCCGGACTTGACCATCTTGTAGATCAGCAGGTCGACCTCATCGTTGCGCTCATCGTAGTCCTCCTGAGCCTGGGCCAGGTAGGTGTTGATGATGGCGATGTAGATGTCCTTCTTGTTGGTGTCCACATAGACCTGAGTCAGCACGCCCTTGCCGGTAGCGCCCACCTTCTTGTCGTTGTTGCGGGTGATGTCGCTGCGGCCGAAGACGTTGGTGTTGACCCTCTCATCGTCCTCACCGTCGATGGTGACATTGATGGAGCGGTAGTTCTGCACAACGTCCTTGCCCAGCAGGTCATAGAGCATCTCGCCAGTGACCTTGACGGTCCACTCCTTCTTGAGCTGCTCCCGCTTCTCATAGGTGCCGATGGCCTCGCCCTTGTACTCCCAGTAGCGGGCAGGACGGCCAAACACGTCGGTGGTCTCGTCGTTCAGCTTCAGGTCGCCGTTGTACAGCCGCTCGCCCAGCTCCACGATATAGCCCTGGTTGTAAGAGCCGATGGAGGTGGCGCCAATCTTTCCGATGGCAGAGGCGTAATCCTTGGCGCTGGTGACATAGACGTAGTTGACCTTACCGGTGGTGGCCAGCACAGTGCCGTCGGGGTTCAGGAAGGTGGTGGTGTTGCCGTCGGGCTCCACCACACCGGACTGGAGGGCGTTCAGCACCATCTGAGCCACCTGATTACGGGTCATGGGCTCGGTAGCGCTGGAGCCGACACCGTCAAAGATGCCGATCTTGGTGCCCTGGGTGACGGTAGCCAGCTCGAAGCCGTCGGCCACGTCGTTGGCATACTGGAAGTAGCCCAGAGCCCGCATCAGCATGGAGGCGGCCTCCACGGCGGTCACAGTGGCGCCGGGGTCGTAGATGCCTTCGCCGCGGCCGGACAGAATCTTGTTGGCGTAGCAGGCGCCAACCCAGCCTCTGGCCCAGTCGTATACGTCGTTAAAGGGGCAGGAAGTGGAGTAATAGTTGTAATCCAGGCTCAGCAGCTTGCCCATGACAACTGCCATCTCAGCGCGGTTGACGGGGCGGTCAGGGCCAAAGCCCCGCTCGTCGCCGACCATGACCTCGATGGCCTGCAGAACCTCGATTGCTTCGACGT
>CATKXO010000017.1 GCA_949840775.1 uncultured bacterium | reverse complement strand
GCGGCCAAGTATTTCCGCATCGGGGAAAAGAAGCTGCGGAAACTGGCAGAGGAAAACCCGGACGCCAACTGGCTGATAATGAACGGCAACCGTATCCAGATCAAGCGCAGGCAGTTTGAAAAAGTCATTGACTCCCTGGATGTGATCTAATCGCAGATTTGTATTGAGCCGGAAATATGATAGAATATGGTCAAGTCGTATCAAGGCTCGTTCCAGTTTTGGAAAGGAGTTTTACCAATGGCGGAGAAACGACGTGACAATAAAGGCCGCATTTTAAGAACTGGAGAGAGCCAACGAAAAGACGGGAGATACGCATACAAGTACACGGACAGCACCGGCAAGCCCCAATTCGTCTATGCCTGGAAGTTGGTATCCACGGACAAGACCCCAGCTGGCAAGCGGGACGACATTTCCCTGCGGGAGAAAGAAAAGGAGATCAACCGGGATATTGCGGACGGCATCGACACCGTGGGCAAAAAAATGACCGTCTGCCAGCTCTACGCCAAGCAGAACAGCCAGCGGGCGGATGTGAAGCGGGGCACCAAGAAACAGCGGGAGTACCTGATGGGCCTCCTTCGGGACGACCCTCTCGGCGGGAAAAGCATCGACGCGGTGAAGCCCTCCGACGCCAAGGAGTGGGCCATCCGCATGAGGGAAAAGGGCTTTAGCTTCCAGTCCATCAGCAACTACAAACGTTCCCTCCGGGCCGCGTTCTTCATCGCCATCGAGGACGATTGTATTCGCAAGAACCCGTTCAGCTTTGCCCTGAACAAAGTCCTGGAGGACGACAGGGGCGAGAAAACCGTGCTGACGCCGGAACAGGAGGTAAGCCTGATCGACTTCGCACAGAATGACCCGGTATATCAGAAATACGCCGACGAGCTTATCATCCTGCTGGGAACCGGGCTTCGCATTTCCGAGTTCTGCGGGCTGACCACGAACCTTGACTTTAGGAACCGGTTGATCCGGGTAGACCACCAGCTTTTGCGGGACAGCGAGAACGGCTACTACATCGAAACGCCCAAGACCAAGAACGGCTACCGGGAAATCCCCATGAGTGAGCCGGTCTATCGGGCGTTGAAGCGTGTAGTGAAGAACCGGGGGAAGAAAGCCACCATTACAGTGGACGGGTACACCAACTTCCTGTTTCTCAAAAAGGACGGGACGCCGAGGGTGGGGGCCAATTACAATGCCATGATTAAGGGCCTTGTGAAGAAGTACAACAAGCAGCACAAGGAGCAGTTGCCCAACATCACCCCCCACTCCCTCCAGCACACGTTCTGTACCCGCATGGCAAACGCCGGTATGAACCCCAAGGCGTTGCAGTACATCATGGGCCACGCCAACATCACCATGACGCTGGACTATTACACCCATGTTGACGCCTGTTCCGTAAAGGCGGAGATGGAGCGGCTGGCCGCGTAGTGAGTAGTAAAGTAGTAAAAAGAAAGCGGCAGGCCGCTTTTACTACTTCCGTACTACGTTTCAGCGCAAAGTCACGCCGGGATACGCCGAGATATGCGAATAACTCTCCCAAACGGCAAATGGCGGAAACGCCTGAAAATCAAGGCTTTGCCACCATTTGCCGAGTTACATAAGGTTAGGGCTGGAAATTACAAAATCTTTATAGTAAATCAAAAAGTCAGTCTGACAACGCCCGTTTCTGAGATAAATGATTACTATGAGACGCTTTTTGTAAATGATGAAAAGCCAAGTTCTGCTATTAGTATTCTTGCATCGGGCAATTGTTTCTTTACACTCAAAGAATTAGAAGGCTTTTTTGCAGAGCCGGAAATGTACGAGGTTATATGTGAATTTGTTAAAAGGCATCCGTATTTATTTAAGATAATACGAAACCGCATTTCACTTATTCACGACAGTTTTAACACATATTTACGGACAAAAATTGAGACCTTTGCGCAGAGACAAGCAAAGACAGTAGCAGTGATTAGGGAGAGCCTGCTTAGCGGTTCGATTGAATATATGGCAAGGATGGACTCCTTCGAATTTGATGAGGAATTTTATTTGAAGATGCTAAAAAAATATTCAAATGCTAATTCCTTTACTGAGCTTATGCTTTCAACAAGAGACTATAACTCCATAACCAGCCTATATGTACAATTACAAAGGTTATTGGAGGGCAGGGCTGGAATATTTGATATATATGAATATTACTCGTTCGCATTACTTTTTCAGATTGCTACAAGAAATAATCTGGTCGGTGATGACAGTTTAATTTATCAAATGCTATTATATATGAGGTCTCACGAGGGTATCGAAGATACTATATTCAGTTCGGATTATACTTGGCAAGTTTATCTAGTTTGTTGTGGAGAAAGAAAATATGTGGAGCAATACTTGGCAAATAGACATATGAGTGACAGCCAGCTTTACAGTTTAATTGAACATCTCAATATAGATCAAGAATTTTATGAGAAGAAGGAGAATGAAATAACTTATAGCGAATTGGATGCACAGTTAAAGCGTGACAACACAAACTTATGGGAACAGCAAATGGCGCTTACAGATTATCTGATCAGCATTTATATTCATGGCAAGTCGGGTGATCGATATTTGGATTTATTTGGAGCATATCTTTCCGGGGATAAAGAACGCAGCACAGCAACTTTACTCGATGAGATGTCTCACTATGGTCTGGAAAAATTTTGGGTGGGACATAGCTTGCACTCTGCAGAATATCAATTGCACGAATTGGGCTTTTTTGGCAATGGCAATAAATTCAGAAATCATTCACTCCATGAGCTAATTGCTGAAAATGCCTATCGAGGTTCTTTCCATGTGATAACCTTGGCTGCATCACATTTAAAGCTGGCCAACTATGAATGCAGGGATACCGATATAAGTAACTTAGCATATTGCTGGTCAATGTATTATAACCGTAAGGACTACAGCGTATCTACAATTGATGAGGCCTTGTTGACGTTTGAAGCAAAAAAATTAATCAACTGGAAACAGTCATTTTATACACCTACCCCCGAAAATGGCTTCTAACCGTCCACGGGAGCCTTCCCATCCTTAAAAAAGTTTCTCTTGACAAAAAGCTTAATGGACATTTCATTTCTGAACCTGCGTCGTTGCAACTCTTTCCATATCTGTTCAATTGGATTTATCTCCGGCGTATTTGATGGAATAAAAAACAGGCGTATGTTTTCCGGAATGCAGAGGGTGCTGGACTTATGCCATGCGGCACCGTCACAGCAAAGTAGAATGATATAGTCACCACAGTTGAAAAGCGGTGCAAAGGGCGTCATCAAAGGAAGGAGCAGAAGGAAGTATTTTTCTCAAAAACCGCTTTAGCCAAGCCCAGAATTTTTCAATGGGATTGAGTTCCGTGGAGTACGGAGGAAGAAACAGCAGCCTGCATCCAGCATTTTGGGTAGCAAAAAGCAGCCGCTTTTTGGAATGGAACGAAGCATTGTCCATTACAATCACGGTTCCCTGTTCCAGAGAAGGCAGAAGCTGGTTGGAAACCCAGAATTCAAAAAGCCTGCTGTCCATCGTTCCGTTGTACTGAAACGGTGCAAGAATCCTGCTGCCTGTTTGAGCGGCGACAATGCCGCAGCGCTGATACTTTCGACCACGAACTTGTCCAAACACTCGCTGGCCCCGCGGCGCATACCCATATTCTCGATACAGGTATATATCCACCGTCTTTTCCTTATAATATTAAAGTCTCTTATTGTAGTTTGCATGAAATATATTGGGATAAAATAAGAGTGCTCTCCACTAAACTATAAACAATAAGGCTTACTATTTGTTATTGGAACCCCAATGCACAAGTGACAGAGCCGTATTTTCATCTTTTTCCATGCAGCAGGGCGGCGGTCAGGGTATTCTCCATCAAAATCGCCCGGGTGACCGGCCCAGTCCCACCGGGGACAGGGGTAATATATCCGGCCTTTTCCGCTGCGGAATCGTAGTCCACATCACCACACAGCCTCCCCTGGTCATCCTGATTGATGGACACATCGATGACCACCGCGCCTTCCTTCACCATGCCGGCGGTAATCAGCCCGGGACGGCCGGCAGCGCAGACCAGGATGTCCGCCCGGCGGCACTCTTCCCCCAGATCCGGGGTTTTGGTGTGGCAGATGGTGACGGTGCCGTGATTCTGGAGCAGCAGCATAGCCTGGGGCTTTCCCACGATGTTGGACCGGCCCACCACCACGCACCGCTTCCCCGCCGGGTCGATGCGGTACTCCTCCAGCAGGCGCATCACCCCCGCCGGGGTACAGGGACGGAAGGAGTCCATCCCCAGCACCAGATCCCCCATCGTGACGGGGTGGACGCAGTCCACATCCTTGCCGGGGCAAATGGCCAGCGCCGCCTCCCGCCCGTCCAGATGCTTGGGCAAGGGGAGCAGAAGCAGGATGCCGTCGATATCCTCCCGGCTGTTGAGGAGCCGGATCACATCCAGCAGCTCCTCCTGGGTGGTACTTTCCGGCAGGCGGAAGGTATCGTAGTAGATGCCGCACTGCTGGCAGTCCCTGCGCTTGCCCGCCTCATAGGACAGGGCGGCGGGGTCCTCCCCCACCAGTACCACAGCCAGACCGGGCTTGCGCCCCATTCCCTCCACCCGGAGGCGGACCTCCTCCTTGATTTTGGCCGCAAGGGCCTTTCCGTCCATCACCACAGCCGCCATGGCTCATTCCTCCTTGCCTGTCTCTTCTTCGGCAGCCCTCTGAGCGGCCAGTTTTTCCACAAAGAGCTCCGGTTTCTTTCCCCGGTACTTCCACAGCGCCCACACCAGCGCCCCTCCCGCAATCACGCAGGTGAGGGCGGCGAAGAGCTGGGACACCCGGATGGGCGCACCAAACAGCTCCCATCCAAAGAGGTACAGGCTGTCGGTGCGCAGGCCCTCGATCCAGGCCCGGCCCAGACCGTACCAGAAGAAGTAAAACAGAAAGCACTGTCCGTCAAATTTCCGCTTTTTTCCTATAAAATAGACGATAATCAGCCCCACAAAATTCCAGGCCGACTCATAGAAAAAGGTGGGATGTACCCCCAGCCTCCCATTCAAAATGGACTCATAGGCCAGGTTAGACTCCAGCAGCCCTTTGGCCCACAGCTCATCGGCGATGGACTGGGAACACATCCGCCAGGGCAGGTCGGTGACAACACCGTAGGCCTCCACATTCATAAAGTTCCCCCACCGTCCGATGAGCTGGCCGATAAACAGGCCATGGACGCCCAGGTCGGCATAGGCCAAAAAGCTGAGCTTTTTGGCCCGGCAGAACAGCAGCAGCACAATGGCCGAGGAGATAATCGCCCCATAGATGGCCAGTCCCCCGTCACTGTAGCTGAGGATGGCGCTCCAGTCCAGAGAGCCGTCCGCCCGGCGGTAGAGGTCCAGGTTGAACACCACATAATACACCCGGACGGCGATCAGGGCGGCGGGAACAGCGAAGAGCATCATGTCGATGATGTTGTCCTCGCTGATTCCAAACCGCCTGCCCCAGCGGATGCACAAGTACACCGCCAGAATCAGGCCGCAGGTGATGATAACCCCGTACCAGTAGACGGGCCGGTCCAGAACCGGGATGGTAAAGGCCACCCGGTTCAGGGTAAACTCCAGCCCCAGGCCGGGGAAGGATACCGTATTGATCACTGCCCTTCCTCCTTGGCCCGGACCACCGACAGAGCGGTGCGCTCCGGCCTCACCCAGTTCTCAATCAGCTCCTCCGCCTCTTTTTTGGTGATCGTGTCGAAGACCTCAGCGAAGCGCAGAAAGTTGCTGCCTGCAAAGAAGGCCTGGGCCTGGCCGATGCACAGGTTTTCAAAGGAGTTCAGCCCACGGACCTTGTTGCCGTAGACCCCCTTTTTCACCCGCTCCCACAGCTTCGGGTCCACGCCCTCCCGGCCAATACGTGCGGCCTCGTCCGCCACCGCCATGCGGACGGCCTCCGGGTCCTTGGACTCGCCCCCGGCCGCCAGGAAGGCACACCCGGGATAGCACTCGTAGCCGTAGGAGAACTCCTGGTTAATCAGCCCCTCCCGATACAGCTTGGCATACAGGGAGGTGGAGCTGCCCAGCAGCACCTCCAGGGCCAGCTCACCCACCAGCTGCTGCCGCAGGCGCTCCTCTCCGTTGATCGGGGCGTCTCCCTTATAGCCCAGCTGGAACAGGGGCGCGGACACCTCCATCCGCTCCTCCACCAGAGCCTGAGCCGCCTCGGGGCCCTCCTTCTCGCCGTAATCCTTGACGGCGATGGGCCCGGCCTCCTTGGGAAGAATCTCCCGGGCCACCTCACAGATGCGGTCCGGGTCCACCGGACCGGCCACGCACAGCACCATATTGGCCGGATCATAGAAGGCCTTGTGGCAGGCGTACAGGGTGTCGGCAGTGATGTGGGAGATGGACTCCACGCTCCCCGCCACGCTCACCCGGACGGGGTGATTTTTGTACAGAGCGGCCATCAGATTCATGAACACCTTCCAGTCCGGGTCGTCCTCGATCATGCCGATCTCCTGGCCGATGATGCCCTGCTCCTTATCCACGCTCTCCTTGGTGAACCAGGGGACGGAGACAAAGGACAGCAGGATGCGCAGGTTATCCTCAAACTTCTCAGTGGAGTCGAAGTAGTAGCCGGTGATGGCGTTGCTGGTAAAGGCGTTGGGACTGGCCCCGTTGGCGGCCAGGTCCTGGAGGGCGTTGCCCTCCTCCGTGTCGAACATCTTGTGCTCTAGGTAGTGGGCCACGCCGGCGGGGGTATTGTGCCACTCTCCATCCAGGCAGAAGCGCATATCCATGCCGCCGTAGTTGGTGGCAAAAAAGGCATAGCCCTTCTGAAACTCGGGCTTGGGGAAGACAAAGACATTCAGGCCGTTTTCCAGCTTTTCGTGGTACATGGTCTCCCCGACCCGGGCAAATTGCAGCTTTTCCATGGTTCAGACCTCCTTTCCCTTCAGGAAGTAGACGGTATCCAGCTCCAGCTTCCGGGCAGCGGCGGCTACCTGCTCTCGGGTGACCCCCTCCAGCCGGGCGGCCAGCTCCTCGGGGGACTCCTCCAGCCCGGCGGCAGTCTGGCCCAGCCAGAACTCCTCCTGGCGGCCCTGCTCGTCCAAGGTGGACATGCAGGCCCCGATGAGGGTGCGCCGGGAGCCCTCCAGCTCCCAGTCCTCGATCTCCCCCCGCTTGACGGCCTCCAGCTGGGCCAGAATCTCGTCCTTCGCAGTCTGGTACTTGTCAAACTCGATGCCCGAGGACACCAGCACCAGCCCCTTCATCTTCTCCAGGGTGGCGCTGGCGTAGTAGCACAGGGACAGCTTTTCCCGCACGTTCATGAACAGCTTGGACAGGGTCGTCCCGCCGAAGACGGCCACGGCCAGGTAGAGGGCGGGGTAATCCGTCTCCCAGCAGGTGAGCCCCCCGGTGCGGAAGCCCAGAGCCAGCTTGCCCTGGCTCACGTCCATACACTCCTCCGCGACAATGGGCTCAGGCCCGGCAGACACCCGGACATCGCAGTCCGGGCCGGTGCGGTCCTGGTTCACCGGCAGCTTGTCCAGGGCCTGCTTCAGCGCCCCGGCCACCCGGTCCGGTTCGGCGGAGCCGCAGTAGTAGACCTCCACCTGGGCGGTGGCCAGCAGCTCCTGATACCGCTGCCACAGGCTCTCCGGAGTAATGGCGGACACGCTCTCCTCGTCCCCCAGCTTGTCCACCCCGAACGCCTCGTACTTGCACATCTCCTGGGTGAGCCGCTGGGTGGCATAGGTCCGCTTGTCGTTGATCTGGGCCCGGATGCGGTCGATGAGGTTGGCCTTCTCCCCGGAGACATAGCCGGCGGAAAACACCTCTTTCTCCGTATAGGGCTTCAGGAGCACCTCACACAGCAGGCCGGCGGCGGGCTCCAGAATCTTCTCCCCCTTCATGGCATAGGCGTCGTCCAGAAAGCTGGCGATAAAGCCCACGCACTGGGTCTCCCCCCGCTTGCGGACCATGGGCTCGATGGCCCCGCCGTACAGCTCATCCAGGGCAGCGGACATGGATTCCATATCCGGGTGGATGGCGGTGCCCCGGCGGAGGACCTCCGGGATCAGGGCATTGGCCCCGGCTGTCTTTTTGTCCAGAGGGGCAAGGAGCGTAATGGACAGATAAGAGCTCTTAAATTTGTTGGTATGCACTGCACGCAGCCATACCCCGGGAAACAGCTCCCGGTGCGTCACTTGTGACATATCTTTGGTTCCTTTCTTTGAAAGAAAATTTTTCTTTAACAGCGGGACCATCATACCACAGCTGGCAGTTAAAAGTAAAGTTTTTAGGAAAATTTTGCCGCAGGGTGGCAAACCGGAAACGGACACAGTATAATAGCAGTAAACGAAAAGGAGGGAACGGCCATGCTCAATCAGCCGGAAGAATTTTGGGATATGCGGGCCCGGACCTATGACCAGACCTCTGGCAAAACCTATGCCGAGACCTACGACCGGACGGCGGACCTCTCCCTGAAATACCTGAAGCCGTCGGACCGGGTGCTGGAGTTCGCCTGCGGCACAGGACTGCTTACCTTCCGGCTGGCCCCCCACGTCTCCCATCTCCGGGGGATCGACATTTCCCCGGAAATGACAGCCGTCGCCCGGGAAAAGGCCCGGGGGCTGGACAACGTGGAGATCACCAACACCGAGCTCTTCGACCCCGGCCTGGAGCCGGGGAGCTTCGACGCGGTGGCCGCCTTCAATGTGCTGCTCTACCTCCCCGACCTGTCCGCTAATCTGGCCCGCATCCGTGAACTGCTCAGGCCCGGCGGGATGTTCCTGTCCGCCACCGACTGCCTGGGGGCCCGGCCCTCGGTGATGGGCCTGCAAAAGCTGGTGAGGAGCCGCACTGGGAGAATGCCCTACGTGGCCTTCTTTACCCAGCGGGGGCTGGAGCGGAGCATCGCCCGGAACGGCTTTGCCATATTGGAGCGGGAAAACCTGTTCCCCAATCCGCCCAACCTGTTTGTGGCGGCGCGGGCTAAATCGTAACCTCCAGCTTGTGCGCCCCGGTCAGCTCCGCCAGAGGAACCCCGCCCTTGACGGATTTGCCGTCCAGCTTTGCGGAGTAGGAGCCGGTCCGCTTGACGGAAATTGCCAGCTCCCCCTGAGAAAGCTTCCATCTCGCCTCGTACCCCGGCCAGTCCGGAGGAAGGTTGGGCTCCACGGTGAGCCGGCCCTCGGCCACCTTCAGCCCCAGCAGCTCCCGGACCGCCGTCTGCCAGTACCACCCGGCGGCTCCGGTGTACCAGGTCCACCCCGCCCGGCCCACCTGGCCAGAGGCGTAGGACACGTCGGCGGCGATGACATAGGGCTCCGCCCGGTAGCGTTCCGTCTCATGGCCCTCCGGCAGGAGGGCCTTTAAAATTGCCCAGCCGTCCAACCGGCGGTCCAAACGGAAGCAGGCCATGGCCAGCCACACCGCCCCGTGGGTGTACTGCCCGCCGTTCTCCCGCACCCCGGCGGGGTAGCCTCTGATATAGCCGGGGTCCTTCTCCCCCTCGCCGTCAAAGGCGGGGTCAAAGAGCCTGACCACCCCCGCCTCCCGGTCAAAGAGCCGGTCCAGGGCGGCGGCCACCCCCTCGTCCGCCCGCTGGCGGTCCGTTCCGCTGGGGAACATCGCGAAGGACTGGGCGATCGAGTCAATTTGGCACTGATCACTCTGCTCACTGCCCAGAGGGGTGCCGTCCTCGTAGTACCCCCGGCGGTACCAGCCGCCGTCCCAGGCGTTCTGGGCGGCCTGGAGCAGGCTGTCCGCATGGCGCAGCAGGTCATCCGCCCGGGCCTCCTCGTCCATCCGGCGGCAGAGGACGGCAAAGTCCTGCAACACTGCCGCCAGAAACCAGGTGAGCCACACCGATTCGCCCCCCACCCGGTCCATGCCGTCGTTCCAGTCGCCGCCCCCCATCCTGGCCAGACCGTGGAGGCCCGTCCCCCGGCCCAGGGCGCAGAGGACGGCGGCCAGGCCGTGGCGGTAGAGGCTCTCCCGCCTCCCGCTCACCTGGGGGACCTCATAGCGGTCCTTCTCTCCCGGCTCCAGCGGCCGGGCAGTGAGGTAGGGGACCTCCTCCTCCAGGACGGCCCAGTCCCCGGTGACGGCGCAGTAGCGGGCCGTCACCCAGGGCAGCCACAGCAGGTCGTCGGAGATGCGGGTGCGCACCCCGGCCCCCTGGGGCGGGTGCCACCAGTGCTGGACATCCCCCTCCTCAAACTGCCGGGAGGCGGCCAGGAGCAGCTGCTCCCTGGTCCGCTCCGGCCAGACGTACAGCAAGGCGGCGGAATCCTGGAGCTGGTCCCGGAAGCCGAAGGCCCCGCCGTTCTGATACTGGCTGGTCCGGGCCATCATGCGGCAGGCGATCACCTGATAGAGGCACCAGCCGCCCAGATAGCGGTCCAGCGCCCCGTCGGGCGTTTTCACGGCAAGGGCGGACACCCTCTCCCGCCACCAGGCCAGGGTCTTCTCCTCCTCCTTCCGGAAGGACTCCCGGAAAAAGCGGGAGCAGGGCTTTCCCCCCTTCTCCTTGGTCACCAGGGAAACGGACTGGCCGTCGTCCAGGGCGGCGGAGACGGCCTCCTCCTCCCCCAGACGGTAAGTCAGCCGCCCAGAGGCCCCAGTCAGTGTGAAGCGGATAATCCGCCGGTGGCTGTCTATGGGAACAAAGCCCTCAGCAGTGAGCCTGCCCGTTGGAAGCGCTTTCTCCCACCGGGCAAAACCGGGGCTGTAGGTCACGGTGCAGGGCAGGCCCTCCCCGGCGGCGAAGGCGGAAAAATCCTGCCCGTTTAAGTTTACCATAATTTTTTCCTGTCCACCCACGGCCAGAGGGTCGTTGGCCCAGCCGGTCAGTCTGCCCTCCCTGGAGTTCCCCCCGGACCAGAGGAAGCCCGCCCCCGTCTCGTCGGTGAGCCAGCCAAACGACTGGTTACATAGCACTTGGCTCCACCCCACCGGGGGCAGCCGATCCCCGCAGCGGATGGTGACGGTGTCCCTCTCCATGGTCCAGGGGGCCGGGCCGGGGGACAGGTGGACCGGGGGCGGGGGAGAAATGGATTCAGGCGGGCCGCCGAGGGCGGCGGCCCCTACAGCGTCCTCAGCAAGCGGCAGAATAGCTTTCGCCCAGGCCAGCACAGCGGGGGAGGCATCGGGCCCGGCCAGGTGGATGCCCCCCCTGGCCCCCAGGGCGGACTCCGCCCCCAGCTTTTTCAGCTCCGACCTCAGGGCGGAGCGGAGGGGCCGGCGGTAGTCGCCCCCCTCCTCCAGCAGGAGGACCAGGTCGAAGGGGTATCCCGCCCGGGTGAGGAACTGATGCCAGCGGCACCAGAGTACAGCCTCCTCCATTTTCTCCTCCTGAGACACTGTCCCGGCGGCGATGGGCAGGTCTCCGGAGATGCCATAGGGCCAAAGGGCGCTCTGGGGCGGGCGGTCCTTTTCCTCCACCGCGTTCAGCCGGGCCAGCAGGTCGAAGGCGGCTAGGGCCTCCTGTTCGCTGAGGGCCAGCTTCTGAGCCATGGGGGCCAGGGAGGCCGGGCCCCCGTCCTTCCCCTCCAGCACCCGCCGGGCCCCCGCCTGAGCGGCGGCGGAGCTGTCCCCCAGAACCAGGACAAAGGACAGCGTCTTCCGTTCCCCCGGCGACAGGGAGAGGGGGATGCGCACCATCAGGCAGGGGTCAGTGCCCATGCCGGGCTTGAGGTGGCCCGGCTTCCGCCCGGCCAGGGCCCGCAGGCCGCCCCGCCCCAGGGCGACGGAGCGGTCCAGGGCGGCGGAGGCCCCCTCCCCCGTCCAGGCAGCGGCCAGATATACGCTCTCCTCCTCTCCTCTGGGGCGGCGGCGGAACAGGGCGCCGTTCCCCTCCAGGGAGCACTCCAGAAACAGCCGGGAGAAAGCGGGGTGGGCATCGAAGTCCCGCCGGGGACACAGGACGGGCTCCAGGTAGAAGAGCACTTCCCCCTCCAGCTTTTTCCTCCCATTCCAGAACAGCTCCACCCGCCGCAGCTCCCCGTTCTCCCGCCGGGGGAGGGACAGGGCGGTCCGGGCGGAAAGGCCCTCCCTCTCAAAGTGCCACACCGCACCGTTGGCGTCAAACTCCCAGCGGTACGTCCCCCCGCTCTGGTACAGGGGGGCCGGGGTCAGCCCTGCCAGCCCACCGGGACCGTTCCAGAAAACGGACACCCCGGCGGGGGCACAGTACTCCCCCGGACGCGCCAGTGTCATTGATATCTCCCCCAGCCGGGACGCGGTGAGGCCGTTGTCACAGGCCAACAGGCTACAGCTGCCGTTGGTCAGCAGGTGGCACCGGGGATATTTCCGGTCAAAGCACTCCCCCTCCCTCACCAGGGCGGGCCCGGAGTTGGGGCGGAGCCTGACGGGGAAGTCCCGCTCCTCCTGCTTCATGATGGGGGCCCCCACCGGCACCCGCTCCTGGAGCAGCTCCCGGTAGGCGGCCATGTCGCAGTCCCTCATAAACCGCTTCTGCATCACATTGTCCCGCAGAGCGTTGTCCACGGCCACCAGACTCATCCCCAGGTGGTGGGACATATAGGAGCGGACCACCTCGTGGTCCTCCTCCCCCGTCATCCGGGCGGGGGTGTAGTCCACCGCCTCGTACAGGCCGTACCGGCCCTCCAGCCCCATGTCCCGCAGGCGGCGGAGGTTGCGCAGGGCGCTGCGGGGGGCCAGCAGTAGGGCCAGGAAGGAGGCGTAGGGAGCCACCACCAGCTCGGTATCCAGCCCCCGCTTCAGCCCCAGGGCCTGGACGCCGTGGGCCTTATACTGGTAGCTCATGCCGGGGTCGAAGGCGTAAAAGCCCGATTCGGAGATGCCCCAGGGCTTTTTGGTCTTGTATCCCCTCCGCTTCTGGGCATAGACACAGAAGGACAGGGTCTCATAGAGAAAGGAGTTGGGCTCGCAGGGCATGAGCAGGTTGGGCATGAAGTACTCGAACATGGTGCCCGTCCAGGAGGCCATGCCGCAGTAGTCGTTATCCCCCAGCAGCATCCGGCCCAGCCGCCGCCAGTGGCGGGCGGGGACCTCCCCCCGGGCCACGCTGATAAAGCTTGTCTGCCGGGCCTCGCTGGCCATCAGGTCGTAAAAGCCGCCGGTGAGCCTGTCCTGCTCCACCTCATAGCCGATGGAGAACAGCCGCCGCTCCGGGTCAAAGAGCGGGGCGCAGTCCATGGCGCCGGATAGGGCTTCCGCCCGCCGGGCCAGCACATCCTCCCCCCACTGGTACAGCCCCTCCCGCAGGGCGATGAGGCAGCCCCGCAGGTTGCCGCTGTCCACGGTGGACACATACCGGGGGCGGAGGGGGGCGCCGGTGGAAGTGTCGTACCAGTTGTACAGGTGCCCCTTCCACTTGTCCAGCCCCTCCACCGTGTCCAGGATGTGGCCGATGAGCTCCACCGCCCGCCTCCGGGGCAGGATGTCCAGGTCGGCAGCGGCCATGGCGGACAGCAGGGCCATGCCGATGTTGGTGGGGGAGGTCCGCCGGGCCAGAACGGGACCGGGCTGCTCCTGCCAGTTGTCCGGGGGGAGCCAGTGGTCCTCCTCCCGGAGGAATTTGTCAAAGTATCGCCAGATGAGGGTGGCCTGGTGGAGGAGAAATGCCCGGTCGGCGGGGGGCAGGGCTCTCCCGCGCTTGGAGGGACGGCTCACCCCCCAGGCCAGCGCCGGGGCCAGCAGCCAGACAATCCCCACCGCCTTGCCAAACCTGAGCTGGGCACATAGAACCACCAGCACCCCCACCGCCGCCAAAAACCAGGCCTTTTTGTAGTAAAAGGGGATGCTCCCCTTTCCCTTCTCCGTCTGGGCGGCGGTGACCCAGGCCAGCATGTTCTTGTGGGACACCCCCATCCGCCACAGGGCGGAGGAGATGGCCGTCAGGGAAATATAGGCCTGGTAGGGCAGAAAAATCAGCTGGATGGCGGTCTGCAAAATGGCCCCGGCCAGCCCGGATATGACGGTGGAGTGGTAGCGCCGCCGCTTACCGGAGCGGCGGACGGCCAGCTCCGCCCCGGACAGCAGCAGATTGGAGGCGGCGGCCACCACCGCCACGCCCCCCGCCCAGGCAAACACCCGCCCTGAGAAGCACATACCCAGCACCAGAGTCAGCAGGGTAAAAACGGGGCTCAAAGACCGGCGGAGGTTGTCCAGAATCTTCCACCTGGCCAGGGGCGGCAGGGGGTTGTCCTCTTTGCCCCCGTGACCGTCCGGGACCCGCTTTCCCAGCCAGGGCAGCAGCTGCCAGTCCCCCCGGATCCACCGGTGGAGCCGGGCATAGTAGCCGTAGACCTGCCAGGGGCAGCCATCGGTGAGCTCCGCCTCCCCCAACAGGCCCGCCCGGAGGTAACTGCCCTCCAGCAGGTCGTGGGACAGGATGGTATTGTCGGGAAAGCGGCTGTCCAGGCAGGTGTGGAAGGCGTCCACCGAAAAGATGCCCTTTCCGGTGTAGGTGCCCTGGTCGAATAGGTCGTGGTAGACATCGCTGGCGGTGGAGCCGTAGGGGTCCACACCCCCCAGCCCGCCGAAAATCTTGGCGAAGAAAGACCGGTTGGCCGCCTCCAGCTCCACCGCCACCCGTGGCTGAAACAGGGCGTGGCCGGCGGTGACAACCTTCTTTTTCGGGTCAATCACCGGCTGGTTCAGAGGATGGAGCATGGCCCCGGTGAGCTCCCGGGCGGTGCCCACGTTGAGGCTGGTGTCTGCATCCAGGGTGATGACATACTTCACCTGCCGCAGCCAGCCCCGCTCCCCCGCTTTTACCTCCAGGCCGGCGGGCCTGCCCTTCAGCAGGCGGACCAGCTCGGTGAGGGCCCCCCGCTTCCGTTCCCAGCCCATGTAGCGCTCATCCCGCTGGCTGAAAGCCGGGGTGCGGAAGAACAGATAAAAGCCCCCGCCGTACTTCTCGTTGAGGGCGTTGATTGCCTTTCGGGCGCTGTCCATCCAGGCGGCTCCCTCCGCCCCCATGAGGGTCCCGCTGTCGGGCAGGTCGGCCAGGATGCCCAGCCGCAGCTCGGGACCGGCGTCCCGGTTGGCCAGGCGGTAGCGCTCCAGCAGAGCAGCCAGCTTGGGCCCGCTGTCCTCCCCGGTGAGGAGAGACACCACCACGCACAGGGTCCTCCCCTCCCTGGGGACGCCCCCCTCCAGCGCCATCCGGGGCACAGGACGGGGCGGAACCAGACGGACCAGGAGGAAGTCCAGCACATTCTTCACAATGTCTGACAGGGGCAGAATGAGCAAAACCGCTGCCAGGGGTGTCCCCGCCGCCCGCCACAGTGCCAGGGCCGCGGCAAGGGACAGTCCCGTCACCGCCAGGCCGTAGCTTACCCCGGACCGGGGGTGCTCCGGTTTTCCCAGCGGCTCCCGGTAGAGATACCAGCCCAGGTGCCGCCGGGGGCCCTCCCCCTTCTTTGCCAGCTCCAGGGCCCTGCGGGCGGCCTGCCCCTCCTCCAGGCGGTACTTTTTCGCCAGACGGCAGACCTCCTGCCGGTAGCGGCGGCGGGTATCCTCGTCCATACGGGGATAGTGGCCCGACGGGTCCTGGACCAGCACCCGCTCCACCCGGCTGGCCCCCTCCAGCAGGGCGGTCCACTCCCCCCCGGACAGAGCCCGCAGTCCCCCAAAGATGGGGGCCATTTCCTCTGGGGATACCTTGCCCTCCTTCAGCCCCTCCAGGTCTCCGCACAGCCCGGCCAGCTGCCCCACCAGCGTCCCGGCCAGGACGGGGACCAGCAGGGAGAGCTCCCGCTCGGTCAGGGGGCACACCGACTGAAAGCCCTCCAGATACAGGGCCAGCCGCCCCTGGTGGAGGTCGGGCACCGCCCACAGGGCGGAGCGGGCACAGCATTGGAGCAGGGTCTCCCCCCGCTTGGTCCCCCGCAGCGGCCTGCCCCTTTTCAGAGCGGCCAGGGCCCGCTCCCCCTCCCGGACGGCCAGATAGTGGTTGTCCAGCAGCCACTCCACCGCCCCGGGCAGGGCAGACTGCGCCCTGCTCCAAACGCTCAGAAGTTCCTGGGCCCGGCGGACCTTCTTCAGGCTGTCCCGCAGGAGCCCGGACAGCCTGCGGCAGGGCACCGTCCCACTCAACTTCAGCTCCTTGGCGGCGTTGGCGGCGTACTGTTTCAGATGGGCGTCGTCCATAGGGACGTGGGGGGTGTTGGACATGGGAAGACCTCCTTGTGGGGCCCGCCCCCTGGGCGGGCCACTGCTCATCCATGTGGGAGATGACCCGCCCAGGGCGGCGGGGCCCACATTTCCTGTTCATTTTCCCCCGCCCATGGCGGAATATACCAAAAGAGCTGCTATGACCGTCAAGGAATTGTACTTGACAAACGGGAGAAACTATGGTAAACTCACAAAACGTAAAGTTAATTGCCTTTACATTTTGCGTCTAGGGGGTCTGCCGGATGAAAAACCAAGCCTATCGCATGGCGATGCTCTTCGATTTTTACGGCGATGTGCTGACAGACCGCCAGAAGGAGTTTTACGACCTGTACTACAACGAGGACCTGTCCCTGGGCGAAATTGCCGAGAACTACGGCATTACCCGCCAGGGCGTCCGGGATGTGATCGTCCGGGCAGAGGCCGTTCTCACTGAGCTGGAGGACAAGACCGGCCTGATTAAGCGGTTCCACGCCACCCGCCGCCAGCTGGAGCAGCTGCTCCAGGACGCTGAGCGGATGGTGGAGTTCACCGCCCGGCTGGACAGCGCCGAGCCGGAGGCCCTGGCCCTCCGCATCCGGGACGGGGTGAAAGCCCTGCTGAAGGAGTAAGACCATGGCATTTGAAGGACTTTCCGAAAAGCTGTCCGCCGCCTTTAAAAAGCTGCGGGGCAAGGGACGGCTGTCCGAGGCCGACGTGAAGGAGGCCATGCGGGAGATCCGCCTGGCCCTGCTGGAGGCCGATGTCAGCTTCAAGGTGGTCAAGCAGTTCGTGGCCCAGGTCACGGAAAAGGCGGTGGGCTCCGACGTACTGGAGGCCCTCTCCCCCGCACAGCAGATCATCAAAATCGTCAACCAGGAGCTCACCGGCCTGATGGGCGGCTCTGCGGCCAAGCTGACCATTGCCTCCAAGCCCCCCACGGTGGTGATGATGGTGGGCCTCCAGGGCGCGGGCAAGACCACCAACGGGGCCAAATTGGCCGGACTGATGAAGAAGCAGAACGGCAAGCGGCCCCTGCTGGCCGCCTGCGACATCTACCGCCCCGCCGCCATCCAGCAGCTGGAGGTGGTGGGCAGACAGCTGGACATTCCTGTCTTCCAGATGGGCCAGACCAATCCGGTGGACATCGCAAAGGCCGCCGTGGAGCACGCCAAACAGCATGGCAACGACATGGTGTTCCTGGACACCGCCGGCCGGCTCCACGTGGACGAGGAGCTGATGGACGAGCTGCGGAACATCAAGGCCGCCGTGGAACCCACCGAGATTCTTCTGGTTGTGGACGCCATGATCGGCCAGGACGCGGTGAATGCCGCCAAAGCGTTCGACGACGCCTTGGACATTGACGGCGTCCTCCTCACCAAGCTGGACGGCGACGCCCGGGGCGGCGCGGCCCTGTCCATCAAGGCGGTCACGGGCAAACCCATCAAGTTTGTGGGCGTGGGAGAAAAGCTGGACCAGATCGAGGTCTTCCACCCCGACCGGATGGCCAGCCGCATCCTGGGCATGGGCGATATGCTCTCCCTCATCGAGAAGGCGGAACAGAATTTCGACCAGCAGAAGGCCCTGGAGCTCCAGGAGAAGCTGCGGAAAAACAAATTCACCCTCACTGACTTCTACGACCAGATGAAGCAGCTGAAAAATATGGGCTCCCTGTCCGACATTGCCGGGATGCTCCCCGGCGTCAAGGCCAGCGACCTGGAGGGGGCCGCTATGGACGAAAAGCTCCTCCAGCGGATGGAGGCCATTATCCTGTCCATGACCCCCGCCGAGCGGGAGGACCCCAAGCTGCTCAACTCCAGCCGCAAAAAACGCATCGCCGCCGGGTCGGGCACTCAGGTGGTGGACGTGAACCGGCTGCTCAAGCAGTTCGACATGCTCCAGGCCATGACCAAGCAGTTCTCCGGCGGCAAGCTGCCCAAGAACCTGCGGAAGATGATGGGCAAAAAGGGCCGGGGCGGCTTCGCCGGAATGCCGTTTTAAAAGTCTCCCTTCGCAAAGGGAGGTGGCATTTGCGCAGCAAATGACGGAGGGTTTTCCCCTATCGAAATGCATCTGTCTCTTGTGGAAAACCCCCACCCGGCTTCGCCGGGAGCCCCCTTTGCGAAGGGGGCCCTATGAAGCGTTGGCTAAGCGTCCTGTGCGCTTTCCATATAAACAAACAAATTCATTTGGAGGTGAAGATACATGGTTAAAATCAGACTGCGCCGCATGGGCGCCAAGAAGGCCCCCTTCTACCGCATCGTGGTGGCCGACTCCCGCTACCCCCGTGACGGCCGTTTCATCGAGGAGATCGGCTTCTACAACCCCACCACCGATCCCACCGAGCTGAAGGTGGACGTGGACCGGGCCCAGGCCTGGATCAAGACCGGCGCTCAGCCCACCGAGACCGTCCGCGACCTGCTGAAAAAAGCCGGCGCCCTGTAAGGCTGGAGGTCACTCATGAAAGAGCTTCTCACCTACGTGGCCCAGAACCTGGTGGAGCACCCCGAGCAGGTGTCTGTCACTGAGGTCGAGGGCGACGGCGAGACCGTCCTGGAGCTCCGGGTGGCCCCGGAGGACATGGGCAAGGTGATCGGCCGCCAGGGCCGCATCGCCAAGGAAATCCGTGTCCTGATGCGCTCCGCCGCCCAGCGGGCCGGCAAGCGCCTCAGCGTGGAAATCGTCGATTAAAACAAGGGCGCAGGGTGATCCCCTGCGCCCTTGCGCTATCCGCTCCCGTAGGGGCCGCCGCCTCTTACAGACTGAGGAGATTATAAAATGAATTGGTCAAAAGCACAGCTGGCGGAGATCAAATACTACTGCACCAGCACCCGTTGCCGGACATCCTTCCCCTGCTACCCGTTCAGTTGGCAGATCGAGACGATCCTGGAAATCTTTTTCTTTTATTCCATCAAAATATTCAAAATTGAGGATGTCAAAGAATTTTATCGGACACTCCAGCTCCGAAAGCCCCGGTCGGACGGACTGCAAAATCCGTCCCCCAGGCAGATTGCCCGGGCCCTGGAACGAATAGAAACCGTCCGGTGCCTGGGAGAGGACTGCTATCAGATCATAGATGCGAATATCTCTTTTTACGCGGACGAACTGGAATATGGATATATGAAGGGGTTTGTCCAGCATTTTTTGGAGGAACAAACATGTTAAAGCAATATCTCGAGGTGGGCAAGGTCACCAACATCCACGGCCTGAACGGCGAGGTGAAGGTCCAGCCCTGGGCGGACTCACCGGAGTTTCTGTGCCAGTTCAAGACCCTGTATGTGGACGATGCCCACTGGCCCATCAAGGTAGAGCGGGCCCGGGTTCACAAGAACATGGTCATCATCAAATTTGAGGGTCCCACCGACGTGCCCAGCGCCATGTCCCTGCGGGGGGCCGTCCTCCACATCGACCGGGCGGACGCCAACCTGCCCCAGGGGGCCTTCTTCCTGGCCGACATCTACGGCCTGGAGGTGCGGGACGCCGCCACCGGCGAGGTGCTGGGAAAAATCGCCGACGTGCTCACCCTGCCCGCCAACAACGTCTATGTGGTGAAGGGCGGCTCCAGGGAGCTGATGATCCCCGCCGTCCCCCAGTTCATCGCGGAGACCAACATCCAGGAGGGCTTTGTCCGGGTGAACATGATGGAGGGCCTGTAAATGAACCAGAATTGGAAGGGTCCGCTCCGCCTGGGCGCGGTGCTGTTCGGGCTCTACCTGGCTGTCCACTACTGGGAGCGGCTGTCCGCCCTGGCCGCCCTGGCCCTGGGGGCGGCGCTCCCCCTGGCCCTGGGGTCAGTGATTGCCTACGCCGTTAACATCCTCATGAGCATGTATGAGGGCTGGTACTTTCCCCAGTCCCAAAACCAGACGGTGATAAAGAGCCGCCGGCCGGTATGCCTGCTGTTGTCCTATGCCAGTTTGATCGCCCTGGTGGTGCTCATTGTGCGGATGATTCTCCCGGAGCTGATCCAGAGCGTCACTCTGCTGCTCCAGGAGCTGGTCCCCCTGCTCCAGAGGCTGAGCGTCACCATCAACGAGAACCAGAACCAGCTGGCCGGGCTCTTCGCCTCCGACGGCACCGTCGACTGGCAGGAGCTAGCCGCCAAAACGGTGAATTTTCTCCTGGCCGGGCTGGGAGGCGTAATGGGCTCCCTAGTCTCCCTGGTCTCTGCCGCCGTGTCCACCGCCTTCACCGCCATTGTCAGCGTCATCTTCTCCATCTATCTGCTGCTGGGCAAGGAAAAGCTGTCCCGGCAGTGCGCCCTGGTGCTGAAAACTTACCTGAAGCCCGGCTGGTACAGCCGCCTGATCTACTTTCTGGAGATGCTGCACAACTGCTTCCGCCGCTTTGTGGTGGGCCAGTGCACCGAGGCGGTCATTCTGGGCCTGCTGTGCATGGGCGGGATGCTGTTGTTCCAGTTCCCCTACGCCTCTATGGTGGGGGCCCTCATCGGCTTTACCGCCCTGATCCCGGTGGCCGGCGCCTACATCGGCGCGGGGGTGGGGGCGTTTATGATCTTCACCGTCTCCCCTATCAAGGCGCTGCTGTTTTTGGTGTTCATCTCCGTCCTCCAGCAGCTGGAGGGCAACCTGATTTACCCCAAGGTGGTGGGCTCCTCCATCGGCCTGCCCGGCATCTGGGTACTGGCCGCCGTTACCATCGGCGGAGGGGTGCTGGGGGTCGGCGGGATGCTGCTGGCCGTTCCCCTGGCAGCCACCTTCTACCAGATTCTGCGGGATGACGTGGCCAGACGAAACGCATAAGCGCAGCCCGCCCGGTTTTCCGGGCGGGGCTGTTTCAATCCATACAGAACATGGGACGGGCCTCGTCAAAGAGGTCCACCATGCCGCAGTAGTTCAGCACCTCATATTTCCACAGCCAGTCCCGCTGCTCCCCGCTGAGCTCGGACTTCTTCAAAAACTGGCCATCGGCGGTGACAAAGCCCACGGGGGTAATGGCGGGCAGCTCCTGATACATCTGGAGCAGGAAGTTCATGTACCCGGTAAGAGGCAGGCCGGCGGCCTGGGCGGTGAGAGCTCCCAGGTAGTTGGGGCTGACCACCACGTCCTGTCGCTCCTCAATGTCGTAGTTGGCCCAGATGAAGAAGGGAACGGCGTACTGCCGCAAGACCTCCTCCGTGGTCCGCTCCGACAGCTTTTTGCCGTACAGCTCCTCATAGAAGGCGTTGGTCAGGGGCGGCTGGTGGTCCCCGAAGAAGACCACCAGAGTGGGCTCCCCGCACTGGCTGTAGTAGGTAATCAGCTGCTCCAGGGCCTTGTCGCTCTCCCGCATCAGGTCCAGGAACTGCTCGGCGGTGTAGTCCGCCGCCTTCAGGTTGTTGGGCAGCTGAATGGTCCGGGGCAGGTTCTTCCAGCCCTGGGCATAGCCGCTGTGGTTCTGCATGGTGACGTTGAAGAAGAAGCTGCTGTCCTCCTGTTCGGTGGACCGATAGATCATCTCGTAGTCCGACTGGTCGGAGATGTAGCTGCGGATGATGTAGGGGTTGGGGACATCCTCCTCATACATCTGCCGGTCAAAGTCCAGATACTGATAGGCCAGCACCCGGTTCCAGCCCGAGGACTTGTAGGGGTGGAAGGCGGTGGTGGCGTAGCCCTGGCTCCCGGCCAGGGCGGCCAGGGAGGGCATGCCCTCCTCCACGTAGAGCTGGTAGGCCACGGTGTGTGGGGGCTGGAACAGGCTGGTAAAGCCGGTGAGGTACTCAAACTCCACGGTGGCGGTGCCGCCTCCGGTGACGGTGGAGTACATCCACCCCTTGACGGTGTTCTCCTCCATGGAGTGGAGGAAGGGGGTGGGGTCCTCCGAGGGGTCCAGGCCGTCGAAAATGGTCAGGTCGCCAAAGGATTCGTTCATGATGACCACAATGTTCACCGGCTTTTTGTCCGGGCCGGCGGGGACGCCGGGGTAGTCCTCCATCAGCTCCAGCACCAGCTCCTTGGAGTAGCCCTCCGGCTTGTCCACCGAAGAGTACCGCAGGGCAATGGAGAAGTTCAGCAGAAAGCCGTTGCGCTGGGTAACCCACTGCTGGGTATAGATGTCCAGCGCGGGGAGCATTCCGGTACAGAAAAAGGCATAACAGTAGCAGATTATAGTCCCCCACAGGGCTACACAGCCCAAAACGGGAATCCTGCTCCGCCTTTTCTGGGGTACACAGAAGAAAATCAGGAACAGGTAGCAGACAAAGAGCACCGCCGCCTGAATGATGTACTGGTCCACAGAGTAGTCAAAGCCCCCCGCCACGTTGGCGGCGGTGCGCCAGCCGGTGATGTCCGCCGGGAAGAGGATGCGGCCCCGGAAGCGCAGGACATAGTGGTTCACCAGACCGAAGAGGAAGGAAAACACTGTCCCAACGGCGGCGGCCCGGCGGTTCCGGCCCAGAATCAGCCGCAGCGCTACAAAAATAAAGTAGTAAAACACCATGTTCATCAGCACCTGCCAGGGGGCCAGGTCCTTGAACACGTCATTCTCGTTCAAAATCTCCACCATCCACAGGCAGACCCAGGGGCCCAGCAGGAAGACCAGCCGGGACAGCCACTTGCCCGGCTGCTCCCGCCAGTCCTTCACCAGCCGGGGAAAGGTGTCGTCATACAGCAGCGCTCTCATGTCTCGTTCCTCCAACGCGGCCTCGCCGCAGCAGTCAATGATTAGAATAGCAATTTTTTATAAAAAAGCAAGGGGATTGTCCCATCTTAAAAAATTTTTAATGTTACCGCTTCTCAAAATAATAGACGCAAAACTTTCTTGTTGGTTCCGCACTTCTCCCATTCTTTATGCAGGATTTTTGCATATTCATTCCTATGCAATGTATAAAATTTCCCTGTTCTGTCCCGAACCCTAACTGCTGTGTCCGTTTTGACCAAAACAGGGCCCGAAAAGCCTCTAATTTTGAGCAGTCGCCTATTGACTATGCACACCGGCGGATGTATACTTTTTCATAGTGTTCGGATATCCGGACCACCCCATTCCGCATTTGAAAAGGAGATTTTAACATGAAAAAGATTCTTGCTCTGGCCATGGCCGCCGCCATGACCCTTTCCCTGGCCGCCTGCGGCGGCGGGAACAACAGCGCCAGCTCCGCCCCTGCCGCCTCCAGCAATCCTCCCGCCGCCTCCGGCTCTCAGGGCGGCAGCTCCGCTGACGCCAGCACCCCCGCCTCCTTCACCACCGTGGAGCCCGGCAAGCTGCACATGTCCACCAACGCCGCTTTCCCTCCCTATGAGATGCTGACCGCCGCCGGCGACTTCGAGGGCATCGACGTGGAGGTAGCCGACGCCATTGCCCAGAAGCTGGGCCTGGAGCTGGTGGTGGACGACATGGGCTTTGACGCCGCCCTCACCGCCGTTCAGACCGGCAAGAGCGACATCGCCATGGCCGGCATCACTGTCCGCCCCGACCGGGCGGAGGTTATGGACTTCTCCGACAGTTACGCCACCGGCATCCAGGTGATTATCGTCAAGGAGGGTTCCCCCATTGAGACTGTGGACGACCTGGCCAACGCTGAGATGATCGGCTGCCAGGAGGCCACCACCGGCTACATCTACTGCTCCGACACCCCGGAGAATGGCGGCTACGGCGAGGAGCACGTCACCGCCTATGAGACCGGCGCTGTGGCTGTTATGGCCCTGGTTAACGGCCAGGTGGACGCTGTGGTTATCGACAACGAGCCCGCCAAGTCCTATGTGGCCCAGAATCCCGGCCTGAAGATTCTGGACACCGAGTTCGCCGTGGAGGACTACGCTATCGCCGTGGGCAAGGGCAATACCGAGCTGCTCAACGCCATCAACGCCGCCATGGCCGAGCTGAAAGCGGACGGTACCTTCCAGCAGATCGTGGATAAATATATCACCGCGGACTAATTTAAACTGAACAGGGGCGGCCCCACCGGGCCGCCCTTCTTCTCACACTCCGATCAAGAAAGGAAGGCCGCCATGATTCAATGGTTTACATCCCTCGCCCCGCGCCTCCACAGAGCTTTTATCGAGGGCGATCGCTGGAAGCTCTATCTCAAGGGCCTGGGCGCCACGCTGGAAATGACCGTCCTGGCCCTGTGTATCGGTATCGTACTGGGCGTGCTCGTTGCGGTGATCCGCACCGCCCACGACCAACAGCGCATTGGACAGCACAATCCCATTTTGGGTATCCTCAATGGGCTGTGTCAGGTCTACACTACGATCCTTCGGGGCACCCCTATGATGGTCCAACTGCTGATCTGGGCCTTCGTCATCTTCAAGTCCAGCCGCAATATGATCATGGTGGGTACCATTGGCCTGGGTATCAATTCGGGAGCCTATGTGGCAGAGATTGTCCGGGGCGGCCTGATGAGTGTGGACGCCGGGCAGTCGGAGGCGGGCCGCTCCCTGGGCCTGGGCTATTTAGATACGATGCGCTTTATCGTTATCCCCCAAGCCTTCAAGAACATCCTGCCTTCCCTGGGGAACGAATTTATCACCCTGTTCAAGGATACTTCTCTCGTACAGGCCATCGGCGGTGCGGAGCTGGCCTACTACGCCAAGACCATCGGCGGCACCACCTTCGACTACATGCCGCCCCTCATCGGCATCGCCGTGATGTACTTAGTCATCGTGATTGTGTTCACCTGGCTCCAGGGCAAGCTGGAAAGGAGGCTGCGTCAAAGTGATCGACGTTAAAAAACTGAGCAAATCCTTCGGCGACCACCTGGTGCTGGACAACATCTCCGAGCACATCTCCCCCGGGGAGAAGGTGGTGGTCATCGGCCCCTCCGGGTCGGGCAAGTCCACCTTCCTGCGCTGCCTCAACCTGCTGGAGACCCCCACGGCGGGCACCATCACCTTTGAGGGCACCGTCATTACCGACCCCAAGGTGAAGATCGACAAGGTCCGCCAGCAGATGGGCATGGTGTTCCAGCACTTTAACCTCTTTCCCAACATGACCATCCGGAAGAACATCACCCTGGCCCCGGTGCGCACCGGCCTGATGCTCCAGGAGGAGGCCGACGGGCTGGCCCTGTCCCTGCTGAAGCGGGTGGACCTGGTGGACAAGGCGGAGGCCTACCCCAATCAGCTGTCCGGCGGCCAGAAGCAGCGTATCGCCATCGTCCGGGCCCTGGCCATGAAGCCCAAGGTGATGCTCTTTGACGAGCCCACCTCCGCCCTGGACCCGGAGATGGTGGGCGAGGTGCTGGACGTGATGAAGGAGCTGGCCCAGGAGGGGATGACCATGGTGGTGGTCACTCACGAGATGGGTTTTGCCCGTGAAGTCGGAAGCCGGGTGCTGTTTATGGACGGCGGCCACATTCTGGAGCAGAACGAGCCCCACGCCTTCTTCGACCATCCCCAGAATCCCCGGACCCAGCTGTTTTTGTCCAAGGTGCTGTGATTGGAAGGGCCGTTCATTGAACGGCCCTTTTTTCGGGATTGTCCTGTTCGCAGATTTTCATGTAGGGGCCGCCGCCCTGGGCGGCCCACCAAAACACAACGGCTCCCTTGGTTTTGGGCCGCCCAGGGGGGGCGGCCCCTACAGGATAAAATACGCGTTAGGGCGCTTCCTTTTTTCTTTCAGGGTAGAAATTGCGGGGAAATTGGTGTATAATCAGTTAAAAAGGAGGATGCAGAAATGAGAAAAATTCCTCATCTTGTCTTGCTGGCCGCTCTGACGGCACTGCTGCTCTGCGGCTGCACCGCAAGCCAGGCGGGAACACCGGCTGATGCCGGCGCCCCTGCTCCCGCTGTCTCTGAACCGGAGCCTGTCCCGCCTCCCCCGCCGCCGCCCTACACTCTGGACCGCTCTAACATCCCGGAGGAGGTCAACGTGGAGGTCGCCGTGGCCGCGTCGGAGACGCCGGTGGCCTACGCCCAGGTACTGGACGAGGCCGAGCGCCAAGGGGACCTGGGCGGGCAGATCGACCTGACCGCCTACCGGCTCACCGTCCCACAGATCAAGGACGTGACCGCCCGGTGTCAGGGCAGGTCGTTGATGTGGCAGCTGGACGTGGACGGCGAGCCCGTGACCCCTGATATGGCGGCACTGGACCTGTCCGGCCACGACCTGGCCGGGCTGGGGGTGGATTTGTATGAGCTATTCGAGGTCCTCCCCTGCCTGACCTGGGTGGACCTGTGCAAAACCGGCTTTACCAACGCGGAGTACGCCGCCCTTCAGGACACCTTCCCTGACATCCGCATGATCTGGGAGATCGTGTGGCACCACTGGACCTTCCGCACCGACGTGGTGGCCTTCTCCACCATGAAGACCTGCGCCCAGACCTTCTTCCTCTACGACGAGGACGCCCAGTATCTGCGGTACTGCACCGACCTGGTGGCCCTGGACCTGGGACACAACCGGGTCCACGACTGGTCCTTCCTCCAGTACATGCCCAATCTGAAAATCCTCATCGCGGTGGACAACCAGGTGAAGGACCTGTCCTGGATTCAGTACACCCCCAAGCTGGAGTACCTGGAGTTCTTTGTGGGCTATGTCACCGACCTGAGCTTTTTGCAGTACACCCCCAACCTCAAGGACCTGAACATCAGCTATAACCGGGTCAGCGACGCCACCTACCTCTACAATCTGCCCAACCTGGAGCGGCTGTGGATGGAGCACACCCGAATCCCCTACAGCGAGTACCTGAAGCTGAAGGAGACCTACCCCGACGCCAAGATCGTCCGCAAGGGCGAGGGCTCCATCGACCAGGGCTGGCGGACCCATGAGCGGTATTACGCCATGCGGGATATGTTTAAGAACAACTATGTCCATGAGCTGTTTATGGATCAAGAGGAAGTTGAGCAGATAGTAGACCCGGAGGTTTCTGTCCCGGACACTGTAACTTAAAGCAGACAGGTGAAATAAAATGTCCCTCTGCCGCATATCAGTCTTTCAGGACCGCCCCGCCTCCGGCGGGGTGGTCCATTCTGTTTTGAGGTGGTATGCGGTGGATTTTTTGTCTCGGGCGGCAGACGCCCTGTGGAACCCCTGGCTGCTGGGGCTGTTTCTGGTGACGGGGCTGGTATATTCCGTGGGCTCCGGGTGGTTTCAGCTCTTCGGCTTCCGGACCTGGTGGCGCTCCACCGCGGGGTCGCTGTTTCAAAGGCGCAAACAGGAGGGCCGCGGGCTGTCCCCTCTCCAGGCCCTGGCCACCGCCCTGGCCTCCACCATGGGTACCGGCTCCATCGCCGGGGTGGCCGCCGCCCTCACTCTGGGGGGGCCGGGAGCGGTATTCTGGATGTGGGTGTCCGCCCTGCTGGGGATGATGACCTCCTGCGGGGAGAAGCTGCTGGCCGTCAAGTACCAGCGCACCGGCCCGGACGGACAGCTCCGGGGCGGGCCCATGTACTACATCCGGGACGGGCTGGGCTCCCCCCTGCTGGCCGCCTGCTTCTGCCTGGCCTGCATCCCCGCCACCCTGGCGGGGGGCAACCTGGTCCAGTCCTCCTCCATCGCCTCCGGGCTGGAGGCCGTCTGCGGCCTACCCCGGCTCCCCGTGGGCCTTGCCATCGCCCTGCTGGCCGGGCTGGTGATGGTGGGCGGTCTGGGGCGGATTGCGGCGGTATCCTCCGCCCTGGTGCCCGCCATGGCCCTGCTCTACCTGGGCAGCGGAACGGCCGTCCTGCTGGTCAACTGGGAGCGGGTGCCCCAGGCCCTGGGGCTGATCTTCTCCTGCGCCCTCTCCCCCGCCGCCGCTGCGGGAGGCGGGGCCGGCTGGACGGTATCCGCCGCCCTGCGCTACGGGGTGGCTCGAGGGGTGTTCACCAACGAGGCCGGTCTGGGCACCTCCGCCATGGCCCACGGCGCCGCCCAGGCGGACCACCCCGCCCGGCAGGGCATGTGGGGCGTCTTCGAGGTGTTCCTGTCGACCCTGGTGGTGTGCACCGTCACCGCCCTGGCCATCCTGGCCAGCGGGGTCTGGGACCCCCGTTCCCCCGGCGGGCTGACCGGCGCCCCCCTTACCGCCGCCGCCTTCCGCTCTGTCCTGGGGAGCTTCGGGCAGGGGGCGGTGATGCTGTCCCTGCTGCTGTTCGCCTTCTCCTCCATCCTGGGGTGGAGCTACTACGGCCAGCAATGTCTGGAGTTTTTATCCGGAAACAGGCTGCTGCCTGCCTACCGGACCGTCTTTCTGCTGTGCACGTTCGCCGGGGCAGTCTGGAGCCCCCAGGCCATCTGGCAGCTGGTGGACCTGTGCAACGCCCTGATGGCCCTGCCCAACCTGGCGGCCCTGCTATTCCTTGCGCCCCAGGCGCTTTCCCTTCTCCGGCAATGGAAGCAAAGCGCAGCGCGGAAAAAAACTGAAAATTTTAAGGCTCTGAAAATGGAAAAAACTATTGACAGCCGGAGCAAATGTGCCTATCATAAGGACAGAAACCGTTCGCAGATACAAATTAAAAGGAGCGACACATTATGATCTTTGAAAAGCTGGCCGCCCTGATTGCCGAGCAATTCAATGTTGACGCCGACGCCATCACGATGGACACCTCTTTTACCGATGATTTAAACGCCGACTCTGTAGACATCGTAGACCTGTCTATGGCCCTGGAAGAGGAATTTGGCATCGAGGAGCTGGGCGAGGAGGAGGCGTCCTCCATCTCTACCGTAGGCGACCTGGTGCGGTTCCTGCAAAATAAAATCGACTGAACAGCAAAACGGAACTCCGCCCCCGGCGGAGTTCCACCATTTAAGAACCCGCCGGACAGCAGGCAGGGTTCCAAGGAGTTTGACATGAATACGTTGGAAGAAAAGCTGGGCTACACCTTTCAGGACCCCTCCCTGTTGGAAAATGCGCTCACCCACAGTTCCCGGGCCAACGAGAGCCGGGGCAGGCTGCCCAGCAACGAGCGGCTGGAGTTTTTGGGTGACTCCATCCTGGGCATGGTGGTGGCCGACCACCTGTACCGCAACCACCCCAACCTTCCAGAGGGGGACCTGACCCGCACCAGGGCCGCCCTGGTGTGTGAGGAAAGCCTGGTGGAAGTGGCCCGCGAGCTGGGCCTGGGAGAATATCTCCGCCTGGGCAAGGGGGAGAGCTCCGGAGGCGGCCGGGAACGGCCCTCCATCCAGGCCGACGCGGTGGAGGCTGTGCTGGCCGCCATCTATCTGGACGGCGGCATTGGCTCGGCCCGGAAATTTATCCAGAAGTATATCCTCAGCCGGGAGATTGCCGGGCTGACCAAGCCCCTGGACCACAAGACAGCCCTCCAGGAGCTGGTCCAGCGGGAGAGCGGCCAGGTGCTCCAGTACCGCCTGGTGGGCGAGGAGGGTCCCGACCACAACAAGCGGTTCTTCGTAGAGGTCGCTCTCAACGGCAAGTCTATCGGCTCCGGCTCGGGCCGCAGCAAAAAGGAGGCCGAACAGATGGCCGCCAATGCCGCCATCAAGGCCCTGTCCAAATAAACAGCAGGAGGCTCCCCGCCGGGGAGCCTCCTGTTTGCTATGTATCACTTTTTGAAGAACCCGAACAGACCGCCCTTCTTTTTCTTTTCAGGGGCTTTGGGCTTGGAGGCGGGCGCGGCGGGCTTGGGCGCGGCATAGGTATAGGCTCCGCCGGGCCGGGGCTGGCCGCTCAGCCGCTGGAGGGCCTCCTGGGCGCTCTGATACCCCTTGTCGGCGGCCTTTTGATAGTACCCTCTGGCTTTGTCCAGGTCTGCCGCAACGCCGTGGCCCTCCTCATAGCACTCTCCCAGCAGGAAGAGCGCCCGGGGCTGGCCCCGCTCGGCGGCCTGGCGGAACCACCGGACTGCCTCCGGTTCGTCTTCCGCCACGCCGATGCCGGTGTAGTAGCAGTAGCCCAGATTGCACATGGCGGTGACGTTGCCGTTGCCGGCGGCCTGGCGGTAGTACTCCGTGGCCTTCAGCTTGTCCTCCGCCACCCCCCGGCCCATCTCGTAGCACAGGCCCAGCATACATTGGGCCCGGGAGAAACCCTTCTCCGCAGCCCTGCCGAACCAGTGGAAAGCCTGGTCATAGTCCACTGCTGTGCCAATGCCCTCGTAGAAGCAGTACCCCAGGTTGCACTGGGCCCGCGGCAGGCCCTTCTCCGCGGCCTGGCGGTACAGCTCCACCGCCTTGGCCTTGTCCTCCGGGACTCCCCGGCCCAGCTCATAGCACAGCCCCAGGGAGCAGGTGCCGCCGGCATAGCCCTGCCGGTGGGCCTGCTCATACAGCTCCGCCGCCTTTCGGATGTCCTCCTTCACGCCATAGCCGTTTTCGTAGCACTCACCCAGCAGCTGCTGGGCCCTGGCATAGCCCTGGACGGAGGCCTGTTCAAACCAGTGGACGGCCTGAATGTCGTCCTCCTCCACGCCGATGCCCTGGTAGTAGCAGAAGCCCAGATTGCACTGTGCCCGGGCGTGGCCCCGCTGGGCGGCCCTGCGGTACAGCTCCACCGCCCTGGCCTTGTCCATCTCCACCCCGTCGCCCAGCTCATAGCACAGGCCCAGCTCGCACAGGGCGGGAGGATAGCCCACATCAGCGGCCTTTTGATACCACTCCACCGCCTTGGCCTTGTCCTTCTCCACGCCGTAGCCGTTCTCATAGCACTCGGCCAGCAGGCTCATGGCCCGGGGATAGTCCTGCCCGGCTGCCCTTTCAAACCACCGGAAGGCCTGGCTGTCGTCCTCCTCCACGCCGATGCCCTGGTAGTAGCAGTAGCCCAGATTGCACTGGGCCCGGGGGTAATTCTGCTCTGCCGCCTGGCGGTACAGCTCTACCGCCTGGGCCTTGTCCATCTCCACCCCGTCGCCGTACTCATAGCACACCCCCAGGGCGCAGGTGGAGGGGGCATAGCCCGCCTTGTGGGCTTTGCCGTACAGCTCTACCGCCTTGGCAAGGTCCTTCGCCACGCCGTAGCCGTTTTCATAGCACTCACCCAGCAGCTGCTGGGCCCGGGGGTAGTCCTGCTCGGCGGCCTTGGCAAACCACTTCACCGCCTCGTCGTTGTCCTCCTCCACGCCAATGCCCTGGTAGTAAAAGAATCCCAGGTTGCACTGGGCCCGGGGGTAGCCCCGCTCGGCGGCCTGAAGGTACAGCTCCCTGGCCTTGGCCTTGTCCTCCTCCACGCCCCGGCCCAGCTCGTAGCACAGGCCCAGGGAGCACATAGCGGGGACATTCCCCTTGTCGCTGGCCTCCCGGAACAGCCGGAGGGCTCTGTCCACGTCCTGCTCCACTCCGTAGCCCCGGTCGTAGCACTCCCCCAGCAGCTGCATCGCCCGGGGGTAGCCCTCCTCTGCGGCCTTGGCAAACCACCGGGCCGCCTCCTCGTTGTTCTCCTCCACGCCGATGCCCACATAGTAGCAGTAACCCAGGTTGCACTGGGCCCGGGCGTCTCCCTTCTCGGCGGCCTGCCGGTACAGCTCCACCGCCCTGGCCTTGTCCTCCTGCACGCCGGTACCCAGCTCATAGCACAGGCCCAGGGCGCACAGGGCCGGGGGATAGCCCGCGCCGGCAGAGCTGGTGTACAGCTCCACCGCCCTGTCCATATCCTTTTCCACGCCGTAGCCGTTCTCAAAGCACTCGGCCAGCAGCTGCTGGGCCCTGGGATAGCCCTCAGCCGCCGCCTTTTCAAACCATTTGACGGCCTCTGCCTCATCCTCCTCTACCCCGATGCCGGTGTAGTAGCAGAAGCCCAGATTGCACTGGGCCCGCGGCATCCCCTTTTCGGCGGCCAGGCGGTACAGCTCCACCGCCTTGGCCAGGTCCTTCTCCACCCCCTGGCCCAGCTCGTAGCACAGGCCCAGGGAGCACCAGGCGGAGACATACTCCTTGTCCGCCGCGCTCTGGTAGAGCTTTACGGCCCGGTCGTAATTTTGCTCCACGCCCCAGCCCCGGTCGTAGCACTCCCCCAGCAGGAACATGGCCCGGGGGTGCTCCCGTTCAGCCGCCTTGGCAAACCACTCCGCCGCCTTGTCCGGGTCCTCCTCCACGCCAATGCCGATGTAGTAGCAGAAGCCCAGATTGCACATGGCCGGAGGAAAGCCCTGGCCGGCGGCCTCCCGGTACAGCTCCACCGCCCTGGCCTTGTCCTCCTCCACCCCCACGCCCGACTCGTAGCACAGGCCCAGGGTGCAGGCCCCGTCCGGGTAGTGCTGGTCGTAGGCGGCCCGATAGAGCTCCAGGGCCTTGTCCACGTCCTTCTCCACACCGTAGCCGTTCTCAAAACACTCCCCCATCAGCACCTGGGCCCGGGGGTAGCCCTGCTGGGCGGCCTTGGCAAAGAGCTCCGCCGCCATGTCGTTGTTCTCCTCAAAATAGATGCCCTGGTAGTAGAAGTACCCCAGGTTGCACTGGGCGGGGGCATAATCCAAGTCAGCGGCCTCCTGATACAGCTCCGCCGCCCGGCCCTTGTCCATCTCCACCCCGTGGCCCAGCTCATAGCACAGCCCCAGCTCGGTGACGGCGGGGAGATACTCCTGCTCCGCCGCCTCGGCAAACAGCTCCGCCGCCCGGACCAGGTCCTTTTCGGTGCCCACGGCCCGGCTGTAGCACAGCCCCAGATAGTATTGGGCGGCGATGCTGTCCCCCTCGGCGGCCCGGCTGAACCACTCAAAGGCCCTCTCCCCGTCCTTGGGGGCGCCGTCGTCGCCGTAGAAGTAGCTGCGGCCCAGCCGGTACTGGGCATCCAGGTCGCCGTCCTCGGCGGCAGCCCGGAGGGCTTTCAGGTCCTCCTGCTTCTTCTCCGCCATATCGTTCAGGCTGTTCAGCACCTTGGGGTCAATATAAATCATCACCGAATCCTGGTCAAAAGATTCCGGATTCTTGTTCTGCTCGTCCGCCATGGCGATCTGCTCCTTTTTTCTATATGTAATCGGTAGGGGCCGCCGCCTTCGGCGGCCCGTTCCTATTCAAATAACGGCGGGCCGGCGAGGGCGCCGGCCCCTACGGAAGTCTTTTAGTTCAAGAAGTCCTTCAGCTTCTTACTGCGGGAGGGGTGTCTCAGCTTGCGCAGGGCCTTGGCCTCGATCTGGCGGATGCGCTCTCTGGTCACGTTGAACTCCTTGCCAACCTCCTCCAGGGTGCGGGTACGGCCGTCCTCAATACCGAAGCGGAGCTTGAGCACCTTCTCCTCCCGGGGGGTGAGGGTGGACAGCACCTCCACCAGCTGCTCCTTCAGCAGGGTAAAGGAGGCGGCCTCGGCGGGCTCGGAGGCGTCCTCGTCGGGGATAAAGTCTCCCAGGTGGCTGTCCTCCTCCTCTCCGATGGGGGTCTCCAGAGAGACGGGCTCCTGGGCGATCTTCAAAATCTCCCGCACCCGCTCGGCGGGCATGTTCATCTCCTCGGCAATTTCCTCGGGGGTGGGGTCATGGCCCAGCTCCTGGAGCAGCTGGCGGGACACCCGGATTACCTTGTTGATGGTTTCCACCATGTGTACCGGGATACGGATCGTCCTCGCCTGGTCGGCAATGGCCCTGGTGATGGCCTGGCGGATCCACCAGGTGGCGTAGGTGGAGAACTTGTAGCCCTTGGTGTAGTCGAACTTCTCCACCGCCTTGATGAGCCCCAGGTTACCCTCCTGAATCAGGTCCAGGAACTGCATCCCCCGGCCCACATACCGCTTGGCGATGGACACTACCAGGCGCAGGTTGGCCTCAGCCAGCCGCTGGCGGGCCTTCTCCCCCTTTTTGATGGTCTTTTCCAGCTCCGTTCTCAGCTCCTGGGGAAGCTCCTCCCCGGATTCGGTCAGCTCATCCAGCTGCTCCTGGGCGGCGGCGCCGGCGGTCATGGCCTGGGCCAGCTGCACCTCCTCCTCAGAGGTGAGCAGGTTCACCTTTCCGATCTCCTTCAGATACATGCGCACCGGGTCGTCGGTACCAAAGGTGTCGATAAGGGAGTTGGGGTCTACCATCTCTTCCTCGGTGATCTCATCGATCTCTTCCGCCGGAGGCTCCGCTGTGTCGGCCAGTTCGGGCATGTAGTCCTCTCCCACCGTGTCAATGCCCAGGTTCTCCAGAGTATCGTAAATCTTATCCATCTGCTCAGTGCCCAGCTCCATATCCTCCAGCACGTCCAGCAGCTCAGAGGAGGACAGCTTTCCTTTCTTTTTTCCCCGCTCGATGAGCTCGGCCAGCTTCTCCGCCCCGGGAATACCCTCCACCACCTTCATGATTTCGATCTTGCCGGTCTCCATGCGGGACTGGATATCGGGCCCCTTCTCTTTCTTCTCCAGGGTCATCTCGGATGCGGGCTCTTTCTTTTTCGTGCTCATTTCTTACCCTCCATATATGCTTTCTTCTGTTGAAATCGTTTCTGTGCGGCCATCAGCAGTTCCTCCGGCGACTGTCCTCCGTCCCCCCGCAGCAGCCTCTCACTGCGGATCAGGGATATGTACTCCGGAATCCTCCGGTCGCTGCCGGCCACCGATTCGGGCTGGAGGGCCACCTGAGCCAGATGGTCCATCTCCTCGCCGGAGAAATCCTCCGTCAGGGCTCCCAGTTGGGTGGACAGCCCCGCCTCCGCCCGGCTCCGCAGCCGGTCAAAGGCCCGGCCCAGCAGCGGGGAGGAAAATTCCTCCCCTGTCATATCTCCCATCGCGCCGGCCAGGCCGGGGTCCAGAAGGAGCAGCCGGACCAGCCCCTCCTCCGCCCGGGCGGAGCGGACGTTCTTATACCGCAGGCTCCGGGCCTTGGGCTGGACCTGGCTGACCGGGTTCAGGTCCATGCGCTCCTGCCGCTTTTTCTCCTTGCGCAGACGCCCTTTCAGGGCCCGGTCCACCTCCAGCTTCATGGCCTCCGGGGTAATCCCCGCCGTCTGGGCGGCGTGGCCGCCGTAAATTTCCCGCTCCACCGCACTGTGCAGGGTGGAAATCAGCTGCGCCGCCTCCTGGAGGAAGGCAATCCGCTGGCTGTCGTCGGCCAGGTCGTACTTCTTTTGGAGCTGGGCCAGGCGGTAGTCCACCCGGTCCTCGCTCTGGTCCAACAACCGGGCAAAGGCCTCCCGGCCGTAGGCTTTGATAAACTCGTCCGGGTCCTTGGCACCCTGCATCCGCAGGACCTTCACCTTCAGGCCCGCCTTCTCCAGCAGGGGGATGGCCCGCTGGGCGGCGGCCACCCCTGCCCCGTCGCCGTCGTAGGCGATGACAGCCTCTTTAAAGTACCGGGCCAGCAGCTGGCCGTGTTCCTCCGTCAGGGCGGTGCCCAGAGACGCCACCGCATTGTCAAAGCCCGCCTGATGGAGGGCGATGGTGTCCATATACCCCTCCGTCAGGATGACCCGCCCGGTCTTGGAGGTCTTGGCCCGGTTCAGGGCAAAGACGTTGCGGCTCTTGTTGTACACCGGGGTGTCCGGAGAGTTGAGATACTTGGGGGTGGAGCTGTCCATCACCCGGCCGCCAAAGCCGATCACGTCACCCCGCACGTCGATAATCGGGAAGATCACCCGGTTCCGGAAGCGGTCGTAGATGCGGCCGTCCTTGCTGCTCACAGCCAGGCCCGCGTCCAGCAGGTCCCGCTTGTCATAACCCAGGCCGGACAGCTCCGTAATCAGGCCGTCCCAGCTGTCGGGGGCAAAGCCCAGGCCAAAGTTGGTCCGGGTGGCTTTGGACAAGCCCCGCCCCTGGAGGTAGGCCAAGCCCTCCGCCCCCTTCGGGCCGTTGAGCCAGCGGTGGAAGGCCCGGGCGGCCTGCCGGTTGATCTCCAGAATCTTCTCCCGGCGCTCCCTGGCCCCCGGCGCAGACCCCTTAAACTCGGGCATCGGCATTCCCGCCCGCTTGGCCAGAACCGCCACCGCGTCCCGGAAGGGCAGATTCTCCAGCTCCATCACATACCGGATGGCGCCGCCCCCCTTGCCGCAGCCGAAGCACTTATAGATCTGCCGGTCGGGCAGCACATGGAACGAGGGGGTCTTCTCCCCGTGGAAGGGACAGCAGCCCCACCAGCTGTTCCCCTTTTTCGTCAGCCGCACCGACTCGGATACCAGGTCCACAAGGTCTGTACGGGCAAGCAGCTCGTCCAAAAATCCGTCAGGCAAAGGCAACGGTTTTCCCTCCTATTTGTATCCCTTTTGTGGAAAAATTATCCCAAATCACAGCACCGTCCACCCCTTCGGGAGAAACAGCTCCTTAAAGGTCTCCACGGCGAAGGGGTCAGTCATGCCGGCGATATAGTCGCACACCGCCCGGTCCGTCCCCTCCTCCGCCCGGATGGCCTGAAAGTCGGAGGGCAGCTTGTCCGGGTACTTCTGATAGTATTCAAACAGCTGGCGCAGCATGTCCTGGGCCTTCCCCTCCTCCCCCTTGGCGACGGGGTTGGTATACACGCTGGCAAACATGAAGTGCTTCAGTGCCAGCATGGCCTCCCCTACCGCCGGGGACTGTTTGATCTCCGCCTGCCCCCGGCTGGCCTGAACGGCATCGGTGACCAGGGCGTTTACCCGGGCGCTGTGGGTAAAGCCCAGCAGGGCGGAAATTTCCAGGGGGATGTCCATAGGGTAGATAATCCCGCCCCGCAGGGCGTCCTCAATATCGTGGTTGATGTAGGCAATATGGTCGGCCAGGCGAACCAGCTGCCCCTCCAGAGTGGCGGCAGGCGGCCCCTTGGTGTGGCAAACGATACCGTTGCGCACCTCCCAGGTGAGGTTCAGCCCCTCGCCCCCCTTCTCCAGCCGCTCCACCACCCGGACAGACTGCCTGTAGTGGGCAAAGCCGCCCGGCATGACTTCGTCCAGCAGCCGCTCCCCGGCGTGGCCAAAGGGAGTATGGCCCAGGTCGTGACCCAGGGCGATGGCCTCGGTAAGGTCCTCGTTAAGAAACAGGGCCCGGGCCATGGTGCGGGCAATGCGGGAGACCTCCAGAGTGTGGGTCATCCGGGTGCGGTAGTGGTCCCCCTCGGGCTGGAGGAACACCTGGGTCTTGTGCTTCAGCCGGCGAAATGCTTTGGAGTAGACAATCCGGTCGGTATCCCGCTGGAAGGGGGTACGGATGGCGCACTCCTCCTCCGGCCTCGCCCGGCCCCGGCTCTGGGATGACTTGCAGGCCAGGGGCGACAGGGCGGCCTCCTGCTCCTGGAGCTGTTCCCGCAGCGTCATAGGTAGACTCCCCCTTGTGTGCAATCAGTCACTTGATTACTTATACGAAAAATCCTCCGCATTTCCTTTTTTTCTGAAAAATTTTTTGCCCCCGCCCTAAGGCGGGGGCAGTGCGCTGCTTTATTTTTTCTTCCCTGCTCCCACCAGGATATAGATCACGGAGGCCACAGCCAGCAGATAGGGGTAGTACAGGCAGGGCATAATCTGGAACGCAGATACTGCGCCGCCGGAGGCGGAAATCGCCACCAGCATCTGGGCGCCATAGGGGATGACCCCCTGGAAGATGCAGGAGAAGGTATCCAGCAGGGAGGCGGACTCCTTGGGGGTGATGCCGTACTCCTCGCTGATCTCCTTGGCGATGGGACCGGCCATGACAATAGCCACGGTGTTGTTGGCGGTGGCAATGTCCATGGCCCCCACCAGCAGGCCCACGCCCAGCCGGCCGCCCACCCGGCCCTTGAACACCCGGCGGATAAAGGCCAGCAGAGCCTCAAATCCGCCATACTCCCGGATCAGGGCGCACATGGCGGACACCAGAATCGTGACCATAATGGTCTCAAACATCCCGGCGGCGCCCGATCCTGTGCCACTCAGCAGGCCCATAAAATCCACCGTTCCGGTAGGCAGTACGATGGCCGCACCGGCCAGGATACCCACAATAAGCACCACAAACACGTTTAGCCCGGCGATACCGCCAATCAGCACCAGCACATAGGGGATGAGCAGCAGCAGATTGTAGTCAGGAATATCAATCTGCCCCACCCCCGCATTGAGGGACCGGACCAGAATGACCGCCAGGGTAGCCAGAGCGGCAGGGAGGGCAATCTTAAAGTTGGCCCGGAATTTGTCCCGCATATCACAGCCCTGGGTATTGCAGGCCGCGATGGTAGTGTCGGAAATAAAGGACAGGTTGTCCCCAAACATGGCCCCGCCCATGACGGAGCCCACACACAGGGCCATGGAAAAGCCGGACACATTGGACACCGCTGCGGCGATGGGGGTGATGAGGGTGATGGTGCCCACCGACGTGCCCATTGCGGTGGACACAAAGCAGGAGGCCACAAACAGCACCGCCGCCGAAGTCCAGGCCGGAGTGACCGACAGCAGGAAGTAGGCCACCGCCTCGGCGCTGCTGCGCCCGGTAACGCCCACAAACACGCCGGCCACCAGGAAAATCAGAATCATCGTCATGATGTTCTTGTCCCCAACGCCCTGGGCCATAACTGCCAGCTTGTCATCAAACTTCAGGCTGCGGTTTTGCAGACAGGCCACCAGCAGAGCCACCATGAACACCACCACGATGGGAATGCTGTAAAACGCCATCTCCACGCCCAGACCGTATTCAAAAATCAGGCCCATACCCAGATACAGGGCCAGGAATACCAGAATGGGCAGCAGAGCGGCTGCATTTTGCGCCGGCTTTCTCTCTCTCAGATCCATTATGAATCCTCCTTCTCTCCCAATTTCTCTATTTCTCACAATTTGCCTCTGCATTTCTCGCCTGAAATTTTTTCTATGGCTCTGTACTGCGGGAAGTGGGAGCACAAAAAAGAATTGGGAATTTTATTTTAGTGGAAAACCACCGCTGTGTCAATGCAGTTTGGGCAAATGATTGTGGATTGGAAAAAAGATAAAAAAGCCTCTTTACATTTTTAAAAAAACTGATATAATATAGAAGCTGTTTCAATATCAGCTGGATATCTGGGCCTGTAGCGCAGCTGGGAGCGCATTACATTCGCATCCATAGTGAGACACATCCGCCCCGGTTTTCCGTTCCCCATTTTCCAGTCCGATTTGTTGGACTTTCCCCTGAAAATCGAATATTTAAGAAATCCAAAATTCGCAACTTTTTTCGCATGAAAAGTGCCGATTTGGGCCTGTAGCTCAGCTGGGAGAGCGCACGGTTCGCATCCGTGAGGTTCGAGGGTTCGATCCCCTTCAGGTCCACCAAAATCACAAGTGGCGAACTTTGAGGTTCTGATAGCCAAGAACGTGTTCGCGCTTGTGTATCGGACAGCGGTGTATGGCCGCTGAAAAAATAGTCTGGGATGGTTCGCCATCCCAGACTTTTTCTATTTTGGCCCAGCCGTCCGCTACGCGGACGCCGCCCGGTTATCCCCCTAAGAGGGGCCCCTACCGGGCGGAAGCTGGAAAGAGAAACGTCCCCCCGCTGTGGCGGAAAAGGGAACAACTGCGTCAAAACTGACGTGCCCGAAACCGCCGCTGTTGAATTTCCCATCGTGTGTCACTACGTTCCAAACAATGTGGAAATTCAGACAGCTTCCCAAGCGGCCAAACGGCGGCGAAATCCACAGTGTGGAATTATTTCCACAAAAAATGGCGCTTTGCATGACCCATTTGTGGAAATTCATTTCGCCGCCTGTACAGCCGCTAATGCGGCAAATAGGGCACGTCAGCCGCTGCATGAGTAAAAATTTCATGCAGCAAAGAAAAGGGCATAAGGGGCGGCGACACATACCCTGTATGTGCCCGGCATAGCCGGGGCCGCTGGGCTCACCCTTGCGGTGTGACCCCACCCCACGGACGCTACGCGTCCGTGGGGCCCTTACAGCGCCCGCTGCGCGGGCTTGCCCTTGACCGCTCCACGGAGCGGTCAAGGGTGCCCCAAAAAGCGCGCCGCCTGTTCGGATAAACCTCACAGGCAGGCGTTTCGCGGCGTCCCTGACGCCGCATAGTGGCCTTCGGCCACTGGTAACATATTCGCCGCCCTGTCCCATCACCTCTGTTCGGTACACAGCCGCAGTTCGGAACATGTGCCGATTAGGCCCTACGGGCCCGGTTCGGTTTGTGAGGGTAACTCCGCAAAAAGAAAAATGTGCCCGCGCGGAGCGGCCCAAATATCACAAAGGGGGTGAACGTATGACCTTATTTGCACCATTGACACCAGCCTATAAACCGCCCTAAGCGCACAAAGGCGCCGCCGCAAGAACTTTTCCTCACAGCGACGCTAGCAAAAATTGTCGGATTTCTGCTTGCAATATCCCAGATAGTAGGTTATAATTGTGACGAGATAACAGAAGCATAAAGGCAGGGCGTAGAGTGTGCCACCACTCCACGCCCCTATGCAGGAGGCCCCTTAAGCCAGGTCCCACACAGCAGATTTAACTGCGCCCAAAACCTATTTTATCAGTTCCCCTTGGATTTTACAAGAGGGAATCCGTAGGTGTGTGCGTAGCTTCAGCGGTGTAGGGCTTACTAACCCTGCGCCGCTTTTGTTGTCTCGATGGGAAAGCCAACGGGGGCCGGGAAGGAAGTACCACCCCCGGCGGCGAGTACCATTGAGATTAACATGAAAGAAGGAAATCAACAGTGAAACGAATCACCGCACTTGTCATGGCCCTTGCCATGATACTGACCCTCGCCGCTTGTGGCGGCAAGAACACAGACCAACCCAACACGCCCCTGGTCACACAGGGGGAGCAAAACCAGCCAGACAGCAATCCCGTAGACAACACCCAGCCCAGCGAGCCAGCAGACACGCCTACAAATGAGCCGCAGAATAATGCGGGTGCGCTCCCCGAAGGCGAATTTTATCTGTATGATGGGGTACATCACCTGTCGGTAGCCAACAATGGTGACAGCTATATCAATTCTACAGTAATTTCCGGAGAAAAAATAGCAAATGTCCCGCACGAAATGTTTGTGGAACTAACAGAGCATATTAGTAACGACTACCTTGGCTCCATGTTAATCACCTTGGGACAAAATTCAGAACCTTTCAATTACCAAATTTCTTTCACTGAGGAAAATGCGGCTAAATATAATGGAATGGAAAAAACCCTTGCGCCTGGAGAAACAGATTCTTTTAGTATTGCAGGCACAAATATTTCGGTAGCCAATCTTACTGATACGGAAAAATTCAAGGTGGATTGCCCAATAATTCATTTTACCACAGGAAATATGCACGTAGTCCAATATGTTGAACCAAATGGGAAAATTACATTAGATGGAAAATCCATAGCAACATTAGATGACCTTATCAATATTTTAGGAACTCCTACGGCTGCGTTTTCTGAAAACATTCCCGACATCATACAATATATTTGGCAATCTGAGGATTTTGTCTACACGGCAGCAATGTGGTGTGAATTTGAGGAAATATCTGACGAGAATACTAGACAATACCCCTATTTCGATATGAAATGGGACACCGCACAAGTTATTGGATTTTCTTATTATGCACTGAACTATGAGGGAGACGAGACTACAATATATACATACGAACCCTGGAGCATAACATACCCTGTGCAAGCCTTGACTGATTTAGGGTTGCTCTAAACTTGCCTTTGTCCCCCGCTCTACGGAGCGGGGGATTTTTGTTGTTGACAAAGTGGCGTGATGTGGTGTCGGCGGCTGGGTGGCCCGCCACGGCTGGCGATTGGGCGGTTGTCGGCGGCTGGGAGCAAGGCGGGGAATAAGGTTGGTTCCGCTCCATGGCAATTCCCCACCGATAGGCTGGCAAGCCCTGATAGCTGGCCCCCGTGGGAATTGCCGTCGCTTTGATGGCCTGCGGGCCATAGGAATTGCGTGATATGTTGCTTCAGCCTTGATGATGGGGCGGATATGTGCTAAAATAGACGAAAAAGAAATCCGCATTTTTCCAGGAAGGAGGTCAAAATGGCAAAGAAATTTGTTCCCAATAATAACGATTTTGCAATCGCTTATTACCGTTTTTCTTCCCATGCGCAGTCTGACGCTTCCATCCAACAGCAGAGGGACGCCGCGCAGAAATACGCCGCAGGTCACGGCCTGCAAATCATTAAGGAGTACAAAGACGAGGCCATCAGCGGCACCACCGACCAGCGGCCGGGATTTCAGCTTATGCTGTCCGAGATAGGCAAGATAAAGCCTGGTGCGCTTATCATCTGGAAAACTGACCGGCTGGGGCGTGACAGGTATGATTTAGCAATCGCAAAAAAGTACATCCGGGACGCTGGGTGTGTCATTCACTACATTGCGGAACCGATTGCCGGGGACGCGCCGGAATCGGCGCTGATGGAGGGTGTTCTGGAATCCATGGCCGAATACTACTCCCGTCAGTTGCGGACGAACATCAAGCGTGGACACCTCTACAACGCGCAGAATTGCCTTTACAACGGCCACAAGACCTTGGGCTATACGGCGGAGCCCGCACCAGAGTTCGGCAAGGACAGACAGCGCTATGTCATCGACCCCGTGACGGCCCCCTTTGTGCAGAAGATTTTCGAGGACTACGCCGCCGGGAAGCCCATGGTGGACATTGCCAAGGAGTTAAACAGTCTGGGCGTTACCACGGTACGGGGAAAGCCCTTCACGGTCAACTCTCTTGCAAGTATCCTGAACAACCGCGCCTATATCGGAGAATACCGCTACGGCGACATTGTCACGCCTGACGGTATGCCCGCTATCGTCTCCAAGGAAGTATTCGAGGCGGCGCAAAAGCGGCTGATTTTGAACAAACGGCAGGGCGGCCAGCGGGCGAACGGCTTGACCCCGGAGGAGGCCCCGCGCTTTTGGCTGACAGGCAAACTCTACTGCGGGAAGTGTGGAACGCCCATGCAAGGCTGTTCTGGCACATCAGGCCATGGAGGGGCAACGTACTATTACTATGCCTGTGGTGCGGCGAGAAAGAAAAAGTGCTCCTTAAAGTATGTGAAAAAGGACAAAATTGAGGCTATCGCCTGTTTCATGTTGTCCCAATGTCTGAAAGATACGGAACTGTTGGCTTGTCTCGCCGTTGACGTGGCGGCATACTATCAGAGGGAGCACGAGGACAAGGGCTATATCGAGGGGCTGAAAGCGGAGCGGGTGGAGGCTGAAAAGGCCCTGAATAACCTTGTACGGGCGATAGAGCAGGGTATTTTCTCCGAGACAACGCAGACGCGCCTGTTGGAGTTGGAGAGCAAGAAAAAGGCGCTGACGGAGGCTATCGAGGCGGAAGAAATCAAGCGGGCTGTGACAAAGAATGAAATCAGTATCCAACACTTTTTCGACGAGTACAAGAACGCCGACCTCAACGACCCGGCGGTGAGAGACTATCTGCTGGACTATTTTGTGGACAAGATTTTCGTCTATGATGACAGAGTGGTTTTGACAGCGTGGTACGGGGACGACAAGAAGGAAATCACTTGGGGCGATATTGATTGCGTTGTCGTGAAAGACCGGAAACGGAAAAAACGTTCGAGCGCTTCGGGTTCGGTTCCACCAAAAGTGCGCCAGACGAACCCAGGGGCCGATCATCTATGTGACCGGGAATCTGTTCGTTCTGGTGTGTCCTCTGGCCTCTGCCATGGACAAATGAAAAAAGGCCGCTGTCCTGGGGAAAACCCAAGACAGCGGCCTTTTTCTGCAATCTGAAATAACGGTTTTCGTGATAATATCGCGAAAAAATTGTTTTACTCGCAATCTCATGCGAAATCCTAAAATCATTGTTATATTCTACCGTAAAGGAGAACACGGCTATGATTAGGATTTTACTGTCCACCGAGCTTGGCAAGCGTAGGTGGTCGCAAGCGGACTTAGCCCGAAAGACAGGGATAAGGGCCTCCACAATATGCGACTACTACAATGAGCTGACGGATCGCATCAACCTCCGGCACTTCGAGCTGATATGCAAGGCGCTGGACTGCGATCTGACAGATCTCCTTGTCTATCATCCAGACGAGGACACCCCCGTGAAGTCGCGCAGTGGCGCTCCCCTGCATGAGCAGCCGCCCAAGGAATAAGCCATGCTCCACAAACCCGGACGATTATTCGTCCGGGTCTTTTTTTATCTCCACCACGGCTTCAATAGGACAGTCCAACTCCTTGCATATCCGATCCAGGACTTCCAGCGCGACATAGTTATCATTGTTCAGTTTGCTCAACGTGGCCCGGCTCATTCCGACGCGCTCCACGAGCTCCATCTTTTTCATGCCCCGGTCAATCAGAGTGTGCCAGAGCGGTTTGTAAGAGACCATGCGCTCACCCCTTTCGAGAATACCATATCACATTAGTTTCGCTTTGTCAAAACTTTTTTATAAAAAAACGAAAAAAAGGGTTGACAGGTCGAGTGGACGGGTGTATAGTATGCTCACAAACACGAAACAAGCAACCGCGAACACGATAACAAAAACGGAGGTCACGAAAATGTACGACATGATGAAGAAACAGAACTTCGGTGTGGAGATTGAGCTGACAGGCATCACCCGCGAGCAGGCCGCCAACGTCATCGCCACTTACTTCGGTACCCAGGCCCGCTACCTCGGCACCTACTACAAGACCTACGGCGCCACCGACCGGAAGGGCCGTACCTGGAAAGCCATGTCCGACGCCAGCATCACCACCGAGCGCAAGAGCAGCAGCCACGGCCGCGTCTCCGCTGGCACCGCGTACTCCTGCGAGGTCGTGACCCCCGTCCTCCAGTACGAGGATATGGAGGACCTGCAGAACGTCGTCCGCGCTCTCCGCGAGGCCGGGGCAATCGCCAACAGTTCTTGCGGCATCCACGTCCATGTGGACGGCAAGAATCACACCCCCGCCAGCCTCACCCGCCTGATGAACTTCGCCATTGGCCGCCAGGATTTGTTCTACGAGGCCCTGGAGATTGGCAACCGCGCCAACCGCTGGTGCAAGAAGATGAACGCCGGTCTGTTGAAAGCCATGCAGAACGACAGTGAGAAAACCAAGAGCAGCATCGAGCGCATCTGGTACAGCGCCGCCAACGACGGCTACACCGGCGGCATCAACCATGAGCACTACAACTCCAGCCGGTACCATGGTGTCAACCTCCACGCTTTCTTCACCAAGGGGACGGTTGAGTTCCGGCTGTTCAACGGCACCACCCACGCCGGCAAGATTAAGGCCTACGTCCAGTTCTGCTTGGCTATGAGCGCCTGGGCCATTGACTGCCAGGACACCCGGCTCTACTTCAAGGGCTGCGCAGGCTACACCGCCGAGCAGAAGGCCACGCTGATGACCAATGTCCTGGTGAAGCGCCTGGGCCTGGGCGGGGCAGAGTTCAAGACCTGCCGCCAGCACTTGACCGCCCCCTTTCGCCCCCAGGCCCAGCCGGAGGCCGAGGTAGCTTAACAACAAACCGGCTGACCTACCGGCCATACGGGGAGAACGGAGGAATTTATGAAGCGGAAATATTATGTTGCCTACGGGAGCAACCTGGACGTTGATCAGATGCTCCGTCGCTGCCCGGACGCGCTTACCATTGGTCGCTCCACCATCGACGGCTATAAGCTGGTGTTCCGGGGAAACAGTCGCTCGGGTGTTGCCAACATCGAGCCCTGCGACGGGGCCAGCGTCCCCGTTGGTATCTGGTCCATCAGCCCCTCGGACGAGGATGCCCTGGATTGGTACGAGGGCTTCCCCAGGTTGTACGTCAAGCAGGTGTTCACGCTGCAAGTACGAGGGAAGAAGGTAAAGGGGATGGCTTACATCATGACCCCCGGCCACGCAATTACCCCCCCGGCGAAGCAGTACCTCAACACCATCATGGAGGGCTACAAGGACTTTGGATTTGACCCCGCGCCGCTGCTGGCAGCTGCGGCCGAGGCCAGGAAAGGAGAATGAACATGGACTACGAGCAGTTTTCCCAGGACGTGACCGCCACCGCCACGGCAAAGCGGGCTGTGGACGAGTTCGCCAAGGTACAGGCCGACGGGACGCATATCTGCCCCCGCTGCGGGCGTCTGACCGTCAAGGAGCGGTTGACCACCAATGCCCTAAGCCGCCACGCCGATGTCTACATCTGCGACGCCTGCGGCATGGACGAGGCAGTTCGGGACATGAAGGGGGATCCCATGCCGCTCAAAGATTGGGCGATTGCCAGGATTCCCCGGTAAGCAGAAAAGGGGCGGTGGCCCCGGCTAAGGTAAACCACCGCCCCGCCTCACCACGGAGGCGCCGGGAGAACCCGGCTCCTCCAGCATACCAGAATAGACAGAAAAATTCAAGGAGGAACGCAAAAATGATGTTGTCCGAATTTGTGGAGCGCACCGGCTTTGAGCCGATGCCCGCCGAGTACGCCAAAATCGAAGAGGCCTATTGCAACTTCAAGGGTGACAAAGACGCTTTCTGCAAGGCTTTTGTCGATGGTGACGGCGAAAAGAAAATCTATCAGGCCCGCGCCGCCGAGATTGACCGGCTGAACGGCAAAATCCTGGACATGGACAAGACCTTCCAGCAGAGCAGCGCGGAGTATGAGCGGCGGCTGGCTTTCTTCCAATCCGAGCTTGACCGAGAGCTGGAATGGAAGCCCTACGAGTTCACGCAGAACATCACCCAGGCTGAATATGCGGAGCTGGCAAAGTGCGTCGATAGTGGGTCCGCCCGCTACATGACCGATGATGAGGCCCTGGATTGGGTTTGCCGGGAGTTCGGTTTTGACCGCAGCCAGGTTACAATCCTGCATGAAATCGACGAGCAGGAGATCAACCGTCACAATCGCTGCCGCGCCAGCGGCCGGAAGATTGACCGCCGCCCGGTCTACTGCGCCACTGATTACCACTATATCCGCTTTAATGCGGGGCGCGGCGCATGGCAGTGGGAGGTCTGGGGTGGCAAACTTCGGCCCTTCTACGACTGAACACATACGGCCCGCCCCGGAGGTTACGAGGGTAGAAAGGACAGCGGAATGGAGCACAAATACACGTTTGAATGGACAACCGGCAGCGCCTCTGACAACATGATTCGATTCTTCCGAGAAAAGGGTATCCGCTATGAATATGACGGTAGTTTCAGACTTTGCGCCTGTATTGTTCCTGGTTCTGCTCCTGTCCCCGTGGAGTATTACCACATTACCGGCAGGCTGTTCGGTATTACGCAAAAGCCGCAACGCACGAGCGAATATTTCCATCTGTCTCCGAGGGTGCTGCTCACCAGCAATGGGGATGGATGGACAAAAGAAGATTGCCTAACCGCGATATTCTGGAGGACAGAATGGACGGTTTCCTGCTCGTTGAAGCTCAAATGCCCAGGTCTGTTGCCGATACTGTAAAACTCATAGCGTCAACCTCCCAGGTACTCTTGCAGACTAACGGACACTGGGGCCGTGTGTACGTCACCGTTCGCATAAAAGGTTTTCATCTTCATGACGTGCTTGACGATATTCCAGCGGTATTTCCCGTAGCCCTTGGTGCCAACGGTCAGCGGAACCGCCAGACCGCTGCGCTCAATATTCCAGAGCTTCACGACCTCGGCGATTGGATCCACGCCCAGCTCTGCAGAGAACAGAATGTCGAAGGTGATTGTGTCCGGGTCAAGCCCGGTGTACTCGGTGAGAGCGTGGGTCAGATGCCGCTCATGGACGGCATACCGGGCGGAACCTCCCCAGGTCATATTGTCCAGCGTCCGCACGACGTCCCTGGAAACCGTAAAGATAACGTCCCCCAGGCAACCGATGATGGCCATACAGCCCCCTCCTTTCCGTCATTGGTCTGTCCATTGTTTGAGCTTGCCCAGCGCCCCTACCTCCCCCAGGATGAAGCCGTCCCCATCCAGTACCGGGAGATAGACCGTCAGGACAACCGCGTTCACCTTTGGCATCCACGGCTTGATGATCAGGTCGTGCTTGTGGCTGGCAAAAGCCGGGTCCCCGCTGCCGCCCGCTTCAAACTCCGTCCGCTGCGGCACATCATAGTCCGGGACATAAGACCGGTTGGCCAGAACATAGAGCCAGCCGGAGGGCCGCCCCGTGTCCTCAAATTTCACCCTGGCCACGCGCTTGTCGGGGTCTGTCACCGTGACAGTCCCAATGCGCACCAGATTCTTCAGGATTTTTTCAATTTCCATCAGTAGCCCTCCAACACCCGCCGCAGTTTGATTTGTGTGGTATAGCCGGAGCTGCCGACCGTATGCACCGCCTGGGTGATGATGTACTTCCCATCAAATGCGCCCCAGCCTTTCAGCTCAACGGTAACGCCGGCAACCAGGGCGGGATTGCCCGGAAACGTGAATGTAGCGGACTTGGAATATTTGTTGTGCAGCCGCAGGTGTTTCTCCGCCAGCGTCTTGGCCTCGTCCTTATTGGACACCTTGGCCGTGACCTCCAACTGCTGGTTGTTCTTCGAGTTGGCGTTGTAGTCCTCGATTTTGGCGGTGGCCTCGATACACTTCCCCGATTCCGGGTCAACATAGCTGACGCGGCAAGAGGAATACTGCGAATCGGCTGCACCCACATCCAGCTTATACTTGGTGTACCCGCCAGCCTTTCCCTTCTGGATGGTGATGACCGGGGGCTTGGCCTCATAGGTAGCCTGGTCGAACAGGACGATGATGCTGTCGGTGGCCTTGAGGCTGATCCCCGCGTCATGGCTCAGGCGGGAGAGAAATTCGATGTCGCTGGCTTGCCTCTGCTCCACTCGCTTATAGAACGGGTCATAGGCGGATTCATACATACAGCTCATGCCGTTGGCGCCGGCCAGCTCCTGGGCGATTGCCGAGAGGGTGATGTTCTCCCAATCGTTGTTCTTCTTGGTCTGGCGTACCGGGGCGCTGAACGGCAGCGACGTCCCCTTGATGGTGATGGTGGCCGGCGGGCCAGAGAGCACCACATTATCCAGCTCGAATTGCCCGCAGGGGAGAACAATATCTTTGCCGTCGCTATGCCAGTTCTCCCGGACAAATACCGCGTCCATTTTCAGCTTTGCAGCAGAAGCGGCCTTGATTGCCTCCACCAACCATTTCTCCATCCAAATGGAATCCCGGTCATGGAGCTGGATCTGCAAATCGTCTGCCTTATCCGCCTCATTGTCCGTGTAAGTGATGGATTTGAGATAAGGCCGCATGGACTTGGTAATATCCGTCCCGCCGAACGCAACTTCCGCAGCAGTACGGCGGGCCAGATTTTGATTACTCACGCACCGTCCTCCCCTCAAAAGTTTTTACACAAAATTGTGTAATTTCTTCTTGACAAATTGTGTAATGTTGTGTATAATAAGATTGTCAGGAGGGAACGATATGAACCCACGAAAAGAAACGGTCAACATCCTCGAAGGCGACGGCTTCATACTTGCGAGACACGGCAGTAACCACGATGTTTACTTCCACCCGCAAAAAAGAATCACGATCCCGGTCAAGCGGCATGACTTCGACGAGGACGATAAGCGGTACATCCTCAAAGAAGCAAAGATTGACCAGAAGAAAACAGGAAAGCGGAAGGGTCAGAAATGACCCTCCGCTCCCCTGAATCAAAAGGAGGCTAAATCATGCGCTACACCTTTACCGCCGTTATCACTCCCGAAGATGGGAAATGCTATGTCCGCGTCCCGGATATCACCGGCTGCGTCACCACGGGGAAAGATATTGAGGACGCCGTGGCCCAAATCACCGACGCCCTCAGCGGGTGTCTGGTGGTGTGGGAGGACCAGGGCATCCCCATCCCTCCGGCTACTACGCAGAAGAACATTCCCCATGCTGCGGCGGACGTGCTCACCCTGATTAGCGTTGACACCATCGCGTACCGGGCGCAGACCGATACCCGCGCTGTGCGGAAGAACGTGTCTATCCCGGCATGGATGGCGAACATGGCCGAGCGAAAGGGTATCAACTGCTCCAAAGTCCTGCAAGACGCCCTCGCGCAGCAGCTCTCCTGACAACCGCCGCCCCGGTTCTCCGGGGCGGTTCTATTTTACCTGCTTCCAGGGGGGCAGCGTGTCGCTGGTGCGCTCGGGGATGTCCGGCAGCACCAGGACAATCCCGGCGGGGAACGTGTAATACTCCCGGTACTGCAAGTTGGCGTTCATCAGCTTATCGGAATAGGCCGCGTCCCCCAGCTGGGTATTGGCAATGCTGTCCCACATATCCCCCTGGATGGTGGTATCCCAAGTATGACAAAACCGTTCAAAGTAAGTGCGAGAACGGAGAAACCTACGGCGTGACCATCCGGCCTGATGCCATGGCAGCCCTCTATGAGCGGTTCGCTCCTGAGCGTTTAGAGCCGCCTAAGAGGACACGACACGGCCAGCACCGTCTTACCTGTCGTATCTCCTGCCGCCTTGAAAACGAGGACTACAAGGCGTTGCAACCGCTAATCCAGGCGTGTGGGTGTGCTACGGTACAAGACTGGCTTTCCGATATGGTGTTGCGGTGTATTAAAACTCCGCAGAGTTGGATTTGTGCCAGCAGTCCACCACCAGAAAACCAAGATGTTCTGTTTTTATTGAAAATTGGGGATTGTCCTCAAAGGATTGGAGTCAAGTTGCCCAATGGAAAATGGTGGGACGGGCATCACTGGTATGAAGATAACGAGGTCAGTCATTGGATGTTTCTCCCGAAAAGGCCATTACAAGGAGATATAAATGCCTAAATTTTATTTCACCTACGGCAGCGAAGGCCACCCGTTCTATGGTGGATGGACAGAAGTGGAAGCACCGGACTTTGAATCTGCCTGCTCCGTGTTCCAAGTGTATCACCCAAATAAGATTGAGCCGTTGCTGAACTGCTGCACCGTTTATACGGAGGAAAACTTCAAGCGAACCACTATGTATGGGCCAGCGGGTAACTTCGGCTATCGTTGCCACGAAACCATCACTCTGCGGCGCGAGCTGCTGAATAACTGAAAGGAGCTATCACCATGATTAGAAACCCCAATGACATCCGCGACGGCGAGAAAAAAATCCGTATGCTGATTGCCGGCTACCCCGGCATCGGCAAGTCCACCTTGGCGCTGTCCGCGCCGAACCCGCTGCACATCGACGTGGACTTCGGCATCGACCGCATTGAGCCGCGGTACCGCAAGGCCTACATCCAGCCCCGGAGCTACGACGAGATTCTGGAGGACCTGACCCCCATCAACGTCCAGGACTTCGACACACTGGTGTTCGACACCGGCGGGAAGCTGATCTCCCTCATGTCGCTGTGGGCCATCAAGAAGGATCCCAAGTACGGCCAGCGGGACGGCTCCCTGTCCCTCAAGGGCTATGGCTTCGTGGGCAAGGAATTTGTCCGCCTGATGGACTTCTGCTTCTACGAGCTCCAGAAGAACATCGTCATCGTGTTCCACGCCACCGAGGAAAAGGACGGCGACAACACCCGCCTCCGTATCAAGGTCGAGGGCCAGACCAAGAACAACGTCTGGGAGCCCATGGACCTGGGCGGTTTCGTGGAGATGTACGGCAAGGACCGCACTATCGGCTTCTCCAACTGCGAGCGGTACTTTGCCAAGGGTACCCGGGGAATTACCGGCGTCCACAAAATCCCCGCTCTGACCCCCACCAGCCCCAATGACTTCCTGACGAAGCTGTTCGCCGAGTACAACACCATCTCCACCAGGGAGGCGGAGCAGAACGCGGCGGATCAGGCGGCCTACGAGGCGGCTATGTCCGAGGGCCGCGCCATCATCGACACCATCACCGACGCCGACACCGCCAACGCTGCTATGCCGCGCATCAAGGCCATCAAGCATGCGCTCACTTCGGAGAAGGAGGTCGGCGTGGCGTTCAACGCCAAGATCAAGGCCTGTGGTCTGTTCTATGACAAGGTGATCAAGAAGTACACGCCCAAGCCGGACGAGGCTTCTATGGGCAGGGAGGCCCGGCAGGAGCAGGGGGGCGGTGAGTAATGGCCCGCTATCTAATGACCCACTCCCTGATGTCCTCCTGGCTCTATGCCATGAAAGAAAACCCCTTCGAGGATATGACCTCGGAGCGGGATCCCCTGGCGGAGTTCATGGCCACGCTGAACAAGGAGCCGACGCCGCCCAACGAGGCCATGGCGAACGGTATCGCGTTTGAGGATTTGGTAACGTCCATCACCCAGGGGCGCGGGGATCCGAAAGACCGCTGGTATGACGCCGCCTCCAAGGTGGCCCAGATTGTCGGCGGCGGTGTCTTGCAGTACCGGGCCAGTAAGACTATCGAGGTTGGCGGTCTGACGCTGGTGCTCTATGGGCGGCTGGACTGCTTGAAGTCTGGCGAGATTTACGACATCAAGTTCTCCAAGGGCTATGACCGGGGCAAATATACCGACAGCACCCAGCACCCGACATACCTGGAGCTGGTGCCGGAGGCCCGGGGCTTCACCTACATAGTGAGCAACGGCAACGAGGTATGGACGGAGCGGTACCGCCGCGATGAAGCGCCGGCCATCATCCCCACCATCTCCGACTTCCTGGACTGGATGCAGGCCATGGGCTTCCTGGACATCTACAAGGAGAAGTGGCTGTCCAAATGAGGGGGCGGCTGATTGACTTGTCCATCGGCATGAACCGGAAGCAGCGCATTACCATCGAGGTCGACAGGGATTTCCGGGAGGACTTCGACCGGCTCAGAGAGGCCGAACTGGATGTGGAAATCAAGAAGCACCGCAACCGGCGCTCCCTGTCAGCCAACGCCTACTTTCACGTCCTGGTCAGCAAGATTGCCGCCGAGCGTGGCGGCAGCGAGGAAAGCACCAAGGAATGGCTGGTCTGCGAGTATGGTGCCTTGGCCAAAGACCAGGACGGGCTCACCGTGGGCTTCAAACTCCCCGCTTCGGTGGACGTGTCCACCATTTACCCCTATGTCAAGTGCTTCGACACCCGTGAGGAAAACGGGAAGATGTTCAACTGTTACCTGGTCTACAAGCAGACCCATCTCATGGACACCAAGGAAATGGCCCGGTTGATTGACGGAGCCATTGAGCAGGCACGCGAGCTGGGCATCGAAACCGATACCCCGGAGCAGCTGGCCAGATACAAAGAGGACTGGAACAAGCAATAGCACCAATCGAAAGGAGAATGACAAATGGAAAATCCCAATCAGGTTCAGAATTTGGAGCCGGGTATGCTCTGCGAACTCCCCGATACTGTCTGTATCCCCCGCACTCGCTATGACGAGCTGATCCGCGCGGAGATGGAGCGGGAAGTCCTGTTTCACGCCTACCAGCAGATGACCGCGTTCAGCATGGAGCCCGTCATGGATTCCGTCTTCAACCCCGATTTCAAGTACAAGGCCAAGGAGAGTGCCGCCGGTGCTGAATAAAATCATCATCATGGGCCGCTTGGGGAAAGACCCGGAGCTGCGGCACACCCAGCAGGGTACGCCTGTGGCCAGCTTCTCCTTGGCGGTAGACCGCGATTTCAAGGACAAAGGTACTGGCGAGCGTGTCACTGACTGGATTGACGTGGTGGCGTGGCGCCAGACCGGCGAATTTGTCAGCCGGTACTTCACGAAGGGACGTATGGCCGTGGTGGAGGGCCGCCTCCAGATGCGGGACTGGACTGACCATGAGGGGAACAAGCGCCGCTCCGCTGAGGTCGTGGCCGATAACGTCTACTTCGGAGATTCCAAAAAGGACGGGGACAGCGGCGGTTATCAGCAGGGCGGGTACCCGCAGGGGGGCTACCCACAGGGCGGTTATTCCCAGGGCAGCTACCAGCAGCCCGGCTATGGCGGTGGGTACTCAGGTGGATATGGCGGTGCTCCCGCGCCCGCGTCATCCAGATACCCTGCGTCTGACTATGGCGGCTTCCAAGAAGCCGAGGAAGATGACGGTAATTTGCCGTTCTGATTCAAACAGGCCGCTCCACCGCAGGGCGGGGCGGCCTGTCCTCAAGGGGGTGAACAGATATGGCGAAAGGACGGCTTATCAGTACGAGCTTCTGGGATGATTCCAAGGTCGTGGATGACTTTACCCCGGAGGATAAGTACATCTACCTGTACTGCATGACAAATCCGCACACCAACCTCTGCGGCTGTTACGAGGTCAGCGTCAAACAGATTGCCAGCGAAACGGGTTACAACGAGGACACAGTAAAGCGCCTCTTGATGCGCCTGGACAGGGATCACAACGTCATCCGATATAGCTCCATCACAAAAGAACTGCTGGTTTTGAACTGGTTCCGCTACAACTGGTCAACATCGGAAAAGCTGAACAAGCCTCTCCTGGCTGAGATACGCGGCATCAAGGATGACGGCTTTCGGGAATATCTGGCCGGTCGTTACAACGAGCGGGACACGGTGACGGTGCCTTATGAATATTACGAGGCCCCACCACCCCAGGACGCTCCGGCCCCGGCTCCGGCTGCTGATTCTACACCGCAGACGCGCCGGCGGCGGGCGGCCCCGCCAGAACAGAAAGTGCGCCATAAGCGTGGCGAGTATGGCTGGGTGAAGCTCACCGACGAGGAATACGACCGACTGAGGCAAGACATGGGAGATGCGGAGCTGCAGCGGTGCATCGCCTACATAGACGAGAGCGCCCAGGCCACGGGGAACAAGAACAAGTGGAAGGACTGGAATTTGGTCATCCGCAAATGCAGCCGGGACGGCTGGGGCCTCTCACGACGGCAAGCCCCCAGGAGCGCAGCCGAGGGTGCCATGGGCGATTTGCAGGAGATACACCGAATGTTTGACGGGGAGGGTGGCGAGTGACCGGCAAGGAGATGACCGAGCTTTTTGCGGTATCACAATCAACATTCCCGCACCGAAGCGGGAGAGCACCATCTTTGACCGGCTGCGGCGGGCCGCCGAGGTCGATGAACCGACGCCAAACGATGTGACGGAAATGACCGTGGCTGATTTCATGGGTCAGATCGTCAGCCGGTTCAACGTGGAGGTGGACGCAGGAATTGAGCTGATTCGGGAGTACGAGGCCATGAAGCCGTACATCATGGATAATATCGGAGATCTTAGACATTCCCTCGCTGTCAGTAATTCCGTTCTTCTGGCAATAGTCGATGACAAAGCCAAATGAATTAAAACCAGGATCAAAAATTGCAGCAATATCAGGAATATACTTGGTGTCCTTGAGAATTGCCGGGTTCACCACATCAAACCGTTCCTCTTGGGGGTTAAAGGCAATTTTTATAGGGAACTTTTTGTAATCAGCACCCACGACCTCTTGTCCAACAATGGCAGCCGCCAAGGCGGTGATCCGCTGCTGCCCATCAATCAGGACTTTTTTGCCGGAGGATATGGTTCCGTCTTTCAGTTTTACGTCCAGATTCTGCCAAACGATGATGTAGCCAACCGGATAGTTTTGATACAGGGAATCGATCAGATCGCGCACCTTGGTGCTGTCCCATACAAAGGGACGCTGAATTTCAGGGATTGCGATACTCCCGTCTTTGATGCTGGAAAGCAGAGAACTGACCGCAATATTGTTGACATCGTATCTTGCCATAATACAACTCTCCTCTGATAAGTTTCTACAACGCCGCTCTCAGTGCCTGTTCGATCTGCTTTTTCTCATCACTGCCATCTGTTCTGAGACGCAGCAGAGGAATCCCGCATTGAGCTAAAATATGATTTTTCTTTTCATCCCGCACCGCTTGGATGCTGCCGGCAACGTGAAAGGCTGTTCCATCCACCTCAATCGCCAGCAGCGGCGACTTATCCATTTTCCGGAACAGAAGAAAATCTATATGAGTCAGCGGGTTTCGAGCATAAGCGGTTTCCTCTTGATTTAGCAGAGAATAATCTTTTACAAGATTGACCAGCGACACATGGACGGCGCTGGTCACGGCAGAAAATTCCGGCTCCATAAGAACACGCTCGATTACAGCATAGAGCAGATTTTCGGAATCATAGACTGACATTCGCCTGTGCTTTTGCAGAAAAACACGTCGCTGTTGGGCGTATCCCTGATAGAGAAGGTCAAAAATGGAATAAACGGAGCTTTCTATAACCGCACAGCTGTTGTACTCGATATAGCGGGCCAAGTCCCCATAGTTTGTCTGGTCATTTCGCGGATCTTGGGAGGTAACGACTGTCAGCGATTTGACCGCCCGAGACACTGCCACATTCAGCATTCGAGGATCATCCACAAATTCCGTAATCACATTATCCACCGAAGTCAAAACAATCGCGTCTTTCTCTCGCCCCTGGAACTTGTGGACGGTGGCCGCCTCAATGCCACCTCCCAGCTGGGTTTGAAGTGCGGCCACCTGATCTCTATAAGGCGTAATGACCCCAATGCTTCGGTATCCTTTTTCTTGTAGATGCGGAAGAACTTCTTTTTGAATCACATCAATCTCCCGCTGATTCAGATGGCCACGGGCGTGGTTTCCCGGCGCGGTACGATACATTGTCAGCACGTCCGGTTCATCGTGGTCAGCTGTCATAACAATCAGCTTTCCGCCATAGAATTTCTGATTGCAGAAATTGATGATCTTGGGATGACAACGATAGTGCTCCCGCAGCAGCACCGCAGGTGCTTCCGGCCATGCCGCCAAAGCAGAGGAGAGCAGACTGTGTACGGAAAAATGATAGGCTTCCGGAAGAGAGTAGCGGTTCCAAATTGCCTCACTGATCTGAATATCTCTGTTGTTCAGGACGTTGGGAAGCTGCTGGAGATCGCCAACGATCACGATATTTCGGGCGCAGGCAAACGCTAATACGCCGGTGGCCAGATCCACCTGAGACGCTTCGTCTACAATCAGATAGTCATAGATGTGGTCAATATTCAATGTGCCTTTGATGGAATATGTAGTGCTTAGAACGACCGGATATTCTCGGTTAAACTCATTTGACCGCCCCCGAAAATCCCGCATCTCAAAGGTTCGGCGTTCCTCTTTCCATTGATAGGTA
>CATKXO010000016.1 GCA_949840775.1 uncultured bacterium | reverse complement strand
ACTAAGATGTATTTGCGGTGTCCGCGATCGGATTTATTCATGTTCAGAACCGCATGGGCTGTGGTGCCGGAACCAGCGAAGGAATCCAAAACGATTGCATCTTTTTCTTGTTGCGATATAGTCAACAAATATTCAATTAGACGAACAGGTTTGGCATAATTAAAGTCTAATTGTAGTTTCTTCAATTCAGCAGCACTCTGGCGATTTTCAAAATCTGTGATTAAGTTAGAAGGAACGACCCCCTTTTCTTGTTGCTCACTCAACCACAACTTATTATATATATTCCATTTGCTCCGATGTCCATTTTCATCGACCAATCCAGAAGTGGAGGTCTGTTTGAATATGATATTACCTGCTGCAAATTCTTGCTGATACCTTGGATAAATCCACTTCCAAACTTTGTCTGTTTTAAGTGGTTTAACAATAATTCCTTCCTCAAGAATTTCGGGTCTTGTTTCACCTGGAGGAATGGCAAACGTTCCATCAGGGCATTGTATGTAATACCTTTGATTGGCCCGTGCTTCTAGGCTGGATTTGAATAGGCGTTCTTCTCCATACTTCTCACCCTTGCGTGGACCATCTTGCTGCGTAAATTTATAAAACACATCAATTTGTTTTTGAGTCATAAGAGCCCTAAAATATGGAAGAAGATCAATATTTTTTGCATATGTTAGAACATAATCTAAACTCGGTGTATAATAATGACCTTTCGCGCCGCCGGATTTCATTTGACGGCCAAAATCGGTTACATAATTACTTCTTCCAAAAATTTCATCGCAAATGAGTTTCAAATTAGCATGTTCATCCTCACCTATATTTATGAATATAACTCCATCATCTGCTAATAGCCTTTGGAGCAGTTTTAATCGTGGATACATCATGCACAACCATTTATCATGGCGACTCAGATCTTCTCCTTCTTTACCAACTACTTCGCCCAGCCATTTTTTGATTTTTGGGTCGTTCACATTGTCATTGTAAATCCAACCTTCCTCGCCCGTATTGTAGGGCGGATCAATATAGATGCACTTGACCCTTCCCTCATACCGGGGCAACAGGGCCTTGAGCGCCTCCAGATTGTCCCCCCGGATAATCATGTTTTAACTCTGCTTCGCGTTGAATGTATACTGTTCATCTAATACCCGGTATGGGCCTTCCAGGTGGTGGTTAACTACTTTGTCTTTACCGATCCATTCAAGTGTGGGCATTTGGATCACTCTCCTGTGTCTTTGTCGCAGCAACATAGTCTTCATAATAGTGAAGTTTGGCGGTTAGCATTCCCGAAAAGTCGGGGTACGCCGTTTGAATAATCAGTTGCTCTTGATTCATAAAATTATCTCTAATTATTGATATATTCACAATTTCCTCGCTCATGTGCAGATTGAAGCTCATCGCAGAAAAAGCAGCTAGAGTCAAGAAAGTAGAGAAGGATGATTGGAATAATGATGGAAAAAATGGCACTAAAATGAAAACACCAAGAGATAGAATAAAGCATACTCGCGAAAATGAATACAGTATTTCAATATATTTCTTTTTGCAATACTCATTTGGATGTATAGCTTTTTGATAATCCTTGCTCATGTTACCAACTGTAAGTCTCACGTTTCTAACATTGATATTCGGATTTGCTATATATATGTTATTTGATATTTTATCATTCAAAAACTCCATTGTAATGTAAATTATATAATCTAACTCATTAGCTGCTATACGCCTACTACCTATATTGTATAGAATGTCACTGATAGAAGACAAAAGTGCGGATAAGGAAAGCCCGAGCAATATATTTTCAGAGATTGTCAAATACTCCGTATTTCCTAATATTGCAACTGCGAAATAGATAACTGCCATTAGCAAAAAAACATTTTTAGATTTTCTCATATGTATATCCTCTTCGCTCATTCTATTTATTAGGCATCCTATGACATTCATCAAGATACTTATGGGCAAAAGAAATTAATGTAAGTACATCCAGTGCCTTGTTCTCATCAACCTTCCAATTTATTTTAGGCGTGTGCGCAGCAGGATTTCGCACAAGATGGTAAATAGCTTCTAGCAACTCCTTCAAGCCTATAAATTCACTGATTTCACTTTCTGATTTTAATGAGTTAAAAAATAAAAATGGGTCTTTTGTAGAAAATGCTTCTTGAAACAATTTTCCGCCATCAGTAGTGAGTCCTGTTATTTGCCGTACACGCTCTGCCAAGCCTTTTGCTGCCTCAAAGACGGCATCAAAGTAGTCCTTCTGTAAATAATCATTCACGCAATATTTAGTAACCTCGGTATGAATTGCCCTTTCATATAGTTTCTTTTTGAGTTTATTTACCCTGCGATCAACCTCATCAAGCGTATTAGCCTTCACTGTCTGCTTAAGTTTTCCGTCGTTTCCTACTTGCATCCCCAAAAGCATGAGCACCTTGTTAATTTCGTCTAATCTCCACAAGTGCTTTTCCCGTTTTTCTTCAAGAGTGTAGCTTATAGGAGACAAGGCACTTTCAATAAATCTGAATACATTCACGCAAGAACGGTTTTTATTTATATCTGCAACAAAACATTTATAAAGCCAATCGCGTTTGTTAAAGCCGATTTGATAAAACATCCCACCATTGATTGACCTATTACCATCATCAACTTCGCCAATACCGCAATTGTGCAAAGTGCTTTTGAGTTCTGTTTTCGTTAAGCCTCTGTTTGTATCAGCCAAAATTCCACAAATTGACTTTAGTTGCTGTTCATTTAACTGTCGCATACGTTGCACCTCTTTGAACACCACGGTATATTTTTGTAGGGTTTATGGAGAATGTTCCCAGGAACCACTTTTTTGTAGTATTGTATCAGTTTTCGATGAAAATTTCAATTCCCATAAAGCGTTTATATTCACTGTGCTTATGGCTTTAACAATGCGGTAATCGTAATAGTCCCTTGCTTTTCGTATCTTCGGGCATATTCCACTAAATCCCACGCATTGCTGACTGAATGTTGCACATAGGCAATCAGATATTCGCTGTGAGCCACCATATAGCGGTTGGCGCGAACGATAGCGGCACGTTTCGGAACAGTCTCCATCCCCGGCGGGTAAAATGTACCATCAAAACCGGGCGGTGTTGGAGTAGGGCGGTCATACGGATGATAAGGTAGCAGCAATGTAAGCGTCACCTCTGGGTGGCGCTTCTTTGCGGCCTTGACGCATTTTGCCGCCAGTGTATCAAAGTGTCCATACTTGCCTACGACGAACTCGGTCACACCGTATTCAGTGATATGCCGCTCAATTTCAGCAGATAATTGAGGTAGGAGACTATTCGGAGCCTCGCGGTGTCCGATGAAAAAACAGGTACTCATAACTATTGCCCTCCAATATAGTGATATATCACTATATTATCATAAGTCTCATTTGTAGTGAAGTATCACTAACAAGCAAACTTCAAATAATTTATCATAGTGATAAATCACTTGAAGGGGGCGCAATATGAATACTCGTGAAGCGATTGCGGCCCGAATTTTGAAATTATGTAGAGAACGTGGAATTACGCCCAACGGATTGAGCAACATTTCCGCTGTTCCGCAAGCGACGATTAAAAGCATTCTTAACGGAGAAAGCCAGAATCCCGGTACAGTAACTATTAAAAAACTTTGCGATGGCTTTGAAATAACATTGGGCGAGTTTTTCTCTACACCAGAATTTGACGCACTTGAGCAAGAAATTTGTTGATAGAATGATCGCAGGCCAGGAGCATCACCGCTCCTGGCTACGTTCCTTCTCGTGACTTTGCTTACTCTGCTGTACCTGTAACTGTTGAAGAGTCTGGCGGATAGATACCGATTCCACCGCCTCGCCCAACATTTCGGCAACATCCATTCGGCTCTGCGCCAGCGTCCCCGAATCAAACTTCTTGCCATAGGCGGATTGTAGGCGCTGTGCTGTTTCCTGCTCCTTATCAGATCGAATAGTGCGACGGGCAGCTTCCAGTTCCAGGGTGTCCATATCTGCCGCCTGTTGTTGCAACTCGGTGTACTGTGCCAGTGCCGCTTCCAGTTCATCAGAATACTTTGTCTCCTGCTGGTTCAGCTTTTCCAAAGAGGATTCCATAGAAGCAATATGTTTTTTGACTTTAGCCATACCGTGATCGTCCGTACAATTAAACTGATTCAGCAGCAGAGCCTTCTCGCTTTTTAACTCCTCAATATCTTCCGTCAGACCAGCGATTTTCTGCACCAATTCTCGATGCCGGAACACCTGGATTGCCGGGACACCTTTCTTCTCATCCAGCAATATCCGACACTCCCGAACCTTGGTTTTGAGTTGCTTGACGATGTTCTCATATCTCCTGAGATCAGGCTTGACAACTTGGAGCGTGTTGGAAATATTTTTCTTCCCGGCCCCAATGTGCAAAAGATGATACCGGAAAATGATCATCTTTTGCCGAATGGTTTCCATCGCCTCCGCTATTGCCGGAATAGTGTTCTTTACTGCGTCCATCAATTTCTTAACCAGCGATTTTAACTCCCGCAGTAGGGCATTGTCCGCTTTAATCTGCCGGTTCAGTTCACAGCGATCAGAAATGATGCCCTTCTTTTCCATTGCACGGGCGGCCACACCCTCATGAATGGTGGGTTGCTCATCCAGCCCTCGTTCCGCATGACTGCGGTGATCGACACGCTCCTGGCTTCCGGCCCGCTCAAGGAATCGATTGGTCACATCGGCCCATGCCGCCCGCCAGAGGACAAACTGATCCTCGCTATTCCAGCGTTCAGAAATTGGATTTTGTCTGCCATATTTTGTGCTTTTGGGATACTTGGAGATGCGTTCATAGCCTTGCGCCTCAGCCTGAGAGGGCGTTATATAGACCTTCTTTCTGCCAACCTTGTACTGGTATTGTTTCTCCCAGCCCTCGGACTGCACCGCTTTAAACTCCGCCGCAGTAAAGCCCCGTTCCTCATCGCCCTTGACGCAAAGATACTCCTTCTCCGTCTTATGCCGCCATTTGCCATCCTTGGTCAGAGGCCGCACGGTCAGCAAGATATGGGCATGGGGATTGTGACCATCCGTATCATGGATGCACACGTCGGCGCACATACCATCCGCCACAAAGTTGGCCTGGATAAAATCAGTCAGCAAAGCAATCCACTTGTCCCGGTTCAGTTCAACGGGCAGCGCCACCACAAACTCGCGGGCAAGGCGGCTGTCCCTCGTTTTCTCCGCTTCCTCCACGGCGTTCCAGAGGATTTCACGATCTGACCACTCTGCCGGTGCCATATTCGGCAGAAAGATTTGCTGCCACACAAGCCCTTGCTTTCGGGTGTAGTCATGCTGTACGCCATCATAATCATTGTAAATCCGGGAGCAACTCATGTAAGCCGCTGCCGCGACGGCAGAGCGGCCTGTCCCCCGGCTGATAACCTTTGCCTCCAGATGATAGATTGCCAGTTTTTATTACCTCCGTCCTTCGTCTCCCGTCCCTCGTCCAACGTCCCCCGCAAACAGTGAAAAACTGCCGGGGGCAGGTTTTCACTGGCAACAGGCGAAGTCGCTCCCGCGTCATCGCCTGTTGCGCCGTCGATGCCGGAAGGCATCGGCGGGCGCTTTCCGCAGAAAGCGCAATCCCCCTCGGAGAGCGCACGACTGCCGAAGGCAGTACCACCGCCCGCTTGCGGGTGGTGAGTAAGTGCGCCCTTCGGGGAAAAAATAGCGGAGCGCCCCGGCGAACCGGGACACTCCTGCTTTGCGTACTCAATTTATAAGTTCGTGAAGATATGTTTCTAACTCGTTCAAGCTCATGATTACTGTCTGCGGCAGAGCCTTTTCCAAAACGGCTCCCTCCTGGATCAGACGTCTTGTCCGGGCCTTGCGCTGCTTCACCCGGTCACGGGCCTGGGCTTCTTCCAAACGATGTCGGGCCTGGATCAGCTTCTTTTCGTTATCCGTCATACTCGTTCCTTTCCGACCTTAATTGGCCTGTTAGCACCGAAAACGCCTGATTTTGATACCAAGATTCTGCAAGTTGGTATCATAAAGAGCGAAAAATAGCACCAGATACAAATTCCTCGTGCAAATACAAGAAATCTGGTATCTGGTGCTCATATTTTTGGTGCTAATTCAATTCGTTTTGGTATCAAAATGGCCCGCTGTGGTATCAAAAACTGTCCACGAAATCCAACGCCGTATCGTCCGCCTCCTGCTGGTCCTCCTGAATAACTCCCCCAGCGGGAGCGGCCTGTGGCTGAACCCCCTGCAAAAATTGGAGAAACGTGTCCGCTGCGCTGACAAGCGCGGCGTGATTGAACCCGGCTCGGATGGTTTCCAGCACCCGCAGGAGGAAAGCGTCCTCTTTCTCACGGGTTTCCAGATACGGGTCAGAGGCTAACCGCCCCCGGCGCTCAAAATAGTCATTGACGGCGGCAATCACCGCCCTGCTGTAAGAGCGGTGCTGTCCCTTGTCCCTCTGTTGGAGGTAGTCCCAGGCCGTCCGATCCGCCTCCTTCTCCAGGTTGAAGCGGATATTGGTGCTGACGATCCGTCCGCTCATACCATACCGCCCTTCTTGGCGCGGAGGTGGGCCAGATATTCATACCCTTTGGCGGTGGCGCAGACATCCTCGTTGATAACCACCCGGCCAGCATCGAACTCTCCGAAATTCTTAATCAGACAGCCACCGCCGCCAACCACATACAGCTTCATCAGTTCCGGGTCATACTCATGCTCCCGCAGACGGCGGAAGATACCCGCCACATAGTCCCTGGCGGTCGCTTGGATCGCGGACAGGTAGCGTTCGCTGATACTCGCGGTCCCATGACGGAGCACCTGGTCGATGATCGTCTCGTCAGCGGCGGAGCCGTAGAGCTTCAGCAGATTCTCCCGGACCGTTAACATACATTGATGCGTCCCGTATTTCTCGGTGAAGCACTTTTTCTCCTGGGGGCGGCGGTCATTGATGTACATGACATTCATGGTGCCGTTGCCGATGTCGGCCAGCATATTTACTCCCTGAAAGTCCCGCAGATGGTCAGCAACGGCAGCAAAACCCTGGGGAAAAATATCAGCCCCAACAAAATCAACGTGATACTCCACGCCTCGGAAATTGAAGTCCACGCTGTCCCGCTGAAGCAGATACTTCTTAAAAGCGTCCTTCTGCTCACTGACCCAAGTGAGGGGCAGACCCGCCGCCAAGTGGATGCGGGCCGAGGTCTGCTTGCGGATATTCAACTCCCGCCCGATAGCGGCGAGGGTCAGGATGTAGTAGTCGCTGTCCGCCATTTTGTCGGCGGTGAACTCCTTGTGTTCCTCCCCAATCAGATAATAGCGGCCCTCATAAATCAGCAGATTGCTCTTGAAGGTCGGCTCTTTGTCGAAGGAGGCCACGCCGGTTTTGAAGCAGCAGTTAGCCGTCTTGATGTTGCCATAGCCGTGGTCGATGCCAATGATGATGGGGTGGTTATTGAGTATGCTCATTCCGCTACCTCCAATTCGTTATTCAGAAAAGCGATATAATCCTCCAACATTTTGATAGAACCTTCAGCAATACCGATCATGGTCTTAATTTGTTCAGAGGACAGGATTTCCCGATAGTGTTCCAGACGTAATTTGTAGGCTTCCGGGACACGGCCCAGGGCGTCGTTTTGCTCTGAAAAGGCGTCCACGATAAACGCGCCGGTTCGATAATAATTGTTTTCGCGCACCATGGCCGTGCCCTCTGCCGTGAACTCATCGACAGACTTGATCGTACCCTCCGTCAGCCGTTTAGCAGCCTCCGACTGCTGCTCCGGCTCCAAGCGGGAGAGTTTTGTCAAATTCTGCTTCGTAATCTTCGTGTCCGCGCCGCGCAGGATTTCCTTTGTATCCGGCGTCAGATTTTCCCCGATTTGGACATGGCGCTCCACCGTGCGCGGCGAGACGCCCATCTTCTCGGCGGTGTCCTGGGAAAACGGTTTTTCTTTGCCCGTCAATTTGTCGCTTGAAGATTCATAGTTGCTGGCATGACCAGGCAGGTTGCGCGCAATCGTGGCAGGGTGCAGCGTTTCATAAATCTTCTTCCGGCGTGCCAGCAGATCACTCAGTTCCAAATCAGATAGCCCGGTACGAATCACGTTCTCGTCGATCTCCGCCAGTTCCGTATGAAGCTCGTCCATGTCGCTGATTGTACACTCGATCTCCGTCCATCCCAGCCGCTTTGCCGCCTCCAGGCGGTGCAGGCCAGCGATCAGGTTGTGATCGCTGGTAATGGTGATCGGGTTCATCATGCCGACCTCCGCGATGCTTTCCGAGAGCCTCTGCACATCCTCTGGCGCGGCCTCACGGCGTCCGGGGTTGATTTTAATATCGTTAATATTGATAAGCATTGATGTAATACCTCCAATTAAAGTAGTGTAATGAAAATCAAAACGGGCCTGGAAACCTCAACGATTTCCAAGCCCGTGATGGCTGTGTTATGCTATCTTTTCATTTGACATATCGCGCTTTTTTGCGTTCCGCCGCTTTTGCATCATGCGATTGGCTTCCACCCTGCAATCGTCAGAGCAGTATTTGACATCCATTCTCGTGGTCGAGAATACCTTCCCACAATTCGCACAGGTGCAATCGCGCCGCCTGTTTTCCGCCGCTTGGCGGCAGTAAAATTTAGCCCGACAGTTAGGGTGACAGAATCTGGCATTCGGAATGCCCGCCATGAAGGTTTTCCCGCACTGCTCGCAGATCCTCTCAAATGGCGGGCTCATGTTCTCCCCCGCCTTTAACCGCCGATACCGCTCCCGGCTGCGGATACGCTCCTTTTGCAATCGCTCCTGCTCTGCGATCTCTTCCGGGGTAGGTTCTGGCATAGGGGCATCAAACTTGCCGATGAACTTCAGATATATGTCCACCTCCTGCACCCGGTCACCGTCAGAGCGGTCAGGGGCGTGGACCATAATCTTCTCAATGAACTCGTTGATCATCGGCGTGGTCAGTTCGGAAAAGTCGGTGTACTTCTTCGCCAACTCCAAAAACTGTCCGGCGTTAGCGGTTTCTTCCTCGAAGGTGACGATCTGCCGCTCCGCCTCAGCCGCGTCATCCCGAAGCGATCTCTGCTCCGCTTCATACTCCGCCAACAACCCGTCAAAGCGTTCCTCGGAAATCCGCCCCACCGCATAGGATTCGTACAGCTTCTTGATGATGGTGTCCAGTTCGTCAAAGCGTCGCTTGGTTTTGTTCAGCTTACGCTTTAAGTCCTTTGCCGCCTGCGCTTGCTGAACCTCGGACGCTGCCCGAACCTTTTGAATGAACTCAGCCCCATTGGAAATGGCGTAGGTGCTGGTGACCTTGATAGTTTCTAAAATTAACGCCCGCAGAGATTTTGTGGAGATATGATGATTGCTGCAAGTCATATCCTGCCTCTTTTGCCTGCCAAGCGTGTAGGCGGAGCAATCATAGAAATCCGTCGGATAAGGCTTATTGCTGTTGCCTCGCTGCCGGTGATTATACATTTTCGAGCCGCAGTCCGCGCAGAACACCAACCCGGTCAGGGGATTGGCTTCGCCGAGGGTGTCAATCCGGCGCGGAGTTCCCCGCAGCTTCTGAACAAGCTCCCATGTGTCCTTGTCCACGATAGCCTCGTGGGTGTTTTCAAAAACCAGCCAGTCCTCCGGGGCATGGTAAACCGGCTGCTTATCCTTATAGGATTCCTTGTGAGAACGAAAGTTGACTGTATGTCCCATATACTCAGGCTTAGAGAGAATTTTCCCCACGATAAAGTCGCTCCAAGCGTAGGGTCGGTTAATATTCTCTTTGCTTTTCCAAGGACCGCGCCCCTGCTTTGCCAGGTAAGCCGCTGGGGATTCAACCTTGTTCCGATACAAAATGTTCGCAATATCGGTCAGGCCGTGTCCCTCAATGGACAACTGGTAGATACGCCGCACGACTGCCGCCGCTTCCTCGTCAACCAGCCAATGATACTTGTCGCTGGGGTCTTTCTTGTAGCCGTAAATAGCCTGATTGGTGGTCGGCTTGCCGGATTCCCCTTTGACCCTGATGGCGGTGCGCTGCTTCCGGCTCAGATCGCGCAAGTACCACTCGGACATGATATTGACAAAGGGGGCAAACTCGCCAGAGCTGGGATCGTTGCTGTCAATGCTGTTCCCAATGGCGACGAAGTGGATACCATAGCGTTTGAAAACGACCTCTGTGTAAAAGCCCGTCTGAAGATAATCTCTCCCCACCCGGCTGAGGTCCTTGACCAGAAGATGTTCTACCTTCCCGGCCTCAATGTCGGCAATCAACTGCTTCCATGCGGGACGGTCAAAATTGCCGCCGGACCAGCCGTCATCCGTGTAATGGACGATGTTGCCATAACCATGGTCAACGGCATAGCCCTCCAGGTATCGTTTTTGATTGATGATCGAATTGCTGTCCCCTAAAGATTCATCGTCACGGGACAGGCGCTCATATAAAGCTGTGATTTTCTCCGTCTGTCTGGCGCTCATGATGCGCTCCTTTCAGACTGACGGTTCATTTGTGGCACATTCATCATACCACATTCTGCTGGTGATGCCAACCCTTCATTTTGAATCAGCCGCAAGATTTTGTCCTCCATCGTGTCCGCTCCGTCCTCTTTGGTAAAAATATTCACTTTGAAAACTGTGCTTCCGATTCGCCGGGTCATGGTGGCGCTGGTGTTTTTCGTCATTGTACCTCTCTTTCCTTGTTTGTAGGGGGATTCCCCGCCGGTGGTCCGTTGTCCGTATTCAGTTGTGGGCGCGAAAACGCCGCCCCGGCAACTCAGAGGCGGCGCTTCCGCAGATACTCGCTATAACATACAGTTCTCCCTTCTGCATTGATTCAAAGGTTTTACCCTCTGATACCAATATACGGAGAAAATGGTGCCGGGCGAAAAAAATATGGCGTTATTGCAAGTTGAGGCCGTTTCAGTCATGGAAATTGCAAAAATGCAAGATACAAAATTCGACTTAATTTTTGGCGTGGGATGTAGTATAATCAGGTATCATGGGGGAGGGTGTCGAAATGGAGCAGGCATATTTACCGGGAACCGTCCGGCAAAGGATACAGGAACTTATCAAGGAGCGGAAAATCACACAGGTTGAACTCGCTGCGGAGATTGGTATGGCAGAAAGTTCTCTCAGCCGGTTCCTGAGTGAGAAAACAGATAAGATCGGGGACGAGTACATCATTAAAATTGCGAACTTCCTGGGGGTGTCCACCGACTTTATTCTCGGTCAGACGGATTTCCCGGAGCGCCGCAACTATGATATAGAGGAATTGGGCCTGTCCTATAAGGCGGCAATGGCGCTGTATACCAGAGAGGTGGACACTGATGTGGTCAACCGTATTCTGGAGAATCCTCAGTTCCCGGAAATTACGCGCATGATCGCCCGGTATTTTAGGGACAGCAATGCCGAAGGCCCTGCGGGACTGAATGCCATGTGGGATACTATGCAGCAGATGATTGGCACGTTGGACACAAGCCATCTGGCAAACCCGCAGGAGGGGACAGAAGCCGCGATGCAGATTCTCGGTATGATGAAAACCGCTCCCCATGAAAGGGATGTTGAGGCAATTCGGTCTGCTCTAATGACTATGCTCCGGGACATCAAAACTGGTATCCAGACGCAGACGCCAACGACCGAATTAGCAACGGCACAGTTCACCGAGGCGATGATGAAAAATATGGTGAAGGGCAGCGGCCAACAACCGTTGACACCGCGGATCACTCTTGAACAGCTTGCCGGGGCATACTCCACGCTTCCAGGCGCAATGCCTGAATCGGGTACGCAGTTTGCGGAACTTATCAAAAACTTTATCAGGGACTACAGAGATATTGCTCAAAAGCAGGGCTTAGCAAATGGATACCCTAACGAATGAGCAGCTTTGCACATTGGCTCAATCGGGAGATAGACAGGCCGTATCCCGGCTCATTGAGGCCAATCTTCCCTTTATCCGGCAGACGGCCAATCAGATTATTGGTAGTCCTGCGAGAGAAAGTTATCTTTGCTCTTGTGGAATCGAAACTGACGATCTCATACAAGCGGGCTCTATCGGCCTTTGGAAAGCAGTAGCTGGCTATGATTTTTCCAGTGGCCATAAATTTCTGACCTATGCTGCCCCTGCAATCAAGCGGGCTATGATTGATCTGATTCGCCAGTATAGGCAAGGTGAAGATACTTCCGGTGAGATTGTATCTCTGAATGATGCCCACAATGACGCTATCCGGAATCTAATGATGTTACCCAGCAAGACCCAGCCGGAGCAGATTTATATTGAGCAGGAGACAATGGAAGAACTCCATGAGGCCATGGATGCACTGCCGGATCGGGAAAATGTCTATGTTCAGTACCGTTTTGGCTTTGGGAACAGCGAAGATCACCCGCTCACCGAAACGGCGCGGTATTTCCATTTGACGGAGAGCCGCGCAAAAAGCGTGGAGCGTTCCGCGCTGAAGCTGTTGCGGCAGGAACTTCTTTTTGAAATACCGGAGCGGGCCTATACCAGAGCGGAGGATAAACTGACAAAGGCACTGGTCGCGGTGGGCGAACTTCATGCGGTGGAACTCCGCCTAAAGTCGCAGAAGAAACAGGGCAAAAAAATAATCGCCGCAGTCTACGAATATCTCGCGGACTGCGACGGCGCTTGGGGCGAACTTCACTATGATTTCAAGGGCGGCACAGCGGAGATCATTCTGCTGGCCGAATGGGATACGGTAGTCAGTCATAGGTTTGCGATGCGGGCTGTCGAGCATCTTCAAAAGGTTCCTATAACCAAACTGCCGGAGAAATTTATGCTGACATTTATAGGGCCTGAGCAGCTTTGTTCAAGCGATAAATTGCCGCTTGAACAGGTGATAATAGATGATTGGAGTGGCCGTGATGAAAATTAAGCTGGAACAGGTAATTGAGGCAATCGAAACCGCCAATGATGCGTTTACCTATTTCTATGACACACAGACCGGCGAAACGGTTTATGTTCAGGACGAGATGATTACGGGAGAACGTGATGAGGCATTGGAAGAATTGATTGAAAACTCACCGAGTGGCCGGTTCCTGCGATTCCCAACAAAATACGATATTCACGAATATAGCATTATGGAGAGCTTTATTGAATCGCTGCCGCCCGGTGCGGCCCGTCAGGAGCTGGCTCACGCGATTCGAGGAAAAGGTGCGTTCCGCCGTTTCAAAAATGGCATCTATTATCATCGAATTGAACAGCAGTGGTATGATTATCAGGCGGCGGCGTATCGGGAGATCGCCATTCGCTGGTGCCGGGATGAGGAAATTGAATACATAGAAACAGAATAAAAACGGGGAGTGGCTATACTCCATGAGCACAGCCACTCCCATCATAATTTTCATGCGTAGACCAGTTCGTGGAGTATGATTTCTTCCGCCCGGTTGCGGATATTATTCATACGCCCCACCCATTCCATCTGACTAGATGCTTTTAGGGCTTCGGTTACGCCCTCCTGTTTTGCCATGGCCGGAATTAGGAAATCCATGCGCTCATGACAAGCGGCATCAATTTCAGCTAGATGCTTCCACAATTCTCCATAGAGCAGCATCCGATTGTAAACGCCAGGGTGATGCTCTTTTAGGAACTTCTCCCGCATCCGGCCATATATGCCGATCTCGTACTCGGTGTCATCGTCAAGGGCAAGGTCAGGGATGTAGTAATCTCCAACTTTTGTATAGGTCAGTTCCATAATCATTTCCTTTCATTTATAGCAAAATGTGGATTGCAGTTGCGGAAAACGCTTGTTTTCGCGTTCTCACCGCCTTTCTTACAACTGCAATGTACCATTTTGCCACAAATGAACCGCAGTCATATGTATTAGGTGGTGACTCCACCCTTTACATAGTAACTCTTGACTTTCTATGCTGTCTGAAACTCCATCACCACGGAATTGATTCTGTCGGTTGGCCCGGTCCTCGGGGCTCCTCCGGGCATATATGGCGGCTTTCGCTGTGTTGTTCTGCAAGTTCATTTTTACGCTCCTTCCTTCTTCCTTGCAGAACCGAAGCACTTTTAAGATACTGTTATTGTACCACAAAACCGCTCATATTGCAAGGATTATCTTACTTTTCGCCTGCTTTCTCGTCTAAATATTCGTTGAAAATTTTTTCAACGTCTCCCGTCTCTGCGTAGTGGTGACGGACCAGGACAACCGTTTTTTCACACACCACCGCAAGCGATTCTTGTAGTGCTGTGATTGGTGTATCCCAACTTAGGCCCTCATATGTGTCCGGCTCTGGGTTTGAATATACATTTTGCATTGTTCCACCCCTTTTTTATTTTATTTTTTTCAAAGGACCGGCCCAGCGGGGCCGTTATTAGGAACTATACGCTTGGGTCTGTCGCCATATATCACCCCCTGTCTGGCTTTATTATAGGGGATGAAGATAGCGATTGTAATGCCAGAAATGGCAAAGTGTGTTGCCAATTTAGCAATGGAAGATTCTGGTTTTGCGACAGGCGACAGAAGTTGGCTAAAGGGTAACACTACACCTTTAGCCCTGGCGGCTCTGCCGCCGCTGAACGGGGGACAAGCCATGCGATAGCGGGGGCCGCTCCCGCTCGGCGCTCCGCTCCGCTCCACGCTCTCACTCCCGCTTGCCCCCACTATCGGCGGCGGTCTGGGGTCCGCCGCTCGGGGGTTATGGCTTGTCGGGCGGCGGCAAAAAAGAGGCCCCCCGGTTGGGGGGACCTCATAGGCTATATGTATTTGATTGTGGCTATGCGGCGAGCTGGAAATATTATCCATATTCCAGGGTAACTCCAAGTGTATTTTGGAATGGATCCCATTGTTCTGCTCCTGCAGTTAAATCTTCTTTTGTTCCTTGTCTCGCTGGATCTGTTGTAGAACCTCTGTCTTCTGTTACCTCTATGTTTTCATTAACATACTCATAACCACCATCTACATCGGGATTTTCTATTGCTGTGAAGCCTGCATCTACTAAGTCTTGGTCTAATTCTTTTTTGTTGACATTCTGGGCGGGCGGGCTCTGCTGGGGCTGTTGGACGGGTTCGCTGGAATCGGCAGGTTTTTGGGCCTCTTCCTGTTCGGCACGCCACAAAGCATATTGTTCCGTGTAATCCGGGGGAAGTGTTTTCTTTGCTATTTCCGCTTCTACCTCGATATATTGTAGCTCAAAATTGATTGATTCTTGCTCCGTATTAAAAGTGGTATACGAACGGGAATCATAAGCCCCCTGGAAAAGTTTTGTTAATTCCGCTTGGCTCATTTCTTCCGGTTCTGGTTCCGTGTCTGCAAGAGGTTCCGGGGTCGGGGTTGCGGCTGGCTCCGGGGCCGGGGTGGACGTGGCGGCGGGTGCCTGCTGGGGGGCTGTGCGTCCGCAAGCTGTGAGAGAAGCAAAAAGCATAGCCACGGACAATATATAAATGATAGGTATTTTCACTGGTATGCCTCCTTTCAATAGGGTGGATGGTTAGTTCATTATCTCTCCGTAATCATTTGCTCCGATTCCGTTTCCCATCCACCAAGTTCCGTCTTCACCTATGTAGCCTCCACCACCTAGGATAGAGTTAGGGTTGTTTGCTATTTCGTCTCTTCTGGCTTGGTCTATTGGTGCTTGCTCTACTGGTTTCTGTTGTTCTACGGGTTTCTGCTCAACCGGCTTCTGTTCAGCTGGTTCCTGTTGCTCTGCTGGTTTTTGTTGTTCTGAGGGTGCCTGTGTCTCAACTATCTTTTGCTCCAAATCTTCATCTGCTTCAGAAAAGTCCGGGGTTGGCTCGGTATCGGAAGTTTTGGACGGCTCCTGCTCTTTGGGGGGCGTGGTCTGCTTGGGGGCCTCAGTTTTGACAGGTTCTTGGGTCGCTTTAGGCTCAGGGGCTAGTTCGGCTGTCTCTTGGGGGGTGGTATTCTCCGGGGCCTGGGTGGTGTCCAGTTCATCCGGGGCCTTGTCGGAAAGCGGTTCCGGGATAGGGGGTGCCGGGGGTTCGGGTTCGGGGTCTGCTGGCGGCTCCGGGGTGGATATGTCTGCTGAGGTTGATGTGGTAGCCGGGTCTGGCTGGTTGGGTTCCTGCTGGTCTGCTTGGGGCTTACTGCAAGCGGCTAGGGATAGGGCAAGGGCTAGGGAAAGGGTATATATCAGCGCCTTTTTCATTGTGTTTTCTCCTTCCGTTTTTTGATACGGTTATTCTGTCCCAATGGTTGGGCCCTTGGGGGTGGGACGTTCCCGGCCCCCGTAGGCTTTCCCATCAAGACAACAAAAGCGGCGCAGGGTTTTTGCTGTCCCTACACCGCCGAAAGCTAAACACACATACCCATTTCGTGCTTGATAAAACTGTGATTATTTGATAAAATGGGCGTGGCGCAAGTTTCTTGCTGTGTGGGAGGTTCGGTCTCCTGCATAGGGCCTTGGAGGGCGGCAACCCTCCTTGGCCTGCCTTTTATGCTTCTGCTGTCTCTTGTTTCAATTATAGCCGATAGAGGAAAAATGTGCAAGGGAATTTTTGTTTTGAAAGTGACCTTGTTGTGGTGTGGTTGGCTGAGTGGCCCGCCACGGCTGACGGCTGGGCGGTTATCGGTGGCTGGGCGCAAGGCGGGGTTATAGGTATGTTTCGCTCCATGCAATCCCCCGTCGATAGGCTGGCAAGACCTGGGGAGTGGCCCCCGTGGGGATTGCGTCGCTCTGATGGTCTGCGGACCATGGGGATTTTAGGCGGGGACGCTGGAGCATGAAAAAACAGGGGGCCGGGGTTGGCCTCCCTGTCTAATCAATCTTAAAAGCGCCGCAGTTCTGCGGTTTTTGTAAGTGTCCTTTTGTAATGCAAAGGGGCCTTTTCGTCTGCGGACGGGATGCCAGTCCAGACACGCCGGGAGACCGGCGGGCTTTCAAAAGTTTTTCCCTCCTGCGGTTGTCAAACGGGGGAAAGTGTGGTAAAATAGGGACACCGTTGCAAAACTGGAAACAGGAGTGGTAACAACATGGGCGAAAGCAAGGATTACGTCTCCCGCACTGACGAGCTGGGCAACATCCACATCTCCGAGGAGGTGCTGGCGGCGATTTCGGCCGCCGCGGCGCTGGAGGTGGAGGGGGTCAGCAGCCTGACCAACCCCAGTAAGAAGAACGCCGCCAAGGGGGTTCACGTGAAGCTGGAGGAGGAGCGGGTGGTGGTTGCCATGTCCGTCCTCATGGCCTACGGCCACACCATCCCGGAGATGGGCCGGGCCGTTCAGGAGGCGGTGAAGAACGCCATCGAGTCCATGACCGGGCTGGAGGTGGCCGCCGTCAACGTGAGCGTGGGCGGCATCGTCTTCCCGCAGAAGGAGCAGTAAAAAACAGCAAAAAAACGGAACGCCCGAGGCGTTCCGTTTTTTTACCACTTTTGCAGCTGCCGCAGCAGAATGCCCGCGATGTCTTCGCAGGAGCCCTGAATCTGAACGGCCCCGATGTTGTAGGCCACCATGGGCATCCCGTACACCACGGAGGACTCCTTATCCTGGCCGATGGTGTAGGCCCCGGCCTGGCGCATTTTCAGCAGGCCGTCGGCGCCGTCACGGCCCATGCCGGTCATGATGATGCCGGCCATCTTGCACTTTACCTGCTCCGCCATGGAGAAGAACAGGGCGTCGACCGAGGGGCGGTGGCCGCTCACCTTTTCTCCCGGCTGGCAGGAGACCGAGTACCGGGTTCCGGAGCGGACCACGCGCATCTGGTAGTCCGCCGGGGCCAGCAGGGCCAGTCCCCGGTGGAGCTCGTCGCCGTTCCTGGCCTCACGGACCTCCATGTGGCACAGGCGGTTGAGCCGTTCGGCGTACATCTGGGTGAAGCCGATGGGCATGTGCTGGACGATGAGCATGGGGGGGATGTCGGCGGGCAGGCGCTTCATCACCTCCAGGGTGGCCTCGGTGCCGCCGGTGGAGGCCCCCAGAGCGATGATGGCGGCGTCCAGGGAGGGGCGGCTGCCCAGCAGGGGCGGGGCGGGGAGGGCCGGGGCGGCGCCGGTGGTGGGCAGGCGGGGACCGCCGGCGGGGAACCCGGCGGCGGCCTTGGAGCCGGCCAGGGCGGGGGCTCCCGGCCTGGGGCGCACCTTGGCCCCGGCGGCGGAGATCACCTTGCCGCTGAGGGAGCGGATGAACTCCTCATTTTTCCCCGGCTCCGGCTTGCGGACAAAGTCCACCGCGCCGGCGGACAGGGCGTCGAACACCCGCAGGTCCAGGGAGGACACCAGAATGACGGGCAGAGGGACGGCGGGGAGCAGCTGCTTGAGAAAGTCGATGCCGTTCATGCCGGGCATCTCCACGTCCAGGGTCATCACGTCGGGCTTGAGCTGGTCGATCTTGGTTCGGGCGTCTTTGGCGTTGAAGGCGGTGCCCACCACCTCGATCCGGGGGGAGGTGTTCAGGCCGTTGGAGATCATGGTGCGGGCCAGGACAGAGTCGTCTACCACCAGGACACGGATCTTTTTGTTGGCTGGAAACATATCGATCTCTCCTTTTACAGAGATTCAAACTCGTCCCGACCCGGAGTCCGGGTCGGGACAGGGCTATTTTTTCTGGAAGGTGGACGGGGCCACCGTGGCATAGGGGGCGTCTTTGCTCAGGTTCTCGGAGTGGCTGATCATCAGGTAGCCCCCGGGGTTGGTGGCGTCGTAAAACCGGCGCACCAGGGCGTCTTTGGTGGGCTGGTCAAAGTAGATCATTACGTTGCGGCAGAAGATTACGTCGAATTTGGTGCGGAACTTGATGGGGTCCATCAGGTTAAAGGTCTGGAAGATCACATTGCTGCGCACCTCGGGGGTGACGGCGTACCGGCTGCCCTCGATCTTCTTGAAATACTTCTTCCGCCAGAGGGCGGGGACGGTGTCCGGCACCTCGTAGATGCCCTTTTTGGCCTTGGCCAGGGCCTGCTGGGAGATGTCGGTGGCCAGGATGCGGGTGTCCCACTGGCTGGCCTGGAGGCCCAGAAATTCCTTGATGCACATGGTGAGGTTGTAGGGCTCTTCCCCGCTGGAGCAGCCGGCGCTCCAGATGGCAATGGATTTCTTCTTCTGGTACTTGTGCACCAGCTCGGGCATGATGACCTTGGTGAAGAAGTCGAAGTGCTCTGTCTCACGCATGAAGAAGGTGTAATTGGTGGTCAGGCGGTTGAGCACCAGCTCCATCTTCTGGGGGTCCCGCTCCTTCAGCAGATTGCTGACAAAAGGGCCAAAGTCGTTGAAGCCCTGTTCCATCACCAGGGAGGACAGCCGGCTTGTAACCAGCTGCCGCTTCTCCTGGAGAGTGATGCCGTATTGGGACTTGATAAAGGTTGTCAGCTTGCGGAAATCTTCATCCGAGATGGTCTGGATCATCTCAGGGCTCCCTCCCTTGAACTATAAGTATCACGGTAATCAGTCGTGGAGCAGCTGCTCGCAGTCCAGCTCCAGCATGGTATTGCCGTCCGGCAGGGTGCACATGCCGGACACCATGGCCTGGCCGCTGCTGGTGGGAATGGGCAGGATGGCGTCCAGGGGAACGTCTACCATCTGCTCCACCATGTCCACCAGGATGCCCACGTTGTTGCCGTCTACGTTGACCACGATGCCGCAGAAGTTGTCCTGGGGCATCTTGCCAAGGCGCAGGCGGATGTCTACCATGGGGACGATCTGGCCCCGGAGATTGATGACCCCCCGCACATAGCCGGGCACCCGGGGGAGGTAGGTGATGGCGTAGTCGGTGATAATATCGTTCACCTGCTCGGCCTTGATGCCGTACATCAGCCCGTCGGAGGAGAAGATCAGGTATTTTTCGCTGGCGATCTCGGGCAGCTGGTCGTTATAGTCGTCCATTTGAGCCTCGGTCGCGAACATGACTTCCTCAGTTTGCTGCATAGTAAGTTCTCCCTTCTTTCAAAATCCCGGATCAAAAGGCGTTGTGGGCGGCGGTGTATACGTTGATTACATCCAGGATGATGCTGATGCTGCCGTCGCCCAGGATGCTGCAGCCGGTGATGCCGTAGTTCTTTACGCCGAAGCCGTTCACATAGTTGGGCAGGGGCTTTACCACGATCTGCTGCTCGCCCAGCAGCTCATCCACAAACAGGCAGTAGGAGTGCTCGCCGGATTCCACCCACATGAGGATGCCGTCTTCGATGTTGTCGCAGCCCTGCTCCATGCAGAACAGCTCTTTGGCCCGGATGATGGGGTAGAAATTGTCGCGGATTTTGACCATCTCGCCCTGGGCGGGGTCGTGGATTACGTCTTCGGCGGACACCTTCAGGGAGGACTGAATGCTGTTGATGGGGATGGTGAACATGGACTTGCCCACCGAGACCTCCATGCCGTCCATGATGGCCATGGTCAGGGGGATTTTCAGGGTGGTGGTCATGCCCTTGCCCCACTCGCTGGAGATGGACACGGTGCCGCCCACGTCCGCCACGTTCTTTTTGACCACGTCCATGCCCACGCCGCGGCCGGAATACTCGGTGACCTCGGTGTTGGTGGAGAAGCCGGGCATCATCAGGAAATTGAGAATCTCCTTCTGGCTGTACTCGTGGTCGGGGGCGGCCAGGCCCTGGCGGATGGCCTTGTTCAGAACAGCCTGGGTGTCTACCCCCTGGCCGTCGTCCTTGATCTCGATGATGACCTCGCTGCCGGTGTGCCGGGCGGAGAGAATCACCTCGCCCACCGGGTCTTTGCCGGCGGCGATGCGGTCGGCCTCGTTCTCCTCCAGGCCGTGGTCCATGGAGTTGCGGACGATGTGCATGATGGGGTCGCCGATGGCGTCTACAATGGTCTTGTCCACCTCGGTGTCTTCACCGATGAGGGTGAGCTTGGCCTTTTTGCCCAGCTTCTTGCTCATGTCACGGACGATGCGGTTCATCTTCTGGAAGGTGCCGGATACGGGCACCATCCGCAGGGACATGGACACGTCCTGAAGGTCGTCGGTGAGCTTGCGCAGGTCACGGGCGGACTTGGTGAAGTTGTCCAGCCGCAGCCCCTTCAGGTCGGGGGAGGCGGTGACCATGGACTCGGTAATGACAATCTCGCTGACCACGGCCAGCAGCTGGTCCAGCTTGGACAGGTTGACGCTGATGAGGCTCTCTTTGGCGTGCTGCTGGCCGGCGGCCGGGGCGGGAGCGGGCTTGGAGGCGGGGGCGTCTGCCTTGGGGGCATCCTGGGAGGGCTTAGGGGCGTCTGCCTGGGCCTGAGCGGGCTTTGCGTCATCGTCGTGGGCGGGAGCGGGCTTGGGGGCATCTACCGGCTGGTACTCCCGGACGGAGGCGCCGGCCTGTACGGCGGGGATGGCCGCGTTGCGCTCCTCGGCGGTGCGGAACCAGACCAGGAAGCCCTGGTCGGCGATGATGTCGGAGGTGGAGGGGTCGGTCTCCACGTTGGCGGGGAAGCAGATAAAGTCGCTGCAGTAGTCCTTTACGCTGTTGGTCAGCATGAAGGCGCGCAGGTTCTCCATGCCGCTGCCCTCGTCAAAGTAGACGTGGATGCCGAATAAGTAGTCCTGATCCACCACGCCGACGGCGGGGGCGCTCTCCGCCGGGGCGGCCGGGGCGCTCTCGGCCTCTGCCGCAGGCTCGGGCTCAGAGGAGGTAGGATTGCCCTGAATTTTATCGATCAGGCTATTAATTTTATTAACTATGTGGTCGATAGACTGAGAGAGTGGTTCATCGTTCTCCACCTTCTCGATCTCACCGCGGAAAAAGTCCACAGCCTGGAACAGCATGTCGAACAGATCCGGGCGGGTCGCCTCCGGGACCACATCCATGCCCTTCTCCCGGACGATGAAGAACATGTCTTCAATCCGGTGGGCCACAGTCATCAGGGAGCTGAACTCCATCATGGCGGAGGAGCCCTTGATCGTGTGCATAATACGGAATATCTCGTTGACGCTGTCCTCGGAGAATGTATCCGCCTGTTCCGCCGTCAGCAGAATGCCGTCCAGCTGTTCCAGCAGGGTGTTGGTCTCGTAGAGATACATATCCAGGATGCTGTCGTTGCCGCTGCCCATAAAAACGCCACCTTTTCATTTGGTTTTGGTTGTGGGGCGGGGGAGGACAGCCCGCAGGCATAGTACACCCGCCCATATCTAATCATACTCGATATATCGGCAGTGTCAATGAGAAAATTAAGTTTTCTGTAAAAAAAACTGGGGATGGACTTTTGGCCGGCGCTGGCTTAAAATAGTTATGACCAGGTCCGGCAGGGGCCGGGCGCTGTCCCGGCCCGTTTTCTGCCCCGCCGGACCGGCCCCCGCGTCCGCCCCTATTTGAATGAATTTGGAAATGGAGTGTCGCCAATGCCAGACCTGCTTGGTGTGACGAACCCGGTACCGGGTCATGACAACAGCAATGTGAACCGAAACCTCCCCGTATCCCCCAGCGACACCCGAATCCAGAACGCACCGGACCTGGACCGGGTGGCCCGTCCGGACAACCGGACGGAGCGGCAGGACACCGGCGACTCCGCCCAGGGCCTGCGCTACGACTCTAACTTTGCATCCTTCCTCCAGCGGCTGGCCGACACCCCTGACCTGCGGGAGAGCCTGACCACCCTCTTCGCCCTGTACGAGGGCAAGGTGGTCTCCTCCGGCATCGAGGAGGGGCTGGCCGGCGAGATGGGCGCCCTGCTCAATATGCTGAAGATGGACGAGGCCGCGCTGGCCAAGTTTTTGAACGCCCAGATGGCCAACGGCACCCGGTTCGGCGGGGCCCTGTTCAACATCCTGCGGGAGGCCTTTGCCTCGGGCAACTCCGAGGCGGTGCGCAGCAACATCCTGCAATTTTTGAAGAGGTATACCGACTACTCCTCCACCGGACATATCCAGGGCAACCTGCTGCGCATCCTGACCAAGCTGACCAGGGCCATCCCTGCCAGCTACGGCAGCCAGCTGCTGCCCATGGTGTCTCAGCTGGAGGAGAAGATGAACGCCGGCGACCGGCAGGGGGCGCTGAAGCTGCTCCAGGGCTCCATCCTCACCTTCCTGTCCGGCTACACCAGCAAGACCAACGACATGGGCCTGTCCCGCACCCTGATCTCCATGCTGGCCTTGGACGTGGCCCGCTATGAGAACGGCAGCGAGGACGGCCTGCTCCAGGCCTTCCACCAGCTGATCAGCAGCCCCGGCCTGCGGGAGAAGCTGGGCGGCCTGTCTGACGAGGCCCTGCTCCGCCTGCTGAACAGCACCAACTTTGCCAAGGCCGCTGACAGCGACCAGTTTGCCGCCCAGCTGGCCAGGGCCGCCCAGTCCGCCCTCCAGAGCGGCGCGGGCAAGGAGGTGCAGGAGGCCTTCCGCAATATCGTCTCCGCCTTCCTGGTGAATGAGAGCGTCCACATGCCCCTGAACCATATCCTCCTGCCCATGGAGTGGGAGGGGAAAATGGCCTTTTCCGAGATGTGGGTGGACCCGGACGCCGGGGAAAACCTGAAAAAGGGCAGGGGCGAAAAGGAAAACATCCAGCGCTTCCTGTTCAAGATTGACATTCAGGACTTGGGCTTTTTTGATATGGTGCTCACCTGCCAGGGAGAGAAGGTTGACGTGCAGGTCTTCTGTCCGGAGCGGGTGGCCCCCTTCTCCCAGCTGGTGCAGGGGGAGCTGGCCCGCATCATCACCGACAACGGCTTAACCGCCAACGCGGTCCAGGTCCAGCAGATGGTCCGGCCGCTGACAATCTCCGGGGTATTTCCCCGGATCTTTGAGGGGGAGAACAGCATCAATGTCAAGATATGATAACCGGGCCACCAACCGGGCTGTGGCCCTGAAATACGAGGGGGAGGGCGCCCCGGTGGTGGTGGCCTCCGGCATGGGCTTTCTGGCCGAGCGGATGGTGGAGGTGGCCACTGAGAGCGGCGTCCCCGTCTACGAGGACAACTCCCTGGCCACGATGCTGTCCCAGCTGGCTCTGGGGCAGGAGATTCCGGACGCGCTGTATCAGGCCATTGTGGAGATTTACGTCTACTTTTTGAATTTTGACCCCAACGACCCGGACAAGGCCCGGCGGCAGCGCCAGGCGCTGGCCAGGCAGGCAGACGAGGCGGCCCAGCCCGTTTCCCTCCCTGTGGAAGAGAAAGGAGAGTCTTAAATGGCAGAACGCCTCTATTTGATTCTGGACAGCCAGGGGACCCCGCTGGCCAATGCGGTGCTGGAGTCCCCGCCCAACTCCGAGGTGCTCCAGATCCGCATTCTGGGCGGCAAGGAGGACAAGGTGGCCGAGCACCGGGAGATTCAGCTCATCGGCATGGACGACTCTACCCCCAACCGGGTGGGCGTTATCATCCGCCAGCGGGATGAGAAGATGGTGATTCAGCCCACCGCCGCCCTGGGCCCCAACGCCCGGGAGAACCTGCGCATCCTCACCGACTTTGAGAGCGTGATGTACCCCGTCACCGGGCGCTGGAGAGGGCAGAAGGGGGTCAGGGCCAAGGACCTGAGCTGCGGCGGCATTGCCTTTTGGAGCAGCATTCCCCTGGAGGAGCGGGAGATCGTGGAGCTGGTCCTCTCTGTGACCGATTCCCCCCTGCTGGTCAAGACCCAGGTCCTCCGGGAGCTTCCCGACGAGACCTCGGACCAGCCCCTGTACGCCACCAAGTTTGTGGACCTGATTCAGGACGAGGAAGCCTTGATCCGCAAGGCGGTGTTCTGCATCCAGATTGACAACGCAGACTGACAGCCCCTTCCCCTGGGGAACAGAAAGGAGAACCGCATATGTCCCACAGAACCAGTATGCAGCGCCGCACCTGGAAGGAGCGGGCGCTTTCCCTGCTTTTGGCCGCCGTGATGGTGCTCGGGCTTGCGCCCGGGCTGGCCCTGCCCGTCTCGGCTGAGCACTGGGCCGACACCTATCTGGACCAGTTGGTGGACTGGGGCGTCCTCCGGGCGGATCAGACCTCCAACCCGGACGCCGCCCTCACCCGGGCCGAGTTTATGGCCGTAATCAACCGGGCTTACGGCTACACCGAGACAGGCCCGATCCCCTTTGAGGACGTGAAAACCACAGACTGGTTTTATGACGATGTCTCCATCGCCTACACGGCCGGCTATATGGCGGGCACCTCAGAGATTACCGCCTCCCCCAATGCCACCCTGACCCGGGAACAGGCGGTGTGCATCCTGGGGCGGAACATGATGATGAAGGAGACCCCCGGCGAGAGCCTGGCCTTTGCCGACAGCCGGGACGTGAGCGACTGGGCCCGGGGCACCGTCAAGACGGCGGTGGACAACTACATCATCTCCGGCTACCCGGACAACACCTTCCACCCCCGGGCGTCCATCTCCAAGGCCCAGATGGCTGTGCTGATTACCCAGTGCGTGGGTACTCCCATTCAGCAGAGCGGCGCCTATGAGCTGGGCGGCGTGTTCGGCAACGTGACCATCACCTCTCCCAACGTCACCCTGCGCAACACCACCATCAGCGGCGACCTGTATGTCTCCGGCGGCGTGGGCCTGGGCGGCATTAAACTGGAAAATGTGAATGTGCTGGGGCGGATTATCGTCAGCGGCACCGGCGAGAGCGAGGCCGGCGACGCCAGCGTGGTCATGCGCAATGTAACCGCCAATGAGATGCTGGTGGACAATATGCGCAACAAGACCGTCACCATCCGGGCCGACGGCATCACCGATATTGCCAAAACCACCGTACGCACCTCTGCCTATCTGGAGGACAACAACACCGACGACAAGGGCCTGATGAACATTGAGCTGGACGGCGAGTCGGGCACCCGCCTGACCCTGGCCGGCCGGATCAAGGATGTGGTTGACAAGACCCCCAACTCCTATGTGCAGGTGGCCAAGGGCACTGTGGCCAAGCTCACTGTGGACGAGGCCGCCGTCAACTCCACCGTCCAGCTTGACCGGAACACCGAGGTCAAGGAGATGAACCTGGACGTGGCCACCAACGTTACCGGCGACGGCGACATCGGCCAGCTGAACGTCAACGCCCCCGGCTGTGTGGTGTCTATGCTGCCTGATAAAATCTACATCCGGCCCGGCCTGACCGCCAACATTGCCGGGGTGGTTATGGACCACCAGGCAGCGGAGGAGGGCTCCCTTGACCCGCGGCTGCTGTCCGGCTACCCGGCGGCCAAGGACATTACTCCCACCGGCCTGCGGGCCGACTTTGCCGGCAACAAGAAGGGCACCGTCTACTGGGCGGTGAGCAGCATTACCGACGGCTCCATCGGTGAGGACGACCTGATCTCCCCGCCCTCCTACGGCTCCAAGGCCATCCGCAACGGGTCCGTAGCCGCCCCCGTCGGCGGGGACGAGGTCAACGCCCAGATTACCGGACTGACGGTGGGCGGGTCCTACTACCTGTCCGCCATGCTGGTGGACGACCAGGGCAACCGCAGCCCGGTGAAGGTGGTCTCCTTCGCCACACCGGACAACACCGTTCCCGCCTTCGGACAGGGCTACCCCTATATGTCCTTTGTGGGCAAGGCCAGTGAGTACGACAGCAAGGTTACGGCCCAGGTGGCGGTGATGGCCACCAAGACCTGCCGGATGTACTACGCCGTTCTGCCCGCCGGCGCCGCGGCCCCCACCATGGATGAGCTGCGTTCCGCCTCCGTCACCTCCAACCTGGGTTACGGCGTGGTGGAGCTGGAAAAGAACTATGTGTGGGACGGGGACCAGGCCATCATCGTCAGCCGCCGGCTGGATGAGCAGAAGGACTACGTCCTCTACCTGTGGCTCACCGACGGGGTGAATAACTCCGCGGTCACCAGCCTGGCTTTCAGAACCCCGGACGTGACCCCGCCCAAATTTGTAAGCGAGCCCAAGACGAACGGAAACGCCCTGGCCGCATCCGTTCCCATGACGGCCACCATTGACGAAAACGGCACCATCTTCTGGGTGGCGGTGGCGTCGGGGGCTGACTACCCCTATCCCAACCCCAACAACGACAAGGAGAACACGGAGGACGGCAAGACCGCCCTGCTGGACAGCGCCTATGCCAAGCTCCAGGTGGCCAATGGCATGAACGCCGTGGCCAGCGGACGGGTGAACGCCACCGCCAACACCCCGGTAAACTTCAACATCACCGGCTTGCAGGCGGAGACATCCTACGATGTCTACTTCGTGATCCAGGATGCCGCCGGAAACTACTCCGTGAGTGTCTACAAGCTTCAGGGCGGCATCCGAACGCTGGATACCGGCGCCCCCACCGTCCGGCAGATCTTTACCAGCGTGGACCCCCAGGACCCGACCCGCCCCAGACGGAATACCTCCATCATTCTGGAGTTCAGCGAGAACGTCCGGCTGGGCGGGTGCAAAGCGGACCTGCTGGCCATGTATGAGGCCACCCAGACGGGCACCACCTCCGAACGGGAGGCGGCCCTGACGGAGTTTGTCAACGCCCTGCGGAGGAACATCGACCTGAAAATGAAGGAGAACGGCAAGGGCGTCTCCGTTGTCAAGGGAAACCCGAATGTGAGCGAGGACAAGTGGGCCATCGACTTCTCGCTGGCTACGGTGGCCAACGTGGGCGGCAAGATTCAGCTCACCTTCCCCAATCAGGTGGAGAAGGAGAATGGCCAGAAGCAGGAGGGCCTGCGGCTGGAGAGCGGCGGCACCTACTACTTTGAGGTCAGCATCGACCCCGCCAACAAAATCACCGACCTGAGCGGGCATGAGATGGACCCCTCGCCCACGGTGCTGGATGAGTTCCCCGTGGTGTTTGCCCAGGTGGGCCTGATCTCTGACAGCTTTACGCTGCTCGACGAGCACTGGCCCGAGGCAATCAAAACGGAGAATACGAACAACCAGGGGCTGAACGTGGGTCCCTACAAGGTGGACTTCAAGTTCCGACTGATTCCGGAGGATACCGAGCTGGTGGCCGACGGCATCGCCTATGACCTGCTGCTGTGGACCGACAGCAATATCGTGTACGACCTGTACTACCGGGCCGTGACCGGCGACCCGGGGAAGGAAACGGCGCTTACCGCAAAGCGGGACGATACGGACAACAAGTTTATCTACGGTATGCCCAATATGGCCGCCAACCCGGATAGGAACGGCTGGGTCAAGCTGGGCAACAGCGGCACGTACAACTTCGGCGCCAGCAGCCAGGGCCGCCCCGGCAAGCGGATGCACTACACCTTTAACAACTGCCGGAGCAACACGGGCGACGGCCTGCCCGACCTGAACACCCTGCTCAGCAAGACGAAGGCGGGAGACGGTCAGGAAGAAGGCCAGCAGGTGTATTATGACTTTGCCGTTGTGGTGCGGGAAGTGGACGGTCAGACCAACCCGGACACCTGGGGCAAGCAGGTCAAGCTCTATGTTGACGTGGCGGCGGGCTACCCCTCTAATCTGGCCGCTCTGGGCACCGAGAATGTGTTTATCGGAAAGTGGGATAAGTTCCTGGCGGATAAGCTGGGCGGCGGCGGCGGCGAGTCGCTGGGCTCGGCGGAAAAATACGAGAAGGACCCCAGGCAGCTGGTGATGGAGTGGGAGGCTGAGGACAGAATCCAGCCCGAGTTCAGCGACACCATGCCGGAGTTCCGCTCCGACCCCATGGACGAGACCAAGATGAGCATGTGGCTGGGCCTGGCCGACAACCGGGCCGGCACCATCTACTACGTGGTGGGCTACGCCAACAAGAACATCAACGAGGCGGAAACGGCGGATACGTCGGACTGGGAGCCCTCTGTGACCACGAAGCTGGCAGACGGAGGCAGGATCAGGCCGGAGCTGGTGCCCGGCGGCGGCAGAGACCGGGAGAACAGCGACCCGCCCCTGCCTGAGCTGGACAGAAATCTCCCCCTGGCCACCAATATCCAGAGCCCCAGCGGAAGCTGGATTCAGGAGAACATGGTGGTGGACCACGGGTATCTGGAGTATTCGCCCGGCGCGCCCAGAGAGATCAAGCTTGAGGACCTGATGCCCGACCGGACCTACTACGTCTATTTTGTCATCACCGGAGCCAGCGAGGTACCCTCTGCGGTGGAGATTTATAAGTTCAAAACCGACCCGGTAAGCCGGCCTGAGCTCCAAATCGGCAGCGACGGCAGCGCCAATCCCGGCCGGGCCAGCGTGACCTCTACCAATATGGGCGCCAAGCTGTCCTATAAGGTTTTTTCTAAAAAGGACGCCGAGAGCTATGCCTGGATGAGAATAGGGGGTACAAACATAACCCTGACCTCCAAGCTGAAAGAGGTGGTGGACAGCAGCCTGAGAGGCCAGCTGCCGAAAGCTTACCAGGATTTGAGAATCTATGACGCGCTGTGGAGATATTACGATTATGACGACGCGTCCAGCCAGGGCAAGGACGGCTATTTCCCCACGGTTGGTACAGGCAGCCCGGAGGGGTATAAAAAGAAGTACTCCGTGTTTGATATCTACGCCTCGAACGATGCGAAAACGAAGCTGAAGGAATGGATTGAGCTGAAGAACCAGAACCCGACGGATGAGAGCTTTGAACAGGCAAGGGCAGCCGGTACTCCCCTGTGGGGCCAGTACAAGCTCTATCATAACCAGACGTATTATGTGATTGCGATGGGTGTGAAAAACCCGGAGGACGATACGGATCAGCAGAAATCCATCGGCCAGCGCTACTCCTTCAAGGGCGAGGAGCTCAATCTGGGCCTTTCGAGCCCGCCGAAGCTGGACGGCGTTGGCGGCAGCTTTACGGTTGAAGATCCTAACAAGAAGGTTACCAGCGGACGTATTACGCTGACCTTTGACAGAAAACTGTATCTGGCAGATGGAACCGAGGTTGTTGCAGACGGCACAAATAATAACCTTGAAGATGTTTTTGCCTATAATGACGGCATTGACTTGGATGCCAGTACAGTTTCGGTTGGCGCTGATGGAAGAACAACGATTTCCCTTGTGCTGACAGGACCTATCGTTAACGCCCAGATTGCATCCAGTATCCTGGCAAACTCGGGAAAAATATCTGCGCCTGAGGCACTGTACATTATGCACTCGCTGTCTAAGTGGCCGGACCCGACGGGACTTACAGAGGATTTGGGATATTACATGATTAATGTGTTCTGGGGAACAGGAAACGTTACAGCCAACGAAGGAAATGCGTGGCCCGTTCGGGGCAGCGGCCCCGGCAAGCCGGCAGATACCACCAGAACCGCCATCCCTGCGGCCCAGGGGGCCAAGACGAGCTTTACCGTGAGCAGCAACGACACGGTAGACGGTCAGGCCCGGATCAGCTTCAGCGCGCCGCTGTATGTGGGCGAGGACGAGCCGGTGACCAGCGTGAGGCAGCTGGCCAGCGTTGCCGACGAGGTGAAGGGCATCGACGTGAACAGGAGCCAGGTGATCACCACCGGCGACAGCACGACGCTGGTGCTCAAGCTGAACGGCAAGGCGGAGGACGTGTCGCTGAAAATCAACGGCGGCAAGCTGACCAACTCCGCAGGCCAGGCCGCGGCGGAGCCGCTGACCATTCAGGTCGAAAAACGGACGGAGTCCAACCAGACGAACATGAAGGTGAATAATTTCTATACGGATGTCTCCTGGGGCAACAAGACCTGGACAGATAAGGGAACCACTAAGTAATTCCAACACGGGAGCGGGCCCCCGGTCCGCTCCCGCTGCCTTATTTCATTGGAAAAGGAGTGCTTTTATGAAAAAGACCTTTGTTCGGTGCTGTGTTTCCCTGCTTCTGGCACCGGTTTTGGCCGTGATGCTGGGGACAGTTGCCCTGGCTGCGGCAGCTCCGAACATCAGCGTGCAGATCAGTGCAACGGAATCCGGTTCCCTCCCCGTGGGAAAGACCAGAACGCTGACCGCTATCGTTACAGTGGACAACGGTACGCCCCAGACGAACCCATCAGGCATTGAATGGAAAAGCAGCAATGAAAGTGTTGCCACAGTTAGCAACGGTACGGTAACAGCTAAGGGAGTGGGCGAAACCACCATTACGGCGACCTATACCCATACTGGTACGACGACAAAAGAGACTGCGTCGTATTACGTTAAGGTTACTTCTGCGGCGGTGGATACACTTGAGCTTGAGATTGACGGGACGCAGCCGAAGACAACTCCTGTTGGGGAATCATGTGTTGTGGATGTAAATATTACCCCCACATGGAGCAACTCCACGACAAGCGGTAAATTTACGGATGGCCAATTAAAGAACCTGACCTGGACCGCCAGAATTGTCAGCGGCAGCGAGTTTATCAGTCTGCCCTATACAAAAGGAAACGGGAGCGGGACCTCCCCTGCCCAGGCCAAGGTCAGGGTGGATGGCAAAAGGGCCACCGGTACAAACGAAAAGGCCGAGATTGAAATCGAGGTTACTTATAAAAATATAGGCACCGGCGTTGAGCCGGCATCGGAAACAATCAAGTGCGACATTACAGTGGGCTCCAGCAAGCAGGTGGTTATCACCGAGTACAGCGTTGCGAAAGAAGAAGTGTATCTGACGCTGAGTGACGGCAACATTGCTCAAACGAAGACATTGCAGGCCTATTATGCAGAGAATAACGAGTATGTAACTTCCAATGGTATTTCATGGAGCATTACTGAGGGGGACAGCGTTACTATCAGACCGCTCACAAATGGAAGAGTTGAACTGACCCCTGCAAAAGAAGGCGAAACAAAGCTTGAGGCCAAATATACAGACGGCACAAAGAGTACGGTAACCTGCATCGTCACAAAGTCCGGCGGCGGCTCCGGGACGACCGACCCCGACAACCCTGACACGCCCACCACCGACTCCAAGCTGCCCACCGATGTTACGGCGAGCATCTCGATTACCTCCCCCACGGGTGATCCCTACCCCATGGACCCGGGGACCGTGGACGCGACTGTGGAGGTCAGCTTCCGCAAGGGCTCCGAAACCCCTGTTTCCGGTCAGATTCAGATTTCACGGGATGGAAACAGCGCTATCGTTGTGTACAATCCGACGGGCGGCAACCGGTGTGAGCTGCCCATCTATTGGGAGACCAGCGACAAAAATATTGCCCAGGTGGGAGTGGGGAACCAGAGTTTCAGAATCACGGCCAGGCAGCCCGGCCAGGCGGTGCTGACCGTGGGGCTGAAGGATAAGGACGGGCCCATAGCAGGAGCGACGGCTTCTTTGACGGTTGAGGTCAAGGGCTTTAAGCTGACGGAGGAAGCAGAGCAGGAAATCGAGCTGATAGAAAATACGACCAGGGAATTAAGCGAGCTGGTGGAGGCCTTCGGCGACGCCAATATCAGCGAACTGACCTGCTGGTCGGACAACTCCACCGTGGCTGGCTATGTCAACGGCAAGGTGGTGGGCTATACACCCGGCAAAACCAGATTTACCGTCAGCGACACCAAGCGGGGCTTCCGGGCCAACTTTGATGTGAAGGTTATCCCCGACCCCGACGCCACCATCGACTACGGCACCCTGTATACCCAGACCAAAAAGTCCCTGAGCTTCTCCGAGCTGCTCTCCCGGTTCCGCCGGCAGGCGGGGGGAAGCCTGTCCCACATCACCGGCCTGAATGTGGACGCCAGCAAGGGTACCCTCTATTACCGGTACAACGAGTCCAACGGCACCGGCGCGGGAGTGGGTTCCGGCAGCTACTACCACCCCTACCGCAGCGGAGGCGTCCCCACCGGGGAGCGGTCCATTGAGGACATCACCTTTGTGCCCAAGCCCGGATTTGCCGGGAAGGTGACTGTTTACTACACAGGCGTGTCTGAGGGGGACAGCAACGGCCCAGGCAGCAACTACGCCTGTAGGCTGGAGATTACGGTCGATCCGGGCAGCGGCTCCAACGCGGGCATCTCCCTCAGCACCGACTACAACACCGCCCTGCGCTTCAGCGGCGACGACTTCAATCGGGTCTGCCGGGAGCGGCTGGGGGTTAAGCTGGACCATGTGGTCTTCTCCCAGCCCCCGGAGCGGGAGGGCAAGCTGTATACGAACTACGCGGGCGCGGGGAACTACGGCAGAGTGGTTGACACGCAGCGGAAGTACAGCCTGAAGGAGCTGGACGACATCTGGTTTGTCCCCGCTCCGGGCTACAGCGGTCCCGTCACCGTCTACTACACCGCCTACGGCGTGGGGGCCAACGCCGGCTCCTACGCCAGCCAGGTGACCATCCAGGTGGGCCGGGAGGGCGGCGTGGCCAACGGCGGCCTGGCCTATGACATCTCCAAGGGGGGCGTGGCCCACTTTGACGACGAGGACTTTAACGACTACTGCCAGGAAATCCTGGACCGGTGGCAGGACCTGAGCCTGATCCGCTTTGACGCCCTGCCCAGCGAGAGCGAAGGCGTGCTGTACTACGACTACCGCTCCTCTGTCAACACCGGGACCAGGGCGGCTGCCGGTACCAGCTACTACTACGGCGCCCGTAATCCCCGCATCGACCGGCTGGCCTTTGTCCCGGCGGCGGACTTTACCGGGACGGTGAAGATTCCCTTTACCGGCTGGTCCGCCGACGGCACCAGCTTTGGCGGCAATGTGGAGATCAACGTCCGCAGCGGCACAGGCTCCGGGGATATCTATTACACCTGCGCCCCTGGGCGGACGGTGAACTTCCGGAGCAGTGACTTTGCCGGCCTGAGCAATACCCTGACCGGCCGCACCATCGACTACATCGTCTTCCGCAGCCTGCCCAGCAGCGTGGACGGGACCCTGTACTACGGCAGCTCCCGGATTACCAGCACCGGGTCGCAGTACCGCAACAGCAACATCGGCCGGCTGTCCTTCCGGGCGTCCAACAGCTTCTCCGGTGCGGTGGACATCCCCTTTGAGGGGCGCTCCGCCAACGGGAGCAGCTTCTACGGGGTGGTGACCATTGGGACCAGCAGCTCCGGCGGCGGCAGCAGCGGCCGGTACAGCATCTACTACAACACCGATTATGGAAGCACTGCGGTTTTTAACCGGGTGGACTTTGACGACCTCTCCCAGTGGGAGACCGACCGGAACATCAGCTCTGTGCGCTTTAAGCCCCCCCTCAGCAGTGAGGGCACGCTGTACCGGAATTACCGCTCCAGCAGCAATATGGGGACGCGCATCACCTCTGACACCACCGTAAACGCCAGTGATTTGGACCGGGTGGCCTTTGTCCCTGCCTCCGGATTTGAAGGGACGGCCTACGTCGACTTTACTGCCACCGCCTCCGGAAGCGGCGGGACCTTTACCGGAACGGTGGAGGTTGTGGTGGGCAGAGGCTATGGCCAGGGCTCCCGCTATTTCAGCGACATGGCAGGGTACAGCTCCGTTCAGCAGGCGGCGGTGGATTTCCTCTATGAGCGCAACGTCACCCGGGGCCTGACCACCGGACAGTACGGCCCCCAGAACTCCATCCGCCGGGGGGACTTCGCCCGGATGATTTATCAGGCGTTTGGCTTTGCGCCCAGCGGTATGACCCAGGCGTTTGTGGATGTTCCTGCGGGGGTCTACTACGCCGAGGCGGTGAATGCGCTCTACGCGAGGGGCGTGGTCAGCGGGATCGGCGGCGGCTATTACGCGCCCGACAGTACCCTGACCCGGCAGGACGCCGTCTGCATGGTGCAGCGGGCCATGCGCGCCACGGGGCGGAGCGCCGAGGACGGCTCCATATCCACGCTGTACGGCTACAGCGACGGCAGCAGCGTGGCCGGCTATGCCCAGGGGGCTATGGCTATGGCTGTGCAGCGGGGTTATCTGCCCACCTCCGGAGGGTGGCTGTCTCCCTATCAGCCCCTTACCAGGGTGGATATGGCTGAGATTCTCTACCGCGTGCTGACCTATTGAGGCATAAAAAATTCCCCGGCCGGGCCGGGGAATTTTTATGTCTAAAACCTGTGTACCCAACCGGACAGGAACCAGACCGGGGCCAGCCAGGTAAGCATGTAGATGAGCAGATTCAGGGGGGACAGGGAGGTATAGGCCCCCAGGCTGGTGAGATAGGCGGCCAGGGCGAGGCCCAGCAGGGAGGAGGCGCAACACAGGGTGGCCCCCAGACGGACCGCCCAGCGCAGGCGCTTGGCGGCGGTAATGGCTTCGGCGAAGGGGAGCAGCCCCTCACGGCACAGCAGGGCGGCGAGTACGCCGTCGTGCTCCTGCGCCGGGTCGGACAGCTGCCTGCGGCGCTCCACGTCGGGAAAGACCATCTTGTCCGCCGCCAGCTTAAACCGCTGCTGGAGCATGGCGGGAATCAGGTTGAAGTCACGGGTGGCCAGTACCGGCTCCACCTTTTCCATCATCAGGGCCTCCAGAGCGGGGAAGACGGTGTCCGGCAGGGTGTAGTTCAGGGCGAAGATGCCGGCCAGCTCGCCGTCGATGGCGCAGAAGACGGCATTTTTTACGTTCAGCCCCTGGGGCAGGCGGACCTCCATCAGCTTCATGAAGGCGGCGGAGCCCACCAGCACCTGGTCCCCCCGGATGTTGGCGGACAGCCCGCCCCCCGCATGGAACTGGAGGGCCTCGGCGTTGCGCATCAGCCCGCCCATGGCCCGCAGCTGATTGTGGAACAGGGTAGTCAGGCCGCTGCCCGAGTCCCGGATGAGGGTGGCGGTGTAGGCCACCACCCGCTCGGCGGGGAAGTCGGACATCACCTTGTAGCCGTTGAGCTCCACGTAGCCGGGGGGGAAGAGGTCACCGTCAGTGAGGAGAACGCAGCAGCCTCTCCGGGAGGCGGCAATCCCCGGCCACCCGGCCAGGGCGGCGCCGCTGACGGACAGGCGGCGGGCCGTTTTGTGGAAGGGCCGGCCGCAGACCAGCGCCGAGCCGAAGGCGGCGGTGGCGGTGAACAGGGCGGACAGGGCCCAGAGCAGCCGCTCAGGGTGGCCGGCGCCGGTGGAGGCCATCAGGGCGAAGGCGATGTCACCCAGGAACAGCAGGGGGCAGATCCGGCGGAAAATGCGCTGGGCGCCGTCGTCGGCCTGAATCTGGCTGCCAAAGTCCCCCTGGGTGCCCGACCACTTGGCATAGGTGTTCTTGTCGTTCCACTTGCCCGGGTCCAGGGTGATGCGGTAGGGGGAGGCGGCGGAGGCGGCGGTGCGGCAGGACAGCCGCAGGGCGCACTTTTTATGGTAGGAGCCGTGGAGGAGGAAGAACAGCCCGGCCAGACAGACCAGGGAGTAGGGCAGACGCTGGGGGTCCTCCGGGGCGGAGGTCAGCCGGAGGCCGTCGGCCAGGGTGAAGAGGCAGGCCAGGGCGGCCAGAGTGTCCATGCCGAATTTCAGCAGGCAGGCCCGGACCAGGCCGGTGAGCAGCACGTCGGCGGAGAGCAGGACGCCCAGCCCCAGCAGGCCGGCGGACAGGGCGCACTGGAGGGCGGGCTGGTCCAGCGGCTCCGGGAGGGCGGCGCCCGCCGCGGGAATCAGGGTCTGAATCAGGGCCAGGACGGCCAGAAGAAGGACTGCCAGGGTCCTGGTGCGCAGCCAGCCCAGCCCTTTGCCGTACCGCCGGGCCAGCTCCTGGGGCGGCACGTCCGGGAGAGGGGGCTCCTCCCGCCTGGGAAGGCGCCGCTGGCGGCCGGGGGACTCCTCTGATACCTCCTCCTGGTCGGTGCCGGGGATGAGGCGCTCCAGCCGGCGGACCTCCGCCCGGTCGATGGATTCGTCCTCCTCAAACATGTGGTCGGCGTAGTCGTCCGCCCTCCGGTTCAGGTCGTGGACCAGGGCGGACAGGGCGTTTCGCTTTTTGGGGAAGGGGGTAATCTTCTCCTCCTCCGGGCCGGGGGCCTCCTGGGGGAGGGGCTGCTCCGGGGGAAGCGCTCCGGGGGGAGGGGCCTCTTCCGGAAGCTCCGGCTCCCCGTCGGGAGGGGGGACGGCCTGCCGGCCGGGAAAGGCCACCACGTTATCCGGGACCGGCCCCTCCGCGGGGGGGGCGGGATGGCCGTATTCGGCCATGATGTCGTCCAGGGTGAAGTCCCCGCCGTCGGCATCTCCGATCAGCGATTTGATGTCGATGAGCTCACCCTTGTTCAGTTTTTTATCTCGGTCGCTCATGAGCGGGACTCCTTGGTCAATTCGTTCTCTGCCGGACCGCCTCGTAGAGCAGCACAGCGGCGGCGGCGGAGGCGTTGAGGGAGTTAATCTTGCCGAACATGGGGATGGATACGGTGAAGTCGCAATTCTCCTCCACCAGCCGGCCCAGGCCGGAGCCCTCACTGCCGATGACGATGGCGGCGGGGCCCTTCAGATCGGCCTGGTAGAGGGGGGTGGTCCCGCCCATGGTGGCCCCGAAGACCCAGACCCCCTCCTCCTTCAGCTCCTTGAGCAGGGCGGGGAGGTTGGGCACCCGGGCTACGGGGACGTGGGCCACCGCCCCGGCGGAGGTTTTGCCCACAATGGCCGTCAGCCCGGCGGAGCGGCGCTTGGGGATGATGACCCCGTGGGCCCCGGCGGCGTCGGCGGTGCGGATGACTGCCCCCAGGTTATGGGGGTCGCTGAGCTCGTCGCACACCACGATGAGGGGGGGTTCCCCCTTCTCCCGGGCGACATTGAGGATGTCGTCCACGCTGGCGTACTCCCGGACGGCGGCCTGGGCGATGACCCCCTGGTGGGCGTGGGTGCGGCTCATGTTGTCCAGCTTGCGCCGGTCGGCGTCTGCCACCACGATGCCCTTCTCCCTGGCGGCGGAGGCGATGTGGCCCAGGGCGGCGTCGGTCTCCCCCCTGGCGATGAAAATTTTGTCGATGGTCACCCCGGCCCGCAGGGCCTCGATGACGGCGTTGCGGCCCTCGATGATGCCGTCGTTCTCCTGCTCTACAGGGGCGGAGCGGCGCAGAGGGGGGCGTTTGTTCATAGGAATCCAGTCCTTCCGGTGTCAAATTCACATACAAAATATATTTTACCATATTTGCTCCCTGGTGGGAAGTGGGAATTTTGACAATAGACGCCAACTTGTCGGCGTGTAGGGGCGGATATCATCCGCCCGCTGTGTCTGCATAGATTTCGGGCGGCTGATAGCCGCCCCTACACGGAGCGGAATCAGTTTTTCGGATTCCGTCGAAATCCCGTCACAGAAAATTCACCGGAAGTTTACACGGTATTTTCTTGTTTTTATTCCGTGAGTGTGGTATGATACCCTTTGACCTATTGCAGAAAACGCAAAAATTGGAGGTACGCTCCTTTGAAACCAGATAAAGGAAACAACAAAAAGAACACCTTCGGCCTGATTTCGCTGATTTTGTGGGCCCTGATGCTGACCCTGCTCTTCCGCAGCTGCACCAGCTCCTACGCCAACTCCAATCAGGTCCAGGTGGACTACTCCGTCTTCCGCCAGTGGGTGGTGGCCGAGCTTGTGGAGGAGGTCCACATGGAGAGCGGCGTGTACACCATCACCCTGAAGGAGGGCAAGGAGCAGGAGGCCCTGTCCTACATCCCGGAGGACGAGAACCACGCCCAGGGGAACGGCATGTTCGCCTGGATGCCCATTCAGAACAACCAGGAGACGGAGTATGTCACCACCCCGCCCCCGGTGAGTGACCTGGAAATCCTGTCCATGATGGACGAACACGGGGTGAACTTCTACCGCAATCCCCCGGACAGCTCCGGAGAGATTCTCTACCTGCTGCTTACCACCGTCCTGCCCCTGGTGATTATGGTGGGCGCCATGATCTTCCTCATGCGGGGCATCGGCGGCAAGGGGGGCATGGGCGGCATCGGCGGCGTGGGCAAGGCCAACGCCAAGGTGTATGTGGAGAAAAAGACGGGCGTCACCTTTAGGGATGTGGCCGGCCAGGACGAGGCCAAGGAGAGCCTGGAGGAGATCATCGACATCCTCCACAACCCCCAGAAGTACACCGAAATCGGCGCCAAGCTGCCCAAGGGCGCCCTGCTGGTGGGCCCTCCGGGCACCGGCAAGACCCTGCTGGCCAAGGCCGTGGCCGGGGAGGCGGGGGTCCCCTTCTTCTCCATCAGCGGCTCTGACTTTGTGGAGATGTTCGTGGGCGTGGGCGCAAGCCGCGTCCGGGACCTGTTCAAGGAGGCCAGCAAAATGGCCCCCTGCATCATCTTCATCGACGAGATCGACACCATCGGCAAGTCCCGGGACAACCGCATGGGGGGCAACGACGAGCGGGAGCAGACCCTGAACCAGCTGCTGGCCGAGCTGGACGGCTTCGACCCCGGCAAGGGCGTTATCGTCCTGGGGGCCACCAACCGGCCCGAGGTGCTGGACAAGGCCCTCCTCCGCCCCGGACGGTTCGACCGGCGGATTACCATCGACCGGCCCAACCTGGCCGGCCGCCTGGCCACCCTCCAGGTGCACACCCGGAACATCCGCCTCAGCGAGGATGTGGACCTGAAGAAGATCGCCCTGGCCACCGCAGGGACCGTGGGCGCCGACCTGGCCAATCTGGTCAACGAGGCCGCCCTCCGGGCCGTCCGTCAGGGACGGCGGGCCGTCAACCAGGAGGACCTGCTGGCCTCCTTCGAGTTCGTCATCGCCGGCAGCGAGAAGAAAAACTCCGTCCTCACCCAGTTTGAGCGCAAGCTGGTGGCCTACCACGAGGTGGGCCACGCCATGGTGGCCTACAAGCAGAAGAACGCCGAGCCGGTGCAGAAAATTACCATCGTCCCCCACACCGAGGGCTCCCTGGGCTACACCCTGCTCATGCCCGAGGAGGACAAGACCAACCTGCGCACCAAGGAGGAGCTGATGGCAAAGATTGCCGTCTCCATGGGCGGCCGGGCCGCCGAGGAGGTGGTGATGGACACCATGACCAACGGCGCCTCCCAGGACATTCAGGAGGCCACCAACATTGCCCGGAATATGGTGGCCATGTACGGCATGAGCGAGGAGTTCGGCATGATGGCCCTGGGGTCTGTCCGCAGCCAGTATCTGGATGGGGGCTACGGCCTGGACTGCGCCCAGGACACCGCCGCCGTCATGGATAAGGCGGTGAAGGCCATTTTGGATGTGTGCTACCGGGACGCGGTGGAGGTCATCAAGGAAAACCGGGAGGACATGGACAAGGTGGTGGCCTATCTGTTGGAGAAGGAGACCATCACCGGCGGCGAGATGGTGGCTATCATTGAGGGCCGGGACCCCGCCCTGGTGGAAGACGCCTACGCCTCCACCAAGTCCAGGCCCAAGCCCCTGCCTGGAGACATCGAGCCCCCCGCCAAGGCCATCCACATGGTCAGCGAGGAGATCAAGCCCCCGGCCCCTGCGGAGGAGAAGCCCGCTGAGGAGGAGGGCACCTCCAAGGAGGAGTCCGCCCCGCCGGAGCAGCCTCCGGAGGAGGAAAAACCCGAATAACGCAAAAGCGCCGCCCGGCCGGGCGGCGCTTTCTTGTGCTCAGATCGTATTCAGGCAGGCGGTCAGGTGCCTTTGAAATTCCTGTTCGGCATCGGAGAGGTATTTCCAAACCGCATGAAATGCCCCCGCGTACTGATCCTCCACCCCGTCCAGCCCCAGGACCATGACGTGGATTGCCGACAGTCCATCGGAAATCCGTCGGGCGGACTCCTCCAGCTCCAGTAGATTGTCTCGAATATCCATCATTCTCTCCTTGTTTTTCACCAGGAGTTGTGGTATCATTAGATTTACCACTTCCTCCTTGGTGTGGTGAATAGGGTGTTGGTAGTTTGTTAGGGCCGCCAGCACTCTATTTTTTTTGTGCCAAAAGTAGAACTACCCCTTGCCTGATTGCTTCCGCACGTGTTACCTCGTGCGTGTTGCAGTATTCGTCAAGCAGTTTTAATGTTTGGTCGTCGATTCTGACCTTGATGTCGTTCCTCTTGGGGTTTTCCATTTTTGGCCTGCCTGTTCGTGGAGACACTTTGTCACCTCTTTTCGAGTTCCACAATGTAATAATAGATTATGGAACTCAGAATGTCAAGAGTTTTTTTGAGAAAGGGAGTGCCCTGACGCGCATTTTATCCGGAGATCAGCTGTAGGGGCCGCCCCCCTGGGCGGCCCGAAATCAGGGGAGGCGTTGTGTTTGGGCGGGCCGCCGAGGGCGGCCCGAAACCAGGGGAGGCGTTGTGTTTGGGCCGCCCCCCTGGGCGGCCCGGAACCAGGGGAGGCGTTGTGTTTGGGCGGGCCGCCGAGGGCGGCGGCCCCTACATTGCAATCTGCAAAAAGGGTAATGTTTTACACCGCTTTTCGTGCTTCGCTGGCCGTTCTCACCAAGTATTCCATCGCCTGCACCGGCCATTTTCCCGAGGCGGTCTCGCCGGTGAGCATGAGGGAGGAAGCCCCGTCCAGCACGCCGTTGTAGATGTCGCTCACCTCCGCCCGGGTGGGGACGGGCCGCTGCTCCATGGACCACAGCAGCTGTGTCACCAGGCAGAAGGGGCGGCCGGCCTCCCGGCACCGCCGGGCGATGTCCTTTTGAATGGCGGGCAGCTTCCACAGGGGCATGGCGTTGCCCAGGTCCCCCCGGGCGATGCACACCTGGTCCGCCGCCGCGATGATCTCATCCAAGTGGCCGTAGCCCTGCTGCTCCTCAATCTTGGCCATAATCTGCACCCGCTCCAGCCCCAGGGAGTCCAGCGTCTCCCGCAGAACCTGGATGTCCTGCCGGTCCCGGACAAAGGGCTGGAGGATGTGGGTCGTGCCGTACCGCCCCGCCTGCCTCAGATTTTCCAGATCGTCCCCGGTGAGGGTGGGGGTATGTACCTCTGTCCCCAGCAGGGACAGGCTCTTGCGGCTGAGCAGGGGCCCGCCCCGGACCACCCGGCACAGCAGTACGGTGGGGCTGGACCGGCGGACCTCCAGCAGCAGGGCGCCGTCGTCGATGGAGAGCTGCTGGCCCTGCCGGGCGGTCTGGAGGATGCTCTGAGGGACGGGGATTCCGCCGTCTCCCAGCAGAATGTCCTCCCCCTCCCGCAGGGGGATGGGCCGGGGCAGTTCCCCCACCCGCAGCTCCGGGCCCTGGAGGTCCAGAATCAGGTGGGCGTCCGCCCGCCCTGCGGCCCGGGCGGCGGGCCAGTACAGCTTTTCCAGCAGGGGGGCGCACTTTTGCAGGCTGGTGTGGGACAGGTTGACCCGGATACCCGTCATCCCCGCCCGGAACAGCTTCTCCAGAATATCCCGCTTGGCGCAGGGGTCCCCCAGAGTGGCGTAAAATTCCATACGATTTTCCCCCAATCCGTCCTTTTTTTCTATTATGAGGGCTGCGGGGATGGAAGTCAAGGGTTGCCCTTTGAAGATTTTTCCGGTATAATGCGGGAAAGGCCCCTTTGCAAAGGGAGGCGTTACGAGGGAGGAGCTTTTATGCGCATTATGGCCATTGACTACGGCGATGCCCACACTGGGGTGGCCGTTTCTGATCCCACCGGCTTTCTGGCGGGGACCACCACCACCATCAACAGCTGGCGGCAGGAGGTGGTGGTGGACGAGCTGGCTAAGCTCATCGAGAAGCACCGCCCGGACGAGGTGGTGCTGGGCTTTCCCAAAAATATGGACGGCACCGACGGGCGGAAGGCGGACCTCTACCGGGAGCTGGCCGCCGCCCTGGAGGAGGTCACCGGGATGAAGGTGATTCTCTGGGACGAGCGGCGGACCACCATCGACGCCCATCAGATTCTGTTCAACCAGGGCAAGGACGGCCGGAAACGGAAGAAAATCGTGGACGCTATGGCCGCCTCCCTGATTTTGGAGAACTATCTGGACTATAAACGGATGAAACGGGAGTGATTTGACATGAAACGACGGATTCCCAGCTTTTTGCTGTCCCTGCTGCTTCTGCTGACCCTCACCGCCTGCGGCGGAGCGCCTGACGCGGTCTCCAGCACAGAAATCCACTATTTCGAGCCCGTGGCCTCCAGCGACGTGACCGTGGCCGTCATTCCGGACGGCTCTGCTGCCCCGGAGGACGGGAATACCCATGACGGCAGTCAGGCCCCATCCAACGCCGGGGGCAACGGCGATGTGCTGGAGGGCAACCAGCCCGGCGGTAAGAGCGATGAGGGCAACGCGTCCGTCGACGAGGATGGCTGGTATACCTCTAAGGAGGAGGTGGCCCTGTACATCCATCTGTACGGCGATTTGCCCGACAACTACGTCACCAAGGACGAGGCGGAGGACGCCGGCTGGAGCGGCGGCAATGTGGAGCGCTACACCGGAGAGGGCACCGCCATCGGCGGGTCCCGCTTCGGCAACCGGGAGGGCCTGCTGCCCAAGGAGCAGGGGAGGACCTACACCGAGTGCGACATCGACACCCCAGGGGAAAACTCCCGGGGGGCCAAGCGCATCGTCTTTTCCAACGACGGGCTGGTCTACTACACCGACGACCACTACGAGAGCTTTGAGCTGCTGTATGGGGAGCCGTAGAATCAATACATGTAGCCACAATGTAGCCACATGTATTGACGCGTGAACCTGGGTATGCTATAATGGCAATATCAAAGGAGGTTTCAATATGGAAGTGGTTTCGGCGGCGAAGACAGATATGTTCCGGATGAGGATTAACCCAGAGGTCCGGCAGAATTTAGAGTGTGTGTATGCGAAAAATGGCCTCACGCTGACCGATGCGGTCAATGTGTTTTTTCAACAGTCTCTCAATGCAGGGGGGTTCCCGTTCCAGGTTACGGAGGACAATGCGGAGATGATTAGAGCGAAGGCTTTGAACAGGCTGATGAAAGAACTGGATGAAGGGATAGACGATCCAATTTCCTACTCCGAGGATGAAGTCTATCAGATGTTCGGAGTGGAGCGGTGAAAATTAAATATAAAAGTACTGCTCTCCGAGATATTAAACAGAAAGAGGAGTATATTTCAACCGTTTTGAAGAATAGACCAGCCGCTCAAAAGCTGACAGCCTCTATTCTTCGTGGGGTATCGCTTTTGGCGGACAATCCCAGAATGGGAGTTCCTCTCAACGGCAAATTTGATGTGGAGTCAGATTTGCGTTTTCTGATTATTTCTAAGCAGTTGGTATTCTATCGAATTGAAAATGAAGCACAGATTTCTGTCGTTCGTGTCCTAGACGGGCGGCAGGATTACATGTCAATTCTATTTGGGTGACATATATAACCAAGCCCCGCCACCGGCGGGGCAATTTTTATTTTTTCTCAAAAATTACTTGACATTTCGTCGGACAAATAGTATAATTATCGTACGACAAAAAGGAGGCGAATCAATGTCGTCAAAAATGGGAAGGCCGAAACTCGATAATCCCAAAAGTGAGCGTTTATATATTCGGGTCACACCAGAAGAAAAGCTTCAAATCTATGATTTTGCGAAAAGAACCGGATATACACTGCTGGAACTTTTATACAAGGGGATCGAATCGGTCAAAAAATAGAGTGCTGGCCGCCCTAGCAAGCATCCAACACTCTAAACACCACACCAAGGAGGTCTGGTAAATCTGATGATACCACAGCTCCTGGTGAAATGCAAGGAGGGAATCATGGATATTCAAAAAAGCCTGCTGGAACTGGAAGAGTCCGCGCGGCGTATTGCCGATGGCCTGTCAGCGATTCATATTATGATTCTGGGTATGGACGGGATGGACAGTCAGTATACAGGCGCGTTGTATGCGATTTGGGAGTATCTCTCCAGTGCGGAACAGGCGTTTCAAATTTGTCTGAATACCTGCCTGGAACAGGTATAAGCACAGGGCCCCGCCGGTTGGCGGGGCCTGTTCCTATGGATTGGGTTAGTGCTCACATTTCCAGAAGAACGCGCTGTAGGGGGGCAGCTCACTGCCGCCGCCGAAGTCGTGCTTCTCCCCGGAAATCAGATCCACGGCCATGCCGCAGCCGGCGTCGAAGTGGGCGGTGTAGGGGGCGCCGTCGGCGTTGATGGCCACCAGCACCCGCTCGCCCTCGCAGGCCCGCTCAAAGATGATCTGCTTGTTGGTGAGCACCACGTTGCGGTAGGCTCCGTAGCACAGGGCCTGACTGCCCTTTTTGGCCTGGGCCAGCTGGGAAATCCATGTGGTCAGCTCGTTCCGCTCCGGCTTTTCCAGGGCGGGGCGGAGCTCCGCGTCGCTGCCGTGTCCCTTGGCGCCCTTCATGCCCCACTCGCTGCCGTAGTACACCGCGGGCACCCCGGGCATCCCGAAGGCCATGGCCCAGGCGGGGCGCAGGTGGTCGGGATTGGTCAGCTTGGAGGCGATGCGGTCCACGTCGTGGTTGTCCAGGAAGGACAGCAGGTGCCTGCCCTTGTATAGGGTCCACTGCTCCGGGCCGAACTGCCGGGCCAGGGAGTGGCCGATTTCAAACATGTTCATGGAGTTGAAGGCGGACCACAGCCCCTTGTAGCACTCGTAGTTGGTGACGGAGTGGCACATGTCCTCCCCCATCCAGCGGTTGTAGTCCCCGTGGAGGGTCTCGCCCATCAGAACAAAATCGGGCTTGACCGAGTTGGCGAAGGACCGCAGCTGCTTCAGGTACTCCGGGGGCAGACAGTAGGCCACGTCCAGCCGCAGGCCGTCCACCTCAAACCGGTCCACCCAGGAGCGGATGGCCTCAAACTGATGCTGGACCACCGCGGGATTGAACAGATTCAGCTTGACCAGCTCATTGTGGCCCTCCCAAGCCTCGTACCAGAAGCCGTCATTGTAGTTGGTATTGCCGTCGAAATTGATGTGGAACCAGTCCTTGTAGGGGCTGTCCCACTTCTTCTCCTGCACATCCCTGAAGGCCCAGAAGCCCCGGCCCACATGGTTGAAGACCCCGTCCAGCATCACCCGCAGTCCGGCGCTGTGGAAGGCCTTGCACACCTGGGCCAGGTCATCATCGGTTCCCAGCCGGGGGTCCAGGTGGAAGTAGTCCCGGGTGTCGTAGCCGTGGCGGTCGCTGTCGAAGACCGGATTGAGCAGGACGGTGTCCGCCCCGGTCTGTTTGATATGCTCCACCCAGTCCAGCAGACGCAGGATGCGGGGAGTCACGGCCCCGTCGTTGTCCGCCGGCGCGCCGCACAGACCCAGAGGGTAGATTTGGTAGATGACTGTCTCGTCAAACCACATAAATATCTCTCCTTTCGCCGGTTGGCGATTTTTTGTCTGGTACATCATACTACATTTCATCTGTTTTAGCAAGTAGGGGCCGCCCCCTGGGCGGCCCGAAACCAGAGAAGACGCTGCGCTTTGTCGGGCCGCCGAGGGCGGCGGCCCCTACATTTCAATCTGCGAAAAGGACAATCCCGACCCGCCGCCCTCGGCGGGGCATTGCTTGAACAAGACCGGTCCGGCGGGTCATTGCTTGAAGATGGCCCGCCCAAGGGGGCGGGCCCCACAGGAAAGGGAGCTATTATTTCAGTGCGTCAGACACCTTCATCAGGGTCTCTTCATGGGTGTGGTCCACCAGGTGGGTGTAGATTTTTCCCGTGGTGGCGGGTGTGGCATGGCCCAGGGCCTTGCCGATGTCGAACAGGGGCACCCCCTGGAAGGAGGCCACGGTGGCGAAGGAGTGGCGCAGGCCGTGGAGGGTGACCCGGGGCAGGCCGTTCTTTTTGACGAACCGGGTGAAGGCCAGAGACAGGGCGTTGGGGGAGTAGGGCAGTCCCTTGTGGTCCAGCACCACGAACTGGCTGGGCTCCTTCAGCTTTCCGGAGCGGTACAGCTCCTGCTGCCGTTCCTGCTCCGCCCGGAGCAGCCGGTCCACGTCCTCGGGCAGGAACAGGGTGCGCACCGAGGAGCGGGTCTTGGTCTCCTTCTGGACGATGGTGGCGCCGAAGGCGGTGCGGGCCTCCCGGACGAAGAGCAGCTGCCGCTGGTAGTCGATGCACTCCCACTTCAGGCCGCAGACCTCCTCCCGGCGGAGCCCCAGGCTGCCCGCCAGCTTGACGCACAGCTCCAGGGGGTGGCCCTCCACCAGGGCGTACAGCCGTTTCAGCTCCTCCGGGCGGTAGTAGGACGCTTCCTTCTGCTTGGCCCGGGGGGGCTCCACCCGGTCCATGGGGGAGTTGAGCAGCTTGTCCTGCCGCACCGCCGAGCGCAGGGAGGAGGAGAGCAGGTCGTGGTGCCGCCGCAGGGTGTTGTTGGAGAGGTTGGCGTTCTGCTGGACCTGGATGTAGTACTGCTGAATGTCCATGGGGGTGAGCTTGAGCAGGGGGATGTCCCCCAGGGCGGGGAGGATGTGGTTCTCGATGATCTTCTGGTAGCCGTAGACGGTGGTTTCGGCCCGGGTGGGCTGGACGATGTTCTCCATCCAGCTCTCCAGCCAGTCCCCCAGGGTCAGGTCGTGGCGGGGGGTACGCAGCTCCTCCTCCCGGTGCATCAGAAACTGCCGCAGGCCCTGCCGGGCGGCGTAGAGGGTGCGGTAGGTCTGGTACCGCTTCATCCGCTTGCCGCTGCCGTCCTTGCCCAGGTCCATGCTTACATAGTACAGTTTCCGCTGGTCGTCATAGGAAATGTTGCGTTCTACTCTTTTTCTTGCCATAGTGATACCTCCATATCTTTATCTGAGGGCGCTGTTCCACCGGAATTGATGGAAAATCTTCCCTGATAAAAATAATGGACTATAAATATGAGATGAAGCAAGATTTTTTGCGAAATTTGTCGAAATTTGTGGGCGGGATTGTCCTTTTCGCAGATTGAAATGCAGGGGCCGCCACCCTCGGCGGCCTACCAAAGTGCAGCGCCTTCCCTGGTTTCGGGCCGTCCAGGGGGGCGGCCCCTACAGACGGCCTCCGGATAAACTGAACGTTAGGACACTTCCAAATTGGGAGTTTCTCTTTTCCTGAACGCGCTTTTATGATAAGATAAAGCAAATGACAGGAGGGATACTTATGCTGCGGATCGGAAACCTGTCCCTGCCCATTGGGGGAGATATGGACCAGCTGCGCAGACAGGCGGCCCGGGCGCTGGGGGTGCGTCTCGGGGCCCTGGGGGAGCTGGAGATCGTCCGGCAGTCCATTGACGCCCGGAATAAGGGGGATGTCCACTATGTGTACACCGTGGAGACCTCCCTGCCCAACGAGGGGGCGCTGGCGCGGTCCGCGCCGGGGCGGAACGTCACCCTGGCGGAGCGGGTCCCCTACGTGTTCCCGGCGGTCAGGCGGAAGTCGCCCCTGGCCCCCGTGGTGGTGGGGATGGGCCCGGCGGGGCTGTTCGCCGCCCTGTTTCTGGCCGGGAACGGCCTGCCCTGCATCATTCTGGAGCGGGGGCAGGACGTGGACCGGCGCACCTTGGACGTGGGGGACTTCTTGGCCACCGGCGCCCTGGACGGGGCGTCCAACGTCCAGTTCGGGGAGGGGGGCGCGGGTACCTTCTCCGACGGCAAGCTGACCACCGGCACCCACGATCCCCGGATTTCCGCCGTACTGGACGTTTTGGTGAATGCGGGGGCCCCCGCCGACGTGAAATACTCCCACAAGCCCCACATCGGCACCGACATCCTCCGGGAGGTGGTGAAGACCATCCGGAAGTCGCTCATTGCCATGGGCTGCGACATCCGCTTTGGCCACAGGCTGACCGGACTGACGGCGAGGGGAGACGCTTTGGCCGGGGTGGAGGTGGAGGGGCCCCAGGGGCGCTATCTGCTGGCGGCGGACACCCTTATCCTGGCCCCCGGCCACTCCGCCCGTGACACCTTTGCCATGCTCCGGGAGGCGGGAGTGCCCATGGAGCAGAAGAAATTTGCCGTCGGCCTGCGCATCGAGCACCGGCAGAGGGACATCAGCCTCCGGCAGTACGGCCCGGCCTGGGAGAAGCTGCCCCCCTCCGACTATAAGCTGGCCTGCCATCTGCCCAACGGCCGGTCGGCCTTCACCTTCTGCGTCTGCCCCGGGGGACAGGTGGTGGCGGCGGCCTCCCAGCAGGGGGGCGTGGTCACAAACGGCATGAGCCGCCGGGCCCGGGACGGGGAGAACATCAACGGCGGGCTGCTGGTGGGGGTGGGTCCGGAGGATTTTCCGGGGGACGTTCTGGCCGGGGTGCGGTTTCAGGAGGAGTGGGAGCGGGCGGCCTTCCGTCTGGGGGGCGGAGGCTTTTGCGCCCCCGTCCAGCGGGTGGAGGACTTTCTTCTGCAACGTCCCTCGGAGGGGCCGGGGGGTGTTGCGCCTACCTACCGGCCTGGCGTGGCCTGGACCGATCTGTCGGGCTGTCTGCCCGGCTATGTGACGGACACCCTGCGCCAGTCCCTGCCCCTGCTGGACCGGAAGCTCCGGGGCTTTGCCGCCCCGGACGGGGTCCTCACCGGGGTGGAGACCCGGTCCTCCTCCCCGGTGCGTATTCTGCGGGACGGGACTTTCCAGTCCGCCCTGCGGGGGCTCTACCCCTGCGGAGAGGGGGCGGGCTACGCCGGGGGGATTGTCTCCGCCGCCGTGGACGGCATCCGGGTGGCTGAGGCGGTGGCGTCGCGGTAAGTGACGGCGGCGGTTAGAGCGTTAGTATCGGGCCGCCGAAGGCGGCGGCCCCTACACACTGCCTGTAGGGGTCGGCCCCCTGGCCGACCCGCTTGTCAGAATATTTTCCAGGTTCCGGGGCATACTAGGGCCATCTGAAATAAGGAGGTCTTCCCCATGAGCAAGTCCAAGAACCAGAAGAACCGCGACCCCCGCACCGGCCGGTCCCTCCAAGGCTCCGCCCCCATCGCCGGCCAGAACCGCACCGACACCGCTACCAACGCCCAGAACCCCATGGCGGACAACCTGGAGATGCGGATGAAGCGGGAAGGACACGATATGTAAAAATGACCGGGGCGGTGGAAACCGTCCCGGCACTATTTACACATTCTTCACAAAAAGTTCCAAATATGGTGAAGATTGCAGGGGGGAGAGGTGGTATCCTGTTTACAGATCAAGGCATTGATCGGATCTCCCTCCGGGGCGGCAGCAGCTGCCCCATGGTCTGGCAGAACGCGCGAAGACCAGACATATTTGGTGACTCCCCACAGGTTTCCAAAGCCTCACGGCGCGAGGTATGCGCCCCACTGCCGCCCCACAAGGCATCCGCCCTGGCGCGGCAGACCAAAAACCCCCGTCTTCAGACGGTTTATCATATGGATACGCCTCCCCCTCTCTTTTCCATCAAAGCCCCCGGCCAAGGCCGGGGGCTTTGACGGTTTTTGGGGAATGGAGGGGACTGCCGGGAGGCCGGCGGGTCCTTCAAATCTGTTATCCCCTATGTTATCGGTACTTTAACCGAATATCTTCAATATGCGCCATTTTTATAGCATCATTTACATGGGTATATGGCTCAAGCTGTTCATATAGCATTTCAATTTCTGTAGCCGTCAGTCTTGCCCCGGATTTTGTAGCCTGTTCCTGTACAGCAGAAAAAAGTTCATAAAGATGGAGAATATGATGGGTTCCGCTTTTTAAAGGGACTTGCTTGAGCGTACAACGGTCGCTGAATACAATAAAAGAATGATAGGGAGGTGGGCCACCCAAAAAACGAAGTGGGCGTAATATCTGATACAGTCTGTCCAAATGTCCGCTATTTTGTAAAATAGGGTTATAAAAACGGTATCTTTGCGATTGTCCCCGGCCTGCTGGAAGGGTCTGAGTCCAATACTGTTGTTTTTCTGAGCCAAAAATCCAGCCGCCATAGTTTTTAGACTCAAACACATATATACCGGATTCATGTAGAAGGACTATGTCCAATTCGGTAGTGCCACCGTTCCACTTGGGTAAATAAAGATTAAAAAGAAATTTTCGAGGCTGCTCTAGGGACTCTAAGACCTTATAAATCAAAAATTCGCCCCAAAGACCTTCGTTGCTTATGACTTGTTCATAGGAATTTTGCGTTTGGAGAGCATATTCTGTTTGGTAATATTGCTTGCGGTCTTCTTCTCGTTTGTTTTTAGCTATGATTGGGATGCCGATTAGGATGAAGATGAGGGCAAGAAGCGCAAAAAGTTCCATTGCAATTTCCTCTCTGTTTTCCAGCATATTGCATTTTCGAAGTATAATTAAAAAGCGGAGGCTAATGAAATATCATTAACATGAGAGCGAATATTTTGTATGCGCTGGAGCTCACGGTCCGATCATCCCGGCCCACTCCAAAATAAGGCGGTAGTAATCGGTATCCAGAATCGTTCCCGAGTAGGCCACCCGGTTTTGCACCTCGGCCACCATCCCGGCCACCGCCTCCAGGTCGGGCTCCTCCCCGTCCCACCGGGTGAACTGGTCCAGGATGGAGTTGTAGTAGCCCTCCCGGTTGATAAAGCTGTAGTTGGCGAAAATAACCAGGGGGTCGGCGGGGGAGAGAATGTCGGACCCCATAATCAGCCGGGAGTCGTAATCCAGGCCGAAGAGGTTGGACAGGGTGGGCATCACGTCCAGGGAGGAGCAGTATTTGTCCACGTGGACGGCGGTGCCCTCCATATCCCCGCTCCAGAGGATGAGGGTGTTCTGGAAAATCTCAAACACCGGGTCCACCTCGTGGCCCAGCAGCTCGCTGTACTGCAGGTCGGTGAGGCCGTAGGGGTAGTGGTCGGCGGACAGGACGATCACGGTGTCTTCCAGCCTGCCCGCCTCCTCCAGCTGGCGGAGCAGGCTCTCCATGGCCAGTTCCAGCTCCAGCTGGCAGGCCAGGTAGCACCGCACCTCCTCGCTGTAGGGCAGGTCCTTTACCGCGTCCCAGTGGCGGGCGGACATGGCGTTGGTATCCAGGGTGTAGGTCAGGTGGCCGCTGACGGTGAGGCAGTAGACGGCAAATTTCTCCTCGCTGACGAACATGGGGACGATCTGCTCCATCATCTCCAGGTCGGAGGGAGGGAAGGTGTCCCCCGACTCCAGCTCCAGCCCCTGGCCCAGGGCGTAGTAGTCGTAGCCCATATTGGGGTGGGACTTGTCCCGGTCGTAGTAGTTATAGAGGTAGTCGTGGAAGGCGTAGGTTTTGTACCCCTCCTTCCGGAACTGGTTGCCCAGAGCGAAGGGCATGTAGTTCTCTGAGGACAGGGAGTAGCTCCAAACCCCCGGCTTGGGGATGAGCCCGGTGGTGGTGACGTACTCCCCGTCGGAGGTGGATACCCCCCACAGAGGGGTGTAGAAGTGGTCAAAGACAAAGCCCTGGTGGGACAGCTTCCACAGGGTGGGGGTGCGCTGGGGGTCCATGGCCAGGGTGGAAAAGCCCTCCGCCACGATCCACACCAGGTTTTTCCCCTCGAAATATCCCGTCCACAGATTTTCCGGGGTGGGGGGACGCTGGGAGAACCAGAGGTGGGCGCTTTTCAGTCCCTCGTCCTCCTCGCCGGCGATGAGGGCGTCAAAGCCGATGGGCAGGGTGTGGTAGCCGGGGATGACCTCCGGGCGAAAGACGCTGCCGCTGGGGGGAGGATCGTCCTCCGGGGGCAGGGTGGCTTCCAGGTCGGGGGGCGCCTTGTCGGGTTCGGGCTCGGCGGAGATGTCCGGGCTGTCCGGCTTGATGCCGAAGAGCACCCGGTAGAGCTCCAGCTCAGTCTGGGTGAAGACCCCGAAGTTCTGCACCTCCAGCTCCGGGGTGGCGGTGCGGTAGTAGATGTACCGCAGGGAGATTACCCCGCTGCCGCACAGCAGCACCAGCCCCATGGAGGCCAGCTGGACGGCGGCGGCCATGGCCGCCCAGCGCAGACGCCGGCCCTTGCCGGCGTCAGGCCCGTCAGGGACCAGCCGGGCCCGGAACACCCAGGCCAGCACCGTGGGGGTGGCCATCATCAGAATGGGGAACCAGCTGGCCAGTACGTTGCCCACTGCCGTCTCTCCGAAGGACTTGGCCACCATGGCCATCTTGGTCAGGGAAAAGAGGGAGAGAAAGGCTTTGAACATATGGAAATAGACCAGCTGGGCGCCAATCCACAGGGAGGCCAGTCCGGTGCACAGCACCAGCAGGACACGGCCCCGCCTGGGGGACACCCCTCCGCACAGCAGACCCAGCAGCAGGGCCACCGGAACCGTAAACAGAAGGGTGAAGAAAGCCCCCTCTACCGTTAAGCTGCGGAAGCAGTAGAGCTTTAAAAACAGCTCCTCGTAGTAGATTACCGCCAGAAAAAAGAGGGAGGGGGCGGTCAGCCGCCCCCACTTCTCCCACAGGGCGGGGGGAGCGTTTCTTTCATTTTTCAAGAGGATCACCTCCTTTGCTGGCTATTTTACTGGATTGCCCACCGCTTGTCAACGGCGCGTACTTTCAGGGGAGTGTTCTCACGCGCATTTTATTCGGAGATCAGCCGTAGGGGCCGCCCCCCTGGGCGGCCCGAAAGCAAGTGAGTCGTTGTATTTTTGTGGGCCGCCCCCCTGGGCGGCCCGAAAGCAAGTGAGTCGTTGTATTTTTGTGGGCCGCCGAGGGCGGCGGCCCCTACATAAAACTCTGTGAAAAGGACAATTCCTGCTTTCACGGTACTGTGCACCAGTGCAAAAAATCCCCCTGCATTCACTCATATTTTGTGTATATCCACCAAGGAATTTACTTGAAAAAAGTGGAGAAATCTGCTATGATAACTCTACTTCATAATTTATTCACAAAGTCCCGCCGGGGGCGGGGAGGAAAGTGAGGAAGACCGTGTCCCAGCTCAGCGAAAGGGTCCTGGAAGGACTGAAAAAGGCCTACGCCGCCTATTTTGACATTGAGGAGATTCACGACGGCACAGCCTTGAAGGCCCTGTGCGCCTACCACATGCGGGACAGCCAGTATGTGCTGGTGAAAAAGGCGGAGCTGTGGGCGGCGGAGAACCATGAGTACCTCTATCTCTGGGATGCGGGCCATCTGGACGCCGGCCTGGTGGAGGAGATTTTCTGCCGGACCCTGGCCGACGGCGAGCCCCGGGTACGTCCCCACTCCCAGCACATGTATACCTACCTCACCGCCGTGGCGCTGTATGACAGCGCCCAACCGGACGCCCTGGCTCAGCTGAAAAAGCTGAAACGGCGCCGGGAATTTAAGCTATCGCTCCATGGATGGATGGAGTTCAGAATAGCCGCCGTGGACCTGTCCAATGGCGAAATTACCGTCAACCGGGCCGGGAAAGCCCTGGCAAAGGACCTGAAACGGCTGACGGACCGCATCATCTCTGCAAATCAAATAGGAGAGGAGAAAACCCAATGAATGCAATGTTAGTTGTCATTGTCGGCATTGCCATCCTGGTCGTAGGCTATATCTTCTACGGCGGCTGGCTTGCCAAGCAGTGGGGCGTGGACGACACCAAGGTCACCCCAGCTCATGAGCTGGAGGACGGCATGGACTACGTCCCTGCCAAAGCCCCTGTCCTGATGGGACACCACTTTTCCTCCATCGCCGGCGCCGGCCCCATCAACGGCCCCATCCAGGCGGCCGTCTTCGGCTGGGTGCCTGTGGTGCTGTGGGTCCTCATCGGCGGCATCTTCTTCGGCGCTGTCCATGACTATGGCGCTCTGTTCGCCTCTATCCGCCACAAGGGCCAGTCCCTGGGCGAGGTGGTGGCCCTCAACATCGGCGAGCGGGCCAAGAAGCTCTTCCTGGTCTTCTCTTACCTGACCCTGGTGCTGGTGGTGGCCGCTTTTGCCTCCATCGTGGCCAGCACCTTCAACGGCTTCCCCCTGGATAAGGAGGGCAACGTAATCGAGGCCTCCGCCAACACCAACGCCGCCGTGGCTATGATCTCCATTCTGTTCATCATCATGGCCATCATCTTCGGCCTGGCCGTCTACCGCCGGGGCGCCCCCCTGTCGGTGGCCACCGTCGTGGGCGTCATCGGCATCATCATCTGCCTGGTCATCGGCCTGAACTTCCACCCCATCTACCTGTCCAACACCGCATGGATGTGGATCATCGGCGTGTACATCCTCATCGCCTCGGTGGCCCCGGTGTGGATTCTGCTCCAGCCCCGTGACTACCTCAGCTCCTTCCTGCTCTACGGCATGATGATCATCGCCGCCGTGGGCGTGATTGGCGCTGGCCTCACCGGTGCGGACGCCGCCCACATGGATATGCCCGCCTTTACCGGCTTTACCGACACCATGACCGGCCTGGGCACCCTGTTCCCCGCCCTGTTCGTCACCATCGCCTGCGGCGCCATCTCCGGCTTCCACTCCCTGGTGGGCTCCGGCACCACCGCCAAGCAGCTGGACCACGAGCGGGACGCCAAGCCCATCGCCTACGGCGGTATGCTTATTGAGTGCGCCCTGGCCCTGATCTCCCTGGCCGCCGTCTCCTTCATCTGGCAGGAGTACGCCGCCGGCGACATCCGCACCCCCACCCAGGTCTTCGCCACCGGCATCTCCCGGATGGTGGCCTCTATCCCCGGCCTGGCCTCTACCCAGCAGACCGTCAGCGCCCTGCTGGTTCTGACCGTCTCTGCCTTCTGCCTCACCTCCCTGGATACCGCCACCCGTCTGGCCCGGTACATGTTCCAGGAGTTCTGGCTCAAGCCCGGCGAGACCTATAAGGACGTTACCGGCTTCAAGGCCACCCTGTGCAACCCCCTGGTGGCCACCGCCATTACCGTGGTGCTGGGCGTGGGCCTGGGCATGACGGGCTACAGCAAGATCTGGCCCCTGTTCGGCGCCGCCAATCAGCTGCTGGCCGGCCTGGCCCTGCTCACCGTCTGCGCCTGGCTGGGCAACATCGGCCGGAACAACAAGATGTTCTATGTTCCCATGATCTTCATGATGATTGTCACCATCTGCTCCCTGCTCCAGACCGTCACCAACCGTTTCGGCAAGATCATGGCCGGCGCCGAGGGCGTGGACTGGGGCACCTACGCTCAGGCCATCCTGGGCACCCTGCTCATCATCCTGGCCCTGGTGCTGGCCTGGGAGGGCATCCAGACTATCTTCTTCAAGAAGAAGAAAGCCTAAATATCCCTGTTCCATCCAAACAGAGCAAAAAGCGGGTCCGGAATACCGGGCCCGCTTTCTGATTGCGCAGGAGGGAGGGATGTGGTATACTGTAGGGGCCGCCGCCCTCGGCGGCCCGCCTTTCGTCCGGAACGGGATGTATTTCGTTTGGGGCGGGGCGGCGAGGGCGCCGCCCCCTACAAAATGGACCGAAGGTGATCCCATGAAAACCAGCAAGTTTCTGTCCGTCATTTTGTCCGTCCTCATCGCCCTGGTGGTGCTGACGGGCTCCATCGCCGTCCCCCTGCTGTGCCGGTCCTTCTACTACGCCCACATCGGGCCCATGGGCCTGGAGGACTGGGGTTTGCCCCGGGAGGAAATCCGGCGGGCCTACGACGAGATGATGGACTTCTGCCTGGGAAAGCGGACGGACTTTGCCGCCGGGGCGCTGGCCTTCTCCCAGTCCGGGGCGGACCACTTCGCTGATGTGCGGGGGCTGTTTTTGCTGGACCTGCGGGTGCTGAAGCTTTCCGCCGCGGCCCTGGGGCTTCTGCTGGGCTGGTGTGTGGTTGGGAAGGTGCGCCCCCACCGTTTTCGGAGCCGGGGCCCCGGCTTCTGGGCGGCGGCAGGGCTGGGAGCCTCCTTCCTGCTTGTGGGCGGTCTGGCCGCCCTGGACTTCGACCGGGCCTTCGTCATCTTCCACAGCATCTTTTTTCCCGGCAAGGACAACTGGATTTTTGACTGGCAGACCGACCCCATCATCCTGTTCCTGCCCCAGGACTTCTTCCGCAACTGCGCTCTGCTGATTCTGGCCCTGCTGCTGCTCTGGTGCGGGGTCCTCATCGGGTCCGACCTGCTGGCGGGAAAGCGGGGGAGAAGGGGCTGAAATTTGTAGAAACCGCCAAAAAGGAAAAAACCGCCCGTTTTCCCTTGCGGAGCCGGGCGGTTTCTGCTATAATGCCTCGGATAGAAAAAGGAGGAGCTGCCATGTTTGTGCTGATGTTTGGGAACCCGGCGCAGAGCACCCTCTCTATTTCTATTTGTTGACGGCAATCACGTTTGTGGTTGCTTTTTTTATGGCCGCGGGGCCATCGGAGAGAGAAAGGAGAACAAAATGAACGACAATCAACCCATCCGCGACGCCCGGCAGCTGGGCCTGCCCAAAATGCTGATTCTGGGCCTTCAGCACATGTTCGCCATGTTCGGGGCCACCGTTCTGGTGCCCATCCTGGTCCAGGGCTACGGCCTGCCCCTGAGCATTCAGACCACGCTGCTCTTTGCCGGCCTGGGCACCCTGTTTTTCCACTGGTGCACCAAGTTTAAGGTTCCCGCCTTCCTGGGCTCCTCCTTCGCTTACCTGGGCGGCTTTGCCGCCGTGGCCGAGCTGAACTCCGGAATTTACGCCGGTATGTCCGGCCAGGAGAAGCTGCCCTACGCCTTGGGCGGCATTGTGGTGGCCGGCCTGCTCTACCTGGCGCTGGCCGGGCTCATCAAGGCGGTGGGGGTCCACAAGGTGATGCGCTTCCTGCCCCCGGTGGTCACCGGGCCCATCATCATCCTCATCGGCCTGTCCCTGGCCCCCAGCGCCATCAACAACGCCTCCACCAACTGGTGGCTGGCCATTCTGTCCATCGCCGTGATCGTGGCGGCCAACATCTGGGGCAAGGGCATGGTGAAAATCATCCCCATTCTGCTGGGTGTGGTCATCCCCTATGTGGTGGCCCTGGTGACAAGGCAGGTGGACTTCTCCGGCGTGGCCGCCGCCAACGCCGTGGGCGTTCAGCCCTTTGTGCTGGCCAAGTTTGACCTCACCTCCATCCTGGTCATGGCCCCCATCGCCATCGCCGCCATGATGGAGCACATCGGCGACATGTCCGCCATCTCTGCCACCGTGGAGGAGAACTTTATCGAGGACCCCGGCCTCCACCGCACCCTCATCGGTGATGGGATTGCCACCTCTCTGGCCGGCATGTTCGGCGGCCCCGCCAACACCACTTACGGCGAAAACACCGGCGTGCTGGAGCTGTCCCAGGTCTTTGACCCCAAGGTGGTCCGCCTGGCCGCCGTCTACGCGGTGGTGCTGTCCTTCTCCCCCAAGTTCGCCGCCGTCATCAACTCCATCCCCACCGCCATCATCGGCGGGGTGTCCTTCATCCTCTACGGCATGATCTCCGCCATCGGCGTGCGCAATGTGGTGGAGAACCGGGTGGACTTCACCAACTCCCGGAATCTGATTATCGCCGCCGTTATCATGGTGTGCGGCCTGGGCTTTAAAATCTGGGGCTTTAACAACGAGTTCTCCGGCCTCACCTTCACCATCGGATCCGCCTCCATCACCCTCACCTCTCTGGCCATCGCCGCCATTGCAGGCATCGCGCTCAACGCCATCCTGCCCGGCAAGGATTACGAGTTCGGCTCCGACGTGACCCAGGGCCGCTCCGGCGACTTCGGCCGGTATTGATGGACAAGGACCTCCCGTCGGGAGGTCCTTTTTGTCGCATCTTTAAAAGGCGGATGTACTTCTCATGAAAAAATCATTAAATAACGACAAAGCCTCTTGCGCACAGCGGCAAAATCGGATAGAATAGGGACAGCAGACGGGAAACCGTAATTTAAGGAGGTTACTAGTATGGATTTTAAGAGCACCTTTGAGAATTTGAGAGACAAAGCCACCGATCTGGCCCAGGCGGGCGTGGCCCAGTCCAAGCGGTTGGCGGAGATTGCCAAGCTGAAGACCGCCAACATGGCCGAGGAGGACGCCATCAAGAAGGCCTATGTGGAGCTGGGCAAGCTGTATTACGCAGAACATGGCGCCGCACCCGACGGAGCCTATGCCGCCGCCTGCGAGAAGATTACCGCCTCCAAGGCCCTCATTGAGACCAACAACGAGCGTATCGCGGAGCTGAAACAGCCCGGCGACCCCGAGCCCGAGGTGGAGGTGGAGATTGAGGTGGAGACCGTCGAGCCCGCTGAGCCCGTGGAAGCGGCCCCCGCTGAGGAA
>CATKXO010000015.1 GCA_949840775.1 uncultured bacterium | reverse complement strand
CTGGGGCTGGGCTGACCGGTCCTTCTTCTCCTCCTTGGGGGCGGGCTTGGCCTCCGTCTTGGCGGCGGGCTCCTTCCTGGCCTCCGGCTCGTGGTAAACGTCAGCGTAGACCGACTCGATGGAGTCGATCTGGTTGTGCTGGGTCAGGTACTCGAACACGATGGACAGCTCCTCGTCGGTGAGGGGCTGCATGTGGTTCTTGGGGGGGTGGCCGTACTGGGTCAGGATATCCATAATCTCCTTGGAGGGCAGGGCCTTGCCGCTCCTGGCAAAATCCTTGGCCAGCTTATGGACGGGATATTTAATCATCATAGATGGATGCACCTCGATTCTTAGGAGTGACGGAGCTTGCCGGTAAGACGGCGTCCGCCGGGGCCGCTGGTGGTGTTCCGCTTCGGTTCAGGCCGGGCCTCCGGGCCGTCTTTTTCCCGGCGGCGGGCCTTAGACGGCCTGGGCTTGCCCCGCTGGGCCGGGGGCGTCTCCTCTCCGGGCGGGGGCGCCCAGGGCTTTCGCTTGCCCTGACGGAGGTTCTTCTCGTGCTGGCGCTCCTCCTTCTGCCGCTGGAACACCCGGTCGGCCTTGTTCCGAAGCTGCTGTGCGGCGGGGCCGTATCTGTCCGGGTCCCGGGCGGCCAGCTTTTCCGCAACGGCGGCGGAAAAGCCGGCGTCGGTGAGGGCCAGCATGGCGCAGGAGGACCGGCCCAGGATAAAGCCCAGCTGACCCTTGTCAAAGGGGGTCTCCAGCCAGAGGACATTCCCGGCTTCCCCGAAGTGGGCCGCCCGGCGGCGGGTGTTGGGGGCGGCGTCGGCGGCCAGCAGCACCAGCCTGGCCTGCCGGGACCGGCAGGCGGCCCCCACCGGCTCCTCGCCGATCTCCAGCCGCCCGGCCTTCTTTGCCAGACCCAGCAGATGGAGAATGGGGTCATTGGTCATGGGACGGCACCTCCTTCATCTGTTCCTCCAGCCCCGCCCATACCTCGTCGGGCATGGGGGCGGAGAAGGCCCGCTCCAGGGCCCGGCTCTTCCGGGCCCGCTTCAGGCACTCCGGGTCGGGGCACACATAGGCCCCCCGGCCGGGCAGCTTGCCCTTGAAGTCCAGGGACACCACCCCATCCGGGGATTTTACCACCCGGATGAGCGATCGCTTCTCTTTCATCTCCCGGCAGCCAACGCATTGGCGCATGGGTATCTTCTTGGGCAAGGCTCTTCCTCCCTTATGTGAGGTCTGTTATTGTAGGGCGAGACGACCTCGGCTCGCCGTGTAAAAACACGGTGCCTGTAGGGGCGGCCTGTGGCCGCCCACTGTGGCGCGTCCAATCCTCATGGGCGGCCACAGGCCGCCCCTACGAGTGCCAGAGAGAGCGGCGCGCCGGGTCGTCGCGCCCTACAGGGTCAATCCTCCGGGACCTCTCCGTTCTCCTCCGCTTCGGCCATGGCCGCCTCCAGGGGGGCCTCGGCAGCGTCGGCCTCGGCCTGAGCCCTCAGCTCCTCAATGGGCTCCAGGGGCTCGGACTCGGGCTTGATGTCGATCTTATAGCCGGTGAGCTTGGCGGCTAGGCGGGCGTTCTGCCCCTTCTGGCCGATGGCCAGGGACAGCTGGTCGTTGGGGACCACCACCCGGCAGCTCTTGGCGTCGCCCACCGGGGGCAGCTCCTCCACGCTGATGACATCAGCGGGGGACAGGGCGGCGGCGATATACTCCGCCGGGTCCTCGGACCAGCGGATGATGTCGATTTTCTCCCCCTTCAGCTCCTCTACAATGGTGTTCACCCGCTGGCCCCGGGGGCCCACGCAGGCGCCGATGGGGTCCACGTTGGGCTCAGAGGCCCAGACGGCCATCTTGGTGCGGGAGCCGGCCTCCCGGGCCACGGAGCGGATCTCCACAGTGCCGTCGTAGACCTCGGGGACCTCCAGTTCAAACAGCCGCTTTACCAGACCGGGGTGGGTGCGGGAAATCAGGACCTGGGGGCCCTTGGTGGCCTTGCGCACCTCCACCACGTAGACCTTCAGCCGCTGGCCCTCCACGTAGCGCTCCCCCTCCACCTGCTCGCCGGAGCCCAGGTAGGCGTCGGTAAACTCGGAGCCGGAGTGCAGCCGCAGGGAAACCGCCCCGTTTCGGGGGTCGATGCGGGTGACGGTACCGGTGAGCAGCTCGTGCTCCTTGGTGGAAAACTCGTCGTAGATCATCCCCTGCTCCGCCTCCCGGATGCCCTGGATAATCACCTGGCGGGCGGTCTGGGCGGCGATGCGGCCAAAGGACCGGGCCTTTACCTCCACGCGCAGCATATCGCCCAGCTCGGCCCGGGGCAGGGACCGGAGGGCCTCCTCCAGGCTGATCTCTGTGGAGGGATTGTCCACCTTCTCCACGATCTCCTTTTTCAGGAACAGGCGGACCGTATAGGTGGACTCGTCGGCCTCGATAAACAGGTTGTCTCCCACCCCCTCGTGGTCCCGGCGGTAAGCGGACAGCAGCGCCTGGGTCACCTTTTCCATCATATAGCCGGGCTTGATGCCCTTCTCCTGCTCGATCTGGTGAATTGCCTCAAAAAATTCCTTGCCGTCCATCTCGTTGGTATTGACGGCTTTCTTTGTTACTCTTTTAGCCACGTGCTTTTCCTCCTAAAGTCAAACCCGCAGGTACAGCCGTACCAGGGCAATCTCCTGTTTGGTAAAAAGGGTCTCCGCCCCGTTCACATCCAGCGTCACGTCTCCGTTCTCATATCCCCTGAGAACGCCCACAAACTCCTTGCGGCCCTCTCTGGGGCGGTAGAGCCTGACCTCCACCTCCGCGCCCTGGAACCGGGCAAAGTGTTCCGGCTTTTTCAGTGCCCGGTCCGCCCCGGCAGAGGACACCTCAAAGGTGTAGCTGCCCTCGATGGGGTCGGCCTGGTCCAAAAGGTCGGACAGGGGGCGGGAGACGGCCTCACAGTCGTCGATGGACACCCCGCCCTCCTTGTCGATATAGATGCGGAGAAACCAGGTCCCCGCCTCCTTTACATATTCCACGTCCCACAGGGCACAGCCCGCCTTCTCCACCACGGGGAGGGCCAGGGCTGCCACGGCGTCAGTCACCTTTGCCATGCAAAAACCTCCTGAACCCGGCGTCGGACCGGTTTTTTCAATCAAAAAGAGCGGAGCCGCAACCCCACTCTGCCAATACTACCATACATTCCACATATACTATACCATACTGCCAGCCGAATTGCAAGAGATTCTGCCCAAGTTTTTTCCAAAATAACGGCGGGCTGCCAAAAAATTCCGTCACAAGTGGTCAAAAAAGCCAATTTGACTACGCATTCCCGGACTGTTCCCTGCAAAACAGGCACATACTAGACCCCGGATGGAACCTCCACGGAAAAAAGAGCGGGAGGATACAGCGATGAAAAAGCAAATTTTTGCGCTGGCCCTGGCCCTCGCCCTGGCGGGGACATTGACAGCTTGCAGCAACCGGGACCCCAACACCAACAACGCCGGCGGCACCGCCAACGGGGGCTCCAACAGCGGCGTGACCTCCGGAACCAACGGGAGCAGCGGCTCCGGTCCGGCCTCCGGCAGCGCGGGCGGTTCCGCCTCCGGAACCCCCGGTACGGTGAGCCGGCGGTACGGCGGCCAGTCCGTCTACAACGGCCGCACCTACAGCAACGGCCGGGACTACTTTGACGACGGCCGCTACACCGCCGGCTCCAACGGCCGGGTCTACGGCGGCAACGGCAATGCCGTCTCCCGGGACCTGACCCGGGACGCCCGGGATATCGTCCGGGATACCGGCGACGCCATCGGCGACATCGGCCGGGGCATTGGCGATATCATCACCGGCAATGACACCTACTCCGGCACCCCCAGCTGGGAGCCTGACTCCAGCGCTGTGCGCTATTAATCAAAACGGGACGGGCAATCGCCCGTCCCAATTTTTATTTTTTCTTCTTTGGCTTTGCCCAGCCCTTTTTACGGGCCGGTTTGGTGGGGCCGTCTTTTTTCTCCACCCGGAGACGGGTATCGGCCTTTTTTCGGGTTTGCTCTTTTGGCTGCGGGGCGGCTGGTCGGCCGCTCCCTACAGGAGCACCCTTGTCCGGCCTGACCAGGCAGTGCTTGCCGTAGCCGATGAGGTCCTCCCGGCCCGTTTTGCGGAGGGCCTCCAGCACCAGCTTTCGGTTTTGGGGCTTGCGCCACTGCATCAGGGCCCGCTGGAGAGCCTTGTCGTGGGGGGACTTGGGGACAAACACCGGCTCCATGGTCCGGGGGTCGATGCCGGTGTACCACATGCAGGTGGCCAGGGTGCCGGGTGTGGGGTAGAAGTCCTGGACCTGCTCGGGCATGTGACCCTGTTTGTTCAGCCACTCGGCCAGCCGAACGGCGTCGGCCAGGGTACAGCCGGGGTGGGAGGAGATGAGGTAGGGCACCAGATACTGGTCCTTTCCGTACCGCCGGTTGAGCTTGAAGTATTTCTCCCGGAACCTCTCATACACTTCGATATGGGGCTTGCCCATATAGTCCAGGGTGTGAGCCACACAGTGCTCCGGGGCCACCTTCAGCTGGCCGGAGATGTGGTGCTGGACTAGGTCGGTGAAGAACTCCCCGCTGGGGTCCTTCATCAGATAGTCGAAGCGGATGCCCGAGCGGATGAACACCTTTTTCACCTTGGGGATGGCCCGGAGCTTGCGCAGGAGGAGCATATAGTCGGTGTGGTCGGCATCCAGATTGGGGCAGGGCTCCGGGGCCAGGCAGGCCCGGTTTCGGCACATGCCGCTCTTGAGCTGTTTCTCGCAGGAGGGCCGGCGGAAGGTGGCCGAGGGGCCGCCCACGTCGTGGATGTAGCCCTTGAAGCCGGGGTGCTCTGTGAGCAGGCGCACCTCCCGGATGACGCTGTCGTGGCTTCGGCAAGAGATGGTCCGTCCCTGATGGAAGGCCAGGGAACAGAAATTGCAGGCCCCGAAGCACCCCCGGTTATGGGTGACGGAGAAGCGCACCTCCTCGATGGCGGGCACGCCCCCCATATCGTCGTACATGGGGTGGGGCTCCCGGACGTAGGGCAGCCCGGCCACCCGGTCCAGCTCCTTGGTGGTCAGGGGAAAGGCGGGCGGGTTGACAATCAAAAACCGGTCTCCGTGTTTTTGGAGGATGGCTTTTCCGGACACCGCATCGTGCTCCTGGTACTCCACCATGTTGGCTTTGGCATAGGCCGTTTTGGAGGCGGACACCTCCTCAAAGGAGGGCACCTCCACCCTGGGGTAGGCGCACAGGGTGGGGTATTTTCCCACGACGCAGGTGCCCCGCACGTCGGTAATCTCAGAGACGGGGGTCCCGGAGGCCAGCCGGGCGGCAATCTCTAAAGTCGCCGTCTCCCCCATGCCGTAGGTGAGGATGTCCGCCTGGGCATCAAAGAGGACGGACCGGCGGACCTTGTCCTCCCAATAGTCGTAGTGGGCAAAGCGGCGAAGGGAGGCCTCCAGCCCGCCGATGACAATGGGGATGTCCCCAAAGGCCTCCCGCACCCGGTTGGAGTAGACCACCGTGGCGTGGTCGGGGCGCAGACCGGCCTTCCGTCCGGGGGAGTAGGCGTCGTCGTGGCGCCGCTTTTTGGCGGCGGTGTAGTGGGCCACCATGGAGTCGATGTTCCCCGCCCCGATGAGCACCCCCAGCCGGGGCCGGCCCAATGACCGGAATGCTTCCGCCGACCTCCAGTCCGGTTGGGCCAGTACCGCCACCCGGTAGCCCTCCGCCTCTAAAATCCGGCCGATGATGGCCGGGCCGAAGGAGGGGTGGTCCACATAGGCATCGCCGGTAATAAGCAGGAAGTCGAAGAAATCCCACCCCCGGCGGGCCATGTCCTCCCGGCTGACGGGGAGGAATAAATCGCGGTCAAAAGGCATGCTTTGCCCTCTTTTCTTTTGGAATACTGCCAGTATATCAGCCTGCGGAGAATCCGTCAACGTGTCTTGCGGCTCCGGGAGTGCCCTAACACGCATTTTATCCGGAGATCAGCTGTAGGGGCCGCCCCCCTGGGCAGCCCGAAACCAGGGGAGGCGCTGCATTTTGGCGGGCCGCCGAAGGCGGCGGCCCCTACATTAAAATCTGCGAAAAGGGCACTCCCTTTTACCGCCGCCTTGCGTCCCCTGTCGGATTTTGGTATAATGGCGGTGCTGTCCCTACCTACACCGGCAGCGGGAGGAGGTGGGAATCGTGGAGTACATACTCGGTTTCATTGTGTCTGTCGCAGCAAACGTAGTCTCCCACTGCGTAAGCAAGTGGCTTGACAGGCATAACAGGGAACAGTAAGCCCACCATAGCAAAAAGCGGCCCTCCGGAGAGCTCCCATCTCTTCCGGAGGGCCGCTTTTTGCGGTGGAAATATGAAATACATTCTCGGTTTGGCTTTCGCCAAAGATATTATACCACATTGGTGTCATCTATTGCAAGAGGGATTTTTACCGCCGCCTTGCGTCCCCTGTCGGATTTTGGTATAATGATGGCGCTGTCTCACCTATACCGGCGGCAGAAGGGGGTGAGATTATGGAGCACCTTATCAGCTTTTTCGTGTCTGCCACAGCAAACGTAACTGCCTACTACATTTGCAGATGGCTCGACAGACATGGTAAGGGACAGTGAGCCTTCCACCGCAAAAGCGGCCCCCTGAAGAGTGCCTACCTCTTCAGGGGACCGCTTTTTGCGCAGGAAGTGAGAATATGGATTTCCTCATCAGCTTTGGCTTTCGCCAAGGATATTATACCACATTGGTGTCACTCAATGCAAGAGGGATTTTCACCGCCGCCTTGCGCCCCCTGTCGGATTTTGGTATAATGGCGGTGCTGTCCTCCACCTACACCGGCAGCGGGAGGAGGTGAGGTCATGGAATGGATCATCAGTTTCATAATGTCTGTCGCAGCGAACGTAGTCTCCCACTGCGTAAGCAAGTGGCTTGACAGACATAGCGGGGAACAGTAAGCCCGTCGTCGCAAAAAGGTGCCCTCCGGAGAGCTCCCATCTCTTCCGGAGGGCACCTTTTTGCGGTGAGGTTGGATTGATCATCAGTTTTGGCTTTCGCCAAGGATATTATAGCACATTTGCCCCAGAATATGCAAGAGCCAATTTCACCGCCGCTCCCGCACGTCGGAGCGGCCCACCAGATAGTCCAGACTGACATCGAAGAAATCTGCGATGGCGATAAGACCCTTAAAGTCAGGAAAACGCTCCCCATACTCGTAGCACTGATAGGAACGGTCTGCCAGCCCTAATGTTTTCGCCATCTCCTTTTGCTTCAAGCCCCGCTCTTTCCGTAGGGACTTTATCCGTGAAGAAAAATTTTCCATACTGCCTCCAAAGCACTTGACACGTGCTCAAAATGCGATTATAATAAAGACGTGCCAAAAGTGCGATATCAAATTACCATAAGGAGTGGGCAAAATGCAAGAACTATTTGCTGAGTTATTTTGGAGAAGCGAAGAGGTCTCCCACGCGGTGGCCTGTCTCTGTAAGGACCTCCCCGGCTATCACTCCGCCAGGGAGGAATGCAACAAAATCGAGTCACAGGTCCGGGAGCTGATTGGATACGAGCTGTACAACCAGCTTCTGGACCGGCTGACGGAGTACAACCGCTACGAGGAATACGCCTATTACGCCGTGGGGCTGGGGCTCCGGGAGACCATATTCCGGGCGCTGTGCGGGTAATCCTGCCCCTCAAACCCGATGTACTTCTCCATTAGATCCCGGCCGTCCTCCACGCCAATCTTCTTGAAACCGTACTTCTGGAGAAAGCCTTGGGCACGCCGGTCCTCCGGGGGACAGGGCAGGCGCAGGCGGTCCAGGCCGGCGTTCCGGTATCTGGAGACGGCCTCGCCGATGAGCTGGATACCCAGCCCCTTTCCCCGGTGATCCGGGAGGATATAGCACAGGGCAATATACCCGGCCTCACGGGAGCGCTCCTGCTCCAGCCAGAGGAGGCCGGCCGGTTGGTCCCCGGCAAAGGCCAGTATCCCCTCCCCCTTCTCCGGTAGCTCCTTCCCCAGAACCGCGGCACAGCCCTCCCGGTCCCCGGGGGCATACCGGAGGTTGACATCCGCCGACTTGGTCCGGTCCTTCCGCCACCAGGCCTGGCGGGCCAGGGTGGAGATGTCCCCGGGCAGGTGGGAGTTGTCCATCTCATACCGAACGGCAAACCGCTCCCCGTCGAAGGTGAGGCAGGACACCGCCGTGTTGTCCCCGTGGGGCATGGCGTGCCACTCCTCCGGCGGGATGTTCTTCACCCGGCCCAGAAACTGACGGATGGCCATGCCGTGGCTGAACAGGGCGATGGTCCGGCCAGGGTGCCGCCCGGCCAGACGGCGGACCGTCCGGTCCAGCCGGTCCCCCAGCTGGAAGAAGGTCTCCCCGTTCTCCACCTTCCACCTCGGGTCGGTGCGGTTGAACAGGTCCATCATCTGAGGGTCGCTGTGGCGCACTTCCCCGAAGGTCCGGTCCTCCCACTCCCCCAGATTCAGCTCCCGCAGGCCGGGGTCGGTGTGGAGTTCCAGCCCCTTGGGGGCATAGACCGCCCGGGCGGTGGTCATGGTGCGGAACAGGTCGCTGGAGTACACCGCGTCGACCGGTACGTCCCGGAACCGCTCCTCCAGGGCCGCAATCTGCCGGTAGCCGTTTTCGGTTATCAGGGAGTTGTACCAGCCGTGGACCCGGCGGTACAGGTTGCCCTCCGCCTCGGCGTGGCGGATCAGATAGATGGTGGTCATATCAGGACTCCTTGCTCTTGTTGTCTTGGGCACCGGCGCGCTCCCCCTTCATCTCAATGTGTATGAGCAGGGACAGCAGCGCCCGCAGGAGAATCACCGCCCCCAGCACCATCAGCTCCTGAAGGTCCCGGACCAGGACGGTCTTTAAAATCTCGGCGGCCATCTTGAACTCCAGGCTGGTGGCCAGGCCCTCGGCCAGCTGAAACTTGATGTTCCGGGGCTTGCGGGTAATCATCCCCGCGCAGTACAGCCAGAAGGCGTGGGCGGCAGTGACGGCCACCACGAAAATACCCATCAGCTCACAGGCGGAGATGATGGTGGGCAGGCACAGCTCAATGATATGTTCCAGCATGGCTTTTCCTCCTTACCAGGGGCGTACCCCGCCGGTGAGCTCCGAAACAGCGGCCAGCCCCTGTTTCGCGGCAATCCCGGCCAGGCCGTCCCGGACCCGCAGGGGGGCGAAGGGGTCGGCGAACAGAGCCGTCCCCACCGCCACGGCGGAGGCACCGGCCAGCATCAGCTGGGCCCCGTCCTCCCCCCTGGACACGCCCCCCATACCCAGGATGGGCAGGGAAACCGCTTGACTGACCTCCCACACCATCCGCACCGCCACCGGCAGGACGGCGGGTCCGGACAGACCCCCGGTGTTCATCTTCAAAACGGGCCGGCGGGTGTTCACGTCGATGCGCATCCCCCGGATGGTGTTGATGAGGGAGAGGGCATCCGCCCCGGCCCCCTCCACGGCCCTTGCAATCTCCGTAATATCGGTGACGTTGGGGGACAGCTTCACCATCACAGGCACGCCGCTGGCGTGCTTTTTCGCCTCTTCTGTGACCTCAGCGGCCAGCTCGGGCCGGGTGCCGTAGGCCAGCCCCCCCGCCTTCACGTTGGGACAGGAGATGTTCACCTCGATCATATCCACCCCGGCGGCGGAGAGCTTTTCGCACATAATCCCGTACTCCTCCGGGGTGTTTCCGGAGATGTTGGCGATGACTTTGGTGTCAAACTGCCGCAAAAAGGGCAGCTCTTCCCGGATAAAGGCGTCCACCCCGGGGTTTTCCAGCCCCACGGAGTTCAAAATGCCCATGGGCGTCTCGGCGATGCGGGGGGCGGGGTTGCCCGTCCGGGGGTGGAGGGTCAGCCCCTTGGCGCAGATGCCCCCCAGCTCCCCCAGGTCGTAGAACCGGCTGTACTCCCGGCCGAAGCCGAAGGTGCCCGAGGCCACCACCACCGGGTTTTTCAGGGTGACACCGGCCAGCTCGACGGACATGTTCACGTCAGGCATCCCAGTCCACCTCCTTCGCGTTGAACACCGGACCGTCCTTGCAGACATGCTTGACGGTGCCGTCCCTCATGGGCGCGGCGCACACCAGACAGGCCCCCACGCCGCAGCCCATCCGCTCCTCCATGGACACCTGGCAGGGCACGTCGAACCCGGCGGCCACCTTGGCTACGCTTTTCAGCATGGGCTTGGGCCCGCAGGCCAGGACGGCCTGGTAGTGGTGCTTCTTCTCCAGCTCCTGCCGCACCAGGGCGTCCACAAAGCCGTGATAGCCCAGGGAGCCGTCGTCGGTGGCCACCAGACAGTCGGCGCAGTCCTCAGCGAATCGATCCAGCAAAATGGCCTTGTCCTTGGAGCGGAAGCCCAGAATGGCGGTGGATGTCCCGCCGCTGGCACCCGCACAGCCCAGCATAGGGGGCACGCCGATGCCGCCTCCCACCAGGAGATAAGGGCCTCCCTCTGCATCGAACCCGTTGCCCAGCAGCCCCAGCACGTCCACCGTGTGGCCCACCGGACGGCGGGAAAGCCACCCGGTACCCTCCCCCTTGACCTCAAAGACAATGGTGAGGGTGTCGCCGGTTTCGCTCCCCGTCCACTCGCAGACCGAGACCGGCCGGCGGAGGAGCAGGCCCTCCCCGCACTTGATATGGACGAACTGTCCGGGGCGCACATCCGACGTGCGCACCATGTCCCCCACATCCAGCGTCATGGACATGGCGTCCCGAGTCAGCCACTCCCTGGCAATTACCTTGCATTTGCGCTCTACTTTCATATGTTCTCCCTTATACAATGGTGACAAACTGTCTGATGTCGTCCCGCATGGCAAGGGCGGCGTTCCGGGCGGCAGCGGCAAAGTCATGGCCGTCCCCCCCGGTCTTCTGCCAGGCGCACATGATGCCCCGAGAGGAGTTGACGATGGCACCGTGGCCGTACTTGTCGAAGGCGTACCGCACGTCGTCCGCCGTCCCCCCCTGGGCCCCGTAGCCGGGCACCAGGAAAAAGGTGTGCTCCAGCCGCTTCCGCAGGGCGCGGATATCGGAGGGATAGGTGGCCCCGGTGACCGCCCCGGCCATGGTGAAGCCGTATTTCCCCTCCGTCCCGGCGGCGATTCTCTCGTTCAGGTCGCCCATCACCTGGTAGACCAGCCGGTCCCCGGCGGGGATGTCCTGGAGCTCCCCGGAGCCGGGGTTGGAGGTCTTCACCAGCACGAAGACGCACTTGTCCTCCATTTTCGCCGCCTCCAGAAAGGGCCTGATGGAGTCGGAACCCATGTAGCCGTTGAGGGTGACGCAGTCGGCGTCGAAGGACTTGAACTGTTGGCCCTCGATTTTGGCCCCGGACAGCCAGCCCTCGGCGTAGGCGGCGGCGGTGGAACCGATGTCCCCCCGCTTGATGTCCGCGATGACGAACAGGCCCTTTTCCCTGGCGTATTTGATGGTGCGCTCCAGCACCTCCATCCCCTGCCAGCCCAGGTTTTCGTAGTAGGCCGCCTGGGGCTTCACCGCCGGGACAATATCGCATAGTGCGTCGATGAGCCCCACGTTGAACTGCCAGACGGCCTCGGCGGCCCCCTTGAGGCCCACGCCGTACTCCTCAAAGGCGGCGTTCCGGATGTGCTGGGGCACGTACTCAATCCGGGCGTCCAGCCCGGCCACGGTGGGGTTCTTCATGGCCCGGATTTTATCCTGTAATACGTCGAATGACATTTGAGATATTCCTTTCTTGTAAATTTTGTGGGGCCCGCCGCCTTCGGCGGGCCATGCTCCATTTCAGAATGACCCGCCCAGGGGGGCGGGTCCCACGTGATCTACATTTTTTGCACGAAATTCACACGTCGCCTTCCAAAGCCCGTGACAATTTGTCGAGGTCGCTTCCGGGTATAAATTCCAGTCCGTATTTTTTCGCGAATTGAATAGCAAGCAGGTCATCTTCCAAGGTCCTGGTATATTCGCCCTCTTCATAGGGCGCGTCGGATTCGTCCATTACAAGGTGCAGCCGTTGCTCAGGTTGTTCCATGTTCAATCACCTCACAGCAGTCTTATATTACGCCCCGTCCTGATAGATCACCTCGCCCTTGGCGATGGTGTATTTCACCCGGCCCTTGACCGTCCGCCCGGCAAAGGGGGTGTTCCGGGCCTTGGAGGCGAAGAGGAGGGGGTCAACGACCCAGCTCTCATCCGGGTCGAAAATCACCAGGTCGGCGACGGCCCCGATGGACATGCGGCCCCGGGGCAGGCGGAGGATATCCGCCGGATTGGTGGACATGCGCCGGATAATGGCGGGCATATCCATCTTCTTGGTGTGGTAGAGCCGGGTGAGGGCCAGGGCCAGGCTGGTCTCCAGCCCGATCATGCCGCTGGGCGCCCGGCTGAGGGGCCTGGCCTTCTCCTCCACCGAGTGGGGGGCGTGGTCGGTGGCGATGGCGTCGATGGTGCCGTCCTTCAGCCCGGCGATGATGCCGTGGACATCCTTCTGGGTGCGCAGGGGCGGGTTGACCCGGGCCTGGGAGCCCTGGGCCAGTACCTCGTCCTCGGTGAGCGTGAAGTACTGGGGACAGGTCTCACAGGTGATGCGGACCCCCTTCTTCTTCATCTTGCGGATGATCTCCACGCTCCGGGCAGTGGACACGTGGCAGATATGCACCGCCGCCCCGGTCTCCTCGGCCAGCATGGCGTCCCGCATGACCATGATCTCCTCGGCAATGGCGGGCCGGCCCTCCAGCCACAGCTGGCGGGATACGCTGCCCTCGTTCACCGCCCGGCCGGCCACCATGGAGGTGTCCTCACAGTGGCACAGCACCGGCATCTCCAGCTGCCGGGTCCGGATCAGCACGTCCCGCATCAGATTGGCGTTGTCTACGTTGTTGCCGTCGTCAGACAGGGCAACGGCCCCCGCCGCCTTCAATGCCTCGGCGTCGGTGGGCTCCTCCCCCCGCAGGCCCCTGGACAGGGCCGCCACGGGGTACACCCCCACGCCGTTGGCCTCTTTCGCCCGGTCCAGCACATACTTCACCTGCTCCGGGCAGTCCACCGCCGGGCTGGTGTTGGCCATGCAGGCCAGGGAGGTGACGCCCCCCCGGGCGGCGGCCCCGCAGCCGGTAACGATGTCCTCCTTATAGGTCAGGCCGGGGTCCCGGAGGTGGACGTGCATGTCCACCAGGCCGGGGGCCACCATCAGCCCGGCGGCGTCGATCACCCGGTCGGCCTCACAGCACAGGCCATGCTCCATCAGGCTGATACGGCCGTTCTCCGCCAAAATGTCCTGGAGCAGGACGGTCCCCGTGACCGGATGGACCACCCGCCCTTTTTTGATCAAAAGCTTCATGATGTCTCCTCCGCGAATACGTGGTCGGTTTTAAATGCTTCTCCGCCCGCCGGCGCAGACTTTTCTAATAATAAATTATAGCGGAAGATACAGGATTTAGCAACGAGTTTTTCAAATTTTCGGGGTATGCTATCACAGACGGAGAACAAGTCGCATTCTCCGGGATAAAGGAGGGAAATTTATGTACGGAAATTCCTGCCACTCCAACAGCTGCGGGTCCTTCATCATGGGCACCGCCGCCGGTATGCTGGCCGGCGTCGCCGTGGGCACTATGATGGCAACCCCCAGCCGGCAGATCAAACGGACCGCCCATAAGGCCGCCCGGCGGGTCAACGAGGCCATCGACCACTTGGCCGACGCCATGGACATGTGAGCATGACAGGGCCCCCGGCTTGCGCCGGGGGCCAAATCATTTGACAAAAGACGGCGCCGTGTTATAATGAAAACTGCCCGCCGGCAGGCGGGACTGAAGGCGCGTTTGTTACATAAAGCGGTTGGCCCACCGTTATTACCCCTTGGCAAAATCCAAGCAGGGGGAGGTGGAAGCGGATGTGGAGAGAACGGATTATCAAAGTAATCTGTTTTTTGGCAGGGATCGCGATACTCATGTACCTGTCTGCCATAAATGCGTGTTGACCGCTCGGCTGGTCCCCAAGCGGTCAACGTTGTTGTTTGACTGATCTTCGGGCCAACCGCTAAAGCGGCAAACGCCCTTCTGCTTTTATTATACCATTCCAGACTGTCTTGTCAAGCGCGGCAATGCGTTTTTTAATACCGTCCGTCCAGAATTTCCACAATATCCCCGATTACCCCGTCGTTGCAGTGGCAGAGGATGCGGGCGCCCCAGTCCCTGACCTCCCGGGCGCAGTTGGCGGGAGCGAAGGGGATGGCGGACAGCGCCAGCATGGGAATGTCGTTCTGGTTGTCCCCCACGCAGTAGATGCGGTCCGGGGCAACTCCCAGCAGCCGGGCCACCCTGGCCACGCCGCCCCCCTTGTTGCTGCCCTTGGCGGTCAGCTCCAGGTAGCGGGGATTGGAAAAAATGGCCTCGTACCGATCCCCCCACCGCCCCAGCAGCCGGGCCTGAACCTGTAGAAGGACCTCCCGCTCCTGATGGAAGATGCCCTTTACCCAGGGAACGGGCATGTCCGGGATGGGGCATTCGGTATAGTCGCAGTTCACCTTCTCCAGATGGGCGAAAGTGATGGCGTTGGGGTGGCAGACGTAGATGTCCTCCCCGTGGTAGACCTCCAGGGACAGGGAGGGAAACTCCTCCATCATGGCACCCAGGTCCTGGGGGGCGGAACCGGGCAGCTGGGTCTGCTCCAGCATTTTGCCCGCCTGGAAGTCGTAGATGGCCGCCCCGTTGGACAGCACCGCCGGGGCGTTCATGGGCACCAGGTGGGCGTAGGGGGCAAAGGTCCGGTGGGCCCGGCCGGTGGACATGACAAAATATCCGCCCTCCCGGATGAAGTAGTGGAGCGCCTCCAGGTTGCGCTCCGGGATGCGCAGGTCCCAGCTGTACAGCGTGTCGTCAAAGTCGCTGGCCAGCAAAACGCCGTCAAATTTTCCCATGGGGCCTCCTTTCGCCCCAATGGGGCTTATTTCAGGTCCTTACCCTGATAGTATTTCTCCAGCGGGCGGTAACTCAGCACTGCCACGATGCTGGTAATCATAATTTCCGGGATCATATAGCTGGCATTGTAGGAGATAGACCAGACAGGTGCGGCCCACCCCAATTCGTTGGGCCACAGGACCTCCCAAACCGCCACGCCGGAGATGTAATGACAGGCCAGCCGGAGCAGGAATGTGACCACGATCCCCCACACCAAGGCAAGCCGCTGATTCTTCATCCGATTTTTGAACATAGCCGCCAGCCCGATGACAGAATAAGCAATCACATAGTCAAACAGGATGATAAGAATGGCAGTCCACACGTTGGTGGCATACTGCACGTTAGAGATGCCCAAAATCATCTGGAGCACACTGTGTACAAATGCGGTAAACAGCCCCCAGCGGCAACCGTACCGCCAGGAAATGATAACCAGGGGCAGCATCGAGCAGAAGGTAATTCCACCCCCCAGGGCCCAGGGGCCCTTAAACTCGAACATGGACAGCACAGTACCAATGGCAATCATTACCGCGCTTTCCACCAAACGGCGGGTGGTCAGTTTCATTGTTTGTTCCATAGTCGTTTCCTCCAATAAGTGAAGATACCGCATTACATCCGGACGGGTGTAGTGCGGTCTTAGAGGAGACGACGGCAAAATCTCTCTTCCACTTCCTACGCCGGCATTACCCGGATCAGGTTCAAGGGACCGGAGACAGCTGTGTTTGTCTCTGCATCTCAGCCGGGAACTTTGCTCCCAGCGCCCCTGTGTTCGATTGTACTGCGGTTCGTTCTCTATTCTAGGCCCCGGAGGGCGGTTTGTCAAGGGCGGGTTTGTCCAGCAGGACCAGCCGCCGGGCCAACAGGGCGGCGGTGATGGTGAAAAAGACCTCCAGGGCGGTGGATACCATCCGGGGAATCAAAAACAGGACGGCGCACCCCGCCACAATCAGCCCCCAGGCCCGCAGCGCCCCGGCATAGCGGGCCGGGTCCTCCTGCCGCCGGAAGAGAATCACCAGCAGCAGCGCCAGCATCAGCACCCCGCAGGCCGAGGCCGCCAGCGCCACATGGAGGGCGGCGTATTTGGGAAAGCGGTCCGGCAGATAGGGGATGGCTACGGCGTAGGCCAGGGACAGCAGGGCCACGCCGGTGAGCACCCGCACCGTAAACCGGGCCCCGGGGAGGGAGAGCCGGCCGGCCAGGCCGGTGAGGACCACCAAAAAATAGCCCCCGGCCAATATCCCCCAATAGACAAACCCCCGGTAGTGGTCCGGGCCGGTGACGGCAAGCACAGAAAAATTGGTGGCGAACCACTTCATGCTCCCGGCAAAAAGAAGGGTGTAGGCCGGGATGAGAAAACAGGCGAAACAGTCCAGGAAAAAGCGCTTGAGCTTCATGATTTCTCCACGGCGGCCACCAGGTCGCCCTTTTCGTTGAAGTGGACAGCCCGGATCCGGCTGCCGGTGCACTTTACAATATCGTCCAGCCGCAGGCCCTCGCTGATGCTGGCCACCAGGGAGAAGGCCACCCCGTGGCGGCGGGCCCGGCCGGTGCGGCCGATGCGGTGGATATAGTACTCGTTCTCGTCAGGGACATCGTAGTTGAACACCGCGTCCACGTCGTCGATGTCCAGCCCACGGGCGGCCACGTCGGTGGCGGCCAGCACCCGGAGCTTGCCGTCCCGGAATTTTTGCAGGGTGTGCTCCCGGAGGGACTGGGTGATGTCCCCGTGGATGGCCTCGCAGGAGATGCCCCGCATGGCCAGCAGCCCGGCCAGCCGGTCGGTCATGTTCTTGGTGTTGCAGAAGGCGATGACCCGCTCGTAGTCCCCCATCTCCAACAGCCGGGCCATGGTATCCGCCTTCTCACTGCGGTCCACATCCAGCCGGTACTGGGCGATGTCGGGCCGGTTCTCCTGGTCGGCCTGGACGGTGATCTCCACCGGCTCCCGCTGATAGACCCAGGAGATATCCAGCACCTCCCGGGAGATGGTGGCGGAGAACATCCCCAGATTTTTCCGCTTGGGCATCTGGTCCAGGATGTGGGTCACGTCCCGGACAAAGCCCATGTCCAGCATCCGGTCGGCCTCGTCCAGCACCACCGTCTCCACCTTGTCCAGCCGGACGGTGCGCCGCTTCATATGGTCCATCAGCCGTCCGGGGGTAGCGACCACAATCTGGGGCTTCTTTTTCAGCTGGTTGATCTGCCCGCCGATGGGCTGGCCGCCGTAGAGGCACACCACCCGAACCCCCTCCTTGAAGGCGCACAGGTCCCGCAGCTCGTCCTGAATCTGGATGGCCAGCTCCCGGGTGGGGGCCAGCACCAGGCCGGTGACATCGGTGGACACCGGGTCGGTGTGCTCCACCATGGGGATGCCGAAGGCGAAGGTCTTCCCTGTTCCGGTGGGGGCCTTGGCGATCACGTCCTTCCAGTCCATAAACCAGGGGATGGCCCCGGTCTGGATGGGGGTGGCCTCCACATAGCCCTTTTTCCCGATGGCCCGCATCAGCTCCGGGGAGAGGTTCATTTCATCGTAGCGTCCTATGCCGCTGACAGTTTGCCCATTGATTTCCATAGCGTATCCCTCTTCTGTATATTCTATCACTCTGTATTATACCAATTTTTTCGGGATTGTCTATGGTTTTATCAAAAGAGGAGCGCCCTCACACGCATTTTATCCGGAGATCAGCTGTAGCGGCCGCCCCCCTGGGCGGCCCGAAACCAGAAAAGACGCTGCACTTTGGTGGGCCGCCGAGGGCGGCGGCCCCTACATTTCAATTTGCAAAAAAGACAATCCCATCAAAAGAACCCCCGCGGCCCGTTTCAGGCCGCAGGGGCAGAGGGGGGGAAGATCCGATGATTACCAGGGGAACATCCCGCCGAAGGGCCACTGGTAGTAATAGCCGCCGTTGCCCTGGGAGGGCTGCTGCTGTTGCTGCTGGGAGTTGTCCTGCTGGAGCTGGTTGCGGCCCTCGGTCTCGGCGTTCTTCTCGTCGAAGGTGACGGTCAATTTCAGCTCCTTCTGGTCCCGGATGACGGTGAGGGTGGCGGTGTCTCCCGCTTTATAGCCGGTGGTCAGGGCGGCGGTGAGGGCGGAGGAGGAGTCGATGGCGGTGTCGTCAATGGCGGTGATGATGTCGTTGGCCTTCAGGCCCGCCTTCTCCGCGCAGGAGCCCTCGGCCACATAGCTGACAGCGGCCCCGGCGGAGATGCCGTAGCGCTGGGCCTCGGAGGACACGTTCATCACCTGGACGCCCAGGTAGGGCTTGCCGGTGACGTAGCCGTGGGCGATGAGGTCGGCCAGGATGTCCTTCACGTCGTTGATGGGCAGGGCGAAGCCCAGACCCTCGGCGTTGACGCCGGAGGAGGATTGGGTGTATTTGGCGGTGGTGATGCCGATGACATTGCCGTAGCTGTCAAAGAGGGGCCCACCGGAGTTGCCCGGATTGATGGCGCAGTTGGTCTGGAGGACGTTGAGGGTGGTGCTGTCCCCGTTCTCCCCGGTGGTGATGAGCCGGTCCAGGGCGGACACCAGGCCGTCGGTGAGGGAGTAGGTCAGCTCCCCCAGGGGGTTGCCGATGGCGTAGACGCTCTCGCCCACCACCAGCTTGGAGCTGTCCCCCAGGGTGACGGGGGTCAGACCGCTGGCCTCGATCTTCAGCACAGCCACGTCGTTGTCCTTCTCGCCCCCCACCAGCTTGGCGTCGTACTTGTCCCCGTTGGCAAAGGACACCTGAATGGTGACGGAGGCGTCGTTGACGGCGCTCTCAATGACATGGTAGTTGGTGGCGATGTAGCCGTCCTGGCTGAGGACAAAACCGGAACCGGAGGCGGCGGAGGTGGTGGTCTGGCCGAAGATGTTTACGGTGGTGTTCACTGTGATGCCCACGCAGGAGGGCAGATTGGCGGCGTAGAGCTGTTCGGGGGTCATGGGCTGGCCGTTGTTGGTGTTGACCACCGTCCGCACCTGGGGCCGGTCCTCCTCGTGGATGACGGTAGTGTTCTGGGGGACCGCCATCTTATTGTAGAGGTAGGCGCCGCCCACCCCCGCGCCGCCCCCGGCGATGGCACAGGCCAGCACCAGGGCAATCACTTTGGCCGCGCCGCTCCTCTTTTTCTTTTTGGGGGGCTGCATGCCGCCGGTGCCGAAGGGGGTATTGGGCATGACGGGGTCCGGGTCTGTGTAGCCGCCGAAGCCGCCGCGGTAGCCGTCATTTTCGCTGTTGTAGAAGTTAAACTCGTCCATAATCGTAACGCTCCTCTCGAAACGGGTCGTTTTCAGGTGTTCCCTGGAACTGTGGCTATCATACCTCTAAATTATGAAAAAAGCATGAAGAAAAACAAATATCTTTTTGAACTTTACAGGGGAAAATGGGAGATTTTGTGAACGGCGGCCGGCCTGATTCTGTAGGGGCCGCCGCCCTCGGCGGCCCGTTTTGCCCCGTGTCCGGCGGGCCGCCCAAGGGGGCGGCCCCTACTGCGTTCTCTCCGACAAAATGGCGGCGATATCCCTTGCGGCCTCCTCCAGGTCCAGGCGGACGCCCCGGAACATCCCCATACCCGCCAGGTTGAGGACCACCAGCAGCACCACCGGCCCGAAGACCATCCCCAGCACCCCGGCCAGTTTCATGCCCACATAGATGGACACCAGGGACAGGATGGGGGACAGCCCCGTCTGGTCCCCCACAAACTTGGGCTCCATCACCCGGCGGAACAGGGCGATCACCCCCCAAATGGCCATCAGCTCCAGGGCGGCAGGGAGGTCGCCGGTGAACAGGGCCACAAAGGCCCAGGGCACCATCACAGTGCCCGCCCCGATGATGGGGATGAAGTCCATCACCGCCAACCCCAGGGCCAGCAGCAGGCCGTAGGGCTGCCGGATGAGGAAAAACCCAACCAGCAGAATGAAGAAGACCCCCACCGACAGCAGAAACTCCGCTTTCACATAGCCACCAAAGGCCCCCAGGGCGGTGGCACGCAGCTGGCTCAGGAAGTGAAGCACCCCCTCGTCCAGATGCTGGATATACCGGCTGCGGAGGTAGGGGTAATCCGCCGTGAGGAAAAAGGTGGCCATGACAAAGATCACCAGGGCCACACAGAAGGCGGGCAGGCCCATGGCCCGCTCCCCTGCCTCCATGCCCAGGCTGCCCAGGGCATCCGGGACGGCATCGGCCAGCCACTGGAACAGGCCGTCCCCGGCCTGCTCCACAATCTCCGTGACCTGGGGGGGCACCAGGGTAAGGAAGTGGGCAAACAGCTGCTCCAGCTGGTCCAGAACCACCTGGAGCTGGTCCAGCAGGCCGCTCCAGTTCTGCACCAGAGAGACCAGCTGCCCCGCGGCGGCATAGACCAGCAGGGCCAGCCCTCCGCCGATGAGTCCGAACAGGACCAGCAGAAGCAACAGGGTAAGGACCTGCCGGTTCCAGCCCAGGGCCCTTTGCAGCCGCTTCACCAGGGGGTTGAGCATCGCCGCGGCGGCCAGGGCAAACAAAAAAGGGGCAAAGAGGGACAGCAGGGGCCGCCCCAGCTTCACTACGGCCAGCACCGCCAGAGCGGCCAGCACCAGCCTGATCCCCAGCCGGAGCCAAAGAGCCCCCCGCTGTCTCCAGGTAAGCCGCCGGTTTCCCATAATCCACCGCCTCGTTTCCTTTGTGTTAGTATGGAGGGTATCCTACTCCAGAATACCACGGAATGGGTGAATAAAATGTAAATTACCGGCCCCGCAGGGCCGGCAACATACTGTATTTATGTGCGGTAAATCACACCGATGAGGTTGGGCCCGGCGTTGATGGCAATGACGCCGCCGATGTGGAAGGACAGGGCGGGCTCCTCCCCCAATGCCTGACGGCAGGCCTCCAGCAGCTTGCCGGACTGCTCCTCATTGTTTCCCAGAATCATCAGGTAAGGGGTTCCGGGGCGGCGCTCCGCCCTGCACATCTCCGTCAGCTTGGCGGCCACTGCCTTCTCTCCCCGGACCTTGGCCAGGATTTTGGATTCCCCGTCAATAAAGGTCATGATGGGTTTTAACCCCAGGGCCTCCCCCACAAAGGCGGCTGCGGCAGACACCCGGCCCGACTTCTTGGCAAAGCGCAGGTCCAGCGGGGAAAAGATGACCCGGACGTGGTCCACCCAGTCCTGAATAAAGTCCACAATCTCCTGGGGCCGGGCGCCCTTCTTGGCCATTTCAGCCCCCTGTACCACCGCCCAGCCGTAGCCCATGGTGTAGTTCAGTGCGTCGATGATGTGGATGTGGAAGGTCCCCTCCGCCTCCGGGTGGTCCCGGTAGAAGTCGCCCCGGGCCTGGAAGGCGTTGGAGCAGGTGGCGGAGCCCTTGGAGTTGATGGAGGTGTGGATCAGGTCGGTGTACCCCTCCTCCCAGGCCGACTCAAACACCTCGGTAAACACAAAGGGGTTGAGCTGGGCGTGGGTGGGAATCTGAGGGGCGGCAAGGAGCATCTCATAAAACTCCTGGGGGGTGAAATCAAACCCGTCGCGGAGCTCCCTGTCCCCCATGGCGATGGGGAAGGGAAGCACCTGGATATCCAGCTCCTCCCGCAAAGCGGCGGGGATGTCTGACGCGGAATCGGTGGTAAATTTTATGCGGGCCATAACGGCATCCTCCTTATCACGCGGGCGTCAGGCCCGAACATATTGAAAAAGCACAGCCATTATGTCAGAAAATTCCTGCTTTGTCAAATTAAGAAACCATTAAGGTCTCTTTCGTTTCAGCTTTTTCCGGGTGCCGTCCGGGTACTGAATCACGGTGCTGTCCAGCTGGGCCGTGAGGTTGGCCCGGATGGCGGCCAGATACTCCTGCCGCAGGGCCGCCTGCTCCCCTTTCTCCTCCGGGGTCAGGCCCGCCTCCGTCCGGGACTTCCGGGCCAGTTCGTTGATGCGGTCAATCTTCACCTGTTCCATTACAAATACCTCTCTATCACCAGCATGGTACGGCCCTTCTTAGACTGGCCCGGCACCTCTTTGATTATGCACTTGCCCAGTCCCCGGCAGGTGAGCACATCCCCCTCCGCCACCTGGCGGTCGGCCTTTGTGCACTCCCGGTGGTTGAGGGCTACCTTTCCCGACGCAATGAGCCCGGCGGCTTTGCTCCGGGACATGGAAAAGCCGGAGGCCACCACCGCGTCCAGCCGGGGGGTAGCCACGGTGTCACGGATGGTCTTTACTTGGGGCGGCTTGGGCACCAGCTGGTCCAGAGGGAGCTCGGTCAGGCTCACCTTCCACCGCCCCGCCCCCTCCCACTGGGAGAGCAGGATGGGCAGGCTGTCCCGGAGGACCACCACCTGGCACACACCCGGTTCAGGGAGCAGGATATCGCCCAGCACCTCCCGTGTGATCCCCAGACCCATGAGGGAGCCCAAAATATCCCGGTGGGTCAGAGACGCCTCAGCAGGAAACCGGGCCTGGATTGCGGCCAACGGCCCCGACGGGTCAGAGAGGAGACCGTCCTCCTCCTGCCAGCCGGCGGGAAAGAGGCAGATGTTCCGCTCGCTGTCCGGATATCCGCCCCAGAAAAAGTGCTGCGGCCGTCCCCAGGCGTTGAGCAGGCCGGTCACCGACGCCTGTTCTCCGGGAGAGAGGAAAATCGTGTGGGCGGGGACGCCCCGGTTCTGTGCCAGCTCCAGCTTGTCCAGCACCCGGGCCAGCAGGATACGCTCCGCCCCGTCCCTGGCACAGCGGTCCAGCAGCTCCTTTTTGTTCACGGCGGTTTTCTCCCCTCTGTTGAAAGAATTGACATTCGCTGTCCCATACTCTATAATAAAACACACCATAGGGACTGCGCCGGACTGAACAGCAGTTATCTTTACACAGTTCGACGAAGCGATAAGTATTAGGTGGCCGCAAAACATCCAATGCTAGTCAGGTTCAGGATGTTAAGCGCTATTTCATCTGTATATCCGGTGCCTCCTTAGCATTGCGCGAAAGGAGGATGATACAGTGTGTCTACTTATGAATTTTTGATGTTCGTACTCGCTGCTTTAAGCACCGTGGCCAGCATCATAGGACTTATCATCCAAATCATAAGCGCCAAGAGGAAATAAGATGAAAGCCACCTATTCGCAGTAGGTGGCTTTCTGGCTTCTTGGTGTGGAAACATCAAAGGCTTTTAAGTTCAATCGATAGCGACCGCCTAACAGTCCCTATGGTCTTATTATATCAGCCGCCGGTACGAATGTCAATCTGGCCGTACCATGTTTTTAATCAAATCTTCATTCTTTTCCTATGGTATTTTCACTTCGGAAGGCGTATGATAGTGTCAGAAACAGCCCCAACAACTTTAAAAAGGAGTTATGAGATATGGGAAACAAGAGACTGTACCGGACCGAGGGCCCCTATAAGATGCTGTGCGGCGTGTGCGGCGGCATCGCGGAGTACTTTGACATCGACCCCACCCTGGTGCGGGTGCTCTGGGTCATCGCCTTTTTCTTTGCCAGCTTCGGCTTCTGGGCCTATGTGATCTGCGCCATCATCATGCCCAAAAAGAGCGATATTTACCCCGGTTATTAAAGGGAGGTGCCCGCCATGCTCACCGTCCGCCCCTCCGTCCCCGCCGACGTTCCCGTCCAGCGGGGGCTGTGGAAGCTGGCCTTTGGAGACAGCGACGAATATATCGGCAACTTCTACAGCACCTACTACCGCCCGGACCGGGTGGTGGTGCTGGAGGAGGACGGGGCGGTCAAATCCATGACCGCCTGGTTTGACACCGCCTTTGTGGTCCCCGGACAGGGGGAATACCGGACGGCCTACCTCTACGCCGTGGCCACCCATCCCGACTGCCGGGGCCGGGGGCTGGCGGCCAGGCTGCTGGCCGGGGCGGACGAATACTTCCGCTCCCTGGGCATCCCCGCCGTTACCACCGTCCCGGCGGAGCCCTCCCTCCACAACTTCTTCGGGGCCAACGGCTTCCGGGAGTGCTTTGTCCACGATCAGCTGGCGGGCTGGCGGGAAAACTTCCCCGGCACACCGGCCCCGCCGCCCTCCTCCCTGACACCGGAGCCTCTCTCCCCGGCGCAGTACGGTGCGCTGCGGGAGGAGCTGCTGGCCGGCATCCCCCACATCGCTTACCCGGAGGACGCGCTGGCCTATCAGGCGGGGTGCTGCGCCCTGTCCGGCGGGGGGATGTACCGGATTGCCACTGAGCGGGGAGACCTGCTGGCCTGCGTGGAGCGGACAGAGGATGACACGCCCCTGGTGAAGGAGCTGCTGGGTCCGCCGCCTGCCCGGGCGCTCTTTTTGCAGGACCTCCCGGCCCTGCTTCGCGCTGACATCTGGGCGCTCCGCGTCCCACATGAGGACGGACCTGTGCCGGGACACAGATTCGGGATGCTCAAGTGGCTGGACCCGGAGGAGGAAAAAGTCTGGAACTGGGACACGGTGGGCTACCTGGGCCTGGCCTTTGACTGAGTTCTTGCACATTGAACAAAAACAGCCGTTCCTTTTTGTGGAAAGGGCTGTTTTTTGTGTCTCCTGCGGGGCACTACAATCATTTAGTTGTGGTAACCCCCATAAAATCCATGCTTTACTCCTACCAATTTTATGCTATACTATACATATCGTAGCAAAACGCGGCCCTTTCTATGGACGTTTTCCCCAATCCTGTCCAAAAATGAAGGAGCCCCGTCAAAACCACCAGACAATATATTTTAGGAGGAATGCTGTTATGAACCAGTACATCGAGAGAGTCCTGAACGCCACCAAGGCCAAGAACGCCAACGAGCCCGAGTTCCTTCAGACCGTGGAGGAGGTCCTCTCCTCTCTGGAGCCCGTCATCAACGCCCACCCCGAGTATGAGAAGGTCGCCCTGCTGGAGCGCATGGTGGAGCCCGAGCGCCTGGTCGAGTTCCGCGTCACCTGGGAAGACGACAACCACAACTGGCAGGTCAACCGGGGTTACCGCGTGCAGTACAACGGCGCCCTGGGCCCCTACAAGGGCGGCATCCGCTTCGACCCCTCCGTCAACCTGTCCATCATCAAGTTCCTGGGCTTTGAGCAGGTCTTTAAGGACGCCATGACCGGCCTGCCCATCGGCGGCGCCAAGGGCGGCTCCGACTTTGATCCCCGCGGCAAGAGCGACGCCGAGGTCATGCGCTTCTGCCAGGCTTTCATCACCGAGCTGTACCGCCACATCGGCCAGGACATCGACTGCCCCGCCGGCGACCTGGGCTGCGGCGGCCGTGAGATCGGCTATATGTACGGTCAGTACCGCCGCATCGTGGGCGCCTCCGAGTTCGGCGCTCTGTCCGGCAAGGCCGTGTGCACCGGCGGCTCCCTGATGCGTCCCGAGGCCACCGGCTACGGCGCCGTCTACTATCTGGTAGAGGCTCTGAAGCACGACGACGAGGACATCAAGGGCAAGCGGATCGCCATGTCCGGCTACGGCAACGTGGGCTGGGGCATCATGAAGAAGGCCGCTGAGCTGGGCGCCAAGGTCACCTACTTTGCCGGCCCCGACGGCTACATCCACGATCCCGACGGCGTGGACACCGAGGAGAAGCTCAACTACATCCTGGAGATGCGGGCCAAGGACCCCATGCACTGCGCCTCCTACGCCGAGAAGTTCGGCTGCGAGTTCGTGGCCGGCGAGAAGTGCTGGGGCGTGAAGGACGTGGACATCTACATGCCCGCCGCCACCCAGAACGACGTAAACATGGACTGGGCTGAGAAGATCGCCGCCTCCGGCGTGAAGTACTACATCGAGGTTGCCAACATGCCCACCACCAACGACGCCCTGGAGTTCCTGAAGAAGCAGCCCCACATGGTGGTTGCCCCCTCCAAGGCCGTCAACGCCGGCGGCGTGTCCGTGTCTGAGCTGGAGATGGCCCAGAACGCCGAGCGCCTGTACTGGACCGCCGAAGAGGTGGACGAGAAGCTGAAGGGCATCATGAAGAACATCTACCACTCCTCCGTGGAGGTGGCCGAGCGTTATGGCCTGGGCTACGACCTGGTGGCCGGCGCCAACATCGTGGGCTTCCAGAAGGTGGCCGACGCCATGATGGCGCAGGGTATCTTCTAAGAGACCGTTCATCACTCTCTCAAAACAGACCCAAACCCCGAACGTCCCCTGTGGACGTTCGGGGTTTACTTTTTTGCCCGAATCCGTTATAATAGAGGAAATATGACAGAAACAGACAAATTTTTCCATCCGAAAGGAGCTCTCCCCTATGTTCCGAACCTCCGTCCGTCAAGGCGCGTTCCTCCTTGCGCTGACGCTGATTCTTACCTCCTGCGCCCCGGCCGCCACCACCTCCGCCGGCAGCAGCTCCCCCTCCTCTCCAGCGGAAAACACCCCCGTGGATGCCAGTGAGGTGGTCATGCGGGACGCGGTCCCCACCATCCTCCCCGAGTCTGAGCCAGAGCCCCAGCCCGTCCTCACCCAGGAGGACGTGGACCAGGCCCTGGCCCAGGTGATGGAAAACTACTCCGCCGCCGGCGTGACGGTGGCCACGGTGGAAAAGGGCCGGCTGAGCCAGGCGGGGGCCTGGGGCTGGGCCATTAAGGACAAGCGGGAGATGACCCCCGACACCAAGATCCGCATCGCCTCCATCAGCAAGGTGGTTATCGCCATGTGCGCCATGGCCATGGCGGAAGACGGGCTCATCGACCTGGACGCCCCCATATCCGACTACTGGGGCAAGGGAGCGGCCAACCCCTACAGCAAGGGACAGCCCACCGCCCGTACATTCATGACCCACACCTCCTCCATCAAAAACCTGGACACCACCCGGGGCCTGTCCAAGCTGCGGGGCATTCTCCAGAGCAAATCCTCCTGGCGGTCCATGGAGCCGGGGAACGGGGGGTACTGGGCCTACAGCAACTTCGGCATGTGCATCCTGGGCACCACCCTGGAGCTGGCCTCCGACCAGCTGCTGGACGACTACCTGCAAAAGCGCTTTCTGGAGCCCATCGGAGCCAGGGCCTCCTTCTGCGGGGGCAAGCTGGATGTGAACGAGGTGGCCACCCTGTACAGCGGCGGGAGCGTCAGCCGCTCTGCGGCGGAGCACGCCGGCCAGTCCATCCCCACCCAGATCGGGCAGACCGCCTCCTACTTCCCCGGGGGCTACACCACCAGCGCCGTGGACATGGCCAAGCTGGTGGCGGTGCTGGCCAACGACGGGGTGTATAAGGAGCCGGTCGAGTTCTATACCCTAGTGGAGAACACGGAAACCGGAGAGCAGCTGGCGGTGTCTGAGTCCCTCCCGGACAAGTTTAAGGAGACCCGGCTGCTCACCGAGGCGTCCGTCGCCGACATGGAGACCCCACGGTTTGCCGTGGACCTGGCGGACTACGCCCCCTTTGAGCAGTGCCTCATCCTCCGCCGTCAGGAGGACGTGCTGGGCCAGGATGTCCTCTACTACCACACCGGCAGCGCATACGGGGTGTTCTCCCTGATGACCTACAACCCGGAGACCAAAAACGGCATTGTGGTCATCAGCACCGGGGCCCGCCGCAACATGAATGAGCGGGGCATGTATGCCCTGTGCTACGATATTATGGAAATACTCTACGCGAAAATGGAGGATCAGCCTGTATGAGACACGTTCTTGCCCTCGCGTTAAGCCTTATCCTGCTGGCGGGGTGCGCCCCCAGCCAGCCCGTGGACGCCAACCAGTCCGCCGACATTTCCCAGCCCCCCGCCCAGTCCCAGCCGGCCGTCACCCCGGAACCGGAACCCGAGCCCGAACCGGAGCCCATCGTCGCCCACCTGATGGTGGCCGGGGACGTGATGAGCCACATGCCCCTTACCAACGACTGCTATGTGAAGGAGACCGACTCCTACGACTACAGCCACGTCCTCCAGGAGGCGGCCAGGCAGCTGGAGCTGGCCGACTACGCCATCGCCAACCTGGAGACCACCCTGGCCGGCGGCCCGGAGTACTCCGGCTACCCCCGGTTCAACTCCCCGGACGAGCTGGCCTACAACATCAAGGACGCCGGCTTCGACCTGCTGTGCACCACCAACAACCACTGCCTGGACAAGGGCATCGACGGCCTGAACCGCACCCTGGACGTGTTGGACGGGGCCAATATGCCCCACGTGGGCACCTACCGCTCCCAGGAGGAGCGGGACGGGAACCACGGCATCCATGTGGCCGACGTGGGGGGCATCTCCGTGGCCTTCCTGGCCTACACCTACGGCCTGAACGGCCACCGCCTGCCAGACAGCAAGCCCTATGCCGCCAACGTTTTCAACACCGATTACTACACCTCCGTCTCCAACCCGGATTACGACATGCTGGCAGCGGACATGGCCGCCGCCCGGGCGCTGGACACCGACCTCATTGCCGTGATCACCCACTGGGGCGTTGAGTACCGCACCAAGCAGAACGGCCACCAGGAGAAGGTGGCCCAGTTCCTGGTGGAGCAGGGGGCCGACCTGGTGCTGGGAGGCCACCCCCACGTCCTCCAGCCCTACGGCACCATCACCGCCGCCGGGGAGGATGGGCAAGAGCGGCAGGGCTTTGTCATCTACTCCCTGGGCAATTTCATTTCCAACCAGAACTTTGACGACCCCAAAAAGGACCTGGCCACCAAGACCACCGCGATTCTGGACCTGGAGCTCACCAAGGACCCGGATGGGAACACCTCCCTCACCGACGTGCGGTACACCCCCTACTACATGGTCCACCGGAACAACAAGCCGGCGGGGGAGCGTCGGCACCTGGTGAACGTCCATGAGGCTATGGCCGCCTATGAGGCCGGAGAGGAGACCATCCTCGACAAGAACTCCTATAAGCAGCTCCAGCTGGCCCTGGACCTGTGCCACGAGGTGCTGGGAGCGGAAGGGGACAAGCCCTCGGAATAAAACTGAAACCGCCCGTCTCGCAGGAGATAGGCGGTTTTTTGACGGTCTGGGTAGGCGGAACGGGAATAGAACGGAGATTGTTTTCGGCAGGGAGATATGCTATACTTAGGTCAACAAGTTAAGTAGCAAGTCGAAATTCAAAATGGAGATGGCAACTATGGAAAATATGAAGAATATTCAAATCTCGATAGAAGAATTTGGACATAAACATCCAGAAATAAAATTAGAAAAATCACCTATTTCAGATTGCGACATAGCTGAACTCGAAGTGAACTTCGGCATTACCATACCCAATGCAGTAAAAGATTACTTTCGGTCGTATACATTTTCTGCCCCGTTTGTTATAGGGAGAATGTTAGGAGATTTTTCAAAAACATACTGTGAAAAAACAGGCAGATGGCGTGAATTAGAGATAGAAGAAGAAATCGCAACACAAGTTCTTCATCTTCCGCTAATGTTTCCTGATCTTGACTTAGGTGAGTTTGAGAATATAAATCGTGCATTTGCTGGAACGGGATACCTTTGGCTGGGAACATATAATGATAATTATTATGTTTTAATTGAGATGCAGAGTGGACAAATATATCAAGTGGATATGGGGCGGATTAGACTAACAACAAAGGATGAAACAAGAGTAGATATTTTGAAATGGGCACTTCCATTTTTCCATAGCTTTGAAGATTTAGCGCGTTGCTTTTTCGCAGATGAACTCTATGACGAAGAAGAAATGATTTTTGTTGCTGAATAAAACCTGAACAGGGCGGCGGTGTCCATTCCGCCGCCCTGTCTGTTATCGTTCATATGGTCTTGGGACGGCGGGAGCCGCCCTTATTTGTTCTCCGGCAGCAGGGTCTTCCGCTTGCGGAGGAAGAGAGTCAGCGTAGTGGCGGAGGCCAGGATGTCGGCCACCGGCTCGGCCACGTAGATGCCCATGACATCTCCGGTGACCATGGGCAGGACAATAGCCAGGGGCACCAGCAGGATTACCTTCCGCAGCAGGGCCAGGAACAGGCTGATTTTGGCCTGGCCCATGGCCATAAAGGCGGACTGGCAGGCCATCTGGGCTCCGAAGGCCCAGATGCCACCGAAGAAGATGGGCATCACCTTCCCAACCAGCTCCACCAGCTCGCTGTCGTCATTGAAGATGAGGGCCAGGGGCTTGGGGAAGAGGCTCACCACCAGGAAGGCGGTGATGGTCACGGTGAGGGTGGTACGCAGCAGCAGGCGGAAGGTGTGCCGCACCCGCTGGTAATTTTGGGCCCCGAAGTTGTAGCTCATAATGGGCTGCACCCCCTGGGTGACCCCCTGGACGGGCATGACCACCATCTGCATCACGCTCTGCATCACAGTGACGGTGCCCACATACAGGTCGCCCCCATAGAATTGGAGGCCGGAGTTGAGCACCACCGTCACCAGGCTCTCGGTGGACTGCATGATGAAGGGGGCAATGCCCAGGGAGGCGATTTTCCCGATCACCCGCCCCTCCAGGCGGAGGTTTTTGGGGCGGATGCGCAGTCCGGACCGCTTGGAGCACAGGAAGCCCACCACCCAGCAGGCGCTCACCCCCTGGGAGATGATGGTGGCCAGCGCCGCGCCCTTCACCCCCATCCGGAGGCCGAAGATGAACACCGGGTCCAGGGCGATGTTCAGCACCGCCCCGATGAGCACCGAGCACATGGCCACCAGGGCCTGGCCCTGGGCGGTGATGTAGGCGTTGAGCCCCAGGGCCAGCTGGACGAAGACGGTGCCTATGAGGTAGATGGAGATATAATCCAGGGCGTAGCCGATGGTGTCCTCCGAGGCGCCAAAGGCCATGAGCACCGGCTCCTTGATGAGGGAGAACACCGCCGTCAGAACGGCCGCCAATATCAGCAGCAGAGCGGTGGAGTTGCCCAAAATCTTCTCCGCCCCCTCCCGGTCCCCCGCCCCCAGGCGGATGGAGGCCAGGGGAGCGCCTCCCATGCCGGCAAAGGCGGTGAAGGCGGAGATGAGCATGAGGATGGGGAACGTCACCCCCAGGCCGGTGAGGGCGGTACGGCCCACCTCCGGGATATGGCCGATGTAGATGCGGTCTACGATGTTGTACAGCATGTTGATGAGCTGGGCCGCCACTGCGGGCAGGGCCAGCTTGACCATCAGCGGGCCGATGGGGGCGCCGGCCAGCGCCTCTTCACTTCTGCGGGACTGGGACAAGCTGTTCTCCTCCAATCAATTCTGCGCCCCCGCCGGGGGGCGGGGGCGCGTCCGGTTTCTGATGATAGAGGGCAGTATATCACAAAGCCGTCCAAAAAGAAAGGGCTAAATTACCGAATCCGGTACCGCCGCTGCTCCTTCACCAGCCCCACCGTCACCAGGACCAGGGACAAAACCACCAGCGCGGCCACAGTGAGCCAGTCCAAAAGCCAAGGCTGGGCCGCACCGGGGACCACCCGCCGGCACAGCCAGTTGAAGGCCGGGGAGGCCACGGCGGTAATCAGGGCGCACGCCCCCGCCTTCAGCCAGGGACCGGTGGGGAGATAAACCAGGCAGAGGAAGTAGGCCCACAGGAACACCACCCCCAGAGCGGCCAGGGGAAAGGCCGCCGTCCACAGCCAGTCCCCGCCGGTATAGCCGTGAATCACCGCCAGCAGGGGAAAGACCCACACCGAGGTCAGGGCCGCGCAGAGGGACAGGACATACCTCCCGCCAAAACGCCAGAGGGCCCACCAGCCCAGGGGCAGGGCCACCGAAACCAGCACGATCCAGAACCAGTCCAGGGTGTGAAAGACCGCCAGATTCACCACAAGGCAGACGGGAATGGCAACGATACAGCCCCCCAGACAGAGCCGGCGGCAGCCCGTCACCACCCGCCGCCACGCCGCCGCCGCCCGGGCCTGGGCGTGGGCCTGGTGGTCGTCACAGGCGGTGAAGAACTCGTGCTCGGAGATGCCCAGCTCCCGGCAGATGGCCGTGACCAGAGAGACATCGGGGTAGGACAGGCTGCGCTCCCACTTGCTCACGCTGGACTCGGTGACAAACAGCCGCCCGGCCAGCTCCTTCTGGGTCAGCCCCGCCTCCAGGCGCTTCTTTCGGATGTAGTCGCCAAAGGGTTTTTTCTCTTCCATGGGGATACCTCCTGTAGGGGTTTGAATGGCGGCCTGCGTTCGGACCGCTGGCACCACTGTAGCCCCTGACGGGGAAATTGTCAAGAAATCGGGCCGTTTTTCCCACTCGACCAGCAGTCGAGTGGGGATTTTTTGCTGAAACAATGGACTTTTGTATGATAATCACGCACCCCGTCTGTCAGACAGGCAGGGTGCGGTTTTTCAGTCCATATTGTATTGCTTCAGGCCCTTGATGAAATAGAGCAGAAATGCCTTTTCATTGGAGGACAGCTCATTGATCCAACCATTCAGCAGCCTCTCTTTTTCATCTCCCTCATTATCTTCTGCACTGTTACACAAAAAATAGTTTATGTCGAGCTGTAATACATTTGCGATATTAAGCAGTGTTTGCAGTTTTGGGTGCATGCGGTCTGTTTCCAATTGAGCAACGGCGTTTGTTGATATATCTATCCTTTCCGCAAGCTCTGCCTGAGTAAGGTGTGCGGCTTCCCTGGCCTGCTTGACTCTCTTAGCAATAAACGAGTAATTGAGCTTATATCTATACTCCATGTACAACCCTCCCTATTAATCAAGGATATGCAAAGGAGAGCAAAAAATAAATTTAGTATTACTTATTTTTAAAGATTGATTATTAATATATTTCGTGGTATAATTGAATAAAAGGGAGGTTGTTTTGTATGAAATTGTCGAAAAAGCAAGAACTTCTAGCACTTGGTTCGGCGCTGTACTTAATGGGAATTGAGATAGAGGGAAACAGGTCGAAATTGCAGGAGATTCTAGACCGGCACGCAAGAGATGAAAGCATCCCGGTCACGCAGGAGCTTTTAGAAGGAGTCACTGCCTTCGAAAACGCGAACCGTGAATTTGCCCGGCTGGAGAAACGGTTTTTAAAGCTGAAAATGGAGCTGTAGCGCTTGACAAGGCCGTTCAAATTGGTATAATAAAAGCAGAAGGGCGCTGCTGCTTGGCGGTCAGCCCATACTATCAGTCAACCATAACAGTTGACCGCTCGGGGGCTAGCCGGGCGGTCAACACGCGTCTATGGTCATTGCGTATAAGATGACTGCTAAGTAGACCAAGATTTGGAGAACCACAGCCATACGCTTTTTCCACATCCGCACCACCTCCCCCTTCTGACATTTGCGAGGGGAAATGGGCCAACCGCCTTTTATACAACAGCGCACCTTCTGTTTTTATTATATCTGACAAGTCGAACTATGTCAATTATATCAGAAAAGCGGACCCTCTCGGGTCCGCTTCATATTTTAAAACTTCGCGCCGCCGAACTCGGCCAATGTGAGCCCCTTGTTCCGCTCAGTGACCCACTGGATGGACCACTGGGAGGCGAACAGCAGCAGCTGATTGCCCTTGTAGTCCTCCACCAGCTTGGCGTCGTTGGGCAGGAGGAGGTCCTCCTCCTTCAGGGGCGGGGCGTCCTCCTCCTCCCGGACAATCCACCGCAGGTACTCGAAGGGCAGGCCCTCCTTGTACAGCTCCACGTTGTACTCCGAGCGCAGGCGGTACTCCAGCACGTCAAATTGCAGCGTACCGACAACCCCCACGATGACCTCCTCCATGCCGGAGTAGGGGGTCTTGAAAATCTGGATGGCACCCTCCTGGGCGATCTGCTCCACGCCCTTTAAAAACTGCTTGCGCTTCATGGTGTCCACCGAGCGGATGCGCTCAAAGTGCTCCGGGGCGAAGGTGGGGATGGGGTCGAAGGCGAATTTCTTCCCCGGGGCGCACAGGGTGTCTCCGATGGAGAAGATGCCCGGGTCGAACACGCCGATGATATCCCCGGCGTAGGCCTCCTCGATGATCTCCCGCTCCGCCGCCATCAGCTGCTGGGGCCGGGACAGGCGGATTTTTTTGTTTCCCTGGAGGTGGTAGACCTCCTTGTCCGCCTCAAACTTGCCCGACACCACCCGCATAAAGGCGATGCGGTCCCGGTGGGCCTTGTTCATGTTGGCCTGAATCTTGAAGACGAAGGCGGAGAAGTCCTCGTCAAAGGCGTTGATCACCTCCTCCCCAGCTTTCCGGGCCAGGGGGGCGGTGGTCATGCGGAGGAACTCCTCCAAAAAGGGCTCCACGCCGAAGTTGGTGAGGGCGGAGCCGAAGAACACCGGTGACAGCTTGCCGTGGCGCACCCGGTCCAGGTCAAAATCGCAGGAGGCGCCGTCCAGCAGCTCGATCTCGTCCACCAGCTGGTCCCGCCTGGCTGCTCCGATGAGGTCGGCCAGAGCGGGGTCGTCGGGCTCGACCTGGGTGGCGGTGGCGGCCCTGGCGTTGGTGTTGGAGGTGAAGTGGATGACCTTCCGGTTCTGCCGGTCGTACACCCCCATGAACTCCTTGCCGCAGCCGATGGGCCAGTTCATGGCATAGGTGTCGATGCCCAGCTCGTGCTCCAGCTCCTGGCACAGCTCAAAGGGGTCCCTGGCCTCCCGGTCCATTTTGTTGACGAAAGTGAAGATGGGGATGTCCCGCATGGCGCACACCTTAAACAGCTTCCGGGTCTGGGCCTCCACGCCCTTGGCCCCGTCGATGACCATCACCGCGGAGTCGGCGGCCATGAGGGTGCGGTAGGTGTCCTCGGAGAAGTCCTGGTGGCCGGGGGTGTCCAGAATGTTGATGCAGAAGCCCTCGTACTGAAACTGCATCACCGAGGAGGTCACGGAGATGCCCCGCTGCTTCTCAATCTCCATCCAGTCCGACGTGGCCGCCCGGGTGTTCTTCTTGCCCTTCACCTGTCCGGCCTGGGCGATGGCTCCACCGTACAGAAGGAACTTCTCCGTCAGGGTGGTCTTGCCCGCGTCCGGGTGGGAGATGATGGCAAAGGTGCGCCGGCGCTTGATTTCCGCTTCGTAGTTCGACAAAAGGGTTCACTCCCTCACTTGTTATACTCGCGTATCCCCGCCGGTCGGGCGGGGATACAGATTTTCCTTGTTTGGCAAGCTATTGTACCATAAGATGGCAGAGGTGGCAAGAGCAAAAAAGCCCGGAAGCGTCTGCTTCCTGTAGGTGTTACAATGAAGTGTGACAAATAAAGAAAAGAGTAGCGAATAGGAGCGGCCTGTGATATGGTAAAGTTGCTCAGACCAAACCGAAAGGCAGGCGCGACCTATTCGCTATGGATAAGATAACACAAACAGCCCCGGTATCGGCAAGTCCTGATTTTGTACGCAGAGAAACACGGAGTCACAAAGGCGGCCATCCGTTATCGCACAAACCGGCAGTATATCTACCGCTGGCGCAAACGGTACGATGGGACACTGAAATCCCTGGAGGACCGCTCCCACCGCCCTCACAGCCACCCAGATCAGCATCGCCCAGAAGAGGTCAGACTGATCCAGAACATGCGCCGCCGGAATCCCAATGCGGGACTGGTCGTGTTCTGGGTAAAGCTGCGGCAGCGGGGTTATACGCGCTCCATCTCCGGTCTGTACCGTTTCCTGTCAATTTATCCGGAACTGTGTCAGAAAATTTCCCTTTGTTATTGAAGGTAGAGCGCAGCCATCGCAAGGACAATGAGGAGTTTTATGCCTCCCACAAATTCTTTTCTTTCCTCGACTTTCAAAAGCAGCTCGCCGTTAGACAGCGTCAATATAACGCCTTCCCCATTCGTCCTCTTGCCTGGCGCTCTCCTAACCAAGTCCTTTCTAATTTTGTTTCACATCATTGATAAACCTACAAATTTTTCGACAGTTTCTTTTTACTTCCTCGTAAGAAATTTTTGCCGGCCATGTATAACCCTTTCCTCCGCTGTCCAAAATAGGCTTTGGAGGTGGTTTTTTGAAAAACCGAAGCTTTTTGAGCAAGCTGGGCGATTTTGCCATGGGAAAGGGCTTTTACATAGTCCTGTTCCTGTGCATCGCCACCATAGGAATTTCGGGCTATTATCTGCTGCGTACCGTTGTGAACGACACCCGCGCCGCCGCGCCGGCGGGGGGCGGCGCCTCTGTGACCATCCCGGACCAGAGCACCGCCAACCCCAGCGCTCCAACCCCCAACGTCAAGGACGACACCCCTGCCATCCCCGTCAAGCCCCCGGTTGTCGAATCGACCCCCAACAGCCAGCCGGATGACCCGGAGCCGGTAAAGGACACAACGCCTGAACCGGACACTGCAAGCAGTAAGGAGACCCTATCAAAGGTATTCACCTGGCCTGTGCAGGGCGCTGTTTTGAGAGATTTCAGCGTGGAAACGCTGTCGCTTGACCCGACGTTAGGGGACTGGCGCACCCACGGTGGGCTGGATATTGCTGCGGCCCAAGGGGTAAAGGTGCTGTCTATCAGCGCAGGCACCGTGGAACAGATCTACACCGACGGGCTGATGGGCACCACAGTGGTGGTGAACCACGGCGGCGGGCTCCAGTCCTGGTACTGCAACCTGGACGAGGATGTCCTGGTGGAGGCCGGCGACCTGGTGGACATCGGCGGCGAGCTGGGTACGGTGGGCGCCTCCGCCATCGCTGAGGTGGGGGTGGCCTCCCATGTCCACCTGGAGACTATCCTGGACGGCCAGCCGGTGGACCCAAGAGAATATCTGAAATAAGACTGCTCCCTCCGGCATCAGCTGGAGGGAGCTTTGCTTACAAGCACAATGTATCCAGAATATTCCGTCCAAACCGCTCCAGCCGGTTCTGTATTCCCGGCAGGGCAAGGGCCTGACCGGGATTGTTGGCTGTTTCAATGAGGGCAAAATGCTGGGGAAGGTAGAAAGACTTGTTCATATTCATAGCGGCGATAACCTGCCGGGCCACCACATCCCCGCCTGAGTAGCCTGAGACGACGATTGCGAAAACTGCCTTGTGGTAGAACCGGGTCTGACGGAACAGGGCGGTGAGCCGGTTGATAAAGGCAGAGAGGTTGGCGGACAGGGCGTCATTGTAATTGGGGCACAGCAGCACCAGGGCGTCGGCGGTGCGGACGGCGGGATAGACCTCGTCCTGCATGACGCCGCCGTAGAAGCAGCCCCCCTGCTCTCCAAAGTGGAGGCACATGGTGTAGGGGCAGCCGGAGCAGTCGGACAGGGTGCCGTTGCGCAGGCCGATCTCCCGGATTGCGCAGCGGCCCTCCAGTTTCTCCCGCACCTGGGACCACAGGTCCATGGTGTTGGAGGTGTGGTGGCTGGAGGCGTGGAGGACCAGGACCTCCGGCTTTTCCTTTCGGGGAAAAGCAAACCCCTCCACATGGTCTGCCAGCTCGGCGGCAGCATGGCGGTAGGCCCCCATCAGGCCGGTGCCCAGGTTTTTGGCCTGGACAGCAAAGTTGGCCAGAGAGCCGGTGCCCTCCACCAGAGGCCGGCCTACCAGGGCACAGCCCGCCTGGTTCATGGCCAAGGCTCCCTCGGCGGCGGCGGATTTGGTGTACAGCTCCCCCGCTCCGTCCACAATGAGCCCGCCGGTGCAGCTTTGGAGCAAACCCGGCGCCTTCCGCAGCCGGGCCAGCATACGCATATACTCCAAATTGACCCCTGCGTCCCCCAGAGCCAGGGCTAAAATCAGCCGCTGGCTTTGCAGCCCGTCCAGCTCTTCCGCCCTCCGGACCACGCGGACCTCCCGCCCGGCCAGGGCGTGCTTCAAGACGCCGTCCAGCCGCTGGTCCGCCCAGCCGGAGTCGGGGGCGGGATGAATGAGTGTAATCGACATATTATTACCTCTGAACTATGTGGGGCCCGCCCCCCTGGGCGGGCCATTTTCGGATTGCCCCGCCCAGGGGGGCGGGGCCCACATTTCCTCAAATAATGCTCTTCAAATGCTCCGCCGCCTCCCAAATGTGGCCGAACAGCTCATCCGGGATGCGGGGCAGCAGTTCGGTCTCGATGCCGGCGGGGGTATAGCGGTTTTTCACGCCCATATAGACGCCGTCCAGGAACACGGAGCCGCAGTGCCACTCCCCCCGGAGGGTGAGCAGCAGCGACAGCGCCCCGGAGGACAGAGCGGGGGCCACGTAGGGCTTGAAGCCGATCTCCCGCATTTTCAGGTTGGCGGTAACGGTGAGCTGGGTCAGCTCCTGGGATAGCGCCTCGTCGTAATTGGCGATGGAGTTGGCGATGAACAGTCCTGTCCCGTGGGGGCCGAAAGAACGCCCTTCGGTGAGGAAGGATGCCAGCCGCCCGTCCCGCTTGGCAAAGTAGGCCGCCCGGGCGTTCATTACCCCCAGGCCAAAGCCCTGGACCTGCTCGGGCCCCAGCCCCTGGCCATCCCAATCGCCGTTTTCGTCCCGGTTGCTCTCCAGATAGGCAGTCTTGGCCAGGGGGTCCACCGGATCAGACACAGCGCACCACAGCCCCTTAAACTGTTTCTCCCGGGCCATTTTGGCGTAGTGCTTCACGATGCCGGCGTTGGCCTCAAACTGGGCCATGCGCACATCCTTCACCTGAGAGCCCACGGGCGGGATGCCCTTGGAGGCCACAAAGACAAACATGTCGCAGTCAAAGAGCCGGTCCGGGGTGATGACCTCCACCTCCGGGAAGACGTTATAGTCCCAGGGCAGGCTGATCTGCCCCATCTCGAACTCCCACCGGGCGGTAATCTGGTCGGACAGGTCGCAGATGCCGATGGAGGAGATTACATCGCCCCCCAGCAGCTTCAGGCCGGTGAGGAGGGTGGAGCCCACGTCGCCGATGGCCAGGATGTTCACCCGCTTCTTCCCCGGATTGGGGGACCATTTCAGCAGCTCCTCCCAGCCGGGGCGGCTGGTGTTGACGGCAGTGACCCGGCCGTCCTCAATGGCCCGGGCGGTCCACTCGTCCGCCTGGACCTGGGGCAGGCGGGAGACATCCAGCGTGTCCAGCCCGTGACCGGCCCCTGTCATCTGGCCGGGGTGGGTGACCTTGAAGAACTGCCGCCCCAGCACCGGGTCACCGGGAACGGCCGCATACAGCCGCCAGTTCTGGGACGGCTCAATCTCCGGGCCAAAGCCCTCCAGCGGGGAGAGAGAGACCAGCGCCGCGCCGTTGATATTGTAATAATACATAGTGATATCACTTCCAGTTTTAAATTTTCTCCAAAGGCCCCCTTCGCAAAGGGGGCTCCCGGCGAAGCCGGGTGGGGGTTTCCAAAAAGAAGTCAGCAGCGCTTCGATGGGGAAAACCCTCCGTCATCCGCTTCGCGGATGCCACCTCTCTTTGCGAAGGGAGGCTTTTTTACTGATTCTGCCGCAGCAGGACCTCCAGGTCGTTCTCCAGGTAGACGGAGGCAGACAGGGAGGGGTCGTAGTGCAAACAGGTGCCCTTGTCGGGGCACAGAGGGAGGATGACCGCCTCGGGCAGGCGGGCCAGGGTCAGGTTGCGGCCGTATAGGATGCGGTACTCCTGCTCCAGGGTGCGGATCACGTCCAGCGCCCCCTCCAGGCAGGCCTTGGACAGCCGGAACACCGCCTCCCGCCCGCACTCCTCCTGGTAGAGGGGCTTAGCGTAGGGCAGGATGTGGTTGATGCCGGGCAGCAGGCCGGGCACCGGAGAGGCAGGCCTCCGGACGGTGTTGCCCCCGATAAAGGGGTACATGGTGGCCTCGATGAACCACTGGCGCAGGGTGGGCACATAGTACACCGAATCCACTGGACGCTCCCAGTGGTCCATCAGGTCCTTGCCATAGCCGGACAGCACCCCCACCAGCACCATCCGGATGGGCACCCCCTCCCGGCGGAGGATGGGGTCCAGGGCCTTGAAGCGGAAGCCGGGGTGCATCAGGTCGTCCACCAGAATCACCGGCCGGTCGAAGGACTTGATGGTCCTGATCTGGCTGGGAATGGGGGCATAGTAGGGGAAGGGCTCCATCACGCTCTCCGACAGGTCGGGGGAATACACCTTGTCGGTGTGGATGGTCTTGGTTACGGTATTGGGCACCGTCTTGCCCCGGAGGAGCTTGCCGTAGGGGACGCACATGTTCTCCCCCAGCACCCTGGGAACCGTGGGGACGGAGGGCACATTGTTGTAGGCGGTGATTTTCTCCAGCAGGCGCTGGTGGATGATGTCGGCAGACAGGGTGAGCAGCAGGGAGCCGGGATACAGCCGGGCCAGGGCCCGCTGGAGGCTCTGGTGGCTGCGGCGGATGGCGGCCAGCACCCGGGGATTGTGGCACAGCGGCTCCTGGATGGTGGTCTCCAGGTTTTGGATCAGGGTGGCCGGGGCGTGCATGTCCGTCTCCCAGATGGGCTGCCCCTCCTCCCGTACCAGGAACCCGGTGCGGGTGAGCACGTCAGACATCCGGTCGCTGATTCTCCTGTCATGGGGGCAGTACACCGCGTAGACGCAGGCCTCGCCCAGCGCCCGGGCCAGCAGCTCGCACAGCAGCAGCTGGCGGCAGTCCTTGAAGCGCTCGGTGTCGCCGGCAAACAGGGCGGTAATCAGAATCGTGTTGCCCGCCGCCCGCAGGCGGATGCGGTTGGCCAGCTCGGTATCACCCAGGGCGGCAAATAGCTGGGAGGTGGTGAGGGAGCGGTAGGCGATATAGCCCAGAATCTCTCCCCCGCCGGCCCGGCGCAGCAGCAGCAGCCGGTCCCCGTGGTCAATGATGGCGGTGTGGACCGCCTCCCGGTCGGGGCTGATGGCGGTAAGGCTGTCCAACAGCATGGGGTCTGGCTCTCCCGCCCACTGGAACTCCAGGTCCCCGGCGCCCAGCATGGGCTTTTCCTGGCTGTCCCGGAGGTACAGGCCGTTTTGATAAATAAAGTCCTGGATCACCGGGTCGATAAAGTTGGAGATATCCCGGTTCAGGTCCACGTTTTCCCGGATACGGGTGGAACTGATGTCCTCCAAGTGGGGGGGCAGCTGAAGGCGGATGACCTTCCCCGTAATGGGCAGGGCGGCGGGCAGCTCGGTCTCCCCCGCCCGGTGGAAAATGACATGGTTCATCTGGTGGATGGAGAAGGGGACCGGCTCGGCCCGGTAGGAGGAGGCGTTGGCCACCACGTCGCTGCCCGCCACGATGTAGACCTCCTGGCCCGGGAACAGGTCCACCAGCCGCCGCAGGTCGGCGGGGTTGGCGATGTTTACCGGGATGTCGTCGGGGAACAGGTGGACGTGGAAGTCCCCCGCCACCGACAGGTTGACAATCTGCCGGCGGATCAGGTGGGGCTGGGCCTTCTTGGACCAGGAAAACTCGTCCACCGCCAGGTAGACCTCAAAGCCCTGGTCCCGGATGGCGTGGACAATGCCCTTGTGGGACAGGGTGAAGGGGTCGAAGGTGCCGGGGAAAAAGGCGATCTTCCGGGGCTTTTCAAAGGTGAAGGGGCCGTGGTCCAGCCGCCGGACGGCGATAAAGCGGTTGATGTGGGCCAGGGCGGCCGCCCGGTAGTAAAAGGTGAGGCCGTCCTGCCGGGAGGACTCCTGGGTCAGGAACAGCAGCTTGCGGTAGCTCAGGGAGAACAGCCGGGCCTTCTCCTCCATATCCAGCATGGGGCTTTCAAACAGCAGCTTGCCGGTGACCAGCAGGGCCTCCTGCCGCACCGTCTCCCGGTAGTGGGCCAGGCCCTGGAGGAGCAGGCCCAGCAACTCCTGCCGCCGCGCCTCGTAAACCTGCTGCTTCTCCGGAAAGCGCTGCTGATAGGCGGGGTAGTGCTGAAGCAGGACCGCAATGGTATTCAGCGCCCCGGCCACGGCGGAGTCGTTGGGGGAGCCCAGCAGGGTTTTCAGCCACAGCACCTGCTCGTCCAGCTCACTGGGGTGGAGGTAGAGGGCGGCCTCCCCCAGGTACTGGGGAATATACTTGGAAATCTCATACTGGCCCATCTCCAGCCCCTTGCCCAGCTCCACCACCACCTCATTGCGCTGCTCCCGGCGCAGGAGGGACAGGGTGTGCACCAGGGCGGAGCCGGCGGTGTGCCGCACCACCACCCGCTCCGACACCTTGACCAGGTTGGAGAAGTGGGTGGCGATGTGGAGGATATGGGCCTCCACCCCATGCTCCACCTGATCCCGGAGCAGCTCCACCCCGGCCACCTTCACCACCCAGGGGGTGGCGATTTTCAGGTTGTCCAAAAAGACCTCGCTGGTGATGTCGGTGTGGTACAGGGTGTGTTCCAGGGCGGACACGTCCCGCCCCGCCCGGCGGAGGATGCGGCACTTGAGGAAGACCGTGGTCAGCTGGCTGGAGGGGACCCCCTCCGCCAAATCCGCGATGCGGGCCATCTGGGGGTGGCTGCGGGGGATGTTGCGCACCGTCTCCCGCAGGAACTGGAGGGCGGCGGTGACCAGCCGCAGGTCCTCCGACGCGGCAAAGTGGGCGGCAAAGTCCACCAGCTTCTCCCGGGTCTCCTCCCCGTAGTGCTTGGGGGGCAGGTAGCGGGCGGCGTCCAGCAGGGTAAAGGCGGTGTCGTCATCGGTGTGGGCCGGGTCGTTGTAGTAGCCCAGCAGGGCGTCCAGAAAGCGGGGGATGTCGTTGGGCCGGGCATGGTTCAGCATGGACTCCACCACCAGCTTCAGGGTATAGCTGATGTGGGACCGCTGCTGGGGGGTGGTTTTGTGGTCGGGGAAGATAATCATGTCCAGATACTGGCTCCACAGGGTGAAGGGGACCTCCTCCGCCGGGTCGTTCTGGGCGTCGGCGGGAATCTCCTTGCGGTAGACCAGGTGGAACCGGGCAATAATCTGGCCGATGAGGGCGCCGGCCTGCCGGCGGATGTCGCCCTCACGGTGCATCAGCAGCTCGTAGAGGAAGGACAAAGCCTGGGTCTTCTGCCGCACCGACAGGTAAGTAAAATACTCGCCGAACACGTTGAGGTAGGCCCTCAGCTGCTGCCAGCTCTTGGTGGAGCGGGCGGCCTCGATGATGTTGCCGAACTTCTGCTCGTTAGACAGCATGTGCATCAGCTGTAAGTTGTGCTCCACCGACAGCAGAATCAGGCTGTCCAGCGTCTCCTCCGGGCCCATGAGGGCGGGGTCCTTGTGCGGGGCGGGACTCTGCTTCCGCCCGGTGAGGTCCACGTCCACCCCCAGGCGGCGCATATAGTCCTCAAAGTCGTGGAGCTTGCCGTAGACGAACTCATACCGGCGGCGCTTCTTCCGGTCCACGTTGTCCAGCTTGGACAAAATCACCTGGAAGGACTCGTCCAGGGGGTAGAGCACGATGATCTCCTCGCCGTTGGGCCCCCGCTCCGACTTGGAGCGGAAGTCGGCGTAGATGAGCAGCAGGGACTCCACCGACAGGGACTCCAGCTCCAGGTCCCAGGTGGAGTGGTTGGAGGCGATGTGGCTGATGTCCTCCATCTTCCGCTCCAGCAGCCACTGGTCGGTGTAATAGTAGTGGAGGTAGGGCACCCGCTCCCCGGGGCGGCAGCCGAACTTGCCCACGTCGTGGGCGGCGGCGGCCCCTGAGATCAGGGCCAGGTCCACCTCCACCCCGGCCTGGGCCAGCCCCCGGGCGGCGGTCATGGCGATGTGGTGGACGCCTGCGATGTGGCTCAGGGTCTTGAAGGGGGTGAACTCCAGCCCCAGACGCATCAGCTCATAGATAAATTCCCCCCGCCATGCGGCCAGAAAGCGGTGATACTCCCGGGCCTTGTCGCAGGTCTCATACTCCTCCTCGGCGAGGAACTGGAAATCCATCATGGGGTCGAAGGGCAGGGCGGAGCGCTCCTGGTCCAGCAGAACCTGGAGGACGGTGAGGTAGAACTCCGCCCCGGCGCCGCACCGGTCCGCCTCGGGGGCAAAGCCGTTCTCCGGGAACATCAGGCGGCAGACATACTGATAGGTGAAGGGCCCCCAGCCCCTCTTCGGGGCCTGGGGAGAGAACCGGTTCAGAATGGGGGTGCACAGCTCCAGAATGCGGGCGCAGCTCAGCCGCTCCCGGATGGGGAACAGGGCGGCCAGGCCGCTGGTCCAGCCGGGCTGCTTCATCATGTCCTGGAGGGCCCGGCGGTTGGCCAGCTCCCCCGGCCGGCGGGCAGACAGGGAGTCGAGGATATCACGGTTCAACTGGCGGATCATTTTGTTCATACCGTCACCTCATCAGCCGTCCAAATCCAGGACGGCAAAATTTTCTCATGATAAGCATAGCACATTTCCCTCCATTTGGAAAGAGAAAACGCGGCCCAAAAACCGGGCCGCGCCTGAAAAATATTCCTTGTACTATTCGACAAAATATGCTATACTATTGGCAAGAGACAAATAAAAGGGCAGGACGCGGGGTCTAAGCCCCCCCGCGCCCCTGTACGGGTGAGGCAACCACCCACACAACAGCATTGCTGCACCAGCTCTTATTATAACGGAAGCTTTCCCCCTTTTCAAGTCCCCGTTTTAGAGTTTGTGTCTGAGATATGCGGTGTGGGGTTACGACATCCCGCGCCGCTTTTGTTTGTCTCGACGGGAAAACCTGCGGGGGGAGAACACCTCCTCACCCTCCTGTGCACTCCCCCTGCGGGCGGAACCGTTGAGAAAACAGAGAGACAGCTTTGGGGCTGTCTCTCGGGATGGTTGTGTTTGTATGGAAGACTATAAGCAGATGTACCTGACGCTGTTCCACGCCACCGAGGAGGCGGCCAATCTCCTGATTCAGGCCCAGCAAAAGTGCGAGGAGCTGTATATCTCCTCCGGTGAGGCGGAATCAGACCAAGAGGACCCCAAAACCGAACAGTAACGGAAGAAAGCGGCGCCGGGTTTCCGGCGCTGTTTTCATGTCTTTTTCAGCCGGTTTTCCAGCACCCGCCCCACCACGGCCCCCAGCAGCAGGAGGTTGCCGCACAGATAGAGCCACACCAGCAGGATAATGAGGGAGGCTAGAGAGCCGTAGACCAGGGCGTAGCGGGAGGACATGCCGATGAACCAGGAGAACAGCACCGAGGCCCCGGCGATGGCCAGGGCGGCCAGCAGGGAGGACAGCACCACCACCGGCAGGCGCATGGCTCCCTTGGGCGTTCCCGCCCGGTAGACGATAAGCACCAGCAGCAGCACAAAGCAGAACAGCAGCAGATAGCGCATCCACCGCCACAGCCCGGACAGGGCGGACAGGGGGAGCAGCTCGGCGATGTGCCGGGGCAGGTGGTCCTCCAGCAGCCAGAAAAACCACTCGCCGGTGAAAATGACCACCACCGACAGGTAGACGGTGAGCAGGAACAGCGCCGACAGTACCACGCTGAACGCCACCCGACGGACCGGGTGGGTGTCTGTCCTGCCGTGGAGGTCGTCCATGGCGGCCAGCAGGGTGCGCAGTCCCGCCGAGGCGGAGATGAGGATGGTGAACAGGCTGGCCAGCAGCAGGGCCGAAGACTGGCTGCCCGCCACATAGCCCAGGTAGTCCCCCACCACCGCCAGCACCCCGGCGGGGAGAATCTGGTCCAGGGACCGGAGCAGGTTCTCCAGGTCCAGGTGGAACAGGCCGATGAAGTAGTTGACGCACACCAGCAGGGGGAACAGGGTGAGAATCAGAAAATAGGACAGGGCCGCCGCCGCCCGGGAGGCCCCCACCTCCAAAAAGAGCTCCGCCGCCTCCACCGCGAAGGAGACCGGAGGAAGGGAGAGAAATTTTTTCATGGGCGGGGCCTCCTTTCGGTGCAATATGGGGCCGGATGGCCCGCCCAGGGGGGCGGGCCCCACAGGGCATAATGTGGGACCCGCCGCCCACGGCGGGTCATATTACAATTCTACCACACATCCCCGCAAAAACAAATACGAAAAAAGCCGTCTGTTGTCCAGACGGCTTTCCTTTGGCGCAAAATCAAGCCAGCTTGCTCAGCTTGAGGGTCATCTTGCTCTTCTTGTTGGCAGCGTTGTTGCGGTGCAGCAGACCCTTGGCAGCGGCCTTGTCCACCGCCTTGACGGCCACCTTGTAAGCGACATCGGCCTCGCTGCGGTTGCCTTCCGCCACCGCGGCCTCAAACTTCTTGATGTCGGTCTTCAGCGCGGATTTCGCGGCCTTGTTCTGCGCGGCCTTGGCCTGAGACACCAGAACGCGCTTCTTGGCAGACTTAATATTCGGCAAACCAAACACCTCCTCCGATTTTCATCTTTAATTTAGGCGCTAATACGCCCACGCAGATTTGTATTGTACCACCCTCCCCAAAAAAAATCAACTGTTTTTTTCAAAAAATTTGCACCGGCCGGATAGTTTTTCAAAAGAGGCAAAAACTAGGGCGGACAGGAAATTGATTCCACAACATATTGCATAAGGAGGGAGCGCCATGCGTATGCGGCGGACCGACCTGGCCCTGGAGGCCAGGGAGCTGTGGCAGGAGCGGGCGGGAGCCGTCACCGCCCTGCCGGGGGTTGAGGCATGGGACAGCCTTCGGGAGGGGATCCCGGTGAACACCGTCCGGGTGCTGGACGGCCGGGGGGAGAGCGCCCTGGGCAAGCCCCAGGGGACCTACGTCACCCTCACCCTGGAGGGGCTGGCCAACCGGGAGGAGGACATCTTCCAGCGCTCCGTCCGGGCGCTGGCCGGCGAGATGGGCCAGCTGCTCCGGAGCCTGCCCGGAGACGGCCTGGTGCTGGTGGCCGGCCTGGGCAACCGGGCCATCACCCCCGACGCCATCGGCCCCAAGGTCCACCAGAACACCCTGGTCACCCGCCACCTGGTGCGGCAGATGCCGGAGCACTTCGGCGCCCTGCGTCCGGTGGCCTCCGTCACGGCGGAGGTGATGGGCAATACCGGGATGGAGAGCGGCGAGCTGGTGCGGGCGGTGTGCGAGAAGCTCCGGCCCGTCTGCGTCATCGCAGTGGACGCCCTGGCCTCCCGGTCTTTGAAGCGGCTGTGCAAAACGGTACAGATTGCCGACACCGGCATCACCCCCGGCTCCGGGGTGGGCAACCACCGCATGGGCCTCACCCAAGACACCCTGGGGGTGCCCGTCATTGCCCTGGGAGTGCCCACCGTGGTGGACGGGGCCACCCTGGCCGCCGACCTGCTGGGCACCGACGAACTGCCCGACCTGGGGGAGGGCCGGGACCTGCTGGTCACCCCCAAGGACATCGACGGCCAGGTGAACGACCTGTCCAAGGTCATCGGCTACGGCCTGAGCATGGCCCTCCAGCCGGGAATTTCCCTGGAGGAGCTGGAGCTGCTGCTGTCTTAGGGGTGCATCGTATGCGCCTACGGGCGGATCATATCCGCCCCTACAGTCAAAGGGCAGAATATCTCTCCAAAATCCGGGCAGACTAAAGGAAAACACTGGCAAAGGATGTGACGCGCATGGTGAAGGGAATCACCCGGCAGGTGATCCTGGTAAAATCCCCCGACCCCCGGCTGTTTGAGGAGGCCATCTTCATCGTCAAGGAGGAGGCCCTGGCCCGGGAGGGGGTGAGCGCCGACAAGGTGCTCCGTGAGGCCCGTCAGGCCGCCGACGGCTATATCAGGCAGGGCAGGGTGTGGAACCGGCGGCTGGAGCGCCTCCCCGCCCCCGCCTGGGGGGCAGCCGGGGCGGCGCTGGCCTCGCTGGGCTGGGCCGCCTGGCTGTTTCTGCTGTAACCCCCTCCCGGCGGCGGCATAGGATGGAGTGAGGGGGCCGGCGGCAGGCCCCCCGCTCCCAACGCCCCGGCGGCGTTTCCACCAAGGACAAGAGGTTTTCTTCTTTTTCCTCCTGAAACAACTGGCAGCCCGGCGGGGAGTCCGCCGGGCCGCTTTGTTTGTCATGGACACGGCCCCTGCATATCGCCTGTAGGGGCCCGCCTTTTTGCCTCCAGAGCCCACACCAGGGCCAGAATGGCCAGTCCGCCCGCTGCCAGGACCAGAGCGTCCGCCAGCGAGCCGCCGCAGGAGCGGAGGTAGAGGGTAATGGGCATCCACCGGATCACCGGCCCCAGGGCGGGGAACAGCAGGGACAGGTCCAGCAGCACCGGAGACAGGAGAAGGCCCAGCGGCGGGACGAAGGGAACCTGGGCGGGCAGGGCGCCCCACAGCGGGCTCCGCCGGGCCAGGACCAGGGCCGCCGCCCCCCAGAACAGCAGATAGGGCACCAGAGACAGGATACAGGCCGGGGCGTCTTCCACCGCCAGCAGAGCCAGCGCCCCGGCGCACAGGGCGGGGATCAGCTCCGCCCCCAGGCGGGGCAGGAGCAACGGCAGCGTCCCCCGCAGGGGCGCCAGCCGCCGGGCGAAGGGGGAGTCCAGCCACCTCCCCAGGTCCATGGCGGCCAGCAGGACCCAAATCAGCAGAAGGATGGCCGTCAGCCCGGACAGCAGGCCGGATACCCCGCTGTCCGCCAGGGTCAGCGGGTCCAACGGGCGGCCATCCACCGTCTCCATGGATACCAGCACCCGGTCCTGCTCCAGCAGCACCTCCTGGAGGCGGGGGCGCAGGCTGTCCAGCTCCTCCTCCGACCCGATGCCGCTGTCCAGCAGGTAGTCCTCCGCCATGCCGGGGGAGATCAGCTCGGCCACACAGGCGGATACCGTCTCCCGCACCATGGGGTAGACCGTGGAGCCGGGGCCGGTGAGCAGGATAAACAGCTCCTCCACCTCCCGCCGGGCCAGGCGGTCCTCAAAGTCCTCCGGCAGGACCAGGGCACAGTCCCACTGGCCGGCGGCCACCTGCCGCTCCGCCCGGTCCCCGTCCGCCTGATGGAAGGTGACCACCAGGCCGCTGCGGGCGCTCAGGCAGGCCCAGAAATCCGCCCCTCCCTCCTCCGGGAGGACCACCCCCACCTGGACGGGGGTGGACACCTCCCGGGCGGGAAGCAGCGCTTTTGTGCCGAAGGTCATCAGGGGCAGCAGGAGCATCAGAAGCCAGGTGCGCCGGCTGGCAAGCTGTGTGCGCAGGCTGCTCTTGAACAGGGGCAGGAAAATGCTCACAGCGCCACCTCCTGACGGTATGCCCGGCGGCGGTACAGAATCAGGGACAGGGCGGCCATCCCCGCCCCGGACAGGCCCAGGCAGAGCCAGACGGCAGGGTCCACCGGATATCCCATGGGGCAGGCGGCCAGCTGACGCAGCCAGGTGACGGGGGACAGCCAGCTCAGCCGCCGCACCGGACCGGGCAGCAGCACAGTTGGAACGATCCCCCCGGCCAACGCCAGGGACAGCAGGGAGATGCCAAAGGCGATAAGGCCGCACCCGGCGGCGGAGTCTGCGGCCAGACAGCAAAGGGAGCAGAAGATTGAGCAGAACAGGGCGGCCAGAAGGGCGGCGCCCAGGCGCGGAAGGGGCTCTCCCCCGCCCGCCAGCAGCAGGGCGGGGAGGAGCAGCAGAAGCAGCGCCGGCACCCCGGCGGCAACTCCGCTGAAATACCCGGCCCAGACACCCCGCCCTGCGGTCCGCAGGCGGCGCTGGAAGGACAGCCGGCTTCCGCTGTAGAGGGGGACGAATATCGGCGCGGCGGACAGGGCAAAATAGGCGGACAGAGACAGGGCGTAGTGCAGCGGGATGGGCAGGGCCTGGGTGGCCGACACCCGCTCCTCCCGGAACATGCCGGCCCGGCCCATGGCCAGGGAGATGTAGCGCAGATTGATGTCCATCACCACCTGGTCCCGGTCCAGGCCGGGGGGCGGGTCCGCCTCATACAGGTCCAGCACCGCATATACCCCGCTCTGAAAGGCGGACAGGATGTCGCTGGCACTCTGGCCCACCCACAGCAGCAGCAGGGATTCCAGGGGCCGGTCCCCGCCCACCACCAGCCGCAGGTCCGGGTTGTCCCCCCACATAACCCCGTGGATGAAGTCCTCCGGGAGGACCAGCACTGCGGTGACCTCTCCCCTGTCCAGGGCGTCCATGGCCGCGCGCTCCTCCATGGCCGTGATTGTGCAGTACTGGGCGATGTCCTCCATGTCCCCCATGAACTGCTCCAGCAGCTGGGGGACGCTGTCCCCCTGGGGGGCGGTGACGGCCAGAGTCACGCCGGAAAAACGGACCCCCTGGGCCAGCAGGTAATTGGCCGCCCGGCCTGCCCCCAGGGGGAGCAGAAGGCATAAAAGGGCAAGCCCTGCCAGCAGCCAGCGCTGTTGGCAGAGCCTGACCAGGGACAGCCTGAAAAATTGTCCAAAATACCTCATAGCCCTTTAAAACATCATGGCCCAGAGCAGCTCGGAGGGCAGGCGGGTCAGGAACAGGTTTTCCATCTCAGAGGCCCACTGCATGGCCCGGTTCTGGGTGTCCAGCACCATCTGCTCCAGCTCATCCTCGTTCATGCGGGAGATCAGTTTGGTATTTTCCACGGCCTCAAATTGGGCGTGATTTTCCACCTCGTAGTCAAAGGCCAGGGTGCACACCTCCATACCCACTGCCCGGAGGCCGACATCCTCTGCGTGCAGGGACAGGAAGTCCTTGTCCATGGACAAATCCCCCGCCGCCTCCAGCACGAAGATGCTCAGGCCGGAGCTGTCCACCCCCAGCTTCCACTGGAGGTTGTCAGTCTTCCTGCCGGGATCGATGGTCAGCTCGGAGGTCACCCGGGCCAGGGTGCTGCCCCCGGTCCGGACCCGGACGGTGGTCTCGTCGGTGTAGGTTCCGCCCTTCAGGCCGTGGTCGCCGGTGGATTTTACTTCGACGGTGTTGCCGTCCACTTCAACCTCCACGCTCAGGTCGTCCACATACTCCTCATTGCCGCCCAGATACACGTCTACCGAAAGCTCGCTGTTGTACGCCCTGCCCTCGTACCGCACAGCAGACACATATCCTCCGCTGAGGCAGACCTCCAGCTCCACGTCCCCCAGCTCCCCGGCCACATCCCGCAGGCCGTCGGCCAGCTCGCCGTAGACATCCAGCTCCTCCAGGGAGGAGAGAATCTCGTCGATCTGGTCCTGGGGCATTCCCATGGACTGGTAGAGCTCCTCGTACAGGTCGTAGTAGTTCAGAACGGACAGCAGCGTCTCCAGGTCATCCACATACCGGAACAGGGCCTCCTGGGGGATGGTGACCTGATAGGCGGTGGTTTTGGTCTCCGTTCCGTTGACGTGCAGGGTCCTGGCCCCCAGCTTTTTCACCTGGGCCTGATCCCAGAGGGATTTGTTGGCCTTCTTGAAGTCCTCCTCCATGGCCTTCTGGTCCATTCGCTCCGTCACCAGGTCCACCAGATCGAACATGTTGAAGCTGAAATTCTTCACCTCGTCCTCTCCGGTCATCTCCCACAGGTCGGTCCCCAGCGTCTCGGTGTTCATGCCGTAGTAAGTATCCCCCATAAGCTGGGGGGAGTTGAAGTAGAGCTCGGCGCCGTCCGCGGCCATGCGGAAGGTAAAGAGGTCGTCCTCCCCCCAGTGGGCGCCCAGATCGAAAAACAGCGTGCGGTTCTCGCCGCTGTAGGAGGCCAGCAGCCCCAGGCCAAGGCCGTTGAGGGCGGACAGGTCGTAGCCAGCCAGATCGCTGTTGATGCCCCGCAGCTCCAGTCCCATGCTCTGGGTGATCTCCTGGTCCTGCTGCCACTGCTGCATGTCGGGCAGGCCCAGCTTTTCCTCCGCCGCCGCGTAGGCGGCAGCGCTTTTGAGGACGGCTTTCTCCACCGTCCCCTTGGGGGAGCTGAACAGCCCGCCCAGTACAAACACCAGCAGGGCGATGACCGCCACGGCAGCCACAGCAATCCCGATGAGCAGGCCGGTCTTCTTCTTTTTTCCGCCGCCCTCGGGGCCCTCCCAGGCGGGGGCGCTGTAGGAGGCCCCGCCCTGGGGCTGGCCGCCGGCGGTGTCTGGGCTGTTCAGCGCGCCGCAGCTGGGACAGAACCGGGCGTCGTCCCGCATCTCGTTTCCGCAGTTTCTGCAAGTCATATCGTTTCCTCCATTCTTTTCTGTAGGGGCCGCCGCCTTCGGCGGCCCACAGATCAAGCGTTTGTCATCCGACGGGCCGCCCAGGGGGGCGGCCCCTACATGATCAACGTCCCATCCTCCAGCCGCAGCACCGCGCCGCACAGCCGGTCCAGCTCCGACCCATGGTGGCTGCACCACACCAGACTGCCGCCGCCGCTTACATAGCCCTCCAGCCAGTCCAGCAGCTGAGGGACATACCCCTGGTCCAGGCCGCTGGTGGCCTCATCCATCAGCAGCACTTTGGGCCGGGAAAGCAGGGCCAGGGCGATGCTCACCCGCCGGGCCATTCCCCCGGACAGGGAGCGGATGGGTTTTTCCAGCAGGGGCCCCAGCCCCAGCAGGTCCAGAATGTCCCCGGGCAGGGGACCGGGCACCTCACAGGCCGCCTGCCACAGGACAAGCTGCCGGCGCACCGTCAGCTCTCCGGCCAGCCCGTCGCCCTGGGGGACGTAACCCAGCATATGCCGCAGAAACTGCCGGTTTCCCATTACGGAGCGGCCCCCGTAGAGGACATCACCGCCGTCCGGCTTTTCGACCTGGGCAATAAGCCGAAGCAGGGTGGATTTTCCCGAGCCGTTGCTGCCGGCCAGGCCCAGGCACTGCCCCGGCGGCAGGACAAAGCTCACCGGCGCCAGCACCTGACGGCCTGCGTAGCTCTTGCAAAGCTGACGTACCTCCAGCATGGTCCCACCCCCTTTTTCAGTAGTATCGCATATTTGGGGGAGAAAATCAAGGGGGAGCCCTCATCCGGGGAGTGCCCCAACCCGCATTTTATCCGGAGGCAAGTAGGGGCCGCCCCCCTGGACGGCCCGAAACCAGAAGAGGCATTACATTTTAGCGGGCCGCCGAGGGCGGCGGCCCCTACATTAGAATCTGCGAAAAGGACCATTCCCCAGACGGGAAACAGAATCCTTAATCAAACCTTAATAAAATCCTCATTTTTCCTTTAGAGCATTTTTCACAACTGTATGATATGCTCTAGTACAGTTCAACGAAGGGAGCAATCATCATGTCTGAGATTTTAACGGTTACTGACCTGAAAAAGGTCTATGGCAAGGGCGGGTCACTGACCCGGGCGCTGGACGGCGTGTCCCTGTCCCTGGAGGCGGGGGAGTTCGTGGGGGTGATGGGACCCTCCGGGTCGGGCAAGACCACCCTGCTCAACTGCGTATCCACCATCGACCGGCCCTCCGCCGGGTCCATCGTCATCGACGGGAACTCGCTCACCCACCTCAAGGGCAGGGAGCTGGCCAAATTCCGCCGGGAGCGGTTGGGGTTCATCTTCCAGGACTGCAACCTCCTGGACACCCTCACCGCCTATGAGAACATCGCCCTGTCCCTGTCCATCATCCGGGCGCCGGCCCAGAGAATCGACAAGCGGGTGCGGGAGATGGCCGGCTTTCTGGGCATCGCCGACTGCCTGGACAAGTACCCCTACCAGATGTCCGGGGGCCAGCAGCAGCGGTGCGCCGCCGCCCGGGCTATGGTCACCCACCCGGCCCTGGTGCTGGCCGACGAGCCCACCGGGGCCCTGGACTCCAAGTCCTCCCAGCTGCTGCTGGACCGGCTGGAGGAGCTGAACCGGGAGCTGGGGGCCACCATCCTCATGGTCACCCACGACGCCTTCACCGCCAGCTGCTGCCGCCGGGTGGTCTTCCTCCGGGACGGCCGGCTCTTCCTGGAGCTCCACCGGGAAAACGACAGCCGGAAAGCGTTCTTCCAAAAAATCATCCGGGTAGTCACCGAGATGGGGGGAGGGATGGCCGATGTTCTCTAAGCTGGCCCTGCGCAACGTGCGCCGGTCCTTCCGGGACTACGGGGTGTATCTGCTCACCCTCACCTTCGGCGTGTGCCTGTTCTACACCTTCAACTCCCTGGACGGCCAGGGGGCTATGGTCTTTCTGGCCCAGAACGGCAACCCCATTGTGGACTCCATCATGATCTTTATGGACATCTTTTCCGTGGTGGTGGCGGTGGTGCTGGCTTGTTTGATTCTCTACGCCAACCGTTTCCTCCTCCGCCGCCGCAAGCGGGAACTGGGCACTTATCTCCTCCTGGGCCTGAGCCAGGGGCAGGTGTCCCGGCTGCTCTTCCTGGAGACGGGCCTCATCGGGCTTATTTCCCTCATCGCCGGGCTGGCCCTGGGAGTGGCCGCCAGCTTCGGCATGTCCGCCCTCACCCTGTCCATGTTTGAGATGGATGTGTCCGCCATGCTGGCCGTCAACTTCTCCCCCCGGGCGGCGGTCAAAACAGCGGTGTACTTCGGCATCATCTTCCTGCTGGTCATGGCCCTCAGCGGAGTGCAGGTGTCCCGGTCCAGGCTCATCGACCTGATCCACGGGGAGCGGAAAAATGAGGTGTTAAAACCCCGGCCCCTGGGGGTGGCGGTGTTCCAGTTTGTGCTGGGGGTCATCTGCCTGCTGGCCGCCTACGCCATTTTGCTGGTCTTCGGCATGGCCCTGGCCGTGGCCATTCCCTTCCTGTGCTTCCCCATGCTGGGGCTGGGGACGGTGGGCACCCTGCTCATCTTCCGGTCCCTGTCCGGGTTCGTGATGAAGTTTGTCCAGGGCCACCCGGGGCTGTACTTCAAAAACCTGAACGTGTTCACCCTGCGGCAGTGGATCAGCAAGGTCCACACCACCTACCTGGCCCAGACGGTGGTGTGCATCCTCCTGCTGCTGGCCATCGGCATCACCGCCAGCTCCCTGGGGCTCAACTCCACCCTGTCCGCCATGACCGACGGGGAGGCCCCCTTCGATATCACGGTGCAGAACCAGTCGGGGGACACCGAGACGGTGGATTTTGACGCGCTCCTCCGGGAGGGGAGCTTCAACCCCGACGAAAAACTGGCCTGGAGCCACGACACCTTGTTCTACTACAACGAGAAAGAGATCACCGGCATTGAGGACGCCAGCGGCGCGATTAAGGTGTCGGACCTGGACGCCCTGCTGACCCGCCAGGGTAAGCCCGCCTACTCCGGGCCCCTCCCCGCCCTGCTGGAGACGCTGGAGGACCAGCTCACCACCGGGAATTTAAGCCTGCGGTGCGTGGTCGTTCCCGACGGCATGGCCGAGCAGCTGGAGGTCCGCCGGCAGGTGTGGTCCGCCGACTACGCAGGAGAAAACAAGGGGGAGACAGAGCAGCAGCTCCTCCAGCTGATCCGGCCCCTGAATCAAAAGCTGGCTGTCCGGGCGGAGACCCGGCTGTCCATCTACGGCGACATGGTGGGCAACAAGATTCTGGCCCTGTTTTTGGGGCTGTACCTGGGCTTCACCTTCCTGCTGGCCGCTGCGGCGGTGCTGGCCCTCCAGCAGCTGAGCCAGGGGGCGGACAACACCGGGCGGTACGCCGTCCTCCGCCGCCTGGGGGCGGAGGAAAAGCAGGTGAAGAAATCCGCCACCCAGCAGGTGGCCCTGGCCTTCCTGCTGCCCCTGGCCCTGGCCCTGGTCCACTCCGCCGTGGGCATGAAGGCCGCCAACGACATCATCTTCACCGTGGGCAAGGTGGACAGCGCCGCCAGCTCCCTGGTCACCGCCGGGGTGATTCTGGTGGTCTACGGGGGGTACTTCCTGGCCACCGCCCTGGCCTGCCGCCGCATGGCCAAGAACGCATAAAAAGCCCGCCCGATCCTGATGGACTGGGCGGCCCTGCTTTCCCGTCCCGCCGCAGCGGAAAGCCTCCCTTCGCAAAGGGAGGTGGCATTTGCGAAGCAAATGACGGAGGGTTTTCTCCTATCGAAACGCACCTGTTTCTTGGGGAAAACCCCCACCCGGCTTCGCCGGGAGCCCCCTTTGCGAAGGGGGCCTTTTTACGCTCTATGGTTCTGTTCCTGCATGATACCAACGTTTTTGACGATTAGTTCTTTCTGTGTTGGACGAAGCGTTCTAAAATTTTCAATTAGCTGACGCTCCGCTTCTGTAAGCCGTATTTGCGGCAGTGGTTCGTCGCTTAGACCAACCAGATAATCCATACTAAGGTTGCAGCGTTTTGCAAATTTAACCAGAACATCCACTGTGATATCGCTTCGGCCTGTTAAGTAATGGCTTAACATCGCTTCTGTAACATGAAATTCCTTTGCTAAAACCTTCTGACGAATATCGTGGTCTGTTATCCATTCTTTCATTCTGACCTCATAGGACATCGAGATTCACCTCGAGGTCAGTATCTACAAATCAGAAATCGAAAACTAAAAAATTATGTAATATTATATTAGTTTCTTCGTATATTATATTTCGACGAAATTCGATTACTTAATATGATATTATTCAAGCATAAAAAGAGCGCCGCAACTGCGGCGCTCGGAAGGGGACAGATTACTTGTGATCCACGGAGTACATATGCTTGATGAGCTCCAGGACCTTGTTGGAGTAACCCCACTCGTTGTCGTACCAGGACACGACCTTGACGAAGGTATCGGTCAGGGCAATGCCGGCCTTGGCGTCGAAGATGGAGGTGCGGGCGTCGCCCAGGAAGTCGGAGGAGACCACATCCTCGTCGGTGTAGCCCAGGATGCCCTTCAGCTCGCCCTCGGAGGCCTCCTTCATGGCGGCGCAGATCTCATCGTACTTGGCGGGCTTGTCCAGGTTGACGGTCAGGTCGACCACGGAGACATCCAGGGTGGGCACGCGCATGGACATGCCGGTCAGCTTGCCGTTCAGGGCGGGAATGACCTTGCCCACGGCCTTGGCGGCGCCGGTGGAGGAGGGGATGATGTTGCCGGTGGCAGCGCGGCCGCCGCGCCAATCCTTCAGGGAGGGGCCGTCAACGGTCTTCTGGGTGGCGGTGACGGAGTGGACGGTGGTCATCAGGCCGTCCTTGATGCCGAACTTGTCGTTCAGGACCTTGGCGATGGGGGCCAGGCAGTTGGTGGTGCAGGAGGCGTTGGACACGAAGGTCATGTCGGGGGTGTAGGCGTCCAGGTTCACGCCGCACACGAACATGGGAGTGGCGTCCTTGGAGGGGGCGGACATGACGACCTTCTTGGCGCCGGCGTCGATGTGGGCCTGGGACTTCTCCTGGGTCAGGAACAGGCCGGTGGACTCCACAACGTACTCAGCCTCCAGCTTGCCCCAGGGGATGTTTTTGGGGTCGCGCTCAGCGAAGATGGGAATCTGCTTGCCGTTGACAATGATGGCGTTCTCGGTGTGGCCCACCTCAGCCTCGCACTTGCCATGCATGGTATCATACTTCAGCATATAAGCCAGGTAGTCGGCGGGGCACAGATCGTTGATGCCCACAATCTCGATCTCGGGGTGATTCAGACTGGCGCGGAACACCATGCGGCCGATACGGCCAAAACCATTGATGCCAACTTTGATGCTCATGTTGAACTACTCCTTTTTTATCAATTTATCTGCGGCGGCCCGCAGTATTGGTAACGTTATATATTATACCCCGAAAACCTTTCATTTCCTAGTGTTTATTTTCATAGTTTTACGAAAAAAATTGCCCGAATTTTTTCCATCCGTTCAGGAAGGTCCTGGAAAATCTCCGCCCCTCCCAGATTTTTCGACAATTTTCGACTTTTTGTATTGTGCCGGCTGGGAATTTTTGATATACTGAATAAGTTATAGCTCCAACCGCTCCAACACATGCTAACCATCCGATAAAACTTGCGGCCGCACCCAGAGGTCCCCGCTTTACTGAAGAGGTATTTATGCCAGATTCCATCCAGTCCCTGCTGGAAGCCTTCCCTGAGGGCGTGGTCCAGCTGCGCGCCGGTCTTGTGCAGGCGGCTAACGAAAAAGCCCGGCAGTATCTGCCCCAGCTGGCGCTTGGGGCGCCGCTGCCGGTTGAGCTGCCCCTCCCCGAGCCAGGAAAAACCAAGACAGGAAGCTTTGTCCTGAGCGGCACAGTTTATGCTTACAGCTGCAAGGCCGGCGAGGAGGAACAATTTCTCTTGCTCCGCCCCGGCGTTCGCGGCCCCTCCCTGGAGGACTGGCAGCTGGACGGAGCTCTGCGTCAGCTCCGGGAGCTGCTGGGTGACATACTGGCAGAGGTCGCCTCAGCGGCTCCTGACGGCGCCGCCTCCCCCTCCTTCAACAGAACGTTCCACCGCCTGTTCCGGCTGATTGGCAATCTGGAGTTTATGCAGCAGATGACGGAACCGGAGGACGTGCCCTTCTGCCCCACCACCATAGATTTAGACGCCTTGTGCCAGGATATTGTTCTGTTGGCCGGGGACCTGCTTCAGGAGGCCGGGGTCACCCTGGAATATACCTACAAGAGCAAAACACGGGGTCTGCTTATTCCCGGTGACCGCCAGTTGCTGCAAAAACTGCTGCTGGGCCTGATCTCCAATGCGGTCCAGGCGGGGGGAGGAGGAAGCGTGGCCCTCACCCTGCGCCGCCATGGAAATCAAGCCCGGCTCCTGGTGTCTAACGGCGGCGGGGCGGTGGACGGACGGCAGTTGGACGCCTTGTTCCAGGTCCGCCCCGGAGAAGGGCCGCCCCTGCCTGGACAGGGTGCGGGATTGGGGCTGTCCATTGCCCGTCACATCGTCAGCCTTCACAGCGGAACACTGCTGCCCTATGGGGGAGCTTCTGCTCCCGGCGTACTGGTCTCTCTGCCCGCCGGGACGGCAGACGGCCGGACCTCGGTGCACAGGCCTCCAACTCAGCTGGACGGCGGCCTGAACCCAGTGCTGGTGGAGCTGTCTGACGTTCTGCCCGCCTCCATTTTCGGAATGGAGGAACTGGATTGATTTGACGAAAATATGAAACGGCAGGGCGTGCGCTGTGCCACCCTTTTCACCGGATTCTCACTCCGGTCTACCAAAAGTCTACCGAACCCTCCCCGGATTACCTGCACCGCAGGTGGTCCGGGGAGGTCTTCTTTTCGGGTGGTCTACCATCCGTCTACCGCCGCAACTTTTTGACACATAACCGCCGTATTTTCCCGGATTTCCTCCGCTTTTTGCAGCGTCCAGAGCCGCGTAAGTATCGTGACACGGGCGTGGCCGGGCAAAAACGTTGAAAAACCTCTGATTTTTTGGTAAAAACGCAGAATTTTCGGAACGAACAGGCGGACTTACGGGGTCTACCGGAACTCTGAAAAGGAAGCGTCCCTTTACCAAACCCGGCCCCTCTCAGGCCGAAAAAATTTGAAGGAGGAAATCCGAATGAGAAACCTGAAGCGGGCCCTCAGCCTGACTCTGGCCTCCGTTATGCTCCTG
>CATKXO010000014.1 GCA_949840775.1 uncultured bacterium | reverse complement strand
AGAAACAGCAAATCGTGAACACTCTTTTTGAGCAAGGAAACGCTTAGTTTTGTTACCCCCCCCCCGCCGAAAAACTACAAAATTTCTTCGGCGTTTTCTTACAATTTCAAATTGGCGTTGACACAGGGCGAAGCGGACGGATAAAAAGGAGCTGTCGGCCCAGGACAGCATCCCCTATCAGCGGATGTTCCCGGACGGCATCTGCCGCGTTACCGACACCTTTTACACCAAGACCGTCCAATTCCAGGACATCAACTACCAATTAAGCCAGAATGAGGACAAGACCGCCATTTTCGAGGGCTGGTCCGACTTCCTCAATTACTTTGACAGCTCCATCCGCTTCCAGCTGTCCTTCCTGAACCTCTCCGCCGCCCAGGACGGTTTCTCCCGGAATATCGTCATTCCCCTGCAAGAGGACGGCTTTGACGATGTGAGGCAGGAATACTCGGATATGCTGCAAAACCAGCTGTCCAAGGGCAACAACGGCCTCGCCAAGACCAAATATCTCACCTTCGGCATCGACGGGGAGAACATCCGAACCGCCAAGCCCCGGCTGGAGCGCATCGAGACCGACATCCTCAACAACTTCAAGCGGCTGGGCGTCACCGCCACGCCCATGAGCGGCGCGGACCGTCTGCGGCTGTTCCACGCCATCTTCCACATGGACGGCCAGGAGACCTTCCGCTTTTCCTGGGACTGGCTGGCCCCCTCCGGCCTGTCCACCAAGGACTTCATTGCCCCCAGCTCCTTTGAGTTTAGAAACGGGCGCATGTTCCGCATGGGGAAGAAGTTCGGCGCGGCCTCCTTCGTCCAGATCATGGCCCCGGAGCTGAACGACCGGATGCTGGCGGACTTCCTGGATATGGAGAGCAGCCAGATCGTCAATCTGCACATTCAGTCCGTGGATCAGGTCAGCGCCATCAAGACCGTCAAGCGGAAGATCACCGACCTGGACCGGGCCAAGATCGAGGAACAGAAAAAGGCGGTCCGCGCCGGGTACGACATGGACATCATCCCCTCTGACCTCGCCACCTACGGCAACGAGGCCAAGAAGCTCTTGCAGGACCTCCAGAGCCGGAATGAGCGGATGTTCCTCGTCACTTTCCTGGTGGTGAACACGGCGGACAGCCAGCGCCAGCTGGACAACAACGTGTTCCAGGCTTCCAGCATCGCGCAGAAGCACAACTGCCAGCTGGTCCGGTTGGACTTCCAGCAGGAGGAGGGCCTGATGTCCTCCCTGCCCCTGGGGGTGAATCAGATCGAGATTCAGCGTAGCCTCACCACCAGCTCCACCGCCATTTTCGTCCCCTTCACCACCCAGGAGCTTTTCCAGAGCGGGAAAGAGGCCCTTTACTACGGGCTGAACGCTCTGAGTAACAACCTTATCATGGTGGACAGAAAGGCTCTTAAAAATCCCAAAGGAGTGTATCGTAAAGGAACGGGGACACCCCGAAAACAACAGGCAGTCAGGCCGCAGGCGGCACAGGGGCGCGGGAAAGGACGCGCCAAGGTGATTTTGACGGTAGTATATCACAGACAACCGAATATGGAAAGGGGGCTAATCCTATGCCGGCAGTAACAGCAGACAGGACGATTGAACGCACCGACAAGCCGCTGCACATCACAAAGCGGATTGGCTCCACGACCTACAAGGTGAGCGTTCATTTCAGCAGGACGAGCAGGGAAACCATGAGCGATAAGCTGGTACGCCTGATTGAAAGGGACGCGGTGAAACAGTGAAAACTACACCGAGAGCCACAGCGCCGGACAGCCGGAAAGAGGGAACCATGAGCGACAACAAGCTGACTATCCTTTACGAGAGATTGAGCCATGAGGACGGGCGGGAAAATGAATCCCTGTCCATTGAGCATCAAAAGGAGTATCTGGAGGAATACGCGGCCCGGAACGGCTTTACCAATGTTGTCCATCGGACGGATGACGGGTGGAGCGGCACACGCTGGGACAGGCCCGGATTTTTGCAGATTATGGAGGACATCGAGCGCGGCAGCGTGGGCCAAATCCTGATTAAAGACATGAGCAGATTGGGCCGCGACCACCTGCGCGTGGGGCTGTTTCTGGAGCAGCTTCGGGAGCGGGGCGTCAGGCTGATCGCCGTGGCCGAGGGCATCGACACCGCCAAGGGCGAGGACGATTTTATGCCTTTCCGAAATATCTTTGCGGAGTGGCACGCCAGGGACACCAGCCGCAAAATACGGGCGATATTCGGCGCGAGGACGGCGGCGGGAAAGCACGTCACCGGCGCACTCCCCTATGGCTATCTGCACGACCCGGACGACCGCCAGAAGTGGATTTTGGACGAGGAAGCCGCCCCCGTTGTCAAGCGCATCTTCCAGGGCGTTATCGAGGGCAAGCCCATCGCCAGAATTGCGGAGGAATTGACCGCCGAGCGGATACTCACTCCCGCCGCCCATTGGAGGGCCATCGGGGAGCGGGTGAGCATGGGCGCGTCGGGCGCAGACCCCTACAAATGGGCCACCGCCACCCTTATCCAAATCCTCAAAAAAGAAGAATATATGGGCTGGACAGTCCTCAACAAGACCGCTAGGCGCCCGCTTTGAGCCGGTTGATAGCGAAGGACCCGCTGGGGCCGGTCTTATAAGTGCCGATCACTGTGCCGCCAGTGCCGGAGGTTCCAGACATATACTTGACCTGGAAGACAGCCCCCTCAACTGGCTCCCCAGTGACGGAATCATATTTCCAGACCACGAGGGCACTCAGAGGGGTGTTCTGAAACCTTGTGTAGATAATCGAGATGCAGCCCAAAAACAGCAAAATAAAATTACGCAGTTCTGAGAAAACAGAGATTTACAGCAGAGAAAAGAAAGAAAAAGTTTGGTTTTTCAAAACGGCCTTCCGTTTCAAAAAAATCACGCACCAGAGATGCAAAATCCGCCTTTTGCAGACGGAGTAAACTCACTATCCCCATAAGATTCAAGACGCAGAAAATCGCCGCTCTCGTCTGCCGGAAGCTATCCGGTGGACCGAGAGCGGCGATTTTATTTCAATAGCAAGGAGGAGGGATCAATATGGCGTATCGGAAAGTATATTTTCGCATCCGTACCGACTGCTACAACTCAGTCTGGTCAAGCGATGCCGACAGAGCCGCATTCAAAGAGGAAAGCCGCCGTCTGTTTCAAGAGTTAGGGTGGGCTGTTACCCTGGGGTGCAATGGAGGCTGCGACACGGTTGCCAAGGGCCAGCAGGATCTCTACCTGCACCCCAGCAGCTTCAGCGGAGTGCTGGAGGAGGCCAACATCCAGCCTCTGCAAGAGCGACTATAGCCCTGGTTGACGGACAGGTCGCCGCTGTCCAGGGCCTCCTTCACAGCGGGCGGGGCGTGTTCGTCGATCTGCATAACTTTGCCCATGGTGACCTCTCCAATACCAACAGTGTCAGCAAGTTCTTTTCTGGTGTTGACAGGAAGCGCAGGAGGCTGACCTTCTGACAATGTTGTCAAAAGGTCTGTACGAGTACCCATATTTTCTCTGGCCCTGGCCTCAATGTCAGGCTTCAGCTTGAGGGCGATCTTGCCCAGCTCCCACTTGTCCAGGTTGCGCCGGCCCTTCTGGGTATCCAGCGCCCACTGCTTGGCCTCCAGCATGTCCTCAAAGGAGAAAACAGCCATTTTGTAGGGGATCCCGTGCTTCTCGCACAGCGCCTGCCGGTTGTGGCCGTCTATGATGGCCAACTCCTCGTTGACGATGATAGGGGAGTAACAGCCGTTCTTCAGCAGATCGGTCTCCAGGGCGGCCAGCTGCTCCCCCGTCAGCGGGGGGAGCAGTTCGGCCAGCTCAGGCAGCACCACCGGGGTACGCTGGGTGCTGCTGTACTCAATGCCTGTGTTTTTCATCAGGCAGCGTCGTCGCCAGCGTCCTCCTCATAGCCAGAGAGGGCCGCGGCCTCCTCGTCCGCCCGCTTGGGGGACAGGAACTCCACGTCGCTGGCCTTGATAAGGAAACCGGGCTGGCGGCTGGGGTCCTCGGCAAAGACGATGGTCTCAAAGTCCCCAGAGGCGGCCAGCCTGCAGCCCTTGTAGGCGGAATCGGCGCACCGCTCGGCCAGCAGGCCGCGCACCTTGACGGAGATGAAGTCGGTGATCCTGTTTCCCTCCCGGTCCCGGTAGCGGCGGCTGGAGGCGAGGCGCAGGATGGCGTAGGACTTGCCATACTCGTCCTTCTTCAGCTCCACGTCGTTGGTCAGACTTCCGATTGCGGTAATTTTCAGCATAATTTGCTCCTCCTTTTTCATGAGATATTATTTATAAGGTAAGAGGCCCGCCTGATGGCGGGCCTCCTGGGAGATCAATACCCCGTGCGGGGCAGCTTGGGAACAACGGGCTTGCCGTAGACCTTGGTCACCCAGCGGGAGATGGCCTGCACCCACTGTCCGTTGTACACGCCACCCACGTCGGCCACGTTCACGAAGGAGATGGCAGCGATGCCCTTGACGGCGGTGCAGTACAGCATGGGCTTCTCCACCTGGGCGAAACCGCCGGGGGCCTGCCCAAAGACGAACATCACCTCGGTGACCCGCTCGTTGGAGGCCAGCCCCAGGGCGGTAGCGGAGGCGGCCAGGGTGTAGCTCCTGCTGGTGGACAGATTGTCCGCCAGGGTGCGGGGCTCGCCGCCGTTCACCCGGTAGGTGATCTTATAGGTCCCGGGGAAGTTGTAGGTGCCGGTGACCACCGTGTCCAGCCGCACCTCGGCGGGCAGCACATCTCGCCAATAAAAGCTGTCCAGCCGGACATTGGAACCGTTGGCGATGTTGGAGAAGGTGTATCGCACCGGCTGGCCCGCCATAATCTCGGCGGGACCGGTCTTGGAGATGGACACCCCGGTGGTCAGGGCCTTGTTGGTCACTTCGAAGCGGACGATCTGGCCCTCGTGCTCCAGGTAGGCGGTCAGCTCCTGGCCGCTCACTCCGTAGTTGGCCGGGGCTTTCACCTCACGGATGGTATAGCGGTTCAAGGGCAGAGGCTTGGACACCGCCAGGCCCCGGTTGTCGCTGCGGATGGTGTCCACCAGGTTGCCGGCCTTGTCGTAGATCTCGAAGATGGCTCCCTCCAGCAGGGTACCTGCGGGCAGGCCGTTGGTGGGATTGTAGTCGGCGGACTTCTTCGTGATCTGGATCTGGGCGGTGATAGGCGTGTTTTTCCACTCAACGAGGGTCGTCTCCCCAGCGGTGACGTAGACCGTTTTCATCTGGGTATCCGGGATATAGCCATCATTTTCTAATTCGCGCAGGTAATAGCGGCCAGATTTGGTCAACCCCTCAATGTAGACGTAGCCGGAGTTGTCAGAGGTGTACTGCCCGATGGGGGTGTTGGTGCTGTCGTACAGCAGGAAGGACACCCCGTATATTCCCTTGCCGGTGGTGCTGTCCGTCTTATGAATCAAAATGCAACTAAAAGCCTTATTGGTCACCGTCAGAGTGGTGGCTTTGCCGTCGTGGACGGTAAAATAGTGGGGCGTGGAATCCAGCTTGAACTCCTTGGGGCATTCGATCTCAACGGTGTAAAAATCCCCGGCATCCAGATCCAGGTGGGCGCGGCCCTGTTTATCGGTGGTGATGGTGTCCACCAGGGCCCCATCCATCTTTCTGATCTCAAAGTTCACGTTGGGGATGCGTTTGGTCTTGTCACTCTCGCTGACCTTGATCAGCTCCAGCCCGCCCGTACTCTTGTTGACAAAAGTGAGGGTCTGGCCGCCGATACCGCCCTTGATCTCAATGCTCTTGGGCGTAGAATCCAGCACCACGCCGTCGGGCACCCGGAGCTCCTTGGCGGTGATCACCGTTCCGGGCTCCAGATTGGGGAGTACAATGCGGCCATTTTCATCGGAGGTGTACTCGCCGTTGTTGGGGCCGAGGATCGTCCCGGAGGAATCGGTAATTAAGAAGGTGACCCCCTTTAAGGGCACGTTGCCGGCGTCAGTTTCCAAGTACTTCTCGATGGTCAACGTGGTCTTGGGCATATTCTCTATGGTCATATCGTTGCCGCCGCCCACGGTGCCGGTGTTTCCCCCGCCGACAGTGCTGCCACTGGCGGTTCCGCCGCTGGCCACACTGTTGCTGCCGTTGCGGACAATGATCGTGCGTGGGGTTGAATCGAGGACATAATTCGAGGGCACCTTGGATTCAACGACCACGACGGTGGAATTGGGAATGAGGCCGGTGACCGTCACAGTCCCGTCCTTCCCGGTGGTGTAGCGGCCCAGGACAGTCCCATTACCGTCCTTTAAGGTAAATTCCACATTAGGTATAACCGTCCACCCCAATTCTTGGAACAGGCGGCGGCTTTCCTCTTTGAAGGCGGCCCTATCGGCGTCGCTTGACCAGCCGGAGGTATAGCCCTCGGTTCGGGTGCGAAAATAGACTTCCCGGTATGACATTTGATTTACCTCCTGATTTAAAAAGCAAAACAGCCGCCCTCGGCTCATCGGTAAATCAATCACTTCCGACAGGCTTAGGGCGGCTGTTTTTTCTTTTTTAGGTTATTGGGGAACGCTCGGGAGTTCGAGCCCCTTCTTCTTCTGAAAATGCCCAAAATAGGCCGATTTGCATTTTTTTCACGTTATTTCAAAATTACGCTTCCAGAAATTTCAAGTCTCAACTTTCCGGTTTTGTTTTCTCTGATTTCTGCTAAAAAAATGAGAAACACCACATTTTCATGTGGTGTTTCTCGCCTGCATCTTTTTTGGCGACACAGGCTGGTGGAGCCGGGGAGAGTTGAACTCCCGTCCGAAAGCACTTCCACAGGAACTTCTCCGAGCGCAGGCGATCATTTACATTCCCTTACTCAAGCGTGGGTCGCCACACTATTGAGCTTGGTAGAGTCATAATGCGTGGAACGGTCAACTCTTTCCGAACACACGGGCACCACTAAGGCTACGCCCAGACCCGGCTCGTGGTCCTTCCGGGCAGGACGGCCGCATTAAGCAGCGGCGAGAACTACGTTATCGTCGTTCTTTAATTTATAAGCGCCCATTTTTAGGGTGTTAGGCGCACCCGCTCGCTATTCCTGCTTCTATGCCCCCGTCGAAACCGGTACGGCCCCGTTGCAGCTGGGGTGAGAGTATAGTATACCACCGGCGGCGGCCAAATAGTATTACGGTTTGCTTACATTTTTGTGAGGGGGTTCCGACCGGTCAGGCCGTTTCCGGCTCGGGGTAGTCCACGCCGAAGGTGTCTACCGTGACCTTTTTCATGACCTGCTTTTGGCGGGGGCGGTCGTTCCAGTCGGTCTTGCCGGAGACGATGGCATCGGCGGTCTCCATCCCCTCGATGACTTTGCCGAAAGCGGCATAGCCGCCGTCCAGGTGGGGGGCCTTGTCTACCATAATGAAGAACTGGCTGCCGGCGGAGTCGGGGTCCATGGCCCGGGCCATGGACAGCACACCGCGGTCGTGGGCCAGGTCATTGGGAAAGCCGTTCTGGGAAAACTCCCCCTTGATGGAGTAGCCCGGGCCGCCCATGCCGGTGCCCTGGGGGCAGCCGCCCTGGATCATGAAACCGGGGATGCAGCGGTGGAAGATGAGGCCGTCGTAAAAGCCCTTCCGGACCAGGGAGATGAAGTTATTCACGCTGTTGGGGGCCACTTCGGGGTAAAGCTCCGCCTTTATGATGGAGCCGTTCTCCATCTCAATGGTAACGATGGGGTTTTGCGCCATTTCAATCATCCTTTCTCAGGGAGTTACCGGCTCCGGGTCTTCATAGCCCGGTCCATCTCCCGCTTGGCGTCCCGCCGGGCGGAGGTCTCCCGCTTGTCATAAAGCTTCTTGCCCTTGGCCAGGCCGATCTCCAGCTTGACCCGGGGGCCCCGGAAGTAGATGGAAAGCGGGATGAGGGAGTAGCCGTCCTGCTTGATCTTTGCGAACAGCCGCAGAATCTCCCGCTTGTGCATCAGCAGCCTCCGTGTGCGGCGGGGGTCCTTGTTGAAGATGTTCCCCTTCTCATAGGGACTGATGTGCATGCCCAAGACGGAAATCTCCCCGTCCTTGATGAGGCAGAAGGAGTCTTTCAGGTTCACGTTGCCCAGGCGGATGGACTTAACCTCAGTGCCCGCCAGCTCGATGCCGGTCTCGTACTTCTCCTCGATGAAATAGTCATGGTAGGCCTTGCTGTTCTTGGCCACAATCTTCACTGCCTCGCCCACGGCGGACACCTCCTCTCCTGACAGGTCAGATTACTATACCACATCATACCCGAAAAGGCAAGGGAAAAGTCCGGTTATTTGGCCCACAGCCTAGGCAGCTTGGCATAGAAGTCCCCCCGGTCCTCCCAGATGAGGAGCAGACTGCCCTTTCCCACCGAAACAGAGGCAGGGCCGTCCAGAAACTGGTTGCTCACCCCCAGGGGGAAGTCGCCGGTGAGGGTGTAGCCCGTCAGGGGGTATTTCAGTCCGGAGAGGTCCACCCCCTCCGCCGTCCCGCTGTTACAGAAGACGGACAGATATCCGGACATGGAGGGGGGAAAGGTGAGGGACATGCCGTCCCGGATACAGGTGGCCACGGTTTTTTCCCCGGCCAGGAAGCCCTGTGCCCCGTGGCGGGCCAGCCAGTCCAGCAGCTGGAGGTTGCCCAGGGTGTGCTCCAGCCGCCCGCCCACGCCCCCCAGCAGGATAAACCGGCGGTAGCCCAGCTCCAATCCCTTGCGGATGGCGTAGACCATGTCGGTGTCGTCCTTCTCGGCCGGAAGCTGGATGACGTTGGGGTGGCTGGGCCGGTGGCCCAGAGAGTCGAAATCCCCCACAGCCAGGTCGGGCTTGACCCCGTAAGCCATCAGGGAGTCGAACCCCCGGTCGGCAGCGATGACGTAGTCTCCCTGGACAGAGTAGGGCCGCAGGTCGGGGGTGAGGGACATGGCCCCCACAATGTAGCAGATATTAAAAGCGGGGTTCATGGCACACCACTCCTTGCCAGTTTTGATTACCATTATATACAAAATGCCCCTGCTTTGCAAGTAGGGGGCAGCGCCTGGAATCGTCTTTTGCGCAGATGGTAATGTAGGGGCCGTCGCCTTCGGCGGCTCGCCAATACGCAATGGTTCCCACGGTTTCGGGCCGCCCAGGAGGGCGCCCCTACATTTAAACAGGTATTGACTTTCCTCCGATGTCAGCATAAAATAGCCGGTACTGACTATGTTTTGGGAGGCGGACACCGTGTTCCACTATTTAGACAACGCCGCTACCACCCCCGTACGGCCCGAGGCTGTCCAGGCGGCGCTGGAGGCCATGACCCAAGGGTGGGGCAACCCCTCCTCCCAGTACGCCCTGGGGAGGGAGGCGGCCGCCCGGATGAAGGACTGGCGGGCCGGCGCGGCCCGGGCCCTGGGCTGTGGGGCGGAGGAGGTCTTCTTTACCTCCTGTGGCTCGGAGAGTGACAACTGGGCCATTCAGGGCGCGGTAGAGCTGAACCGGCGGAGGGGAAAGCACATCGTCACCACCGCCATTGAGCACGCCGCCGTGTTGGAGCCGGTCAGGGCCCTGGAGCGGCAGGGGTATGAGGTCACTTACCTCCAGCCCGGCCATCAGGGTGAGATTGCCCCCGCCCAGCTGGCGGAAGCCCTCCGTCCGGACACGGTGCTGGTGTCTATGATGATGGTAAACAATGAGCTGGGCACCATCCTCCCGGTCAGGGAGGCGGCCCAGGCCATTCGGCAGGCGGGCTGCCCCGCTCTGCTCCACTGCGACGCAGTCCAGGGCTTTTTAAAGGTGCCCTTTACCCCGAAGGAGCTGGGGGTGGACCTGCTGTCTGTCAGCGGCCACAAGATTCACGCCCCCAAGGGGGTGGGGGCGCTGTTCGTCCGGAAGGGGCTGAAGCTGCCCCCCCTCGTCCGGGGTGGGGGACAGGAGGGTGGTTACCGCTCCGGGACGGAGGCCACCGCCCAAATAGCCGCTTTCGCCGCCGCCACCCGGCTGGGAGCAGAATCCTTTCCCGAGGACGCCGGCCACATGGCCGGGCTGAAAGCCTATGCTGTGGAGCGGCTGGCCCAAGCGGTCCCGGAGGCTCAGGTCCTGGTCCCCGACGGTGCCCCCCATATCCTGCCCATCTCCCTGCCCGGCTACAAGAGCGAGGTGGTGGTCCGCTTTCTCAGCGACCGGAAGGTGTACCTCTCCTCCGGCTCCGCCTGCCACAGGGGGAGGCCCAGCCACGTATTCGCCGCCCTCAAGCTGCCAAAGCCGGTGCTGGACGGCGCCCTGCGGGTCAGCTTTTCCTACGACACCACGCGTGAGGACGTGGACGCCCTTGTTGACGGCTTGAAAGCGGCGGAAGAACAGCTCTTCCCCACATTATCATAAGGAGGCGCTCCCAATGAAGGTTACCGTTCTTATGGAAAACACTGCCCTGGAGGGCTGCGGGCTGGTCCCGGAACACGGGCTGTCCCTGTACATCGAATACCGGGGGCATAAGCTGCTGCTGGACGCCGGTTCCTCGGGCAGATTCGCCGAAAATGCCCAGGCCCTGGGGGTGGACCTGGCCGGGGTGGAGACGGCGGTGCTGTCCCACGGCCACTACGACCACGCCGACGGCCTGCGCCGGTTCTTCCAGATCAACAGCCGGGCCAAGGTGTACACCCGCCCCGGCGCGGCGGGCCCCTACTTCGCAAAGGACCCAGCGGGCTACCGCTACATCGGCATCCACCGGGATGTGCAGGAGGCGGGGCGGCTGGTGGAGGCAGAGGGCCTGTTTCCCCTGCTGGAGGGGGCCTGGCTGGTCCCGGAACCCCGCCATGACCCGGACTTTGCCGGGCAGGCCGCCGACCTGCTGGTCAAGCGGGGGGAGGACAACTTTGTCCCCGACGACTACCGCCACGAGCAGTCCCTGGTGCTGGAAGGGCAGCGGGGGCTGGTGATCTTCAACTCGTGCAGCCACGGGGGGATTGTCAACATCGTCCGGGGGGTGCTGGAGCAGCTCCCCGGCAAGCGCATCTTCGCCGTGGTGGGCGGGTTCCACATGTTCGGCAAGGGAGAGAGCGGCATGAACTGCGCTCCGGAGTATGTCTTCCGGGTGGCCGCTGCCCTGAAGGAGCTGGGGGTGGAGGAGATATACACCGGCCACTGCACCGGCGAGCCCGCCCTGAACCTGCTGAAGGAGCGCTTCGGCCCCGGCTGTCACGCCCTGGCCACCGGGCAGGTGCTGAGCTTCTAGGGTGGTTCCTTGCGGTGAGGCAAAGGGGTTTGACCTGTGTGTGCCCACAGGATAAGCCGGATATAGCTGGGAACTGACCGCCGGTCCTGTTCAGCCAATTCCTTTAATGTGTTATATAACTCCAGTGGCATTACAACGCTGACTATTTTCTTTTGGCCTTTTATCATGAAAATCACCTCGCTTCTATATTAACAGCGTGATTTGTAGGCTGTCCACGTTTACATTGTATTATATTGTATGAAGATGTAATATAATAGAAACGAAAATTAGCACAGCCCCGGCTATTCTGCAAGGAATGGCCGGGGTTGATTTGTTTATAATAAATTCATAAAGTGGCTATTGACAATTTTGGAGGGGAGTGGTACATTATCTTTAGCACTCGGGGAATATGAGTGCTAAAGAATCAAAACGAGAGGCGGTGAGCGCCGTGGCGTTGTCGGAACGGAAAAAGCGCATTCTGCGGGCGATCGTAGAGACCTACATCGCCACCGCCGAGCCGGTGGGCTCCAAGGCCGTGGCCCAGCTGGCCGGGCTGGACGTGTCTACCGCCACCATCCGCAACGAGATGGCCGACCTCACCGAGCAGGGCTATCTGGAACAGCCCCACACCTCCGCCGGGCGCATCCCCTCCGCCGCCGGCTACCGGCTCTATGTCAACGAGCTGATGGACCGCCAGCAGCTCACCCTCCAGGAGACCCAGCGCATCAACGACGCCCTGAACCTGAAAATGGAGGAGCTGGACCGGGTGATTGACCGGGCGGGCAAGGTGCTCTCCCAGATCAGCGACTACCCTGTGTTTACCATGGCTGCCGCCAAGGAGCGTATCACCGTGAAGCGGTTCGACCTGCTGATGGTGGAGGACAACGCTTTCATCGCCGTGGTCATGACCGACAACAGCATCGTGAAGAACAAGCTGATCCACATCCCCGACGGCCTGTCCGACCCCCAGCTCCAAATGCTGTCCGCAGTGCTGAACAGCTCCTTTGTGGGCCTGTCCCGTGAGGAGATGGAGGAGACCCTGGACAAGATGGAGACCCGCACCGCCCCGGGGGCCTTTGAGCTCATCGCCCTGGTGGTGGAGTTCGCCATGGAGGTGCTGGCCGGCCAGAGCGAGCAGAAGTTCCGCACCGCCGGCATCACCCACCTGCTGGAGCACCCCGAGTACCGCAGCCTGGACAAGGCCAAGCCCCTGATGGCCTACCTCAGCGAGGAGAGCGACGCCCCCAAGCTCCCCGCTACCCTGGACACCGGCAAGAACATGAACATCCTCATCGGACCGGAGAACGTGAACGACGCTTTGAAGGACACCAGCGTGGTTATGGCCAGCTACGACATCGGGGACAACATGCGGGGCGTGATCGGTGTGGTTGGCCCCACCCGGATGGACTACGCCAAGGTCACAGCCCGGCTGTCCTACTTTGCCGACAGCCTGACCCGGATGTTCGGCAAGGAGCTGCCCGCTCCGGAGGATGATTCCGAAGAATGAAAATGATGATCGCGATGTAGGGGCGGATATTATCCGCCTGAAAACACCAATACGAGATGAGCGGGCGGCTGATAGCCGCCCCTACACAGAATATACCTGTGAAGGAGCATGAATCGTGAGTAAGAAGAAAGAAAAGCAGGAGGTCCCCGTCCAGGAGACCCCCGCAGAGGAGGTCCTGGAGGAGCAGACCGAGGCGGCGGAGGCCGTTCCGGAGGAGCCCCAGGCAGATACGCCCGGCGAGGAGCCAGAGGCCGTCTCTGAGGAGGCCGGGCCTGTCCAGGAGGAGATGGTCCCTAGGGAGCAGTTCCTCCGCCTGGCCGCTGAGTACGACAACTACCGCAAGCGCACCGCCAAGGAGAAGGAAAACCTCTGGACCGACGCCAAGGCGGACACCGTCCAGGCATTTCTCCCCGTCTACGACAACCTGGAGCGGGCCATGAAGCAGGAGACCAGCGACGAGGCATATAAGAAGGGCGTGGAGATGACCATGAACCAGCTCAAGGAGGTCTTCGCCAAGCTGGGCGTCACCGAGATCGAGGCCCAGGGAAAACCCTTCGACCCCAACCTCCACAACGCCGTGATGCACATTGAGGACGAAAACCTGGGGGAGAACACCGTGGCCCAGGTCTTTCAGGCCGGCTTCATGCTGGGAGAGAAGGTCATCCGGTTCGCTATGGTTCAGGTGGCGAATTAAAGAGGCTGTGGGGCCCGCCCCCTTGGGCGGGCTATCCCTGAAGAGTTATCTGTAATGACCCGCCGAAGGCGGTGGGTCCCACATGGAAAAGGGAGGTCAGATCAACATGTGTACCACCTGTAAAAACGTCAAGTTTACTCTGATGCTCAGCGCCGGGCTGCTGGTCTGGCTGTCCGCACTCTTTTCCGTAGGAGCGATGCTCCTGCGATAAACACTGTTAACACCAATCTTTCATATATTAGGAGGAAAACATCATGGGAAAAATCATTGGCATCGACTTAGGTACGACTAACAGCTGCGTGGCGGTGATGGAGGGCGGCGACGCCGTGGTCATCGCCAACGCCGAGGGCAACCGCACCACCCCCTCCGTCGTGGCCTTCTCCAAGGACGGCGAGCGCATGGTGGGCCAGGTGGCCAAGCGCCAGGCCATCACCAACCCCGACCGGACCATCAGCTCCATCAAGCGGGAGATGGGCTCCGACTACCGGGTGAGCGTGGACGGCAAGAAGTACACCCCCCAGGAGATCAGCGCCATGATTCTCCAGAAGCTGAAGGCGGACGCCGAGGGCTATCTGGGCCAGACCGTCACCGAGGCGGTGATTACCGTCCCCGCCTACTTCACCGACGCCCAGCGCCAGGCCACCAAGGACGCCGGCAAGATCGCCGGCCTGGAGGTCAAGCGCATCATCAACGAGCCCACCGCCGCGGCCCTGGCCTACGGCGTGGACAAGGAAGAGGCCCAGAAGATCATGGTCTACGACCTGGGCGGCGGCACCTTCGACGTGTCCATTCTGGACATCGACGACGGCGTAATTGAGGTGCTGGCCACCGCCGGCAACAACCGCCTGGGCGGCGACGACTTCGACAAGTGCATCATGGACTGGATGGTGGCCGAGTTCAAGAAGACTGAGGGCGTGGACCTGTCCGGGGACAAGGTGGCCATGCAGCGCCTCAAGGAGGCCGCCGAGAAAGCCAAGATTGAGCTGTCCGGCGTCACCACCACCGCCATCAACCTGCCCTATATCACCGCCGACGCCACCGGCCCCAAGCACCTGGACCTGACCCTCAGCCGGGCCAAGTTCAACGAGCTGACCCACCACCTGGTGGAGGCCACCATGGGCCCCGTCCGCCAGGCCATGGGCGACGCCAAGCTCAACGCCGGCGACCTGCACAAGGTGCTGCTGGTGGGCGGCTCCAGCCGCATCCCCGCGGTCCAGGACGCGGTGAAGAACATCACCGGCCGGGACGGCTTTAAGGGCATCAACCCCGACGAGTGCGTGGCCATGGGCGCGGCCCTCCAGGGCGGCGTGTTCACCGGCGACGTGAAGGACCTGCTTCTGCTGGATGTCACTCCCCTGTCCCTGGGCATCGAGACCGCCGGCGGCGTGATGACCAAGATCATCGACCGCAATACCACCATCCCCGCCCACGGCAGCCAGGTGTTCACCACCTACTCCGACAACCAGCCCTCCGTGGAGATCAAGGTCCTCCAGGGCGAGCGGGAGATGGCCCAGTACAACAAGCAGCTGGGCGTGTTCATGCTGGACGGCATCCTGCCCGCCCGCCGGGGCGAGCCCAAGATCGAGGTCACCTTCGACATCGACGCCAACGGCATCGTCAACGTGTCCGCCAAGGACCAGGGCACCGGCCGGGAGCAGCACATCACCATCACCTCCTCCACCAACATGAGCAAGGAGGAGATCGACAAGGCCATGCGGGAGGCCGAGCAGTTCGCCGCCGAGGACAAGAAGGCCCGTGAGGCCGCCGACATCCGCAACAACGGCGACCAGACCGCCTATCAGGTGGAGAAGACCCTGGGTGAGGTGGGCGACAAGCTGCCCGCCGAGGACAAGGCCAAGGTCCAGACCGCTCTGGACCGCCTGAAGGAGACCCTGAAGGGGGCGGACATCAACGCCATCAAGGACGCCACCGAGGCCCTGAACAAGGAGTTTGCTGAGGTGGGCTCCAAGCTGTATAACCAGGCGGGCGGCCAGGCCGGGCCCGGCCCCGACATGGGCGGCGGCTTCCCCGGCGGACAGCAGCAGTCCGGCCCCGCCGGCGACGGCGTGGTAGACGCCGACTATGAGGTTATCGACGACGACCAGAAGTAATTCCCTGCACAGAATGTAGGGGCCGCCGCCCTCGGCGGCCCGCCGGAAGGTGCAGAAAATCTGTAAAAACGGGCCGCCCCCTGGGCGGCCCCTACGGAGAAGGCGGGGCCTTTCAATGCCCCGCCGCTTTCCGCGCTTAGAGGTGATAACATATGGCGGATCAAAAACGAGATTATTACGAGGTCCTGGGCCTGTCCAAGGGTTGTTCGGAGGAGGAGCTGAAAAAAGCCTACCGCAAGCTGGCCAAGAAGTACCACCCCGACGTGAACCCCGGGGACAAGGACGCCGAGGCCAAGTTCAAGGAGATCAACGAGGCGTACGGCATCCTGTCCGACCCGGAGAAGAAGGCCCGGTACGACCAGTTCGGCTTTGCCGGCGTGGACCCCAGCTATGGCGGCGGGGGCATGGGCGGCATGGGCTTTGATATGGGTGACATTGACCTGGGCGACATCTTCGGCTCCTTCTTCGGCGGGGGTTTTGGCGGCTTCGGGGGAGGCGGCGGACGGCGGAACGGCCCCCAGAAGGGAGAGAGCCTGCGGGTCAACATGGCCCTTACCTTCGAAGAGGCCGCTTTCGGCTGCACCAAGGAGATTGAGCTCAGCCGCACCGAGACCTGCGAGGAGTGCAAGGGCTCGGGCTGCGCGGCGGGCACCACCGCCGAGACCTGCCCCGACTGCCGGGGTGCCGGTCAGGTGCGCATCCAGCGGGGGGCGGGGGGCTTTGCCTTCTCCACCACTACCGTGTGCTCCAAATGTAAGGGTACAGGCAAGATTATCCATACGCCCTGCAAGAAGTGCGGCGGTGCGGGCAGCGTGCGGAAGAAGCAGCGGGTGTCCGTCACCATCCCGGCGGGCATCGACGACGGTCAGGCCGTCTCGATGCGCGGCCAGGGTAATGCCGGGCTAAACGGCGGCCCCGCCGGCGACCTGCTGGTGCGGGTGCAGATCAAGCCCCACCCCCAGTTCCAGCGGGACGGGGTCACTGTGCTCTACGAGCACCCGGTCAGCTTCTACCAGGCGGCCATGGGCGCTGAGCTGGAGATTCCCACCATCGACGGCAAGGTGAAGTACAGCCTTCCCGCCGGCACCCAGACGGGCACCACCTTCCGCCTGCGGGGGAAGGGCATCCCCGAGCTGCGGGGTAATCGGAGAGGCGACCAGTACGTCACCGTCCGGGTCCAGGTGCCCACCAACCTCAACGCCGAGCAGAAGGCGGCCCTCAACGCCTTTGGCGCGGCCATGGGGGAGGAGGTCCAGGAGGGCGGACTGAAGGGCTTTTTTGACAAGAAAAAGAAGAAGAAATAATTTAGGTCTCTCCGGGCTTCCGGAGGGACTTTTTTGCTCATCTGCAAAAGAAGGTTGAACGGACCGGCAAAAAATGCTATAATAGTATTATCTCAGTTGTATACAGCGTACAAATTATAAAATAAGGAGGTTGTTCAAAATGAAAGTTTGGAAGCAACTGGGCGGGGCGCTGATTACCCTGCTGGCCCTGACGGCGATGCTCACCGGCACTGCCCTGGCCGCCGAGTCGGAGGCGGGGATATCCGTCCAGCTCAACGGCGAATTTATCGTCTTTGACGATGCAGTCCCCGAGATCACCAATGACCGAACCTTCCTGCCCTTCCGGGCGGTGCTGGAGGCCATCGGGGCCGAGGTGGGCTATGACGCTGAGACCAGTACCGTCTCCGCCAAGCGGGACGGGGTGGATATGTCCATGGTGCTGGGGCAGAACACGGCCGCCGTTACCCAGGACGGCCAGACCCGAACAGTGGAGATGGACGTGGCCGCCTACGTGAAAAACGGCCGTACCTATGTACCCGTCCGCTTTGTGGCTGAGGCTTTCGGCTGTAACGTGGGTTGGGACGCCAACAGCAGGACGGTCATCATCGTGGATGTGGACGCCCTGCTGGGCGGCGCCACCTTCGACCTGATGGACAACTTTGCCGCCTACTGCGCTAAGCAGGAGAAGGGCCAAAACATGGCCGTGACCGGGGCGCTTAACCTGGAGGTGGCCGACAAGAGCGGCGAGTATATCTCCAAGCCCATTACCGCCAAGGGCACCATCGACGGCATCACCAGCGACACCAGGGCCCAGCTGGGCTGGGAACTGAAGCTGTCCGGTCTATCTGAGCTGGCAGCGGACAGCGCCGGCTCCCCCATGGAGCAGGTGATGCTCCAGGCGATGCTGTCCGCCCTGTCCGACATGAAGGGCGAGGTGCGCATGGACCTGGAGAGCGGAATGCTCTACCTGTCCCTGCCCGCCGGGCTGACCGGCGGCACCGATGACGCCTGGTACTCCCTGGACTTCGCCGCCTACCAGGCCGAGCTGCTCAGCGGCCTGAACATGGCCCAGCTGACCCAGCTGGAGGAGGACGCCGGCGTCCGGGAGGCCCTGGCCGCCGTGATTCAAATGATGCCCCTGAACGACAGCCAGTACAGCTACGCCGGTGTGGCCCAGGTGGCGGAGGTCTATGTGGATATGCTCAGCGATCAGGCCTTCATCCAGAAGGGGAACACCTATGTAGCCCAGCCAATGCCGGGGGATATGGTGCCCATGACCGTCACCCTGACCAAGCGGGGAGATGACATTGTGTCCGCCGACATCAGTATGGATTTTAATTCCTCCGCCTTTGACGCTGCGCTCAATCCCACAGAGAAGATGTCCATGAAGCTGACCGAGCACGCCGCCCCCGGCAAGGTGACGGTGGATATGGACATGGCTATGGAGGACGGCGATCTCAGCATAAAGATAGGGCTGGACCTGAGCTGTGTCCCCACCAGCAAGGCCCCCGTGACCACCCTTCCCGCCGGTGTTCAGGCGATTCCGATGGAGACTATGTACTAAATACCCCCCAACAGATCAGCACCCCGCCGGGTTCATGCCCGGCGGGGCGCTGCTATATCCTCCCAGGTGAGCACCCGGGTACACACCCGCTCCAGCAGGGCGGCATCGTGGCTGACCACCAGCAGGCCCAGCTGCCGCGCTTCCGCCTGGTCCAGCAGAAAGCGCCACAGCCGGGCTTGGGTGACCAGGTCCAGCATGGCGGAGGCCTCGTCACACAGCAGGATTTTCAGCTCGGGCCGCAGGGTCCGGGCCACGCAGATGCGCTGGAGCTCCCCACCGGACAGCTCCGAGGGATACCGCTCCAGCCAGCTGTCCCGGACGCCCAGGCCGTCCAGAGCGGACCGGTCCACCGGGCCGGCCTCATACAGGGTGGTTTTCAGCCGCAGCAGGGGGTCCACCGCCTCCTCCGGGTGCTGCCACAGCAGCTGGACGGGGCAAAAGCCCCGGCGGGGGAGGGGGGCGCCGTCCAGCAGCACCTGGCCGCCCTGAGGCGTCTCCCACCCGGCCAGTAGCCTGCACAGGGTGGTCTTCCCCCGGCCGCTGGGGGCGGACAGGCCCACCCGCTCCCCGGCGCGCAGGGTGAGGCTTATCCCCTCCAGCACCGGACCGGCTTTTTGGCGGGGATAGCGGAAGGTGAGATTTTTGGCTTCTAAGGTCATTAGAAGGCCTCCATTCTTATGTGTAGGAGCGGCCTTTGGCCGCCCGAGCGGACCTATCCTATTACGGCGGGCGGCCAAAGGCCGCCCCTACAAAAAATTGTTCTCCGGAATGGCGTGCCACAGGGCCCGGGTGTAGGGGTGGGCCAGCCCCTCCCCGGCCCGGAAGCGGGTGGGGGAGAGTTCCTCCACCGTCTGCCCCTCATAGAGGACCACCAGCTTGTGGGCCACGGTGAGGGCCAGCTCCAGGTCGTGGGTGATAAACAGCACGCCCGCCCCCTCCTCCGCCAGCTCCCGGAAGTGGCCCAATATCCGTTTGGCGGTCCGGACATCCAGGCCGGGGGTGGGCTCGTCGGCCACAATGAGCCGGGGCCGCTCCATCACGGCGCAGGCGATGAGCACCCGCCGGGCCATCCCCCCGGACAGCTCAAAGGGGTAAAGCTCCTCCACCTGGGGCCCCAGGCCGTAGCGGTCCAGTACTTCCCGGCAGCGGGCGCGGGAAGCGGCGTCCACCCTCCCCCGGCGCACCTGGGGGCCCACCTTCATCATGGGGTCCAGCCAGGTCACCCCCTGGGGGATGAGGGCAATCTCCCGGCCCCGGAGGGTCTCCGCCCGGTCACGGGTGAGGGGGGCGCCGTCATAGAGGAGTGTTCCCGACACCTGGGCGTTTCGCGGCAGAAGGTGAAGGATGGCGTGGGCCAGCAGACTCTTGCCTGAGCCGCTCTCCCCCACCAGGGCTGTCACCCGGCCCGGCTCTACCGTCAGGGACAGGTCCCGGACGGCGGACAGCTCCGTCCGGGCCAGACCGCGGCTGTAGCGGGTAAAGGAGACAGACAGTTGTTCAACGGTCAAAATTGATTCCATGGTCCCTCCTATTCCTGGGCGGCAGCGGGGGAGAGGAGCAGGCGCAGCCGCTCCCCGATCAGGGCAAAGAGCACCACCAGCAGCACCAGTGACAGCCCTGGAAACAGGGCCAGCCACCACCGGCCGGTGGTGAGATAGGCCATGCTCTCCTCCAGGATTATGCCGGTGGCGGGCTGTTCCGGAGGCAGGCCGAAGCCCAGAAAGGTGACGCTGGCCTCGTGGAGAATGGCGTGGGGGAACTGGAGGATCACCCCCGTCAGAAACTGGGGAAGCAGGTGGGGAAGCAGGTGGTTTCGGAGAAGCGCGCTCCGGGATACCCCCAGCCGCCGGGACATCCGGAGCCAGGGAGTCTCCTTCAGCTGGAGGACCTCCCCCCTCACCAGCCGGGCCAGGGAGGTCCAGTGGGTGAGTGCCACCCCGGCCGTCACCCCCCAGAATCCCCGGCCGCAGGCCAGGGAGATGAGGATGATGAGCAGGATGTGGGGGACCCCCATCACCAGGTCGATGACCCAGGAGATCAGAGCGTCCGCCCATCCCCCCAGGGCGGCTGCCGCCGTCCCCAGTACCAGGGCAACCGCTCCGCTGGCGGCGGCGGTGAGGGCCCCCACCCGGAGGGACAGGGACAGCCCGGCCAGGGTACGGGCCAGCATGTCCCGGCCCATCCAGTCGGTGCCGAAGGGGCAGGCCGGGCAGGGGGGGAGGTTTTTCCGGGAGAAGTCGGCGGCGGAGGCCGTTTCGGCCAGCAGTTCTCCGGTCAGGGACAGGGCGCACAGCACCCCGGCGGCAAAAATCAGCAGGAGCAGGGTGGTTTTCCGGCGGTTTCCTCTCATGTTCTGGCCGCCCCCCTTCGGATGCGGGGATCGATGACCCCGTAGAGCAGGTCGGCGGCCAGATTGCCCCCGAAAACCAGGGCGGCGGTGGCCACGGTGATGCCCAGCAGCAGGGGCATGTCGCCCCCCAGCCCGGCGGACACCGCCGCCTGGCCCAGGCCGGGGTAGGAGAAGACCTGCTCCACCAGCACCGAGCCGCCGATGATCTCCCCGATGGAGGCAAATTGCAGGGTGAGGGCGGGCAGGGCCACGTTGCGCAGCACATGGCGGCGGAGGATGTGCCCCTCCCCACGGGCCCGGGCGAAGAGGATATAGTCGCTGTCCAGCACGTCTGCCACCTTCTCCCGGGTGTGGAGGGCGATGTTGGACAGGCCGGTGACGGACAGGGTGAGGGCGGGCAGAAGGGCGTGGCGCAGCCGCTGGGCCAGGGTGACCGACTCCGCCGCCGCCCCGATGGGGACGGAGAGGCCGATGGGCAGCACCTCCAGCCACACGGCAAAGACCATGAGCAGCAGCAGGGCCAGCCAGAAGGAGGGGGTGCTGGAGAGGGTGAGGCAGAAGCCCCGAATCAGCCGGTCGGGCCACCGGCCGCGATGGGTCCCGGCGATCAGCCCGAAGGCCAGCCCCAGCGCCCCGGAGGCCGCCCAGGCGAAGAGCAGCAGCCACAGGGAGCTGCCCAGCCGCTGGCCGACCACCTCCAGCACCGGCCGGCGGTAGAGCAGGGAGGTGCCCAAGTCCCCCCGGAGGGCGGAGGACAGCCAGCCCAGATACCGCTCCGCCGCCGGAGTGTTGACCCCCCAGTAGTCCTCCAGCTTGGCCACCTGGTCCGGGCTCATGGCCCCCAGGGCCGCCTGGCCCACATTGGTCTGGAGGGGGTCCAGGGGGGAGGCGTCCATGAGCAGAAAGGCCGTCAGGCTCACCCCCAGCAGGAGGAGGGCCATGCGGACTAATTTTTTGGCGGTGAATTGTAAACGGTGAAGCATGGAACAACCTCCTTGACCCGCTATGTAGGGGCGGATAATATCCGCCCCTACGAATTCCACTCCCATTGATCCACGTTGTTGACAATGGACCACCCGTGGCCGTGGGGGTGGACCTTCTGCTGGGCCACCTGGAGGCCGTTCCGCACCCAGTACAGGTGATCCGCGTTCACCAGCCACACCCAGGGCACATCGTTGGCAATCTCCTCTTGGGCCTGCTGCCACAGGGCATAAGATTTCTCCAGATCGGTACAGGCCAGGGCCGCGTCCATGAGTTCATCCACTTTTGTATTGGAGTAGGGGGAGTATTGGGCGCTGTCGGAGCCGGGGGCGGTGTGGTAGATGTTGTACAGCTCCATGGGGGTGTGGGCCCCCCAGCCCCAGACCAGGGGGTTGGACAGGGCGTCGTCATAGGCGGTGTCCCAGCCTACGCCCTTGATATTCGCTTTTATGCCCAGTTCCCCCAGTTGGTTTGCCAGCTCGGCGGCCAACCCCTGGCGCACCGAATCCCCGGCAGTGTAGTGGATGGTGAGCTGAGCTTGGATGCCCTCCTTTTCCCGGATACCGCCGGCACCGGGAAGCCAGCCCGCCGCGTCCAGCAACGCGGCGGCCTTCTCCCGGTCACACTCCACCTCATTGACGGAGCTGTACCAGGGCAGGCCGTCGCAGACGCTGTAGGCGGGGGTTCCCCAGCCGTTGAGCACATTGTCAATCATAGCCTGCCGGTCAATCCCCAGGTTGATAGCCTGACGGACCATTCTACTGTCGCCGATGAACACATTGCCGCTCCGGACGGCGGAGAACGAAGTAACATTAGTGGGCAGATTGATCCCCCGGTTGTCCACTGTTTTCACGGACAGCAGGGAAAAGCCGTCCACCGTCTGGTCCGCGTAGGGGGCAGAGGTGTAAGCCAGGTCGGCCTGGCCCGCCTGGACGGCCAGAAAGGCGGCGTCCTCCTCCATAAACAGGATGGTCACCTGCTCCATCCGGGGAAGGTCCCCGTAGTAATCGGTGTTGTACTCCAAAATGACCTGCTGGCCCCGGTCCCACTGCCGCAGCTTGTACCGCCCGGAACCGATGGGACTGCTCCCATAAGTGGCCGGGTCGTAGGTATCCTCTGGAACGATGCCCAGGGTGGCCATGGTGTAGGGCCAGATGGAGAAGGGCCGGGTCAGGTGAAAGACCACTGTGGTGTCGTCCACGGCCTCCGCGTAGTCCAGCATGGTTAGGTCGGTGACGGAGCTGGCATCCCGGGCGGCGTTGTAGGTGAAAGCCACGTCGGTGGCGGTCAGATCGGTGCCATCGGTAAATTTCACGCCCTCCCGAATCGTCACGGTCCAGGTCAGGCCGTCTTCGCCGGCCTCCATGCCGGTGGCCAGGTCATAGCCGATGGTCAGGTCGGGGTTGGTCACCGTCAGGGTGGACTGAATCAGGGGCTCGTGGACGTGCTCCCCCGCCCCCCAGCCGTGGATGGGGTCGAAGCCGGCCTCGGGCTCGGAGGTGGGGGGCATGACCACGGTGACGCTGTTTTTGTCCTGGGAGGCCTCCGCTGGAGGGACGGCCCGGCACCCGGCCAGGAGGGTAAAGGCTAAGAGGGCGGAAAACAGGCGGAATATGGTCTTTTTCATTAGGGACCTCCTTGTTGTATAGGGGCGGATATCATCCGCCCGCAATGGCTGGAAACCAGGCGGACGCATTATATGCGCCCCTACATGGTCTCAATCTGCCTCAAAGCGTCCTCAAACACCGTCTGATAGGGCTGACCGTGTTCCTGGGCCAGGGCGGCCACATCCTCAAACTCCGGCTTGGCGTGGGTGGCGCCGAAGCCCTCAGCCACCTTCACCCGCACCGGGCCCCACTGGGTTTGAACGGTCTCCATCCTGGGGGCCAGGTACAGCTTTTCCGACAGGCGGGCGCGCAGGCCGTTGGTGGTGGTGTGGGCAAAAATCTGCTGGACGATGGGGGCCTGCCAGGCGGGACTGCACAGCACCGTCAGCACCCAGCCGGGCCGCCCCTTCTTCATGGTGCCGGGGGTGGTGTACACGTCCAGCGCCCCCGCCTCCAGCAGCCGCCGGCAGGCAAAGGCCAGGGCCTCGGGGGTCATGTCGTCAATGTTGCACACCAGTTCTACGATGTTGTCCGACTCCCGGCGATTCTCCTCCCCCCAGAAGGCCCGGACGCAGTTGGCCTGTTCAAACTCCCTGGTCCCCAGGCCGTAGCCGATTCGTTCCGTCTCCATTGCCGACATGGGGCCGAAGGACTGGACAAAGGTTTTCAGCAGGGCGGCTCCGGTGGGGGTGCACAGCTCCCCCTGGACCTCTCCGCCGTAGGTGGGGATGCCCAGCAGCAGCTCAGCGGTGGCGGGGGCGGGGACGGGCATAACGCCGTGGGCACATTTGACCGTCCCGCTGCCCACATGGACGGGAGAGGCGGCAACCATGTCGGGGGACAGCAGGTGCAGGGCATAGCACACCCCCACCACGTCGGCCACCGCGTCCAGGGCCCCCACCTCATGGAAGTGAACGTCCCCCACCTCGCAGCCGTGGGCCCTGGCCTCAGCCTGGGCGATGGCGTTATAGACCTTCCGGGCCTTCTCCTTCACCTCCCTGGGCAGGGACAGCCCGTCGATGATTGCCCCGATGTGCCCCGGCGTGGCGTGGTGGTGATGGTGGTGCTCACCGTGGTCGTGATGATGGTGGTCGTGACCATGCTCGTGGTGATGCTCGTGTTCCTCATGGCCGTGGACGGTCACCTTCATGTGGGTACCCGCAATGCCGCCGGTTCTGGCAGCTGTGGGGGTCACCTCCACCCCAGGCAGGCCCAAGCCGTTCATGGTGTCCAGAAAGTTTTTTTTCTGCTCCCCGCTGAGCAGCTCGTACAGGGCGGCCATGAGCATGTCCCCCGCCGCTCCCATTTTGCATTCCAGGTAAAGTGTCTTCATGAAATTCCCTCCATCTGATTGATCATGCTGGCCAGATACCCGGCCCCAAAGCCGTTGTCGATGTTGACCACGCTGCACCCGGAGGCACAGGAGTTGAGCATAGCCAGAAGGGCGGACAGCCCGCCGAAGTTGGCCCCGTAGCCCACACTGGTAGGGACGGCCACCACCGGACAGTCCACCAGCCCGCCAATGACGGAGGCCAGCGCCCCCTCCATACCGGCCACGGCCACCACACACCGGGCGCTCATCAGGGGCTCCAGGTTGGCCAGCAGCCGGTGCAGGCCCGACACCCCCACGTCGTACAGCCGGGTGACCCGGTTGCCCAGCACCTCAGCGGTGAGGGCGGCCTCCTCGGCCACGGGCATGTCGCTGGTGCCCCCGGTGGCCACCACAATGCGGCCCAGCTCCCTCCGCTCTCCCGGAAAGGCGATGGCGGCCTTGGGGATGGGGTGGTAGTCCAGGGGGACGGACTTCCCCACCAGCTCCGCCGCCTCCGGGGACAGGCGGGTGATGAGGATGTTTTGGCACCCCCGCTCCCCCATGGCTCCGGCGATGCCGGCGATCTGCTCCGGGGTCTTGCCCGCCCCGTAGATGACCTCCGCCGCCCCCTGGCGGACGGAGCGGTGAAGGTCCACCTTGGCATAGCCCAGGTCCTCAAAGGGGGCGGTTTTCAGTTGGATCAGGGCCTCCTCCGGGGGGACGGCCCCCTCCGCCACCTGGCGGAGCAGCTGTAAGATGTCGTGCCGGTTGTCCATAACTACCTCCTCAGTCGATGGGGACCCTGGGGTTCAGGTCCAGGGTGATTTCTGGAAAATCCAATGTCAGGGCGGATAAAATGTCCCTTCGCCGCTCCAGTGCCAGGGGGAGTTGGCCCTCCAGTACCTGGAGCTTGGCCCCTCCGGGAGTGAGCCGCAGACGGAAGTCCGCAAAGCCCAGCCTGGACAGGGCTGCCTCCCCCCGCTCCACCTTCTCCAGGTCCGTCCGGGTGATCGCTCTCCCGGCGGGGACGCGGGTGGCAAGACAGGCGTAGGAGGGTTTGTCCCAGGTGAACAGCCCCGCCGCCTTGGACAGCCCCCGGATGCGGTCTTTGGTCAGGCCGCACTCCCGCAGGGGGGAGCGGACCTCCAGCTCCTGAAGCGCCCGCATACCGGGGCGGTCCCCTCCGTCATCCGAGGCGTTGGTGCCGTCCAGCAGCAGGGAAAAGCCGTCCGCCGCCGCCCGCTCCTTCAACAGGGAGAACAGCAACCGCTTGCAGTGGTAGCAGCGGTCAGGCGGGTTGGCGGATACCGTACCGCTGGATAGAATGTCGCATTCGATGACCGTCAGCTCCACCCCCAGCTGGGTACACAGCCGGCGGGCGTCCTCCAGCTCAAACTGGGGCTGAAAGGGCGTTTTTACAAAATAAGGTCGCACCTCCGCCCCGGCCTGGATACCCGCCCACAGCAGATAAGCGGAGTCCACACCCCCGGAAAAGGCCAGAGCCGTCCGGAAATGCTCCTTGAAAAATGTTTCCAGCGTCACAGCCGATCCCTCCTTTCGGAAAACAAAAAAGACACACCGGTATGGTATGCCTTCTGGCAGACGCCCGGCCTTCTGTGCCAGGCGCGTATTTGAAACGATTTTTCGGATGTTCGGGACCTTCTGGTCCCTTTGCAGCTTCTTGCTGCCGATTTAGTATATCAAGGTGGGAAGGCCGGTGTCAAGTGTCCGGAGTGCGCAAAAAGATGTTTTTCTGTAGGGCCGGCTTGTGAAAAAAAGAAATGAGAATTTTTGCAAAAAGTGTTGACAGGGGAAGGAGGATATGGTATTATCTCTCTTGCGCCGAACGAGTGCCACACGCGCGAGTGGTGGAATTGGTAGACTCGCTGGCTTCAGGTGCCAGTGCTCGCAAGGGCGTGCGGGTTCGACTCCCGCCTCGCGCACCATTTAAAATCCCCGTATTCATTGCGAATACGGGGATTTTTCTGCTTTGTTTTGTTCGACACCGCAAAACGGTATGGTACAGAGCCTGACGTTCCTTTGAAGCCGCGTTGTTCCGTTATGCATTCTTTTTTGCCTTTTCAAAGTCCTGCCACAGCTTTGCCATCAGTCCGTCTGTGTGAATCAGGTCGAAGGCGGTGCCTGCCAGAACCTTTGCACCGGCCAGAACAGCCTCATGGGCCTCGGCGCTCTTGCCGGCGTCCACATAGGCCTGGGAGTGGCTGGAGGTCCCCGCCGGGACAAACTTCACCCGGATACAGCAGCCGGGCATGTGGTTGGTCACGTTGCCAAAGTCGGTGCTGCCCGTCTTCTTCCGGGGGGGCGCGATGCCGGGGGCGCCGCAGGCAGACGCGTTTTCCATAATCACGTCGTTGAGGGCGAAGCAGGGGACCTTGTTGTCCATATCCTTGTCCTTAGAGATGAAATATTCCGTGTCAGTCATGAGGGCGGCCCCCCGGATGATGTTCTCAAAGCGGCGGCAGACATCGTTGAGCACCTCCCGGGAGTAGCTGCGCAGGGAGAAGGAACCCACCGCCCGGGCGGGGACCACGTTGGAGGGGCCGGGGGATTCGTTGATGGTATAGTGCATCCGGGTGTCGTCCCGGACGTGCTCCCGCAGGAACTCCATGGCGTTGAAGGCCAGCAGCAGGGCGTCCAGGGCACTGCGGCCCTGCTCGGGGGCCAGGGCTGCATGGGCCCCCTTGCCCTGGAAGGTCACTGTGTAGTTGGACAGGGCCAGGCTCTTCTCATCCACGCAGGTGTCCGGGCCGCCATGCATCATCAGGGCCACGTCGATGTCCCGGAAACAGCCATTCTCCCACATGGTGATCTTAGCCCCCCGGGTCTCTTCTGCGGGAGTGCCGTAGACCACCAGCTCAAAGGGCTTTTCAAAGCCGGCGTTCTTCAGGGCCACGGCGGTCCCGCAGATGCAGGGGCCCTGCATGTGATGTCCGCAGCCGTGGCCCAGCTGGCGCAGGGCGTCGTACTCGCACAGCAGGCCGATCCTGGGGCCGCCCTCCCCCTGCTTCCAGCCGGCGCGGAAGGCGGTGGGCCAGCCGGTCAGGCCCCGCTCCACCTGAAAGCCGTTGTCCTCCAGGTAGTCCTCCAGCAGGCCGGAGGCAAAGACCTCCTCGCCGTCGTATTCGGGGTTGTCGAAAATACGGTCGGCCATATCCAGCAGCTGCTGTGACTGATCCTGGATCAGCTGATACAGTTTTTCCTTCATACTATGTACTCCTTCGCGATATATTATGAGGCGCAAACCGCGCAGGTGCCGGTCTGCGCCCCGGCAGAGAGACGCAATTACATAGGACCGTAGTTGATCAGCTGGGCGATGACCACCAGCACAGCGCCCACGGCCAGCCATACCAGGAAGACCTTCCACATGAAGCGCATCCAGCGGTCATAGGGCACGTCGGCCGCACCCAGGATGCCCATAAGGGCGGTGGAGGTGGGCAGGATGTAGTTGCAGAAGCCGTCGCCGAAGTTGAAGCTGAGGATACAGGTCTGGCGGGTGACGCCCAGCAGGTCGGACAGGGGGATCATGATGGGCATGACCGCGGCGGCCTGGCCGGAGCCGGAGGTGAGCACCACGTTAATCAGGGTGTTGGCGATGAGCATGCCCACGCCCAGCAGGGCGGCGGGCAGGCCGGTGAGGACAACGGCCATGGCGTGGACGATGGTGTCGGTAATCATGCCGGCGCTGAGCACGCTGCCGATGGCCCGGGCGAACATGATGATGAAGGCGGCGCCCAGCATCTTTTTGGCGCCGTTCAGGAACTCGACGCAGATCTTGTTGGCCTCAAAGCCGCCCAGGATGCCTACGGCGATGCTGAGCACCAGGAAGATGCCGCTCTGCTCGGCAAAGTCCCAGTCCAGGTTGATGCAGCCGTAGACGATGGCCACAAGGGCAATCACCAGGGCCAGGATGCACAGAATCTTGCGGGTGTCCAGGGTGCCGAACTCATCCATGCTGGCGTTCTTGAACTGGCTGTTCTTGTCCAGGTCGTACATGGGGCTGAGTTCGGGGTTCTTCTGGACCTTCTTGGCGTAGCGCACCAGCAGGAAGCAGGTGATGACGTAGTAGACCGCGAAGCAGACCCAGCGGAAGCCGATGCCGGAGTAGTTGGGCAGCTCGGCGATTTTCTGGGCCACCAGCGTGGTGCTCACGTTCAGCGTGCCGGTGGAGAAGCCGATGGCGCCGCCCAGCAGGATGATGCCCACGCCCACGATGGAGTCAAGCCCCAGGCTCAGGGCCAGCATCACCGTGATGGGGGCGAAGGCGATGAAGGTGTTCACCCCCTGGGTGGTGCAGATGAGCGCGAACACCAGCATCAAAAGCGGGATGAAGACGCTCACCTTGCCGCTGAACCGGCGTACGATGGAGGCGACCAGGGCCTGGAGGGCTCCGGTGGCCGTCAGCATATGGATGGCGGCGCCGCTGAGAAGAATCAGGGTAATCAGGTCGGCGTTGGCGGAGAAGGCGTTGATAATCAGCATGGGGAGCTGAATCGGGCTGACGCGGACGTTGTCCACGTAGGCGAAGGAGGTCGCGTCAACGATCTTCCGTCCGGAGATGGGGTCCTCAATGCGGGCATATTCGCCGCTGGGAATGACCCAAGTGAGTACCGTTGCGATAAGGATGATAACGATTAGGATGACAAAGGTGTGGGGCATTTTAAAGCCCTTTTTCTTTGCCTGCTGGGGAGTGCCTGATGACATAAGTTCCAACTCCTTTCAAATGTTGCACACACCGTCTTTCTGACGATTGACATGTACATAGTATAAGAAATCCTGTTTAAAAAAGCAATTCACTTTTTCTTATCACCTGATTAAAGAAAACTGACAGATCGCTGAAAATTCAGGCTTTTCTTCCTGCTGCCGCTGTGATATAATACATAAGTTAAATAAATAAGCAGACACTGCCGGGCAGAGGGCTCTCCGGAGCCGGAGGTGTTGTATGAATCTGAAAGAGCAGACCTATATCTGTACGCTGGCCCGATGCGGGACCATCACAAAGGCGGCTGAGGAGCTGTTCATCACGGCCCCCGCCCTGAGCATGTTCCTGAGCAACCTGGAAAAGAATATGGGCGTCCGTCTGTTCAGCCGGACCGGAAAGACCCTCCAGCCCACGCCCATCGGCCGGGAGTACATTGAGCACGCCAGTCAGATGCTCCTGCTGAAGGAGGAATTTGACCGGAAGCTTGTGAAGGAGAACGAGATGCAGAGGCGGACGGTCCGCGTTGCGGTGCAGGAGCGGCGGGCCATCACCGCTGTGCCCTGGCTGTACTCCAGGCTCACCGGAACGCTGCCCCATGTAAACGTGCTCTTTCAGGATGGAAACTACTCCGAGCTGATGAAAATATTTGAGCAGCGCCAGGCGGACTATTTGTTTTATAGCATGGAGGCCGCCATACCCGGAACGGAGCATGTGGTTTTGCAGGAGGAACCCATCCTGGCTGCGGTACCGGAGGGCCACCCCTTCGTCAGCATGGCAAAGTGCAGCCCGGACCTGGAGTATCCCTATCTCGACTGTTCGGTGCTGAACGGCCAGCGGATGATTTTGCCCCCCAGGACCCAGAGCCTGCGGCTGACAGTGGACCGGGTGCTGGAGGAGGCCGGCCTGCGGGCCTCACACATCACCGAAATCAGAAGCTTTGACACCATCATCGAAATGGTGGCCAAGGGCGTGGGCATCGGATTCAACCGGCTGGGGTATGTGAAAGAGATGCGCCGGCAGGAGGGAGTTTGCTACTACTTCCTGGGCAATCCCCCGGCCTGTTCGCCCCTGGTGCTGCTGTATTCCAGGGAAAAGAAAAACGCCCTGTACCATGACGATCTGGTTCGGGTGTTTGAGGAGTACTTAAGTTTGCCTTAATGTCCGGATTTGGTTTATTTGAATTGTTTTTCCTCCTGTTTTGTGTATAATTGAGGTATAAAAACAAAAGGGAGGAGATTATCTTGGCCGGAATCCTGGATGTTCTTGGCGTGCAGATGGACCTGGGGGCGTCGAAACGGGGCGTCAGCATGGGGCCCATGGCCATCCGCTACGGCGGGCTGTGCGAGGGGCTGCGGCAGCTGGGCTTTACCGTAAACGACCTGGGGGATATTGTCCCCATGGCCGCCGGGGCCACCTCGGAGAGGATGCAGAACTATGAGCAGGTGGTGGATGTCAACCGGCGCCTGTATCAGATGGTGTCCAATACCCTGGAACAGGGACATTTTCCGGTGGTGCTGGGCGGCGACCACAGCATCGCGGCGGGCAGCATTTCTGCGTCGGCCCGCCATGTCCGGGACCTGGGGGTAATCTGGATCGACGCCCACGGCGACTGGAACAATGAGGACAGCTCCCCCACCGGCAACATGCATGGGATGCCCTTCTCCGCCGTCTGCGGCCACGGCCCCAGCTGCATGGTGGACTATGGGGAGCCGCCTGTGTTCGTGGATGTCAAACGCTGTGTGCAGATCGGGGGGCGGGACATTGACACCATAGAACGTCAGCGGATGAAGGCCGCCGGCGTCACCGTGTTCCCCATCAATATGGTGGACAAGCTGGGTATGGAACAGGTTATCGCCCAGGCCATTGAGATCGCGGGCGCGGGCGGCGGCATCCACCTCAGCTTCGACATCGACGCCATTGACCCCCAGGCGGCCCCCGGCACCGGGACGGTGGTCCACAGCGGACTGACCGTCCGGGAGGCCTTTTTGGCGGTGGAGTCGCTGGCAGAGTGCGGAATGCTGCGCTCCATGGACATGGTGGAGGTCAATCCAATTCTGGATGAGCGGAATAAGACCGGGATACTGGCTTCTGAGCTGATCCAGTCGGCACTGGGGAAGACCGTCTATTGAACCGGAATGAAATAGCAGGCAGGAAAATCCCTGCCTGCTATTCGATTCCTTTCCAGCTTTGCAGGAAGAAGGCCGCCGCCAGCAGGTCGGCACAGCCGCCGGGGGAGAGGTTATCCCGGATAAACTCCTGATCCAACTGAGAAATCTCTTTCATTTCGAGCAGGGGACAGCGCTCCAGCAGCCGGGCGCAGTCCTCCGCCGCTTTTTTTGCCCGCTCCGGGCCGCCACGGGCCACCATATTGGTGTCAGTCCCCTGGGCAATCAGATGGAGCAAGGTAACAGCTCCGGCATCATTTTTGCTCAGGCCGGCCTCCAGTGCGCGGCACAGGGCGGGCAGGGCGACATCCCGTACGCTGGGAAAACCATTGGCCGCCTCCCCCCGGACGCCGGTGAGCCCCCGCTCCAGATAGGCCCGCTCTCCCGCTGTGTGTGCGGTCCTGGCTTCCAGAGCGGCGAAGTCCGCCTCCACGGCGGCGGAGGCCATTGCTCCGCACTCGGACAAAATGGCGTTCGGGTCCCGGCAGGGGGCTTCCGCGCTCCAGAGCCGCCCAATCGCGCCGCAGATGGTCCCCAGGGTAAAAATGGCCCCCTTGTGGGTGTTCACGCCGTTGGTGGCGGAGAACATGGCGCGCTCCGCCCCCTGGCCGGCCGCCCTCAGGGCCCGGAAGGTCTTGGAGGGGGTGCGCCTTGCTGTCTCCCGGCCAATCTGAAAGCACTGCCCCCAGTAGGGGGCCAGGGCGGCGGCGCTGGCGGTAAACGTGAAGATGTCCATGTCCCGGTGACTGCCGTTGTTGGCCCGGTCCACCAGGCCGGGCTTGGGGGTGGTGCACACCTCGTCCAGCAGGGCCTGGGTCACCAGGGCGGACACCTTCTCCCGGCCGGCGGCGGCAAAGTGGTCCTCCAGAATGCGGCGGGTGGCCTTTTGCAGCTGCTCCACCGTGTGGACCCGGCGGGAGGCGCAGCCCTTCCCCGGCGCGCCGCAGACGATGCAGTTCCGGGGACCGCCTCCCACCTCCTCCCGGTCCAGCTTGCGGCCGTCCCGGTCCAGTACGTCCATGTCGAAAAGCCGCCCCAGGGGGGAGCCGTCCTCAATGGAGACGCACAGGGCTTTCACCTCTTTCGCCGTCCCCTTTACGGCGTACAGCCCCTCGCAGCCGGTGGGGGCCAGGTTCTCGCCCTGCCAGAGCGCTTCCAGCTTGGCCGCCCGCAGACCGGTCCGCAGTTCCTCCTGGCCGGTCCGGAAGGCCCGGCGGATGAGAGGGGAGTCCTTCACCGGCCCGGCGATGTTCAGGGTGAAGGAGATCACCGGGACCCCGTACCGCTCCCGCAGGCTGTCCTGGGCCCGCACCCGGGCCTCCCGGGCCTCCAGCATCTCCGTCAAGGTCACTTCCTGCTCCATGGCGCTCCCTCCTCAGTAGTGGATGACATTGTTTTCCCGCTGAATGGCCTCAATTACCGGACCTGCCTCCGGAGAGGCGAAATAGCTCCAGGTGGTCTCCGGTACCAGAGGACGGATCCCCTCCAGCTGTCCGCCGTGAATCAGCTGGCGCACTGTACTGGCGCTGACGGGCCGGCTGTTGACCTCCAGCCGAGGCACAATCCTGCACCCGATGCCCAGTTCGGGCAGACGGGCGGCCATACTCTCGTTGTACAGGGCGGTGACATGGCTGGCCTTCTCCTCCCCCACATACCGCCGGGTGATGTTCAGGCTGGGGGCAATCTTGCCGAAGACCTCCAGGTCCAGGGCGGCGTGGGTGCGGATGACGGTGTCCTCGTCCTTGAGGAAGTAGCTGGGAAAGGTGGCGGAGCTGATAATATAGGGCCCCGAGCTGTGACAGACCACGTTGGGCAGGTGGGCGGTCCCCGCCTCCACCAGCCGCTTCCGGACGGGAAAGGGGATGGGGCCCGCCTCCTCGCTGAGGACGAAGAGGTGGAGGTTGTCATTCTCCGCCGCCGCCCGCTCCACCAGATGGAGGTGGCCCAGGGTGAAGGGGTTGGCGTTCATCACGACAGCGGCGGAAGTCCCCTCCCGGCGGGTTTTCTCCAGGGCGGCGCAGTAGTCCGAAAAGCCCCGGCGGCGGTTCTCCATGAAGACCAGGCTGCCCTCCACCCGGGCGATCTCATAGAAGCCCAGGTCACCGAAAAATTTGGCGCTCTTGGGCTTGGTGTAGAGGAAGAGATGGGTGTTTCCCCGCTCCGCCTGCACCTCCATCAGGTGGGTGACGACCTGGTTGAGCAGGCCCTCCCCCTGCCGGCTGCCGGACACCGCCAAACAACGGATGGTGTTCCCAAAGCAGCTGCCGGTGGCGGCCAGGTTCCAGTCCTGGTCAAACAGGCCGCAGGTGTAGTCCAGATTGCCGTCCCGGCGGATGCCCTCCTGCTCCAGGAGGGCGTCCACCTGCCTTTGGGCCCGTGTGTCCCTGGGGGAGATGGCAGTCAGCGTGTCGCCCATTGAAATCACCTGTCCTTGTAGGGGCCGCCACCTTCGGCGGCCCGTTTTCATGAGTATATCAGAATCTTCGCAGTAAAAAAAGCCCCCTGACGCCGCGGCCTGCAAACGCCAGGGGTATGGGAGAGAGAAAAGGAGAATATCAAGGGTTACAGCACAAAGGGCTTGATCTTTCGCACCACGTCCAAAATGGTGCCGTCCCGGGCCTCCAGCACAGCCACCACCTTGTCCTCCCACTCCAGGCCGTCGGGCCGGCCCACCAGGGAGTAGGCCTTCTCCTTCAGTGCCTCGATGGTGACGTGGGGGATGCCTGCGTTATCCAGGCACTCAATCAGGTCGGGGCGCAGGGGGTTGACGGCGATGCCGTAGTCGGTGACCAGCACGTCCACGCAGTCCCCAGGGGTGGTGACGGTGACCACATGCTCGCAGACGGTGGCCATCCGCCCCCGGACCAGGGGGGTGACGATGATGCACACCTTGCTCCCCGCCGCCGTGTCCGGGTGCCCGCCGGGGGCGCCTCTCAGCACGCCGTCGGAGCCGGTGAGGACGTTGACGTTGAAGCCGGTGTCGATCTCCAGGGCAGCCAGCACCACAAAGTCCAGCTTGTTCACGAAAGCCCCCTTGTTGGCGGGGTTGGCGTACTGGCTGGCCGACATCTCAAAGTGGTTGGGGGTGGTGTGGATGGACTGCACCGCGTCCAGGTCGAAGTCCTGTACGTCGATGACCTTGCCCACCTTGCCCTTTTTCAGCAGCTCCACCATGGGGCCGCAGATGCCCCCAATGGCCCAGCCCATTTTGATGTTCCGCTCATCCATATACTGCTCCAGAAACAGGTTGACGGCCAGAGAGGGACCGCCCGCACCTGTTTGGAAGGAAAATCCATCTTTAAAGTAGGGTGTGACGGAGATGACCTTAGCCGCCTGTTCCGCCATCATCAGTTCCCTTGGATTTTGGGTAATACGGGCAGCGGCAGAGGCGATTTTTTTCGGATTGCCGATGGAGTCCACCACCACAACCGCGTCCACGTCGATGGCCTCCACGGAGGTGGGGAAGTTGGGGAAGTCCACCAGGCAGTCGGTGACCACCACCACATGGTCGGCGTACTTGGCATCGGTCATGGCGTAGCCCAGGGAGCCGCAGTCGCTCTTGCCGCCCACTCCCCGGCAGTTGCCCACGCAGTCGCTGGTGGGGGCGGCGATGAAGGCGATGTCGATGTGGACCTCGCCCCCCTCGATGGCTCGGGGACGGCCTCCGTGGGAGCGGATAATGGCGGGGGTTTTCAGCTTGCCGGCGGATACCACCTCGCCCATCCGTCCCCGGATGCCCGAGGTCTGGATACCCACAACTTTTCCCTGCTCGATATAATCGGCAATGGGGTCGTGGGCGGCCCCCAGGCTGGAGGCGGCGATGGTCAGCTCCTCCAGGCCCAGCTCCTCAATGGCGGCCTGCATCACCATGTTCACCACATAGTCCCCATCCCGGAGGTGGTGGTGGAAGGAAAAGGTCATGCCGCTCTTCGCCCCGCAGTCCTTGAGGGCCTGGACGATGCTGTCCACGATTTTGCTCTCCCTGGGGGTCTCGTACCGCCGGGTTTTGGGCGCGGCTTTCTGAATATACTTGCCGTCCATGTAGTTTTTGCCCTGGTAGACCTCCTTGCCGTTCACCAGCAGGGAGTCGGGAATCTCGCGTCCAACTGCATTCTTCATACCAAATCCCCCTCATACATCCCGCAGGCCCGGGCCAGCTTCAAGGTACGCTCCGCGCCGGGCAGGAAGGCGATGTCGATCATCTTGCCGTCCACCGTAAATACGCCCAGGCCCTTCTCCGCGTTCTCCCGGATGGCCCGGACAATCTTCTCCGCCTGAATGACCTCCTTCTCGGTGGGGGCGAAGACCTGATGGACAAACCGGATCTGCTTGGGGTTGATGAGGCTCTTGCCGTCAAAGCCCATGGCCTTGTTTTGCAGTACCTCGGCCTCAAAGCCCTCCTGGTCGTCCAGATTGGTGAATACGGTATCGAAACACTGGATACCCGCCGCCCTTGCGGCCAGCAGCATCTGGCCCCGGGCGAAGAGCATGTCCACCCCGTCGTGCTGGGGGGAGGTCTGCATACATTTCCGGAAGTCGCCGCCGGAGATGGCCACGCCGAACATCCGGTCGGAGGCGGAACAAATCTCGTAGGCGTTCAAAATGCCCTTGGGGCTCTCCAGGGCGGCCATGAGGAGGGTGCGGCCCACTTCCACACCAAATTCCTTCTCGGCCTCCTCCACCGCCTGCTCCACGGTGAGCACGTCCTGGGCGGACTCGCACTTGGCAATGCGGATGCCGTCCGCCCCGCCGGCCACACACACCCGGATGTCCTCCTGCCAGTGGGGGGTGTCCAGGCCGTTGATGCGGACGATGACCTCGGTGTCTCCGTAGTCAATGGTTTTTAGGGCGTGGTACAAAGAGAATCGGGCCGCGTCCTTCTGATTTTCAGCCACCGCGTCCTCCAGGTCCAGCATAATGGAGTCACAGCCGTAGATGTAGGCATCTTTGATGAGGCCGGGCTTCTGGGCGTTCATAAACATCATGGTCCGGCGCAGACGGAACCGCTCGGGCTTGGGACGGGGAATCATCTGACCGCACCTCCCCATGGGATATTGGCGGCGGACGCGCCGCAGGAGCGGAACACCGCGCACTCCACCCGGGCCTTGAGGGTGCAGTCCAGCGCTCCCTTGTCCACCACGGTCACCCGGGCGCTGCTCACGTCCAGCCGCTCCAGGGTCTCCAGCACCGTGGCCTTGATCTGCCGGCCGTACTGGTTCATGACGCTGCTGGTGAGGGACAGCTCAATGCCGCCCTCCCCCGGCTCCACCGTCACCTGGGCGTCGCTGGATTCCAGCGTCCCGGCGATGGCGGGCTTTAAAATTTCCATCTCACGCGCTTCCTTTCTGTTCGGTATCGCCTGTTGGTGATGGTAGCTTATCACAGCTTTTTTTCGCTGCCAAATATGTTTTTTCTTGTTCTATCATAAGTTAAACATTATACTATGCTGTTTTATTTGACTTTTTCTGTTGATATGTTATGATAAACAAAAGAGTTTTCTTATGGCCTTTGGGCGTTGTGTGACAAAGAGAGGGGAATTTTTCTATGAATCTGAAGCAAGCCCGCTATATCTGTACCATCGCCCGGGAGGGCAGCGTCACCGCCGCAGCAAAAAAGCTCTACGTCAGCCAGCCATCCCTCAGTCAGATGCTCAAGCAGGTGGAGAGGGAGCTGGGGGTAACGCTCTTTGACCGGTCCGTGTCCCCCTTTCAGCTGACCTACGCGGGAGAGAAATATCTCCAGGCCGCCAACACCATTCTGTCCGCCAACGAGCGGCTGGAGAATCAGCTCCAGGAGATTCGGGAGGAGAACAGCGGCCGGCTCCGCTTGGGCATCAGCGTTCAGCGGGCGGTGCAGGTACTCCCCCTGGCTCTGCCCTGGTTCATGGTGCAGTTTCCCCATGTTGCGTTGGAGGTCACCGAGGGGGGCAGCGCCCATCTGGAGGAGCTGGTGATGAAGGGAGAGGTTGACCTGGCGCTGGCCGCCCTGGAGTCGGTGAGCCCCCGGCTCACCTATGAGCTGATCGAGGAGGAGGTCATCGGCATCCTGGCCGGGAAAAAAGCCCCGCTGGCCGCCCGGTATCCCAGCGGGACCCCCATCACCCTGGACATGGCCGGGGGGGAGAGCTTTGTCAGCCTGAAGGAGGGGCACAGCGTCCGGGTAGTGCAGGACATCCTCTTCCGCCGCTATGGACTGACCCCCAATGTCCTGCTGGAGACCGACTCTTTGGAGGTGGCCCGGCGGGTGGCTCTGGGGACGGGGAGCTGTATGCTGTGCTCCAACATCTATTTGGACGGTCTGTCCCGGCATCATGGGGCCTTTTACCCCCTGAAGGACTATGAAAACCACCGCCATTTTTACGCCTGCTACCCCCAGGGGGAGCACCTTCCGCGGTATGCCGCCGGGTTTGTCAAAATTGTATCCCAAACCCTCCATCAGGCGGCTCTGTCGTCTTTGTGGTAGGCCGTTGGGACAGTCCAATGTTTCCATACGTTACGCCAATGATACTCGTCCATCCGGAGATCGGCTGTAGGGGCCGCCCCCCTGGGCGGCCCGAAACCAGGGGAGGCGTTGCAGTTTGTCGGGCCGCCGAAGGCGGCGGCCCCTACATGAAAATCTGAGAAAAGGACACTCCCCCTGAATTATCCTCCGCAAATCTATAAAAACGTACTTATTTGTCCCGTATCCGCCGGAATGGGCAGGAGAGTATTGCATGTTGCACAAATCTGTGATACAATCTTCCAGAAGCGATGACCCACATACACAAATTCGACCGAATAAAGGAGAAATCAATATGAACAGATTTGGCATCAATGTGGAGCTGAAGCACACGCCTGTACTGGACCCGGACTTTATCCCCCTGATGCGGTTCAACAGTGCCTTTTTGGAGGGGGCGGAGAAGCCTGTGGGAATTGCCGTGGAGCGGGCCGACGGCCAGATGGCCGCCTGCCATACCTTTATCCACGGCACCCCGGAGATGAAGGAGGCCGACTGCTATTATATTGAGCGGATTGTGAAGACCATCCTGTGGATGAAGGGGGGCTTCAAGGTCTACGTCAGCGGGGACGAGGGAATCTGCGACTACCTGAAATCGGTATACTGCGCCGGGGGCCAGCAGGAGTTTGACTGGGACTACATGGCCAACGTCTTTGAGCACCCCTTTGAGATCGTTCTGGTGGACGAGATTCCCCAGGCCAAGGACGCCCCCAAGGCCATCGGCGGCCACCTGGGAGGCTGCCGCATCGGCTTCGATGCCGGTGGCTCCGACCGGAAGGTGTCCGCCGTCATCGACGGGGAGACCGTCTACTCCGAGGAGGTGGTCTGGTTTCCCAAGATCAACTCCGACCCGGATTACCACTACGACGGCATCGTGGCCGCCCTGAAATCCGCCGCGGAGCACATGCCCCGGGTGGATGCGGTGGGCGTGTCTTCCGCCGGGGTGTTCATCAACAACCGGACCATGAACGCCTCCCTGTTTTTGAAGGTCCCCAAGGAGATTTATGACGAGAAGGTCAAGGACATCTACATCCGGGCCATCCGCGACACCTTCGGCGACGTGCCCTACTGCGTCATCAACGACGGCGACGTGTCCGCCCTGGCCGGGGCCATGAGCCTGAACGATAACAGTGTGCTGGGCATCGCCATGGGCACCAGCGAGGCGGTGGGCTACGTGGACGAGGAGGGCCGGATTACCGGCTGGCTCAACGAGCTGGCCTTCGTCCCCGTGGACGCCCAGCCCGACGCCATGCGGGACGAGTGGTCCAACGACATCGGCTGCGGCGTGAAGTACTTCTCCCAGGACGGCGTGATCAAGCTGGCCCCTCGGGCGGGCATTGAGCTGGACGAGAGCCTCAGCCCGGCGGAGAAGCTGAAGGTGGTCCAGAAGCTGATGGCGGAGGACGACCCCAGGGCCGCAAAGGTCTATGAGTCCATCGGCGTCTACCTAGGGCACACCCTGGCCTACTACTACGAGCTCTACGGCTGCCGCCATGTGCTGCTGCTGGGCCGCGTGATGAGCGGCAAGGGGGGCGACCTGATTCTGGACACCGCCAAGAAGGTCCTCGCCGACGAGTACCCCGAAATCGGGGACAAGATGGTCCCCGAGCTGCCCGACGAGAAGTTCCGCCGGGTGGGGCAGTCCATGGCCGCCGCCAGCCTGCCGGAGAGTAGATAAAGATACAGTCAACATGTGGGACCCGCCCCCCCTGGGCGGGTCACTCCTCCGAAGGAAAGTATGGCCCGCTCAGGGGGGCGGGCCCCACAGAAAGCATAGGAAGCAAATGCTATAGAAAAGAGGTCAAATATATGGACCACAAAAAGATGCAGGAAACCCAGTCCTGGGTAAAGGCTGAGCTGGAGCATTCCGCCCAGTTCTGGCTGGACCGCGGCATGGACAAGGAACACGGCGGCGTATACACCTGCCTGGACCGGAAGGGGGAAATCTACTCCACCGACAAGAGCGTGTGGATGCAGGGGCGGTGCGGCTGGATTTTCGCCTTTCTGTGCCACAACTACGGGGTGCGCCAGGAGTGGCTGGACGCCTCCAGGAGCTGTCTGGACTTCATGGAGGCCCACTGCTTCAACCACGCTTGCGGCGACCGGATGTACTTCACCGTCACGGCGGAGGGCCAGCCCCTGCGCCAGCGGCGGTACTACTTCTCCGAGGCCTTCTGCGCCATCGCCAACGCGGAGTACTACGGCGTCACCGGAGACAAGTCCCGCCTGGAGCGGGCCCGGCAGTGCTACGACCTGTACTGGGACCTGAGCCAGGGCAAGGCCGATCCGGTGGGCATGGGCCCCAAGACAATCCCGGAGACGCGCTCCGGCCGGGCCTTCGGCACCCCCATGATTATCCTGAACGTTACCGGCGTGCTGCTGCGGACGGACCCGGAGCGGAAGGCCCTCTATGAGGAGCGGGCACAGCAGTGCGTGGACGATATCTTCAAATACCACGTAAAGCCCGAGCTGAAGTGTACCCTGGAGAACGTGGACCCGGAGGGCAATCCCCGGCTGTATTACACCGAGGGCCGCACCGTCAACCCCGGCCACGACATCGAGGGGGTCTGGTTCCTGCTGGAGCACGCCCAGCGCACCGGGGACAGGGAGCTGGTAAAAAAGGCGGCCCAGATGTTCGACTGGGCCATCGCCGCCGGCTGGGATAATGAGTACGGCGGGCTGCTCTACTTCACCGACTGCCTGGGCAAGCCCCCGGAGGCCTACGAGCACGACATGAAGCTGTGGTGGCCCCACAACGAGATTTTGATTGCCTCCCTGATGCTCTACCGGGACACCGGCGAGGAGAAGTACCTGGACTGGTTCTATAAGACCGTGGACTACTGCAAGGAGCACTTCTCCGATCCCCTGTACGGCGAGTGGTACGGCTACCTCCGCCGGGACGGCCTGCCCACCATGCCCAGCACCAAGGGCAGCACCTTCAAGGGCCCCTTCCACATGCCCAGGAGCATGATTCTGGTGGACAAGATGATGGACGAGATTTTGGCACAGTAAATTATTATGTGCCCCCCTGGGCGGGTCATCCCAATCCCAAATGGCCCGCTGAAGGCGGCGGGCCCCACCGATACAATCTGGAGGTATACCGTGGAGAAAAACATCCTGGCCCAGATGCTTCAGGAATACGACAGCTTCACCCGGTCGGAGCGGAAGATCGTGGACTACGTGCTGGAGCACCAGAAGGAGACCCAGTACATCAGCATCACCGACCTGAGTGCGGAGTGCGAGGTGGCGGTGTCCACCGTGTCTCTGTTCTGCCGCAAGCTGAAGCTGGCCGGCTTCAACGACTTCAAGCTGGAGCTGGCCCGGGCGGCTCTGCCCGCCGGGTCCAACATAAGCCAGCTGACGGGAGAAATCCTTCCGGAGGACTCCCAGGCTATGGTCATGGGCAAGGTGCTCCACGCCCTCCAGGACGAACTGAACAACGCCTATCACATGCTGGACGAGGGGGCGGTCACGCGCGCGGTGGATTTGCTCCAGCGGGCGGGTCAGGTGGTCTGCCTGGGCCAGGGCAACCACTCGGTGGTGGCCCTGGCAGCCTGGGCCCAGTTTTCCACCACCTCCCCCAAGTTCAAGACCATTCAGGACTCCCATATGCAGGCGGTGGTGCTGTCCACCCTGTCCAGGGAGGATGTTGTGCTGTATTTCTCCCACTCCGGCGCCACCCATGAGGTGCTGGAAGCGGCGGAGATCATCCGGGGCCGGGGGGCCAAGCTGATCCTGGTGACCCGCTACCTCAACTCCCCGGCCAGCGCCTATGCTGACACAGTGCTGCTGTGCGGCCCCAACGAGCAGCCCTTCCAGTTCGGCTCCTCCTCCGCTTTTATTGCCCAGATTTACGTGGTGGAGGTCCTCCTCAGCGAGTTTGTCCGCCGGGACCCGGACCGGGTGGAGCGCAACCGCCAGTCGGTGGCCAAGGCGCTGACCCAGAAGTGCGTGTAAGGAGATTGCAGTGGGCGAATTTTTTAACCCGGAAAAAGGAATATGGGTCTGGCTGTCCACCCTGGTGGATGTGGTGGGGCTGTCTGTGCTGTGGATTGCCCTGTGCCTGCCGGTGGTGACCATCGGCCCGGCCACGGCGGCGCTGTACCATACCGTGGTCAAGTGCGTCCGGGGAAGGGAGAGCGGAGCCTTTGGAGATTACCTGCGCTCCTTTCGGGACAACTTGAAAACCGGGCTGAAAGCCACTCTCATCGTCCTGCCGGCGGCGGCCCTGGTGCTGGGGCTTCACCATATCGTCCGGTGGTACGGGACGAGGGTGGGGGGACTGCTCTACATCCTGTATGTGGCCCAGTACTTTGCCCTGATGCTGCCGGCAGGGGTGCTGTGCTGGCTGTTTCCCCTGCTGGGCCGGTTCGAGTATGGAGTGAGGGACCTGTTTCATACCGCGTTCCAGCTCACCGCCGCCCACCTGCCCAGCACCGTTGTGGTGGTGCTTCTGACGGCCCAGAGCGTCGCGCTCTGCCTGAGCCGGTGGTGGCCGGTGGTTTTTATACCTGTGACCGCCATGCTGCTGGTCTCCCTGTTTACCGAGCGCATCTTCCGGAAGTACTCTCCAGAGCTGGCCCGGGAGGGACAGGCGGCCCCGGAAGAGAGGGAGGATATGCCGGAATAGCGTGCCTTTGGCGGCGTTGCCCTTGTTTGGTAGGGCAAAACCCGGCGGAGTTTCCGGAAAAATCTGGGCAAACTGCACAAAAATCGAAATTATTTTTGTTGCTTCCACTGAAAATGCAGTCTTTTCATAAAAACTTTCGATTTTGATTGACAGAGAGCCGGACTTCTTGTATAATTTACACATTGACCCCAGCCTTGCACCTAAAATTTTTGTGAAATTGAAGGAGGAACTGCAATGAAGATGAAAAAAATTGTCGCAGCGGCTCTGGCCGCAGCCATGGCCCTCTCCCTCGCCGCCTGCGGCGGAGGCCAGAAGCCCGCTCAGAGCACCCCCGCAGCCAGCACGCCTGCCTCCAGCACGCCCGCAGCCAGCACCCCCGCGCCCGCCGGCGCCACCGAGATCACCGCGTGGATTTATCCCGTGGGCGGCTGGTCCAACGAGGCCGATGTCAAGCCCTTGATCGACCAGTTTACCGCTGACACCGGCATCAAGGTCAACCTGGAGTGGCTGGCTTATGCCGACGGCGACGACAAGGTGAACACCGCTATCACCGCCAAGAAGGCCCCCGACCTGATTATGGAAGGTCCCGAGCGCCTGGTGGCCAACTGGGGCGCCAAGGGCTACATGGTGGACCTGTCTGACATGATCGACGCCACCGACAAGAGCGAGATCAACGCCGCCGCCCTTGCCGCCTGCACCAGCGCCGACGGCAAGGTCTATCAGTACCCCATGTTCATCACCGCTCACTGCATGGGCATCAACCTGGACGCCTTTAAGGCGGCCGGCGCCGACCAGTATCTGAACCTGGACAATCACACCTGGACCACCGAGGGCTTCATCAAGGCCGTTGAGGCCCTGTACGCCAAGAAGGGCGACACCGTGGCCGCCATCTACTGCAAGGGCCAGGGCGGCGACCAGGGCACCCGGGCGCTGATCAACAACATGTACGGCGGCACCTTCACCAACGCCGAGCACACCGCCTACACCTGGGACGACCCCAACAACATCAAGGCTCTGGAGCAGCTGAAGAACATGAAGGGCATCGCCTTTGACGCCTCCCTCGAGGGCGGCGACGAGCTGAAGCTGATGTATCAGGAGATTCTGGACATGGCCTTCTGCTGGAACATCGCCCAGCAGCTTGACCCTGCCAGCGCCCACGGCGACCCCGGCAAGACCATGAACGGCCAGGAGATCGTCTGCATGAACTTCCCCTCTCCCGACGGCACTCCCGTCCTCCAGGGCGGTATCTGGGGCCTGGGCATCTTTAACAACGGCGACGACGCCAAGATCGAGGCCGCCAAGCAGTTCGTCAAGTACTTCTGCGACAGCGAGCACGCCGCCGACGCCGCCAAGATTTCCAACTTCTTCTCCGCCCGCTCCGCCGCTGAGGGCACCGACCTGTCCAACATCTTCGCCGACAACGCCATCATGACCGACTACAACAAGGTCATCCTGCCCAACCTGGGCGACTACTACCAGATCACCAAGGGCTGGGCCGGCGCCCGGACCGAGTGGTGGAACATGCTCCAGAAGGTGGGCAAGGGCGAGGACATCGCCGCCTCCGTGGCTGAGCACGTGGCCAACGCCAACGCCGCCGCCGCGGGCTGAGCGTCCAAGAACATAAGCAAGAGATAAGGGTTTTCGCGCCCCTCTCCCGCGAAGGGCGGGAGAGGGGCGCGCTTAGTTTACCTGCCCCGGTCCGGGGCGCCATCCCAGTTGTAAAGGAGTGTTGAGCTTGGCAAAACAGTCAAAGCAGCCCATGAGCCGGGCCCTGCAGCGGCGGGAAAATATCGCCGGCTACCTGTTTATGCTGCCCTGCCTGATTTTCTTCATCGGCTTTGTGGTTATCCCCATGATTATCTGTATCCTGACCAGCCTGACCGACACCAATATGCACGACCCGGGCCTGATCGGGGGCAGCTTCATCGGTCTGGACAACTTTGTCCGGCTGTGGGGCGATAAGGACTTTCTGGCCGCGCTGAAGAACACCTTCGTCATTGTCATCGTCAGCGTGCCCACGGTGTGCGCTTTCTCCCTGTGGGTGTCCTCCGCCATCTACAAGATGAAGGGCCCCGTCCTGTCCGCCTTCCGGTGCATCTTCTACCTGCCCGTGGTCACCGGTTCGGTGGCCGTCACCGTGGTCTGGGCCTGGATGTATAACAACTATTACGGTATCTTCAACTACGTGCTCAAGGGACTGGGGCTGATTGAGGGCCGGATTAACTGGCTGGGCGATGAGCGGTTCGCCCTGGGCTGTATCATCCTGATCCTGTTCACCACCTCGGTGGGCCAGCCTATCGTGCTGTATGTCTCCGCCCTGGGCAACGTGGACACCACCCTCATTGAGGCCGCCCAGGTGGACGGCGCCACCGAGATGCAGGTGTTCTGGAAGGTGAAATGGGCCCAGATGATGCCCACCACCCTGTACATCCTGGTCATCACCACCATCAACTCCTTCCAGTGCTTCGCCCTGATTCAGCTGCTGACCAAGGGCGGCGCGGGCACCGACACGGTGATGTACCGCATCTACTGGACCGCCTTCAAGCTCACCGAGCAGGCGGGCCACTTCGGCTACGCCAACGCCATGGGCGTGGTGCTGGCCATCTTCATTGGGCTCCTGTCCGCCGTCCAGTTCAAGCTGGCCAAAGAGAAGTAAGGGGGTGCTGGTATGAAAATTCAAAGCGGCCGCAGCCGCGCCTATCGGATCGTGTCCCTCATTATCCTGATTATCCTGGCATTCCTGTTTACCTTCCCGCTGTACTGGATTATCACCGGCGCCTTCAAGTCCAGCGCGGTCAACAACTCCCCCCAGCCGACCTGGTGGCCCACCGAGTGGGTGACTGACAATTTCAAGGCCCTGTTCAAGCAGCGCACCGCCCCCCTGTGGGAGATCTTCATGCCCTTCGGCAGCTTCACCAATCCGGAGAAGAACCGGGTGGTGCTGTTCGCCGGGCCGGACGCCCCCGCCGCCTTCCGGTGGCTCATCAATGCGGTGTTTATGGCGGTAGCGGCCATGGTCATTACCTGTGTCACCGCCGCCATGGCGGGCTACGCCCTGGCCAAGAAGCGGTTTAACGGCCGGGCCCTGCTGTTCTCCCTCATCGTGTGCGCCATGGCCCTGCCCAAGCAGGTTATCCTCATCCCCCTGCTGAAGGAGATGTCCGGCCTGCGGCTCTACGGCAGCCTGTGGGCGGTGATCTTCCCCACGGTGGGCTGGCCCTTCGGCGTGTTCCTGATGAAGCAGTTCTCCGAGGGCATCCCCGGAGAGATTCTGGAGGCCGCCCGAATCGACGGCTCCAGCGAGTGGAACACGTTTACTACCGTGGTCATGCCCATGATTAAGCCGGGCATCGGCGCCCTGGCCATCTTCACCTTCATCAACTGCTGGAACGACTACTTTATGCAGCTGGTCATGCTGGACGCCAATAATGTCTACACCATCTCCATGGGTATTGCCACCCTCCAGGCGGAGACCTCCACCGACATCGGCCTGCTGATGGCAGGCGCGGCCATGGCCTCGGTGCCCATCATCACAATATTCCTAATTTTCCAGAAGTATTTTACCCAGGGCATTGCCATGGGTGCGGTAAAGGGATAAGGGGAGTGAAAAAATGAAAGATTATTCCAAATATCAGGGGATTATCCCCGCTTTCTACGCCTGCTACGACAAGGAGGGCAGGGTGGACGCCCAGGCCGTCCGGGCCTTGGCCAAGTATCTGCTGGACAAGGGGGTCAAGGGCCTGTATGTGGGCGGCTCCTCCGGGGAGTGCATCTACCAGAGCGTGGCGGAGCGCAAGGAGACCCTGGAGAACGTGATGGCTGAGGTGGGCGGCAAGATGACCATCATCGCCCATGTGGCCTGCAACAACACCGCAGACAGCCGGGAGCTGGCCGCCCACGCGGAGAGCCTGGGGGTGGACGCTATCGCCGCCATCCCGCCCATCTACTTCCACCTGCCTCCCAAGGGCATTGCAAAATACTGGAACGACATCTCCGCCGCCGCCCCCAACACGGATTTTGTCATTTACAACATCCCCCAGCTGGCCGGGGTGGCCCTGTCGGTGCCCCTGCTCCAGGAGATGCTGAAAAATCCCCGGGTGATCGGGGTGAAGAACTCCTCCATGCCGGTGCAGGATATCCAGATGTGGCGCGACGAGGGTGCCTTTGTCTTCAACGGTCCGGACGAGCAACTGCTGTCCGGTCTGGCCGCCGGGGCGGGGGGCGGCATCGGCGGCACCTATGCCGCCATGCCCGAGCTGTACCTGGAGATTTTCCGCTGCTTCCAGGCCGGTGAGCTGGCCAAAGGCCAGGAAGTCCAGAACGAGTGCTGCCGCATCATCTACAAGATGTGTGCCGCTCAGGGCAATCTGTACGCGGTTATCAAGGAGGTCATCCGCCTCCAGGGCGGCCCCGACGTGGGCGGCGTCCGCGCCCCCCTGCTGGAGCTGGAGGAGGGCGACCGGCCCATCGTTTCCCAGGTCCACGAGATGATCCGGGATGCCATTGCCAGGTACTGCTGACAGTATGTGGGAACAAAACCATAAAAAACTGCCGAATTAGAGTAAAAAAGTACGAAAGCGGGCGGCCCGGAGGGGCTGCCCGCTGGTTTTTGTAACATCTCAACAACTTTCTGTTGCTTTTTAGAACGTTTTGTGGTAATATATGGCCTGTACGATAGGCTTCACAACGGGCAGTTTTAGAGAGAGACTGCCGGAAGCCTCCGAATCTGTTTTGTAAGGAGGAATTTCCCATGTACAAAGTAGACCTGAACAGCGACCTGGGTGAGAGCTTTGGCGCCTATACCATTGGTATGGACGAAGCGGTGATTGCCCATGTCTCCTCCGCCAACGTGGCCTGCGGCTATCACGCCGGCGACCCGCTGGTGATGGACAAGACGGTGGCCGCCTGCAAGGCCGCCGGAGTTGCGGTGGGCGCCCACCCCGGCTTCCCGGACCTGATGGGCTTCGGCCGCCGGAATATGGTTTGCTCCCCCAAGGAGGCCAAGGCCTATATCCAGTACCAGATGGGTGCGATTCTGGCTTTTACTGCCGCCAACGGCGTGAAGCTTCAGCATGTAAAGCCCCACGGCGCCCTGTATAACATGGCCGGCAAGGATATGGACCTGGCTATGGCCATCGCCGAGGGTATTGCCAGCGTGGACAAGGACGTGATCCTGCTGGGCCTGGCCGGCAGCAAAATGCTGGAGGCCGGCAAGCAGGTGGGCCTGAAAATCGCCAGTGAGGTCTTTGCGGACCGGGCCTATCAGGCCGACGGCTCCCTGGTGCCCCGCTCCAAGCCCGGCGCGGTGATTCACGACAAGGACGAGGCCATTGCCCGCACCATCCGCATGGTCACCGAGGGCAAGGTCACCGCCATCACCGGCGAGGAAGTCTCTATCGACGCCCATTCCATCTGCGTCCACGGCGACAACCCCTCCGCGGTGGAGTTCGTCAAGAACATCCGGGCCCGGCTGGAGGCCGAGGGCGTCACCATCGCCCCCATTGCAGACATTGTTTGATCTGTAAACTTATCTGGAATAAAAAGAAATAGAGAAATAATCTCCTTTGACAAAGGAGATGTCATTTGCGGAGCAAATGACAAGTGTTCGTTTTACAAGAGAGAGAAAAACTGAACTACTTTGGAGGTACTTAAATGAGTAACAACAACCAGCCTGCCGCTAAGGCCAGTATGTCGGTCCTGTTCGGCGCGGCCTTCCTGATGGCCACATCCGCCATCGGCCCCGGCTTTTTGACCCAGACTTCCAAGTTTACCGCCCAGTACGGCGCACCCCTGATCATGATTATCCTGGTGGCCATCCTCATGGACATCACCGCCCAGATGAACATCTGGTCCATCATCGGCGTGTCCGGCATGCGCGCCCAGGATATCGCCAACAAGCTGCTGCCCGGCCTGGGCGTGTTCCTGGCCATTATCGTGGCCATCGGCGGCCTGGCCTTCAACGTGGGCAACGTGGGCGGCGTGGCCCTGGGCTTCAACGCCATGATCGGCCTGCCTGAAAAGGTGGGCGCTGTGGTGGCCGGCTGTTTGGGCATCATCATCTTCCTGAACAAGAACGCCAAGACCATCATGGACAAGGTGGCCACCGTTCTGGCCGCCGTCATCCTCATCACCGTTCTGGTGGTGGCCGTCATCTCCAAGCCCCCCATGGGCGAGGTCGCCAAGGGTGCTGTCTCCTTCGGCAAGTTCCCCACCATGTTCGTGGCCCTGACCACCCTGCTGGGCGGCTCCTGCGGCGGCTACATCCCCTTCTCCGGCGCTCACCGCCTGGTGGACGCTGGCGTTGAGGGCGCGGGCAACTTCCGCCGCTCCGTTATCCAGGGCGTGTGCACCTCCGGCGTGGTCCGTATCCTGCTGTTCCTGGCTGTTCTGGGCACCTGCACCGCCGGCTCCACCTGGATTGCCGGCAACGCCGAGCAGATCATTGGCGCCTCCAACCCCGCCGCTGAGGCCTTCAAGCTGGCCGCCGGCGACCTGGGCTACCGGCTCTTCGGCCTGTGCCTGTTCTCTGCGGGCGTGTCCTCCGTGGTGGGTGCGGCTTTCACCTCCGTCTCCTTCCTGAAGACCCTGCACCCCTTCATCATGAAGTATGAGAAGTGGTTCGTGGTGGGCTTCATCGCCTTCTCCACTCTGATGATGGTCATCGTGGGCAACGCCGCCCAGCTGCTCATCATTGCCGGCGCGGTGAACGGCCTGATCCTGCCCATCTCCCTGGCCTGCATGCTGGCCGCCTCCCGGAGCAAGAAGATTGTGGGCGACTACAAGCACCCCATGTGGCTCACCGTTCTGGGCCTGGTCGTGGTCCTCATCTCCGCCTATGTGGGCATTAAGGCCGTCCCCGGCATCATGAAGCTCTTCGGCTAATCCCTATTTCACATTACACAGGCCGGGCCGGTTTCCGGTCCGGCCTGTCCTGGAAAGGAGCCGCCTATGGCTGACGTAAGATTTCTCCTTACGGGTGATACTTCTGTCTGCGTGGAGTTCGGCAACGAGATCAGCGAGTCCATCAACGCCCAAATCCGCGCTTTCAACATCGCCCTGAGCAACAGCGACATCCCCGGCATCGTGGAGACGGTGCCCACCTACCGCTCCCTTATGGTCCACTATGACCCGGAGGTCATCCGTTACGCCCCCCTGATGGACAAGCTGAAGGGACTGCTGGGTCAGCTGGATAAGATTACCATTCCCCCCAGCGAGGTACTGGAGATTCCCGTTCTCTACGGCGGGGAGGAAATGGGCCCCGACCTGAAATTTGTGGCCGAGCATGCGGGCAAGACAGAGGAGGAGGTCATCAAAATCCACACCTCCACCGAGTATCTCATCTATATGCTGGGCTTTACCCCTGGCTTTACCTACCTGGGCGGCATGGACGAGGCCATCGCCACACCCCGGCTGAAGACCCCTCGGGTGAAGATTCCCGCCGGGTCGGTGGGCATCGCCGGTTCTCAGACCGGCGTGTACCCCATCGACTCCCCAGGCGGCTGGCAGTTGATTGGCCGCACCCCCGTCCGGATGTACGATGCCAACCGGAAGACCCCCATCCTGCCTCAGGCAGGCCAGTATATCAAGTTCTACGCCATCGACCAGGCGGAGTTTGACAGAATCGCCGCTCAGGAGGCAGCTGAGGGTTATCAGGTCAAGCGTCACCCCAGGAAGGAGGGCGGAAAATGAGTATCACCGTATTGAACCCCGGCCTGCTCACCACTGTCCAGGACCAGGGACGCATCGGATACCAGCAGTTTGGCGTGTCAGTGTCCGGAGTGATGGACCCCCGGTCCGCCGCCCTGGCCAACATTCTGGCGGGCAACGGCCAGGAGGAGGCGGTGCTGGAGTGCACTATGATGGGGCCCCAGCTCCAGTTTGACAAGGCCAACGTCATCGCCATCACCGGCGGCGACCTGGGTCCCACCCTGGACGGCAAGGCTGTCCCCGGCTACCAGGCCGTGGCTGTGAAAGCGGGCCAGGTGCTGAAATTTACCGCCCCCAAGGCGGGCTGCCGGGCCTTTATCGCCTTTGCCGGCGGGCTGGACATCCCCCTCACCATGGGCAGCCGGTCCACCTATATGAAAGCCAAAATCGGCGGCTTTAAGGGCCGCAAGCTGGAGAAGGGTGATGTCATCGGCTTCCGGGCCCCTGTGGAGACCCTCAAGCGGATGGAGGACCGGGTGCTCAAGCCCGAGTTCGCCCCCAAGCCGGTGTACACCCTCCGGGTGGTAATGGGCCCCCAGGACGACTACTTCACCGGCGCCGGCATTGACACCTTCCTCAGCGGCACCTACACTGTTACCCCCGAGTTTGACCGCATGGGCTGCCGTCTGGACGGCCCCGTGATTGCCCACAAGGAGGGCGGCGACATCATCTCCGACGGCATCGCCTTCGGTGCCATCCAGGTGCCCTCCGCCGGCACGCCCATTATTATGCTGGGCGACCGCCAGACCACCGGCGGCTACACCAAGATTGCCACCGTCATCACGGCCGACTTCCGCATCCTGGCCCAGCTGAAGGCGGGGGACAAGGTGCAGTTTGTCAAGGTGCCCGTGGAGTACGCCCAGGGTCTGCTGCTGGCCCAGCGGGCCGCCCAGAAGGCGCTGAGCAAAATCAATGCCTGATCTGCCTGTGGGGCCCGCCCCCCTGGGCGGGCCAAAAACTGTGAATTGACTCGCCGAGGGCGGTGGGTCCCACAAAATCAAATGAAGGAGGAACATCATGGCATTTGATATCACCCCCTATATCGACATGAAGCCGTCTGAGGTCCGCAAGCTCATCCGGGAGGGCGTTATCGATTTCCCCACCGCCGGCATGTGCCGGGGCTACGCCCAGGCCAACCTGGTCATCCTGCCCCCGGAGTACGCCGCTGACTTTGAGGAGTACGCTAAGCTCAACCCCTTCCCCTGTCCCATCCTGGAGATCATCAAGGGCACCCCGGAGACCCACGACATGGGGGAGGGGGGCAACATCTGCTCCGACATTCCCCGCTACCGGGTGTATGAGAACGGTGTGTTCACCAAGGAGCTCACCGACGCCACCGAGTACTGGAAGGAGGGCTACGTGGGCTTCCTCATCGGCTGTTCCTTCTCCTTTGAGGAGGCGCTGATCCGGGAGGGCATTGAGGTGCGCCACATTGCCCAGGGCCGCAACGTGCCCATGTACAAGACCAACATCCAGACGGTGAAGGCCGGCCCCTTTGAGGGCCCCATGGTGTGCTCCATGCGGCCCATGACCCCGGAGAACGCCAAGAAGGCCTACGACATCACCGTGAAGATGCCCAACGTCCACGGCGCTCCCGTCCATATGGGCGACGCCGCCGGGGTGGGCGTGGCCGACGTGATGAAGCCCGACTACGGCGAGGCGGTGGACATCTACCCCGGCGAGATCACCGTCTTCTGGCCCTGCGGCGTCACCCCCCAGGCCGCCGTGGAGAACGCCAAGCCCCCCATCGTCATCACCCACGCCCCCGGCCATATGTTTATCACTGACGTGCTGAACACCGAGCTCAACGACTATCTGGAGGCCAAGAAGCAGAAAGCATAATCTGTCACAGTAAAAATTTCCCGCCCTTTCGGGCGGGAAATTTTTAAACAGAGATGGTCATGTCCTCTTTTGGCAGCTTTTCCCAGGAAAAGAGGGGAATCAGCTCATGGGGGGTAATAGCCTGGGGGCGGTCGATGAGGCGGGCGGCGCAGGCCAGCCGGCCCACCAGCTCCGGGGCGGTGTACTGTCCCTGAAGCTGGCCCAGCTCCAAATCCCGGTCCCGCTTGGCCAGGCGGCGGCCGTCGGGGGCCAGGAGGAGGGGCAAATGGCCGTACTCCGGGTGGGGCAGGGACAGCTGTTCCTGGAGCCAGAGCTGCCGGGGGGTGGAGGACAGCAGGTCGCTCCCCCGCACCACTTGGGTTACCCCCATGCAGGCGTCGTCCACCACTACGGCCAGCTGATAGGCGTACACCCCGTCAGACCGGCGGAGGATAAAGTCCCCGCAGTCCCGGGCCAGCTGCTCGGAAAAGTATCCTTGCAGCCGGTCGGGAAAGGAAATCTCTTCATCCGGGACACGCACCCGCCAGGCGGGGCGGCGGACCTTGAACAGCGCCTCCCGTTCCGCCGGGGACAGCCGCCCGCAGCGCCCGTCGTAGACGGCGGTCCCGTCGGACCGGTGGGGGGCAGAGGCGGCCAGCCGCTCCGCCCGGGTGCAGAAGCAGGGGTAGATTCGCCCCTGCTTTTCCAGCGTTTGAAAGGCCCAAGCGTATGCCTCCGTCCGCCTGGACTGGTAAACCGGCCGGCCGTCCCAGTCCAGGCCCAGCCACTCCAGGTCACGCATCACTTGGTCGCAGTACTCCTGCCGGCAGCGGTCGGGGTCCAGGTCCTCCAGGCGCAGGACCATCCCGCCGCCGGCGCTCCGGGCGGCCAGCCAGGCCAGCAGGCAGGACCACAGGTTGCCCAGGTGCATCCGGCCGCTGGGACTGGGGGCGAAACGGCCGGTCACCTTACTCATACTCCACCACAACCCGCTTGCATTTGGCACAGTGCCAGGCGGGAGTACAGCCCATGTTCCAGAACTGCTTGGTCAGCTTGACCTCTCCCTCCTTCGGGGGCCAGAGGGCCATCTCCCGTTTCTCTGGGCCGAAGATCGGACTCCTGGAGCTCTGCAAAAAGCCCTTCGCCATCTCCTGATTACACCATGGACACAGCATTATATATTCTCCTCCCCGTATTCCTCCAGCGCCTCCTGTAAAAAAGCCATATCCTTGTCGTCCAGGGCGTGGAGCCCGGCGGTCTCCTCCAGGTGGTGGGTAAATTCGTGGGCCACAGTGGCGAAAATCTCGTCTTTCCAGCCCTCCTCGTCCTCGCCGGACAGCAGTGCGGCAAAGGAGCCGTAGTAGAGCAGGATATACCGGCCCAGCGCATCGTGGACGTACTCCCCCATGATGTACATCTCCCCCGGAGGAAAGTCCGGGTCGGGGAGCTCCTGCTCCTCCAGCTGGATACCGCCGTCCAGGTCCTGGAAGAAGGCATCCGGGAACCGGCCGGCGATCTCCTCCAGCCGATCCCCCATCTGGCTATAGGTGGGTGTCATAGTGATACCCCCGGTCAGACGTGGTAGCAGCCCCCGCCGATGAACTCCCGCATGAGGGAGGTTTTTGGGACATCGTCGGCGGGGATGGACAGGAAGTAGTTCAGGAATTTCAGCAGGCGCTTGGCCTCGATATACTCCTCGCTGTCCCGTGGGACGCCGAAGAGCAGGGGCTGGACATAGGGCTTGAGCAGAGCGGTCTCATAGATCAGGGCGGAGTTGAAAATCGTGTCGGCGCTGTCCTGGAAGGGGAAAATATTGTTCTCTTCTCCCCGGCGGACAGAGGGCCACATCCGAATGGTGGCCTGGGCGCTGTGCCCTCTGGTCCTGGCGTCCCGCTCAATCCGCCGCAGGAGACGGGCGTCGGTGGTGGGGATGCGGTTGTGGTCGTCGATATTCAGGGTGGTCAGGCAGCTGATATAAATCCTGTACTTGCTCTCCTTGGGCAGGGAGTGGGTGAACTGGTCGTTCAGGCAGTGGATGCCCTCAATGACCAGCACGTCGCCCTCCCCCAGGGCGAGAAAATTGCCGTTGTACTCCCGGGCGCCCTTCTTGAAGTTGAAGGTGGGCAGCTCCACCGTCTCGCCCTTCAGCAGGCGGACCATGTCGGTGTTGAACTGCTCCACGTCCATGGCCCCCAGGCCCTCAAAGTCGTAGTTGCCATTTTCGTCCCGAGGGGTCTTGTCCCGGTCCACAAAGTAGTTGTCGGTGGCGATGGCGTGGGGCCGCAGGCCGCAGGAGCGCAGCTGGGTGGACAGCCGGTGGGAGAAGGTGGTCTTGCCCGAGGAGGAGGGCCCCGCGATCATCACGAACCGGACATCTTTCCGGGAGGCAATCTCCGCGGCGATGTCGCCGATTTTCTTTTCCATCATGGCCTCGTGGGCCAGGATCAGCGGCGTCGCTCCGCCCTGGGCGATGGTGGTGTTCAGCTCCGCCACGTTGGAGGCGTTCAGCGCCTGGGAGCGCAGAGTGGACTGGGAGAGTTCCCGGAACACCTTGATAGAGGGCCGGAAGTCCCCCAGGTGCCCGGGGTCCTTCTGGGTGGGCAGGCGGAGGACAAAGCCGTTTTCAAACAGCTCCAGGCCGAAGCATCGGATGTAGCTGGTGTCGGGGGCCATATAGCCGTAGAAGTAGTCCAAAAAGCCGTCCAGGGAGTAGATGTTGACACGGGAGTTGATCCGGAAGTTGAAGAGCTGGGCCTTGTGGACCAGCCCGGCCTGGCGGAACAGCTCCATGGCATCGTCGGTGCTGATGGACTGCTTTTCGATGGGCAGCGCTTGGGTGGATAGCTCCCGCATCCGGGCCTCCACCCGGTCCAGCAGGGCCTGGTCCAGAACAAAATTGCCCTTGGCCAGGATGAATAGGGCGCTGCTGAGGGAGTACTCCACAGAGAGGTGCTCCACGTTTTCCCGGCCCGCCACGTCGTAGAAGGCCTTCAGCATCAGGAAGACCGCGCTGCGCTCATAGGTCTGGATGCCGGGCTTGTCCTGGGCGGTGACCATTTTCAGCGAGCAGTCCCGGTCCAGGACCTTGTGGAGCTCACAGAGCTTTCCGCCCCGGTTGACCAGCAGGATGTCGTAAGGATACCGGTCCTGAAAGTCTGCCGCAATGGTGCGGTAAGGCGTTCCGTAGGGATAGGAGTATTCCGCTCCGTCTACCGTGACCCTGATGGTTCTTTTCTCTTCCATAGGATGACCTCCTTTATGTGTGATTGCCTGGATGATCTGCCTCTATCATACGATATTTTGGAGGAAAATACAAGCTTAATTCCTGTCAGGATTGCACTTCTATTATATTGTCCAAAAATTTCGCGTTCCCTCCCCCGTGAGGAGGTGGGAACGCGAAAAAGAAAAGATTTGGGCGTTACTGGATCGCCGGCGTCCAGTGGCGTTGGTTGTACAGGTCGGTGAAGCAGTATGTGGCCTGGGTGCTGCCCTCCAGCGGCACATCGCTGACGGTCAGCTCCGCCTCTGTAACGGTCAGCGGCTCTCCCAGCAGATAGCTGTCCTGGTAATCCCCGCTGTAGCTGTAGTAGTCGCACAGGAACTCCAGCGTATCGCCGGCCTGGAGCTCGGTCTGGCTCTTTGCCACCGTCTCCGTCTCGCCGCCTAGGTAGACACTCTGGACCCCGGCCACAAAGCCCTGGGGCCGCTCGTTGTCAAACACCAGGATCAGCTCGGCCCGGCTGCCGTTGTGGAGCACCGGGACCCGGCCGGTGATGGAGTAATTTGTCCCGTCGTCCACGGTGGCGGTGTGGTAGTAGGCCACCGGCTGGCCGTCGATAGCCAGCCAGGTGCCCTCGTTGCCCCCCAGCAGGCCGCCGCCGTCGTCAAATTGATAGACGTTGTCCAGTCCCAGGTCGATATAGCCCTGACCGTCGTCATAAAACAGGTTCAGCTCCAGGCTCTGGACCAGAGACCATTGGTCCTCGGTGAGACGGAGAACGCCGTCTTTCCATGTCAGGTCGGCATCGTCCAGGTGGTTGTCTGCCACATACTGGGCGGTCTGCTCGATATCCAGAGAGCGGTCACTGAGCAGGCCGCTGCCCAACGCCGCCTGGAGCAGGGCGGAAATGGCGTCCGCGCTGCCGCCGGAGCCGCCTCCGGGCAGGCCCATCAGGGCGTTCAGGGGAGAGCCGCTGCCGCCGGTTCCCACCTGTCCGGCCTGCTGGATGGAGGCAAAATCCTGGATGCACTTGCTGTAGTCGCTGTCCATGCCGATCTGCTGATAGGTGGATACGGCCTGCTTGACGGTCCGCTTGTTCTGGTAGGGGAAGTAGATGGACAGCCCATAGGCATTGGTCATGTTGGAGGAGGTGCGGTTATATTTCACCGCGCTCAGCAGCACCTCCGTCAGGGCCTTTCCCTCCGGAGTGCCCAGGTTCCAAGCCAGATGGACCAGGTCCACCTGGTCGATCTTGCTGGATTGGGCAAACTCCCGGGCCCCATTGCGGGCGTTGGAGACGGTCTGGTACTCTTTATCCTGAATAAGCTTGGCGGTGGACTTGGAGAAGTCGGACAGCACTCCCGGCAGGGCGGTCTCCAGCTCCGCCAGGTCCACCACGGACAGGGTGGTCAGCTGGCCCCGGCACTTCTGGGCGCAGGTGTCCACAAAGCTGTCCACGATGCACTTTCCCACCTCTACGGTGGGCATGGAGGTGTCCTCACCGAAGGCGGTAAGCCAGTCGGTGTAATACCAGCCCACTCCGGGCTCGGTCTCCTCCGAGGCGATGAGGTAATCGGCGTACTGGGACATGGTCAGGGCGGTCTCCGCAGTGGCCATAAGGCAGGCGTCGAAGCCGATAAAGTCAAACTTCACCCCGGCGTTTTTCAGGGCGGTATCCAGGCCCGCCAGGCTCATGGAGCCGGTGGAGGCAAACTTCTCATCGTAGCCGTAGCCGCTGACTGAGCCCCCGCCGTGGTCCCAGAGAATCAGCTCATACCGGCTGGCCGGGTAGTTCTTGGCGCACCAGCGGATGTATTCGGCCAGGGTATTGGGGTCCGTCATGGAGACGCTGCCCAAATCCTTCTTCAGGCTGACCAGCTTGCCGTCCTTCACCTGCCAGATCTGGTTGACCGAGCTGCTGACCATATTGTTCTTCCAGCCCTTGCAGCCGCCGGTGTAGACCAGCAGGTTGAGGCTGCTGCCGAAACGGGCGTTGAGCATCTCCTGGAGGTCGGCGGTCCCCATGCCGCTGCGGGACTCCAGGTCGGTGCCGCACATGTAGACCATGACGGTGACGGTGTCTCTGCCGTCCCCCAGGAGCCTGGTGTACTGCTCCCGGGCCCCGGAGGTCCGGCTGGTGTTCAGCTTTCCGGTGTTGGCCGGGTTCTGCCATCCGGTGGAGACGCTGCTGCCCCCCAGTCCGGCCGGCACCTGGCTCCAGCCGGTGGTTCCGCTGTTCTGGGCCTGCTGTCCTCCCTGGCCACCCAGTAGGGCGGTCAGACCTCCGCCTCCGCCCAGCAGCATCACAAGGAGAATGGCAATCAGCTTTGCGCCTCCTCCGCCCTTTGTCCCCCCACTCCTGGTCTCGGAGGGGGTGCTCTGCCTGCGGTCACTGTAGCCGGTCCGGTCTCCCACCGGGCCGGTGCCCAGGCCCGCTCCCCGTTTCTGTACCGTTTTGCCGGGACCCTCCACGTGTTTCTCCCGGCTTCTTGGTCTGTTGTTGTCCATATGTAGTCCCTTTCCTCATTCGATTTATAGTTGCGTCCTTTGCAGCGCACATCTATGGCGATTATATGGTGATTATTATACAGGGATTCAGAAATTTTTCAACCCGGTTTTATCCCCTTCCCTCTGCGGCATTTCTGCGGCCAAAGGAAAAATCACCCCAGCTTTCACTGAGGTGATTTCTTGGTTGTCCTGTGGTGCCAAAAAAGATACAGCCTCCGGGTTTGTGCCCAAAGCCAAACCGCAACCATTGTACATTATCGACTTGTATCCGTTGCAGCAAAACGGGGTTCAAAGTTATCGACATTTTATGGCATATAAAAAATAGCAGAAGTATTTTAGACGGTCTAGAAAAAACTGTCCAAAATACTCCCACCAATTCAATTACGGGTTTTCTTAGCTCCTCACTTGTACGTTTTTTGAAAAACAGGTGACGAATCTGAGCACTCAAGATAACACAAATCTGGTCACATATAACAATGAGGCATAGGGGTTCAGATTTGGAATATCATACTGTTTACAACTAAAATTTAATCTGTTTGAAAATTTGTGGTTCATCTTATTTTTTGCAAATGGGGACAAAAATCCTTACGCTACAATAGCTTAAGATATAAAATGGTCTAGCAAGTCTCACAAACTCGTTCAGAGCTAAGCTGTCAAATACCGTAAGGCTTTTTCTGTTCACTATATCGTTTTGCAATCTTTGACACATATGGGTTATCCTGTATGAAATACCTCCATAAATAATCTCTGCATTCATCGGCATAATCAATATTAATCCTCGGTGATACCATGATTTGCTTCTTTTCTATATGCTGAAATGGCACCAGATACAATTTGTCCCCACATAAATCACATCCATACAATTCTTTGGTGATGTCCATTGCCTGACATAGCTTTCCTGGCCCATTACATAAATCAATGCCATAATCCATATTTCTCCGTTGGCACATCAAATCCTGCCCATCCACGGGTTCAAGTGCGCGGATTAATACGACCTCTGGCTTGTCGATTGTATTCGTTACAACATTAAAACAGGAGTGCATTCCATAAATTGTGTATACATATGCGTAGCCGCCAAGTCCAAATTGAATTTCTGTTCGTTCAGTTCTTTTGTTCAAATAGGAATGTGATCCTTTGTCAAACGGGCCAACATATGATTCAGCTTCAACAATCATTCCGGAAGTGATTCCGCTAGCAGAGTGATGTACTAACAGCTTTCCGAGCAATTCAGGAGCTACCGTGTTGGCGTCCCTCAAATAGAAATCACGAGCAAGCGGATTTATTCTGTTATTCGTCGACATATTTCCTCCGCGGCGATGATGCTTGTAGCGGCAGAATGTACAATACCCTGGCTCAATCCGGCCCCATCGCCCACAGCGAACCAGCCCTCTATGGATGTCTCCATGTTGGAATTGACAGCGACGCGATTCATAAACCACTCCAGGGCCGGCGCGTAAACGAGGCTGTTCTCGTTCAGAATGCCAGGAACTATTTTACCCAGTCGCCGGATAAAATCGGCAATAATCGTACCAGTAGACTCAAGGCGATCCAACGCACTTCTGATATTTCCCGTTTTGCTTCTCACTGTAGCACCGGTGTTTTCTGCTGTCATGGCCGTCTCAGAATCCAGAAAGTCCAGAAGCCTTTGTACTACAATGCCATCGGGGTTCATATGACGAAAATACTCCAGAATTTGGAGTATTTCACTGTCTAAACATCTTGTTGAAACGAGTATATTAAAATTCCCCTTTAAAGATTGTTGACTCAACGGCGTATCATTGTTTTCTGTAAATCGTGTATGCCCACCGACGGTCAAAAATCCCATATAATTGGCGCAGACAATATCTCCCCGGCGGCAGAAGCAGTGCGTCTTGACTTTTCTGTCTCCGTAATAAGTCCATATTTTCGGATCAAAACAATAATCAAACAATTCCTTGATTGCCTCATGGGCGGTTTCAACCCGAACCCCTATGTATGTATTTTCTTTGCTAAAACCGATTCCGTTTTTCTGAAACAGGCTATTTAGCCATATACTTCCGGTCTTTCCAACCGAAAACACTACATTAGATGCGGAAAAGCACTCTCCTTTGCTCGTGTACAAGGTTGATCGGCCGTACGGGTCAGGTTCCACCCCGACAATTTCACAGCCAAGCTTCAAACAGAGACGAGGACTTTCACAAATCTCCTCTGCAAAACCTGTCGTGATATGATGTAAGTTGGCCGTACCCATATGTAAAACATCGTAATGTTTAATATGTAAGCCTTCCGCCCCAAAACGCTTATGCCACACCTCCTGGTTGTGAACTGAGAATCCAGGTCCCGGCTTTGACTTACCATCGTGCCGTTTCAGGGTACCGACAATCTCTTTCTTCAGCCATTCCCTTTTTTCGTCACTCAGGTTGGTAATTGAATCCAATTTTCCCCCGGAATGGAGATCCAAAATCAGTTTTCCATCTGAGAACAGCCCGCTTCCGCCGACACCGCACAATATACAGCAACGATCCCTATCCGCGCAGGTCTGACAGCTTCCGCAGCATTTCCGATTTTGAATCGCGTTTCCCATATCGATTAGGAGGACGGAAGCCAACTTGGAATGATTTAAGATATAGTGCGCGGCAAAAAGTCCTGCTGGTCCCGCGCCGATGATTGCTACATCATAATTTTTCATTATATTACCACTCAATCAATTTATTGGAATTCAATCCATACACTATGGTCTATCCCTAATATCTATTTCATAGTCTTGTCCATCGATGCGCACGGTAATGGTATTGGAGTCCTTGTCAACAAAAAATTCCGGATGAACGTTATTTGTGTCCACAGTATCGGAGGATGCCTCTGTCTTGCCGCCAAAACCCAGGGAACTTGCCACGGGAGGCACAGTGACGATCAGAGTGATCAGGCCAATAAGGACAGTAATTATCGTTAGTATGGTGGGGATGGAATTATAAAACCGTGTGCGTATTTTCTTGAGTTCAGCGTTCAACTCAAACACCGCGCCAATCCTTACCTCGTCGCAGTAGACTTTCAAATCCCTGAGGTTTTGGTAGCTGCCATTGTACAGCTGGCTTGAATCCACAGGAATGCTCAATTTTGTAAAAATGATATTCAGAATATGGTCCCCGCGCTTGATCTTTACAGGCTCATTTGACAGATTATGTAAAAGTGCGACTGTCTTTCCATGGTACCCCGGGTCGTAAGGAGGCTGTGCCGCCAGCATGACGCCTCTTTTAATCAGTCCAAAGGAGAGAGAGATCGACGCGGTCAAGTCCTTTGGCATATTGACGGATTCCTCAGTAATTACATAACATATCGCGTTTGGCGGAATTTTCAAGGATTCATTTTGCCGCAGGGAGCAAATCTTGACCTTGTGATCTCCTTTTTTATAATAATAATATTGATCGCCCATTCTCAGGTCATAGCTACATGTCTGAATATTTTCAAGGCAATAATTGTCGATTAGGTGCATATGCTGACAGCAATATATAATACCATCCTTTGACAATACCATGATATTTCCTCGATTCAATCAAAATGGAATTTTTCGCAATCAATCTGATTCAATATCGATTTCAAGAACATACTACGTTTCTTTCCGAGCCGTTGCCCAAAAGTAGCGGAGAAGTCCATCCCCCGCAAAGCAATTCCGCAATGTTTCGGTTCCTCAAAGATCTTCTTGATTTCCCGATACAGCTCCTCTTTACTCTTTTCCAAGCGCCAATATTCATCGATTGATTCTTTTATGGCTACTGCCAACTCGTTCACAGTATTATACATATACAATAACTCCAATATGTGGTGTCTTTATTTGTACTATACCACAACATTTGACAATTTGCAAGCATTATATTATCTAAATAATTTATATTTTTAATATAATTTAAATAATTGCCCTTTAGCGTGTTAATCCACAATACCATTTAGCTTAAATATTTTGTGAGAACCGGCAAAACCTTGTGAAACAGCGCATTACTTCGCATTTCCTGACAACAGACCACCCCAATTACTACGAATTTACTACCAGGGGATGAGCCTTGATACGACGAAACACCGGGAAATGCGGACATACGGTATAGCGCCACCCTTTGAATTGCCCCCTAAAATCACATATCGCCCGACTGGATAGGCCGTCTTTTCTGCATGGGAAAGGCGGCTTTTTTCATGCCCGTACATAGCCGTCTGTTTCGCCGCAGGCGGCTAAATCTATGAAAGGAGGAACCCCCAAAATGGCGAAACCGAAAGTGATAAGCGTAGCAAATCAAAAGGGCGGCGTTGGCAAAAGCACCACCGTCTACAACCTGGGGGCCGGTCTTGCGCTGGACGGGAAAAAAGTTCTCCTGCTGGACGTAGACCCCCAGGGTGATTTGACCAAAATGCTGGGCCAGCGCAAGCCCCACGACCTGTCCCTGACCCTTGCCAACGCCATGAACGACGTTGTGGCTGGGACAATGCCCCGCGACCACCCGGAGATCATGCACCACCATGAGGGCTTTGACTTCGTGCCGGGGAACCGC